>JAUMYZ010000009.1 GCA_030528385.1 Moraxella sp.
CACTCTTCTAATCCGACTGTTTCAAAGATTTAGTTAGATTAGGGGTTGTTTGGTTTAAGACCAAAAGTTTTTACATCACTTTATGGTGTAAAAAATAGCAAAAAAATTTTGCTGCTTTCTTACAAAGAGTATTACACCATAAAACGGTGTAAAAAATCAAGGGTTTTTTGTGATGATTAAACAAATTTTTGATAAAGCGATTGAAAAAGCTGGCAACCAAGAGAAATTGGCTGAAAGATTAGGCATTACCCAACAAAGAGTGAGTACATTTAAAAACTACAAAGGGAAAGGTTTAAAGCCTAGTGATACACTCATTGCCGAACTGGCAATTTATATTGGCATGAACCCATTAGAAGCAATTTTGCTATGCAAAGCGGAAACAGAAGGCAAAGAAAAAGCCACGCTTTGGGAAACGTGGCTTTCAGAATATTGGCACTCCATAGGGGATTCGAACCCCTGTTACCGCCGTGAAAGGGCGATGTCCTAGGCCTCTAGACGAATGGAGCGCAAGGACATAAAACCAATCATCTGATTGTTTTATTGACTTTCGGCGCTTTCACCGTTGTTCCGAAAGTGAGCCTATTATAACAAATAAATTTAAATGGTCAAGCATTTTTTGATTTTTTGCTGATAAACTCAGCCAGTCAATCTTTAAAGTTGTTAAATTGCAGGGGCACACCAAAAGATTTGGATTTGACAAATGCCATTGCTTGTTGTAGGTTGTCTTTTTTCTTGTCGCTGACGCGAATTTTATCGCCTTGAATGCTGGCAGAGACTTTTAGGTCGCTTTCTTTGAGTGCTTTGCTGATTTTTTTGGCGGTATCGCTGTCCAACCCGTCTTTGAGCTTGATGAGTTGTTTGTTGTGTTTGCCCGACGTGGTTTTGTCTTGTGGCTCAAGCGATTGTAGGTCTACGCCGCGTTTGATGAGTTGTTTTTCAAAGATGGCATAAACGTTATCGGTTTGTAATTCGTTGTCGGTGGTGATGGTTACGGTTTTGGCTTTTTCGTTGAGCTCTACGCTGATGTCGCTGCCCTTAAAATCAAAACGTGTGGCGATTTCTTTGTTGGTGTTGTTGATGGCATTTTTGATTTCAATGAGTTGCAATTCAGAAACGATGTCAAAAGATGGCATGGTTTTCTCCTTGAGATGTGCTAGGTAGCATGGATATTTGGTTAAAAATACGACAAAATAACTCAGCAGTTTTTTGGGTGTCATAAAGCGCAGAGTGGGCATTTTGGTTGTCAAATTCAATGCCAGCGAGCACACAAGCCCGAGCCAGTACGGTATGCCCAACCGCCAATGCGGACAAACTGGCGGTGTCTAGCACGCTAAACGCATGAAAAGGTGAGTGGTTTTTGCTGTTGGTGCGGGCAATGGCGGCGTTTAAAAACCCCAAATCAAAATGAGCATTGTGTCCTACAAGCACGCATTGCCGACAGCCATATTGTTTTTTGACGGCTTTGAGTGCCTTGAAAATGCGCCTTAGCGCCGTTTTTTCGTCTTCGGCGATGGCTTTGCGAAAAGGGCTATCGGGGTTGATGCCTGTAAATTCTAACGAAGATTTTTCTAAATTGGCACCAGCAAAAGGCTCAATGTGGGCGTTTAGCGCTTCGCCTTGGTAGAGTTTGCCATCATCGTTCATCAAAATTGGCACGCAGGCAATCTCTAGCAGTGCGTCAGTTTGGGCGTTAAAGCCTGCCGTTTCTACATCAAGTGCCACAGGCAAAAATCCACGAAAACGCTTGGCAAGCGCACTTGTTGTGGGCAATTTGGTTTCTTGGTTCATTGCACTGTCCATGCGATTGTTTGTCCTGCCCATAATGGGGTCAGCGTTTTTCCATCAAGATAAGGGTAGCTGTGGGCGATGGTTTGTTGTTGTTTGACCAAAGTGATGGTACTGGTGTTGATGGGCAAGCCATAAAACTCTGCACCAAAGCGGCTGGCAAAATTCTCCAGTTTGTCCAGTGCGTTCATTTGTTCAAAGGCGGTGGCGTACAAGGGCAAAGCATGAACGGCGCTATAACAGCCAGCACAGCCACAAGCGGCTTCTTTGGTATCGGTGGCGTGTGGGGCAGAGTCTGTGCCCAAGAAAAATTTAGGGTTACCCGATGTGGCAACTTCTAACAGGCGTGTTTGATGGTTGGCGCGCTTTAAAATGGGCAAACAATAAAAGTGTGGCTTGACGCCACCAACCAATAAATGGTTGCGGTTGAATAACAAATGTTGTGGCGTGATGGTGGCGGCGACATGTGTATCTTGTGCCAAACAAAAATCGGCAGCGTCAGCGGTGGTAATGTGCTCCATGACGATTTTTAGTTGGGGAAAGTTTTTGATAATCACACTAAGCACATCGTCCAAAAAGCGCTTTTCGCGGTCAAAGATGTCCACATCGTGATGGGTAACTTCACCATGCACCAATAAGGGCAGTGCGTATTTTTGCATGGCTTCAAAGACGGACGAGCGCCCCAAAATATCGGTTACGCCGTCTGCTGAATTGGTGGTTGCGCCAGCAGGATAGAGTTTGACTGCTGACACCACGCCTGTGGCAACGGCGTCCTTGATGTCGTCAGCGTCAGTTTGGTCGGTCAGATACAACACCATGCGTGGGTCAAAAGCGCGTTTGCGCTCGTCGCTGATGGCGCTGTTGTTAAGGGCGGTCAAAATGCGTTCACGATAAGCCAGCGCGTCTTTGGCGGTCTTGACAGGTGGCACAAGATTGGGCATACAAATCACGCGATTAAAGCTGCCAGCGGCGTGTGCTACGGTGGTGTCTAGGGCTTGGTTGTCTCTTAGGTGGATGTGCCAATCGTCTGGCTGAATTATTGTTAGGGTGGTCATCATAAGGTTCGGCGATAGCTAAAAAGGCTATTATTAAGCCTATGATGTGTTTTGTCAAGCCAGATTGTGGCAATTTCTGTTGGTAGGCATTGGCTCTGGTGGTTTGGGTGATGTGTCAGAACAGTAGGATTGTGTGGCACACACAACAGATAAAATGACATGCCTTGGTGATGGAGTGCCTATGATGGCGGAAGCGGTGAGATTCGAACTCACGGATGGTCTCCCATCGCCGGTTTTCAAGACCGGTGCATTCAACCGCTCTGCCACGCTTCCAAAAAGAGAAAAAAGATAAGACAAATGATGGCGGAAGCGGTGAGATTCGAACTCACGGATGGTCTCCCATCGCCGGTTTTCAAGACCGGTGCATTCAACCGCTCTGCCACGCTTCCGTAGGCGTGTATTATATACTTTTTTTGTTAGAATGCAAGCGCTTTTGTGGTTTATTTGGTAAATCTTTGTGGCTGAGCAAATTTGTCCCAAAAGCATTGTTGTATTGACAACAAATCTCTAAGCGTCCATTTTGCTTTTGATACGTTGTATCTAGGATGGCGGTATTGGGTGTTGGCAGCTTGAATGGCATAATTATGCCGCCACCGACAATGTCAGTTGTATGGCAGTGGATTTGTGCATAAGTTTGCCCAAATAAAAGAACCCATGGCGGGTTTTGGGCTCATTTTAATTCACGAGCCGTTGCGGTGCTCAATAGGGGCAATGCAGATAACGCGCACATCACTTTAGATGTCAAGAGTTTTGTCAAAATGGGTGTAAGTGATGAGCCGTTAATTGTAAAAACTAAAGCTGCTGACTTGGCGTCTGGGCGTGCTAATTTCTTCAATGCTGATGTTGTGGTAGCTGCGACAGTTGTTTTGTGGGGAGATGATGTCTCTGGCTAGGGCGATAAACTCATAAACCACCCTGCGACTGTGAATCAGATTTTGTTTGGGACTTAGCCAACCAAGCGACACAGCCAAAGGCGCGTCATGGGGGTGGGTGCTGACACCAGCAAGGGCAAATTGTCTGCGTGCTCGCGCCATATGATAGCGGTCAGTAACCAAATAAACGTCGGTGGGCAGTTCATGATGGTGAAGCAATTTGGCGGTAAAAATGGCGTTTTCACAAGTGTTCATGCTGGCGTTTTCGCCAATCACGATGGGTTTGTTGGTGTCAGTCGCCGTCAAATAGTCGCGCAGCCAAGGCGATTCGACGCCGCTGGTGATGATGGGCAATGATGTTTGTTGTGAGAGCATGAGCGCATGAGCGGCGCGCGCTTGGCTGTAATGGTTGAGAATGATGGTGGGGGGTGTTTGTTTGTTGTTGGTAAGTCCACCGCCCAAGACCACAATGCTGCTGGGCGTGTTGGTGCTGGTTGTCAGCGTTATATTGGAAAAAATGGACAACAACATCACACCAAGGTTGGCAAATAAAGGCGTCAATGGCAACACACCCATCAAAAGCAGCGCAATCAACAATCTCAACAGCGGTCGCCATATTCTGAGCGTTGCCAAACTCACCAGACTGCCCCTTGAGCACTAACCCAAACAGGCTCACGCACAAGCATGATGCCAAATTTGTCTTTTATCTGTTGGGTGATGAGTGTTTGGGCTGCGTCAATGTCTGCTTGTGTGGCGCGATAAGGCGTGTGATTGGTCAGCACTAGGGCTTGGTGTGTGTGGGTGAGTATGGGAAACACCCCTTTGCCCTTAAGACCTGCTTGGTCAATGAGCCAGCCAGCAGGAATTTTGACCAAATGGTCATCAACAGCGTAGCAGGGCAGCTTGGCAAACGTTTGTTTAAGCTGTTGATAATTGTCAATAGTGATAATGGGATTTTGAAAAAAGCTGCCGCAGTTTGGCAAATCTTCAGGATTGGGCAGTTTGCTTTGACGAATTTGAATGACCGCCAAAAACACGTCGGTTGGGGTGATGGTGGTGCGACCGTGTTTGATGGCAATGTGCCGAGCGACACTGGCAACGTCGCCATAGCTGGTGATGAGTTTGTTGGGGTCTTTGTGCAATGTAAAGACAACACGGCTAATCAAATAGCGATTGGGGTGTTGCTTGAACAGACTATGGCGATAGGCAAATTGGCACGCACGCTTGTCAAAGATAAGACGCTCGCCAGTTTCTAGGTCATAAGCCACAACGTGGTCAATTAAATCAGAGACTTGCACGCCATAGGCGCCGATATTTTGAATGGGGCTGGCTCCAACCAAACCTGGAATCAGTGCCAAGTTTTCTAGCCCAAACCAGCCATGAGACAAGCAGTGCTGCACAAAACTGTGCCAATGTTGTCCGCCGCCAACACTCAGTGTGATGTGCTCGGC
Source organism: Moraxella sp. (assembly GCA_030528385.1). GTDB lineage: Bacteria > Pseudomonadota > Gammaproteobacteria > Pseudomonadales > Moraxellaceae > Moraxella. The sequence continues at coordinate 5,164 of JAUMYZ010000009.1, forward strand.
TTGTTCTTCAAGAACATCAATGCCCATAAATTTGGGCAGCAACACACAAGCGCGCAGGCGACTTGGTAAAATCACATTGCTGCCCCCTGACAACACAAATGGCGCTAAGTTTTGTGTTTTGGCGTGGGCGATGGCGGCGGCAATTTGTGCTTCATTTTCAAGCGCGATGGCAACGTCTGCCACACACGACAACGCCATGGTGTTGCAATAAGATAAATCGTGATTGAAAAAAATGTCCGGCTGCATGGGTGTCCTATTTTGCTTGATTGAGCCAAAGGTTGAGCCAATGGTCGCTGGCGCGCTGAATGTGGGCAAACATCTCATCAAAATCGTTGAGCGTGCCATAATAAGGGTCGGCAACTGGCAGGCGGTCAAAAAGCATGATATGCGCCATGCCATCGCTGGGAGCTAGGCGTTGTAAGTCGCTCAAGTTGTGATTGTCCATCGCAAAAATCACATCAAAATCATAAAAATCTTGAACGCTGACTTGTCTGGCGCGTAGCCCAGTCAATTGATAAGCAAGTTTTTGACCGGCTTGTATGGCGCGTTTGTCTGGTGGTGAACCAACGTGATAATTGGCTGTGCCTGCTGAGTCAAAACGTATCTTTAGTCCCTTATTTTTGGCTTTGGCGGTCATCACCGCTTCGGCAGATGGCGAGCGACAAATATTGCCAAGGCAAACAAACAAAACAGATGTGGGTGCATTCATGGTCATCAACAAAAGAGATTTTGTTTGATTGTACCACTTTTACCATTGATTTTGAAATTTTTGTAAGTCGCGGCGTTGTTTTTTGTCGGGTTTGCTGCTTGGGCGTGCCAAATTTTGCAGTCGGCGCTGCTGGGCAAAAAATGCTCGCAACTCTTGGCTCTCTGGGGTTTCTTCATAAAGTGTGGCGGCGGCGGTGGCGTTGCTCCGAGTTTCGGATAAGGCTTTGATGACAATGGTTTTTTGTTCTTGTACGCTGGCGCTGCCTTGACGAATGGTCAACACGTCGCCCACGCGCAATTCTTTGCTGGTTTTGATTTTTTGACCGTTCATGTGGACTTTGCCGCCTTCTATCGCTTCTTTGGCAAGGGTACGGGTGCGAAAAAAGCGCGCCGCCCACAGCCATTTGTCGGCGCGCAGTTTGTCTGATATGGTGGGTTGTTGTGTCATGGCGTTGTTTGTTGTCAAAAGTTGCTATAGGTTGTATAAAAGACGGCTGCAGTCGTCTGGACTGCCCAAAGACCGCGCCGATAAGTCAAAGTTTGCCAAAGCGTTTGGCGTATTTTGGCTTACATTTGTTCAACCGTCTTAATGCCCAACAAATCCAAGCCTTGTTTGAGCGTGCGCGCGGTTAAAGCACAAAGTTGTAAGCGGCTTTGTTTGGTGGGGTCAGCGGCGCTAAGAATGGGGCAACTTTCATAAAACGATGAAAAAGCCCCCGCCAGTTCATAAAGATATTGGCACAAAAGGTGTGGCGTGCCGTCTTTGGCAACCAAAGTAACCGCTTCTTCAAACTGCAGCAGCTTAAGCGCCAAAGCGCGTTCTTTGTCTTCGTTTAGAATAATGTCGCCAGAAAGCTCTTTGGCACTGATGTTGGCTTTATTAAAAATGGAACAAATGCGCGTATAAGCATATTGCACATATGGGGCGGTGTTGCCTTCAAAGCTGAGCATGGTGTCCCAGTCAAACACATAGTCTGTGGTGCGATTTTTGGACAAATCGGCGTATTTGACCGCGCCAATGGCGAGCGCTTCAACCACCGCGGTTTTTTGTGCACCTGTGAGTGCGGGGTTTTTTTGGCTGATGAGTGTGTCGGCACGCGATAGGGCTTCGTCCAACAAGTCGTTGAGCTTGATGGTGTCGCCTGTGCGCGTTTTAAAGGGTTTGCCATCTTTGCCGAGCATCATGCCAAAATGGTGGTGCTCAAGAGCAAACTCATCAGGCACATAACCTGCTTTGCGCGTAATTGTCCATGCTTGCTGGGCGTGTTGAATTTGGCGCGCGTCGGTAAACAGTAAGACGCGCTGTGCCCCCAGCGTTTCGTAGCGGTATTTGGCGGCGGCAATGTCGGTGGTGGTGTACAAAAATCCACCATCTTGCTTTTGGATAATCACGCCCAAGGGCTTGCCTTCTTTGTTGCTAAATTCATCAAGAAACACCACTAACGCGCCATTGTCTTTGACTGCCAGACCTTGGGCTTGCAGGTCATCGGCGATGTCTTGGAGCATGGGGTTGTACAAACTTTCGCCCATCACGTCGTTGGGGCTTAGACTCACATTGAGTCTGTCATAGCTTTTTTGGTTTTGTGCCATGGTGATGTCCACCAGTTTTTGCCACATACTTAGGCAATATTCATCACCACTTTGTAGCAGTACCACATAATGGCGTGCCTTTTGGGCAAAGACTTCATCACGGTCGTAACAGGCTTTGGCGGCGCGATAAAACGCTTCTAAATCGCTCAAATCCATGTCGTTGGCTTGCTCATTTTGCATTTTTTCCAGATAAGCGATGAGCATGCCAAATTGTGTGCCCCAGTCGCCGACATGGTTGGCGCGAATGACTTTGTTGCCCAAAAATTCAAGGGTGCGCACCACCGCATCGCCGATGATGGTAGAGCGCAGATGTCCTACGTGCATTTCTTTGGCGACATTGGGAGACGAATAATCCACCACCACCGTCTGGGTGTGCTGTGGGTGAATGCCCAGTTTGTCATCAGTCAAAGCGGCTTGGGCAAGGCTGCCAAGTGTGCTGTCTTTTAAAAAGATGTTGATAAAGCCCGCCCCTGCAATTTCAAGTTTATCGGCGATGTTGGCGATGTCAAGTTCATTTAAAACGGCTGCGGCGAAGTCTCTGGGGTTTTTGCCCAGTTTTTTGGCAGCTGCCATCATGCCATTGGCTTGATAATCGCCAAATTGGGGTTTGCTTGATTGGCGCACTAGGGCTTGGCAGTTGGCGTCTGCGCCCGCTTTTATCATGGCTTGTTGGATTTTGTTGGAAAGTTGTTGTTGGATATTCACAAACCCACCTATGTCATTTGTCAAAAACAGTTGCCATGATATCAAAAAATCGGTCAATTTGGAAAAATTTCTTGGCTTTTGTTGGGTTGTTTGGGCAGATGTTGGCAAATGGCGTGGACGGTTGCGCCATCATTGGCTTTGCGCTATGATTGATGTAGATTTTGCTGGTGATAGGGAGTGATGATGGCGTCGGTGTTGGTGGTGGAAGACGAATTGGCAATTCAGCGTTTGGTGGAGTTTTGTTTGCAGCAGGCGGGATTTGTGGTACAAACTGCACAAAATGCCGAAGTGGCAAAAGCGATGATTGATGATAAATTGCCAGATGTGGTGGTGCTAGATTGGATGTTGCCAGCGATGTCTGGCATTGAATTTTTACAAAGGCTTAGGTGTGATAAACGCACCAAAGAGTTGCCCATCATTTTGCTGACGGCTCGCGGTGATGAGACGGACAAGGAGTTGGGGCTCAATTTGGGGGCGGACGATTATATTGTCAAACCCTTTTCAAACAAAGAATTTGTCGCGCGTATCAAGGCGCTGCTGCGACGGGTTGCGCCACAAAAACAAAGCGACACGGTGCATTTTGGTCAACTAACTTTGTGCCCCAATCGGCGCACGGTCAAAGTTGGGGAGATGGTGTTGAGTTTTGGGTTGTCTGAATTTAGGTTGCTGCATTTTTTTATGACTCACCCCAATCGCATTTATAGTCGCCGTCAGCTGCTTGATTTGGTGTGGGGCGACCATGTGTTTATTGAAGAGCGAACCGTTGATGTGCAGGTGGGTCGCCTGCGCCGCGAATTACAAAAATTTGCTTTGCATGGCTACATCCAGACGGTGCGTGGCGTGGGCTACTGCTTTGGTGGGTGAACGATGGCGGTGGTGTGGTATGGCGTCTTGATTTTGGTGCTGCTTGCTTTTGTGGCGATATTGGCTGCCATGGTTGCTGGGGTGTATTGGTCGCTGCTGATGGTAACAGCGGTGCTTTTGGCGGTTGTGGTGTATCATTTGTATTGTTTGCACTGGCTGATACGATGGCTCAAATCACCAACCACCCACCCGCCCACAAGGCTGGGGGTGTGGCAACATGTGTTTGGGGAGTTGGTACAACAGCACAAAAAACAAGAAAAATACAAACGTCAACTTAAAGCCATGATAGAGCGCTTTAATCGCATGATAACTGCCATCCCTTGTGCGGTGATGATGATAGACAAAAGCGGCAAAATCAGCTGGCATAATGCTTTGGCAAAAAATTATTTTAAGTTGTCAAAAACCAACAAAAGACAAAAAATCAAGCACTGTCTAAGCGCGTTTGATGATGGTGGGTTGTCAGAGAACATCAAACAAGGGCATGAAATCAAAGGCATAAAAATTCAGTCCGATGAACGCACGTTGCTGCTAAGCATTATCCCTGTTGAAGCCAAAGCCAGTATGCTTATTGCTTATGACATCACCATTGGTGAGCAGCTTGATGTGAGCAAAAACGCTTTTGTTGCCAATGTGTCGCACGAGCTACGCACGCCTTTGACGGCGATTTATGGGTTTTTGGAAATCATGCAAGACACGCCTGATTTGGAGATGGCGCTCAGACAAGATTTTGTGGGTTTAATGCAAAAAGAAAGCAAACGCATGCTTGATTTGGTGGAAGACTTGTTGATTTTGTCGCGCTTAGAAAATGACGAGCATTATTGTCAGCATTTTGAGCCAGTGGATTTGTCGGCATTGACCATCAGTGCGGCACAAGATGCCAAAGCGATGGGCACAGCCCATCAAATCACCACTGGCATTGATGCAGATTTGTGGGTTTTTGGCGGTTATAAAGAACTCTACAGCGTGGTGAGCAACTTAATCGTCAACGCCATACACCACACCAAAGACGGCACGCCAATTCATATTTCATTGACCAAACAAGGCAAGCAGGTGTTATTTGCGGTGCAAGATTGGGGCGAAGGCATTGCCAAAAAACACCTAAAACACCTGACGGAACGCTTTTATCGGGTGGATAAGGGCAGAAGTCGCCAAACTGGGGGCAGTGGACTGGGTTTGGCGATTGTCAAGCACACACTGACAAGACACAAAGCCACGCTGGACATTCAAAGCGCCCTTGGGCAAGGCAGCACATTTAGTGTGGTGTTTGATGCGTGTCAGGGTGTTGATGGTGGTTTGTTGGTGCGCCATCAGGACAAACAAGGCGAAGCGAAGTTATTTTAAAAACAGCTGATAACCTGTGTTGTCTGTCAGGGCGTTGCACTGATAACCAATCTCGCCCAGCGCGTCCACAATTTGGCGACTGCTGCCAATGGACGCTTGCAGTCCTACCAAAATGCGCCCTTCGGCCGCCCCATGATTGCGGTAGTGAAATAAGGTGATGTTAAAGTCTTGTCCGAGCTTTTCTAAGAAGTTGAGCAGTGCCCCAGGGCGTTCAGGGAAAATCACCCGAAACAGTTGTTCATTATTAAGGCGGGCATGACCACCAATCAGGTAGCGAATGTGCGTTTTGGCGGTTTCGTCATCGGTCAAATCAACGCTGGTATAACCTTGATTGTCCAACGCTTGTTTGATAGTGGTACGCTCTTTTTGTCCTTCTTTTAGGGCAATGCCGACAAAAATATGAGCAACATTTGGACAAGTGGCGTCAAAACGGTAGTTAAATTCGGTGATGTTACGCCCTTGTAGGGTGCGACAAAAGTCTAAAAACGCCCCTGTTTTTTCGGGGATTTGTACCGCAAAAATCGCTTCTTTTTGTTCACCAATCTCGGTGCGTTCGGCGATATAACGCAAGCGGTCAAAATTCATGTTTGCCCCTGAGACGATGGCAACCATGTTTTTGCCTGTCAAGCGGTGCGTTTGCACGTATTTTTTTAGCCCTGCCAACGCCAGTGCTCCAGATGGTTCAACAATGTGGCGATTTTCTTCAAAAATGTCTTTGACGGACGCACAAATTTCATCGTTACTGCACGTAACGACATCGTCAATCACCTTGCCTTGACCGTTTGATTTGGGTAAATTGGCAATCTCAAAGGGCAATTGACCGATTTGGGCAACCGCCACACCGTCAGCAAACAAACTCACCTGCGACAGTCGGGTTCGTTCACCGTCTTGTAGGGCGACATTTAGGCAAGCTGAACCTTCAGATTCTACGGCGATGACTTTGACATGGGGGGCGATTTCCCCCAAAAACGCCGCAATCCCTGCCACCAAGCCACCACCGCCAACTGGCACAAACACATATTCTAGCTCTCGCCAGTCTTGGGAGAGCTCTAAGGCGACTGTGCCTTGCCCTGCGATAACCAACTCGTCATCATAAGGGGCGATGTAGGTTAGACCGTCTGCTTTTGCTTTGTCTATGGCAAAGCGGTTGGCTTCATCAAAACTGTCGCCATGCAAATGCACCGTACCGCCAAAGGCTTTGACCGCTTGCACTTTGATGTCGGGCGTGGTCTTTGGCATGACAATTAAGTTGTTTAGCCCCAAGCGATGTGCCGAATAAGCAACGCCTTGGGCGTGGTTGCCCGCAGAAGCACAGATGATGCCTTTGGCTTTTTGTTCGTCTGATAATTGGCTGATACGGTTATAAGCCCCACGCAGTTTAAAACTAAATACTGGCTGTAAGTCTTCACGTTTTAGGCGAATGTCGTTGCCAAAGCGGGTGGATAATTTGTCTGCTTTGTCAAGCGGGGTGCGTATGGCAACATCATAAACGGTGGCGGTGATGATGGAGCGGACATAATCGGGCAGGGTGGTCATGAGGTTTTCTCTTGTTGTTTGATTTTACCAATCGCGAATGGTAGTTTGGGTCTTATGAACCTTTTTGGTCAGTTTAAATTTTTTGGTTTTCTCGTCCCAAAGGTACATATTAAAGGTGTATTTTTCAAGATATTGATTGCTATTGCCAATCTGTTCATTTTCACAATCACGAGTTACAAACAGGCGGCTGTTTGGAAAAAAGACCACCCGTTCATTTTCCAAAGGGTTATCAAACTTATGGCTGCAACCAAGATCGTAGGGTGTATTCTCGCCAATGGGCAAGCCATACACTTTGCCAGTGCTTTTATCCACCATTGCACCCATGATGCACCCTGCACCACACCCCCAAATGCCAACCATATATTTACCAGCAAAACCAACTGTGCCATCGTGGTGAATATCACGAATGCGTGTGCGAAAAAACCACCAATCATCACTTTTGGTTAGTTTTAATGGAGCTTTTTTGCCTGTATAAACTTTGATAGGGTATTTGTTAAAATCATAACCTGCCACAGTTTTGGCGTAGGCGAAAGTTGTTAATAATGGCAAAAGTAAAAGTGATAGTGTTAAAGCCAGTTTGTTCATGACATTTTCCTTAATGAGTTCTCATTGACCATCTTCTTATTTGCCATTAGTTTTATCAACTAGGCATTTAGCTCATTCATCACCGCATCACTAAAATTGACATTGGTATAAACTTCTTGCACGTCATCCAAATCTTCTAACATATCAATCATTTTTAGCACTTTTTGGGCGTCATCAAGATTATCAATATCAGCACTGGTGGACGGCGACATGGTAACTTCGGCATTGTCCGCTTTTAAACCAGCTTCTGCCAAAGCGTCCATCACTGCCCCAAAGTCATTGGGCTCGGTGATGACAAGCAAGCTCTCACCATCGTTTTCAATGTCGCTTGCTCCTGCTTCTAGGGCAATCTCCATCACTTGCTCTTCTAGCGAAACATCACCAAAGACAATCTCACCGCGTTTGCTAAACAAATACGCCACCGAGCCAGATGTGCCAAGGTTGCCACCGTGTTTGCTAAAGGCGTGGCGAACTTCGCCCACCGTGCGATTGACGTTATCGGTCATGGTCTCTACAATCACCGCCACACCGCCCACGCCATAGCCTTCGTAGGTGATTTCTTGGACGTTGTCGCCTTCACCACCGCCTTGACCGCGTTCAATGGCACGCTTGATGACATCTTTGGTCATGTTGGCGGCGTTGGCTTTTTCTAGCACGGCACGCAGGCGGGGATTGTTGGCAGGGTCAGGGTCGCCACCTTTGCTGGCGGAGACGATTTCACGGATAATCTTGGTAAAGATTTTGCCCTTTGCGGCGTCTTGTTTGGCTTTACGATGTTTGATGTTTGCCCATTTACTATGACCTGCCATAATGCACCTTGTAAAAACGCATCAAAAGCACCAGCGATGCTCTTGATAAACAATTAAAAACTAAAACAGCCGATTATTATAGCGTTTTTGTGAAGATTTTTCCATTGGCTTTTAATCGCTGGGGCTGTGCTCTGGCGATGTCGGCTCTGCGGCCGTGTCAGAATTGATGTCAAATAACAGCGCCAGCATTGCTTGTAAGTAGTTGTCATCACTGTTTTTTAGGCGCTCTAGCAGCACATTTTTGTAGGCAAAAACATTGACGCTGTTTTGGGCATTTGGCGTTCGTGCGCTTGGCGGCAGACGGTTAAATTCGCCCATGTCTTTGTGTTTTTGTATGTGGGTAAAGCTGTCTACAAAAATGGGTTCACCGCCAGTAAGCGTTTTAAATTGTCCCCCTTGCAAATTAAAATCGCCAAAATAATGACGCTGATGCAGCCATGAAAGTTTGCCATTGTTGATGCCATAATGGGTGATGGCGGCATAAGGCGCTGGTTGCTGGCTGTTTTGATTGGTGTTGGCGGTGTAGTCGTCAATCTTGTTTTTTAGGTACAAAAACAAGGCGCGCATCAAAAATTCGCTGTTGATGTTTGGCGCTTGCTTGTCGTGCCCATCATGGCTGTCTGTGATGTTGGCAATTTCAATGACGCTGTGTCCTTCGCTGATGGTTCTTTCAAAAAAAGTGGGCGTCTGTTGGGCAAGTGTGGGATATTTGGCGGTGATGGTGTTGTACAAAGTGTCAGCAAAGACATAATCGCCATAGGCTTTGTCTTGGGGGCTGGTTTGTTGTTTGATGATTTGGGGGGTTTGTTTGATGGTGTTGATGGTGCTGCTGGGCAGCGTTTGTTCAACAAAGGGCAGCTCAAACCTTGCTGGCTCAAGTGCCTGAAAATCGGCGCTGTTTAGGGCAGCAAAGCGTTCTTTTTGGGCGTCTAAAAGGGCTCTGAGCAGGTCTTTGGCGAACTCTGTTGGCAAGCTGCCATCGTTGATAGGTACAAACAGCCACTTGTTATGCCATGTATCGCCAAGGCTTTTGTCAATAAATTGGCTGTTGGCAAGGGCAAAATTGTCTGCCCACAAATAAACGCCTTGGGCATTGATGTCAAGATAAATGGGCTGAGCCAATGAAGCGCTTAAGTTTTTGGCGCGATAGCTTATCATGGGCAGGGCGCTGATTTTGCCTTGAAATGGTGCATAACTGCCTACCACAGAAAATTTGCTCGGTTTTAGCAGGTATTCGCGCAGCAGTTGGGCTTTTTTGGCGTCCAGTTTGGTGAGCGATGTGTCTGCTGCGTCATTGTCAATGCCTGTTTGTAACTGTGTTGCAAAGGCTTGGCTCTGCTTTGGGGTGATTGGGGCGTTGTGTTGATAAAATTCACCAAAATCAAAGGCTGGATAATTGTGGCTTGCTTTTTGTGCTTCTTGGCAGTCAAGATAATCATCGCGAATTTTTTGGCGTTGGTTTGTATAAAGGTCATCGCTGATGTCGTGTTTGTGCTGTTTGGCAAGTTTGGCCAGAGCGACGTAGGCGTTGTCATGCAAGGTGGCACAGTCGGCGGTGTCTGTTTGTTGTGCCACTTGGTGCGGCTGGTTTAGAACGTAGACATCGGTCTGGTAGCCAAACGCTGAGCGCAGTTGTGCGCTGATGGCTTTTGTTGCTTGGTCTTTGGCATTGCCTTGAAAAGCTGGTGCAGGCGTGTTTGTGGTGGCGCAAGCCGTCAGCAGCGCACTGGCAATGGTCAAACTTAAGGGTTTAATAAATTTCATGATGGTATCCTGTATCTGATGACAACTTCTCACCAAAATAGTTGCTCGGCTTCGGTGGCGTCTTGTGTGCTTGTTGCCTTTTGAGTGGTTGGTCGGTCATAAAAGCAGCGTGCGTCTTGGGCTTGCTGTTTTAGGCGATAATCGTTGATGTGTCCACTGAGCCATGCTGAGCCATCAAAACTGGCACGCTGAGCAAAAGTGTGTGCAAATTGTTCGTGCAAAGCGTGTTTGTCAAACAAAGTTTTGTCATAACGTATTTGATTGACCGACTGGGTGCGCAGATTGTATATGTCGCTGTCAAACGATGTGATGTGTTGTGCGCCGATGAGCTTGCCTTTGGTGTCAAGATACAAATAACTTGCGCCATCAAAACTTAGCGGCAACAAACCTTCAATGATTTGTAACAACCCACCCACATCGCTGGTGCGATAAGCGCTGTTGATGGCGGCAAAATTGTCAATCAGTGTTTTGAGTTTGTCGGCTTGAAAGTCGCCTTGTTTGATGTTTTGGCGGGGACGGTCTTTGGGGGCGACGCTGTCAGGATAAAGCTGTGGGTTGGCGTCCACATAAGCCTTGAGCTCAGCAACAACGTGCTTGGCGATGGTGGCATAGACGATGCCAAGCTCTTTGCTGCTCAGTTCAAGTTTGATGGCGCGCCGCGCCCCAATTTCTTTAGCAAACAAATCACCACCGATGTCCACAGGAGTAAATTTTTCGTTGTGGATATGTTGGTAGGCCTTGTTCATGCCAGAGATGATGGCTTGATAAATCAGCGAGCTGGGGATTTTTTGGGCAAGTTCTTTGGGCAAAGCAAAAGTCATCAGCCCGTTGGGAACGTCTTGGGGCAATGGGGCGTATTTGGGGGCTGTCAGAGCAACAAAGGGCAAAATTGCCGACACGTCTGCTGTGGCAACGCCTTGCTCAAAATCCATGTTGATGGGCAGCTGCGCCGATTGGCTGGCGGTTGGCGAATGAAAATCCAAAGAATAAAGCAGCCGAGTTTGTTGTTTTTGTGGGTTGTGGTGCGCCAAACTGGTGATGGATAAGTGATTGTATTGGTACAGGTTTTGGGCGTGGATTTGCTCAGGCGTTTGTTTGACATAATCAAGCATGCTGCTTAACATGCTGCCATAAATGCCAAATTCCCCCGTAGGTGGCGTCGCGTCGGTGTCATTGTTTGGGGAGCGTTTAGCTTTCATGTCCTTGTAAGCATTTAGCCAGCCACCAATGCCTTGATATTTGGCAAAGTTGTCATCGCTGTCGCTAAAGTCTGTATAAAACAGCGTCTGTTCGTTGTCTGCCATGGCGGTTTTGGCGCTGGTAAAGTCGCTGGCAAGTTCTGGTGCTTTGTCATTGCCTAGCAAAGGGTATAAGGCACTGGTGGTGCAGTTGGCATAGTCCACATAACTTTGGGCGTATGCGCTGCTGTGATGTTGGTAGTTTTTGCCTTGGGCGTATAGGGTGTTTAGTTTGTCTTGATGCTGATTTAGACAGACTTTGACCGCCTGAAAGGCTTGGAGTTCTTTTTGTGGTGAGTGATTGTCGGTATACACACTGGGTTCTAAGCGCCGATTGACATGGTGCAGCAAATCGCACGCTTCATAGTTGGCATATAAGACATCGTGTGCGTTTTGTGATTGGTTGGCGTGTCCAAGCAGCCCATCAAAGCCTTTTTTGTAGTCGGCAACACAGCGGTTGATGTGCTTGATGTCGCCGATTTGGTAGCCTTGTGCTTGCAGCAGCAGCTGGTTGGCGGCTTCTTTTAGTTGTGCTTGACAGTTGTTAAGTGCGTTTTTGGTTGATTTGGTGCTGCTTTTTGACATGGCAAATTGGGCTTGATAAACGCAGTTGTTGCCAGCGTGCTGCCTGATGTCGTCAATGTCATCATAGAGTGCTTGATAATCGTCGCTCATGCCCACAGCGCGTGTAACGGTCTTGACGGTGGCGCCTGTCATTTCGTCATCAAAGCGTAAATAAGGCAACTCACCCAAATCAGTGCCCAGCGCGTCATCACCACCGCTGGGGTATAAATAGTCAATGGCGCGGCGAAATGATGTGTCTTGGTAGCTGCTGCTTAGTTTGTTTTGGCGGTATTCGTTGGTTTTGATGACGCTTGTCCAAATGTTGCTGGCGTTTTTATCTATGCTGTCTGGGTGGTCAATGGGCAGGACTTGATAATAATGTGTAGAAACCACAAAACGCTCAGCTGCCATGTGGGTTTTTAGCGCGTCCAAAAGTTCGTTTTTGGCTTGGGTGGACAAAGCGTGCTCGCTATTTGTAAACAAGGCTTGAGCACTGGGGGGAATGGCGCTTTGATTGGTGGGGTGGCTTTGGTGACGATTTTGGCAGGCGCCAACCATCAAGGCGCCAACCATAATGGCGCAAAGTTTGGGCACAAAATGTTTGGACATAAAGCAAGCAAGCATGATAATTCCTTTGTGTTGCTGAATTTTGCCATTATACACAAAGATTTGTATATAAAACATAGCTTTGTTATTATTTGTTAAGGTTTTATTTCAAAAGGAACGGGCATGACAAAAAAACTGACCTTGGCACAAATGCACCAAATCGCTGATGGTTGCCCCATTGATTTTGCTGGGGTGCTGACAACCTTTGCAGCGACCGACGAGACGGGTTATTTGGGTTTTGGTGGCAGTCTGAACCCTGCAACCTTATTGCACGCTTATCGTTGTGGGGTGTTTCCTTGGTTTAATGAAGGTGAGCCAGTTTGTTGGTGGTCGCCCAGTCCGCGCTGTGTGATGGTGCCAGAGCGTTTTGTGCCCAGCAAGTCTTTGGTGCGCCGTGCCAAAAAGCAGGCTTGGACACTGACCACCAACGTGGCGTTTGACCAAGTCATACAAGCGTGCAGCGCGCCCAGAGCTTATACAGCAGACACTTGGATAACCCACAAGATGAAGCACGCTTATCAGCAGCTGCACCGTTTGGGCGTGGCAGTCAGCGTTGAAGTTTGGCAAAACCAACCACAACGCAGCGCACTGATTGGTGGTTTGTATGGCGTAAATATTGGCGCTGTTTTTTGTGGGGAGAGCATGTTTTATAAGACCACAGACGCATCCAAAGTGGCGTTTTGGGGATTGATGGCGTGGTGCCAACAACAAGGCATTCAACTGGTGGATTGTCAGCTTAAAAACGCGCATTTGATGAGTTTGGGCGCACAGCTGCTGCCACGCCATGAGTTTTTGGGTCAGCTTGCTTTGCTGGTGTCCATGCCCAGCGACGGTTTGGGTGGTCAAAGGCAACAAATGTCAAGCGCACAGCTGGCACAACGCTGACCGTTTGTTTAGGGTTTTTCAAAGTCTTCAAGCACCACCACCAGCGTTTTGGCTTCGTGCGGGGGCAGCACATCAAAGGGATTTAGATTGTGCTTGCCAAGCAAGGCTTGTAATTTGTCTTTGGCAAGGGTGATGGTCAGTTGTTCTTGCCCTGTGTCGTCATAGTCGCTGTGCTTGATGACGCCAAGCTCATGCAAGGTGTTTTTAAGTTGTCCTGCTTGATAGGGCAAGTGAAGATGATAAGTGGACAGCCTGCCAGTGAGCAGCTCGCTGACGGCTTGTGTGAGTTTGTCCATGCCTGTGCCATCGCGTGCCGAGACATAGACCCGAGCGGGCACTCCTGTTTCTTTGTAATAAATGCCTGCAGGCTCGCCACTTTTGTCAATTTTATTATAAACCAGCAGGACGGGGGCGCTGGCATGGATTTGCGCAAGGACGCTATTGACGGCGTCTATCTGTTCGTGCATGTCAGGACTGGCACTGTCAATGACATGAAGAAGCAAATCGGCTTCTAGGGTTTCTTCTAAAGTGGCATGAAAACTCTCTACCAACTCATGGGGCAGATGGCGCACAAAACCCACCGTGTCTGCCAGCACCACCGTGCCAACGCCCGCCCATTGGACGCGGCGCAAGGTGGGGTCAAGTGTGGCAAATAATTGGTCAGCAGCATAAATGCGCTCATCTGCCAAGCGATTAAACAAAGTGGATTTGCCTGCGTTGGTGTAGCCCACCAAAGAAATGGTTGGCACATCGGACTTTTGGCGCTTGGCGCGTCCTTGGGCTCGGGTTTGTTTGACTTTGCTGAGTTTGTTGTTGAGTTGATTGACGCGGATTTGTAATAATCGGCGGTCGGTTTCTAGCTGAGTTTCGCCAGGTCCGCGCAGACCAATCCCGCCTTTTTGGCGCTCAAGGTGTGTCCAGCCGCGCACCAGTCGGGTAGAAAGGTGGTTGAGCTGAGCAAGTTCTACTTGTAATTTGCCTTCATAAGTTTTGGCGCGTTGGGCAAAAATGTCCAAAATCAAACCAGTGCGGTCAAGCACTCGGCATTGAATCAAGGCTTCTAGGTTGCGTTCTTGGCTGGGGCTAAGATTGTGGTTAAAAATGACGATGTCGGCTTGATGGTGCTCAACCGCTTGGGCGATTTCTTCGGCTTTGCCTGTGCCAACAAAATATTTGGGGTGGGGCTTGCTTCTGCTGCCTGTGATGATGGTCAGCTCGTTTGCTCCCGCCGAATGCGCCAGTAAGCGAAATTCTTCTAAATCGTCAGGGTCGCTGATTTGCTGAATGTCAAGGTGTACTAAAATGGCATTTTCGCCGCCTTCGTGCCTGTCAAAATAGTGCAAAGGATGTCCTTAATCTTGGTGTGTGCTTTGTCTTATGGTATTATAAAGTATTTTGATGAAAAAGCGGCAGAAATTTTTGCCAATGCCGGACTGATACAGGCAAAGCGCGCCAAAATACAAACATCTTAAAACAGCTTTGTTGGTGCAGCAAGCCAAAAGGTCAACTAAACAAACCCCAACCAACAAATGCCTTGGGCTACAGGCAAAGAGATTGATTGTGCTCAGACCGTTTGTTCTAACCAAATTTGACAAACGATTGCCCAAATAACCAATAAACAATCAAAACAAGGTCGTCTTGCCAAAACTTGTATCAAAAAACCAAGAGCGGTGCTGACAAAGTGGCTGATATTGTCAGCCAATCAATCAAAGGTACGTATGTTAGTTAAAAAATTGCCCAGTCGTGTGCTGCAGTTTCGCCACAAAACTTTGGATTTGTCCGCCCCAAAAGTGATGGGTGTGCTCAATGTAACGCCCGATTCGTTCAGCGATGGCGGTCGCTTTAATACGCTTGATGGCGCTTTGGCGCATTGTGAACAAATGCTAACTTATGGTGTGGATATTGTGGACATTGGCGGAGAGTCCACGCGCCCCAATGCTCCAAAGGTGAGCACTGACGAAGAGCTGTCGCGCGTTGTGCCTGTGGTGTGTGCGCTGCGTCGTCGGTTTGGCGATGAGTTGTGGTTGTCGCTGGATACCAGCACTCCAGCGGTCATGCAGGCGGGTATTGAAGCGGGCGCAGACATGGTCAATGATGTGCGTGCGCTGCGCCGTGATGGGGCGGCGGTCATGGTGGCAAAATTGGCGTGCCCTGTGGTGCTCATGCACAGTCGCGGTGAGCCAGACACGATGGACAAGCTCACAACTTATCAAGATGTGATTGCTGACATCAAATCAGAGCTTGGGGCTGACATTGCGCGTGCCGTTGCTGCTGGCATTTGTCAAGACAATATCGTGATTGATGTGGGCATGGGCTTTGCTAAGCGTCATTTGCATCACGTGGCGCTTATGCAGCGTTTGGACGAGTTGATTGCTCATTTTGAGCTGCCCATGTTGTTTGGGGTATCGCGCAAGCGTTTTTTGGGTGAAATTTTAAGCGGCAGCGGGCTTGATTACTTGCAACAAAACACGCCAGCAGACAGAGACGTGATTGGTGTGATGGCGCATTTATTGGCAATACAACAAGGCGCGAGCATTGTGCGTGTGCACGATGTCAAACACATGGTGCAAGCAATCGCACTATACCAAGCGCTCCAAGGGTGAGTTGGTGCTTGGTATGGCTGGCTTTGGGTGGGTTATTTAAAGGGCTTGATAGAAAGATTGCTGTCTTTGATGTTCCAAATATAATAGTCGCCCCCTTCAACAATGCGCACTTGCTCGGCGATTTGGTGGTTGTCTGGGTGCTTGATTTGCAGCGCCTTTAGGCGCGACAGTGCGGCGCTCTTTTTGTCGTCCAACAGCTCGGTTTGGGCAAGGCTTTGCTCGGCTTCCAAATAACCCAAAGACGCGGCTTTGTCTAGGTACTTCTTGCCTTCTTTAAAACCGCCTGCTTCACTAATCATCATGCCGTACAAGAAATTGGCTTCTGCATGATTGGGCATGAGCTTGATGGCTTTTGCCATGTGGTTGTTGGCGCGCAAAGCATAATCTGTGCCGATGTTTAGATTTCTTGCCATGCCGTTGATTTTGGCGGCGCGCAGCACCACGTCAAAAGACGCGTTGGCAGCGCTGGCATAAGGTTCAAGCCAGTCTGACAGGTGTTTGATGTTTTCGCTGCCCACGTATTCGGCGGTGCGGTTGGGAAAGTTGGTGGGGTAGTGGCGTGCATTGGGGGCGATGTCTTCAATAAATTCATCAATCAAAGTTACGTCCAGCTGGGTGTTGGCGTGTTTGTCAGCTGGGATAAGCACCGTTTTGATTTGCTCAACGTTATCAGCGACCGCACTGATACTAGGCACGCCGGCAACGGGAGTGGTCAGTATGTTGGCGGCGTCTGTGTGTTTGACAAAGCGGGTGAGCTCGCCGCGCATGACGGGTGATAGATGGGTGGTGATTTGTTGGTTGATATGAGCAAAGCTGCTTTGGTGGACACCACCAAACAATAACAGGCTTAGGACGAAAGCGATTTTGTGCATGACGTATCCAAAAATAGTTGTCAAAATTGCCCAAATTCTAACAAAATTATCTTAAAACTGTACAAATAAACGCTACACTCTGGGGGCAAATTGTTGTATTTGTGTAATTTGTTTGGTGTCTATAAAGGTGCAGGCTCTTGGGTTGGGGTCATGCTGTCTTTGTGTTGATTGAGCTTGTGGTACAAAAAAACACCAAAAAAAGCATTGATGACGCCTGTGAGCAAAAATAACTGCGGCAGCGACAGTCCAAGTTTGGCCAAGATGATGATGGAGAAAATCGCTGACGCCACCATAAATAAGGCATTAAAAATGTTATTGACCCCCACCACGCGCGAGCGATGACTGATGGGCGCATAAGCCTGCATAAAGGCATACAGCGGCACAATGTATACGCCCCCAGCCAATCCCAAAAAGAACAGGTCTGCCAAGACGCGTTTGACGCCAGTCAGTTGCAGCAGCTCGGCAACCGCGTAAGTGCCATGAGCGTTGCTGCTGGGTGCATTGATGTCAATGTGCGACAGTGTCCAATACAAATCAAGGGCAAAGACGCTCAAACCCACAATGCCAATGGGCAAGAGTTTTAGGCTGATTTGGTTTTTGGTGAGCGATTTGCACAGCAGTGAGCCCAGCGCTGTGCCCACCGAAAATAAAGTTAAGAGCAAAATTACCACCGATTCGTCGCCGTGCAAAATGATTTTGCTAAATTCTGGCACTTGGGTCAAAAAGGTTGCCCCATAAAACCAAAACCAGCTGTTGCCCAAAATGATAAAAAACAACAAAGGCAAGCCGTATAAATAGCGAATCAGTGCAATGCTGGTGCTAAAAATGTTGTAATTGATGGTCAGGTGTTTGGCGTGTGAGACGGTGGCAGGGACGAAACTGGACGCAACAAAACCGAGCGTTGCCACAACCAGCGTGATGACACATATCCACATCAGTGAGTTGTCCAGTTGGGTGAGCATGCCCGCCATCATCATGCCTGTCAAAATGGCAAGGCTGGTGCCTGTCTGAAAGATGCCATTGGCGCCCACCAGTTCATCTTTGTGCATGGCTTCGGGCAAATAGGCGTATTTGACAGGTCCAAAAAAAGTAGATTGCGTGCCCATCAAAAACAGCGCCACAAACAACAGCCAATAAATCTCAAAGATAAAACCAATGCTGGCAATCGCCATAATCACCATTTCCAAAAATTTGATGGCGCGGGTGAGCAGGGCTTTTTCGTATTTGTCGGCAACCTGTCCTGCCAGCGCCGAAAACAAAAAATAAGGCAAAATAAACAACATGGCTGCTAGGTTATTAAGTAGGCTGATTTTCATGCCCAGTTTGGCAGCGGCGCTATAAGTGAGCACCAAAATCAGCGCTTGTTTAAAGACGTTGTCATTAAATGCCCCCAAAAATTGGGTAAAAAACATGGCGCTAAAACGGCGGTGTTTGAATAAAACAAATTGAGATGTCATGGTATTGCCCAGCACTGTCCAGCAAAATCGTGATGATGTCCAAAAATATCAAGGCGACTTTTTATTGTGAAAATTGGTTGTTATAATAGCAGAAATTTTTTGGATTTTTTGTTTACTGTTGTAAGTTGTTGGATAAATTGACGGCAATGGGCGGTGAACTGACCATAAGTGGTGATGATGAAACATAAGACGCCTATACTGACCTGTTTGTTATTTAACATAATCAAGTTTTGTCATTTGATGGTGCTGCTATTACCAGCGGCAGCACTCACAAACGAACCACAAACAGCCAATGACGCCAACACAAGTGCGACACAAGCGCCGCCCATAGATTTGCTTAGCCCTGAGCAAATTGAACAAAAATTGTACATGGTGGCACAAGACAAAGGTTTGGACGGTGATTTTGACGGGGCGCCGATTTCGTATATTGGCAATCAAGACAGCCCTGTTGGGCTTGATGTGAATGCCATCACGCGCCTGCCAACTTTACAAAGCGTGAGCAATGAGTATGCCAGTACGACCACAGGGCTTGACCCACAGGCCTATATTCCCACGTATCAGCATCAAGGCGCGCACAATGCCACAAAAACCGACATAGACAAGCCAAAACAAGTGGGTCTGATAAAAAGGCTGTATAATCGCTTGTTCAATGATGGCGTGGACAGCGTGGTCAGGGTCAAAGCCCACATATATTATGACGCCCAAAACCAAGACAAAATCACCGACACCAGCCAACTGACCAAACTTGGGCGCAAAGACAATAAACAAGAGCCATTTGCCAACATTAAGGCGGCTTTAGAAGACATGAGCGCCCAAAGTGTGGCGGATTTTCGTGGTTCTGTGGCGCGTATCCGACAAACGGTCAATGCCGCAGCGCGTGCGGTGGGTTATTATGACATGGATTTTAGTATCACCAAGGCAGGTGTGGGCGAAGTAAATGTCATTATTCATCGTTTGGGCGAGCCTGTGCGCGTGGATAATTGGGTACTTGATGTTCGTGGCGATGGTTTGTATAACCCTGCGTATTTGCAAGTGGTGCAAGACGCCAATCCCAAAAAAGGCGACATTTTTCATCATGGCGCTTATGAAGCCACCAAGTCGGCACTGAACGATGTCAGCGGCGAAGAAGGCTATTTTGACAGCAAATGGCTTGACAGTTCGGTTGATGTGATTTTGCCTGACAACATTGCCGATGTCAGCTTGATTTATGACACAGGTCAGCAGTATGTTTTTGATGAAGTGGTGTTTTTTACCATTGACCCCCAAACCAACAGCTTGACCACAGACCCCGACAAACTGCCCGTCAAGCCAGAGCTGCTCAAAAAACTGCTGACCTTTGACATGGGCGACGCCTATAACCGCAGCGCCACTCGCGAACTAAGCAACAGTTTGCTGGCAACGGGTTATTTTAACGCCGTCAATACCCAAACGGTGCTGCCTAGCAAAGACGTGGAAGCGGGCATTGGTTTTGAACAAAGCGCAGGCTCGCCAGAAGAGCCAACAGGTCAAGACATTGCCTTAGAAGATGGCACCAATGCTTATGTTGCGCCGCTTGAATTTAGCACATCACAAGCCATCAGCGATAAATTGGCTTTGGTCGCCCAAAAGGCTGAGCAATTGTACAATGCCCCTGATGACCGTTTGCTCATTACTGACAGCGCTCAGCAGTCCAAAAATATCCTAGGGCGCATCAGCGACGCTGTGAGCAACATTGCCAAACTTATTTTGCCAGATGAGTCTGGTGATGTGCTCCCCAAACTTGATGATGGCAATAAAACAGAAGATTTGCAAGGGCGCAAAACCCCCCAACAAGTGTATCAAGACAAAAAAGTGCCGCTGTACATATTTGTGATGTCAGACAAGCCCCGAGACGCTGAGTTGGGTATGGGTTGGGGTTCTGACAGTGGTACACGTTTTATTGGTAAATTTACGCACAATTTGCTTGACAAAAAAGGCACGCAAGCAGGTCTTGATGTGCGTCTGTCGCAACACCAAAAGGGGGTGAATACTTATGTAACGCGTCCCATCAGCCACCCCTTAAATGACAAAGCCAAAGCCAATTTGTCCTATAAAGAAGAGTCCATCAACCAAGGCGCGGGCAATTTTGATTTGTCCACCAAGACGCTAGAAACAGGCATTAGCCGCCACCTTATCAAAGACAATGGTGTCAGTCATACCTACTCGTTGCGTTATCGCTTGGATGAATTACAAACCCACGCCCCAAGAGAAGTGTGGCAAGATTTGCCTGTGCAGTTTTTAAGTGGCAATCCCACCCAAGAAGCGCTGCTGGCAGGTTATGCGATGAACAAAACCGTCGCCGACAATCTGGTCAATCCCATGCGTGGCTATCGGCAGTACCTAGCGCTAGAAGCAGGCGTCAAAGGCGTGCTCACAGACACCAATATGGCCATCGCCAAAGCGGGCATCAGCGGTGTGTACAGCTTTGGCAACAACAGTTATGGCAAAGACCGCGCCCATCAGTTGATTGGTGCGCTCCAAGGCGGTTATATTTGGGCGAATAATTTTGATGCGGTGCCTTATAAACTGCGCTTTTTTGCAGGGGGCGACCAAAGTATCCGTGGCTACAGCTACCAAAGTTTGTCGCCGTTGTCGGACAAGGGGTATTTGACTGGCGGGCAGGCTTTGGCGGTGGCGAGCGCTGAGTATAATTACGAAGTGCTTAAAGATGTGCGTTTGGGTGTTTTTGCTGATGTGGGCAATGCTTATGACAAGCGCTTTAGCAACCAAACCAAGATAGGCGCTGGGGTGGGACTGCGTTGGGCAAGTCCTGTGGGGCAAGTGCGCATTGATGTGGCAACGGGCGTCCAAGAAAAAAATCACCCCATCAAACTGCACTTTTTTATTGGCACTCCGTTTTAGCGGCTGCCACATGACATTGAAAATCCTGCTTAGTTGTGTTTTAATGACAAATTTTGATACCGTTCTTTTATGAGCCAGCCACCCCAAATCACCCCAGCCACCCCACCAACAAAACCACCTGCCAAAAAGTGGCTCAGCCATGTATTGTTTGTGCTATTGACACTGCTGGTGGTGATGGCGCTGGTGTGCGTGCTGTTTTTTTATGCGCTTGGCACGCAGGCGGGCACGGCGTTTGTCATTGAACAAATCAGCCAACGAACAAACATCAAACTTCGCTACGGTCAAGGCAACTTGCGCGATGGCTTGTGGGTGTCTGATGTGCAACTAAGCCCCAGCGATACGCTGACCATCAAAGTCAATAAAGCCTATGTGTCGCTTGGTTGGCGGGCGCTTTTTATGAAGCAAGTGCACTTGGTGGACACCCAAATTGATACGCTACAAATCATTGACAAAGTGCCGCCAACAGGTGAGCCGTTTGCTTATCAACCGATTTCCATGCCAGTGGCTTTGTATGTCAATAATGCTCATGTCAAGACGGTCAGCTACCAGCAAGCCACACAAGCGCCACTTGAGTTGTATGACATCAAACTTGCTCAAGGCAAATGGGCAGACACCAGACTTTGGGTGGGCGGCGGTCAGCTGCAGTACGCCCAAGACGTGATGATAACCAATATCAAAGGTCAGATGGATTTTGTGGGGCATTATCCGTTGGATATCAAGGCTGATGTGGACGTAGCACCGCTCAAGGATAATTATTTTGACACCCTAAGCGTCCATGCCAAAGGCACACTAAAGCGCACCACAGGCACGCTTGCGGGCAAATACAACCAATATCCTGTGCAAGGCGATTTTGTGGCACAAAGCCTAGACGATAATCTGCCTTTTGAGACGCGATTGGTGTTTGATGAAGTGCTGCTGCCTTATGCCGAAGAACAAAACATCGTCCTAAAAAACGGCGTGCTTTATGCCCAAGGCGTGTTAGATAAGATTGAGCTGCGCCTAAACACCCACCTAAGCGCCAAAGACATTCCAACGGGGCATTATGCTGGGCGTGGACTGGTGTACGATGGGGGTATGAGCGTTGACACTTTGGTGGCAAAAACCGCCAGCGGACAGCTGAACGCCAGCGGTAAGATGTCTTGGGTGGACGAGTTTGAACTAAACGCCAAGATTGACGGCAAGGGTTATCAAATACGCGACGCTTTGCCCCTTGAGTACAAAGAGTATCAGGCGTATTTGCCAAAAACACTGTACGGCAGCTTGGGTGTGGAATATGTGTATTTGGACAAAAAGCGTAACCAAACGCGTTTGGCGGTTGAACTAAATCAACAAGACGGCGAAAAAGTGCGTATCAGCCTTGCTCAGTCCCAAGAAAAAGCCAACGCCCCTTGGCACATCAGCGCCGATTGGCAAAACTTGGTGCGCGCAGGCGTGCCGCAGCTTGAACACATCAGCAGTCAGCACGGTCGTGCCAACATTCGCCTAGAAGAAGGGCGCACCTTTATTGATGCCAACGCCCAAATCCAACAACTGTCGGTCGCTCCCAAAGGAGAATACATCATCAAGGCCAACATAGAAAAAGGCGAGCGCATTCATCTTGAGCATTTTGTTTATCAAGGGGTGATGGGTGATTTGTCGGGCAGGGGCAGGATTGATTTGGCAACCGTCAAAACTCCCCTAAAGTGGCAATTTGACCTAAAAACCCATCGGCTGTTGCCCAACGCCTATTTTAACGCGCCAAACAAAACGCCATTGTCTGTCATCAGTGGGCGGGTGCTGGCAACAGGGCGTATGCGCGATACCAAGCAAGGGCAGCGCCATGATGTTGAGCTGACAAACAGCGATTTGACCGCCACCATCAATGACAAAGACCGCATTCACTTGGTGGGTAATGCCAGTGGCAGCGTTGTTTTGCAAGGCGATACATTGACTCATCTTGACGCCAAGTTTGATGGCAGTGCCCAGCAGTCGCTGCTGCCCCAGATTGAGCGCACCAAGCTTGGTGTGTGGGTGCAGGGCAATTTGGACAAGCTGCAGATTTTAAAATTCACCGCTTTTAACTCATCGGCAAAAGTGTCGGCAGCAGGGCAGGTGGGCTTGACAGATGGTATAGATTGGCAGATAAAAGCCAGAATTGATGAGCTAGACAGCGCAAAATTTGTCAAAAATGACCAGCTGATTGCCAAAATCACTGGCGACTTGGACACTAAGGGGGCATACAAAAACAACCAACTGCGCACCATCAGCGCCAAATTTGATGGACAAGTGCTCAACAAACATCTGCCAAATGGCAAATTAAGCGCCGATATTGTGGGCAATGGGCGCAAACTTGTCATCAATCGCCTAAGCCACACTGGACAAATGGGGGATTTGCAATTAAAGGGCAATGTCAATCTTGGCACGTTGTCTGTGGACATGCATGCGCAAAGCAAGCGCTTTAATGTCGCCGCTTTTGTGGCTGGCATGAGCAGTGAGCTGACAGGTGGCTTTGATTTTGCAGGCAGTTTTGGCGGTCAAACCAAATCACTGTCGGTTCAGCGCTTAGACATCAAGGGTCAGCTAAATGCACAGCCGTTTAGTGCCAGCGGGGCATTGATGGCAAAACTGACCATTCCTGACAACCTGACTGCCTATTTTAAGCGACTAAAAACCGCCGCCACGCCACCCAAATCCACAGATGAATTGGTGAATTTGCAGCGCCAGATAGAAGCCAACACCCGTCAGACCCAGCAGATAATCAAGCAGCTAAAAGCGGACAATTTACACGTCAGCATGGGCGACAATTTTGTCAAAATGCACGGCAGCGAACAACAACTTACCACCGCCTTACAAATCAATAAGTTGAGCCAAATTCTGCCAAGTGCGCGTGGCATGATTGCAGGTGGTGTGATTTTGGTGAATGACGCCAACGCCTTACCAACTTTATACATTGACCTAAAAGCAGACGATGTGCGCACCGCTGATGGCATTGTCCAAAAGGTCAATGTGCTGGGCAAAATTGAGAACTTGGCGCACTCGCCCAGTCAGTTGCTTGTGGAGATTGACGACATCATTGCTTTTGGTAAGGTGGTCAAATCGGCGCGCATAGATTTTCGCGGCACTCAACAAAACCACCAGCTCAGTGTGCTTGCCAACGGTTTGGATGTTGCAACTCAAGCACGGATTGATGGTGGCTATGACGACGTCAAGGGTATGTATCGGGGCATTTTGGCACAAGGACAAGTCAAAAGCAAGTTTGGACTGCTGACACAAAAACAGCCCAGCCAGTTTGCTTATCACATCAAAGATGGCAGCATACAGGTGGCGCCACACTGCTGGCAAACTTCTGCCACAAAAGCAGGCGGCACAGGACTGGTGTGTTTGCAAGACACGTTAAGCTATTCATCAAAAGCGGGCAATGTCAATGTGGTGCTGCAAAATCTGGATACGGCGGTATTGTCGCCAGCTTTGCCCAGTGATATTGTCTGGAAGTCTGCGCTCAATGGCAAGGTTCAAGCCCGCTGGCAACATGGCGCAGTCCCACAAATCAATGCGGTGTTGTATTCAGACAATGGACGCGTGGGCGTAACCCAAGATGACACAGGTTATGTGGAAATGCCTTATGAGCGTGTCTCGTTGATTGCCCAAAGCGTGCCAACAGGACTCAAACTGCGCACCGACATTGCGGGCGTGGCAGGACGTGGCTATATAGATGTGTTGATTGACCCGTACAAAGCCAATAAGCCCATTGCAGGAGCGATGGCGGTCAATGAAGTCAATTTGGCGGTGCTGCGTCCATTTTTCCCCAATTTACAGGCTCTGTCTGGCTCGGCAAGCATGGCAGGCGGTGTGGGCGGCACGCTAAGCAGACCGCTGTTCTTTGGCAATGCTGAGCTCAAGGGCGGACGCGTGGCGGTTGTGGGTGTGCCCCTAAGTTTGAATGATATTGAGCTTACTGGCACCATTCGCGGCACACAAGCGCAGTTGGACGGCACGTTTTATAGCGGTGAAGGGCGGGGGACTTTGACAGGATATGTGGATTGGCAAAGTGAGCTGCAAGCCAAAATTGGCGTCTCGGGCAAGCAGCTGACCATTGACAGTCCGCCCATGCTGATGGCGCAGTTTAGTCCAGACATTGAAGTCATTATCAGACCACCACAAAAGTACGTCAAGGTACAAGGCGTGATATCGTTGCCATCGGCAACCATTCGCCCACCTGACGCCAGCGCCGATATTGTTGCACAATCTGATGACGTGGTGGTGATTGACCGCCGTTTGACAGGCAATGTGGCACAGATGTTAAAAGTGTCTGCGCCTTGGAGTATCAATGCCGATATTGGGCTAGATTTGGGCGATGACGTGGTGTTTCGTGGTTTTGGTGCCAGATTGCCATTGGCGGGCGCGTTGCACTTGACCCAAAGTGGGCGTGGCGCCATGCAGGCGCGCGGAGTGGTGCAAGTTGCCAAACGTGCCAAGGTTGATGGCATTGGACAAAACCTTGAGCTAAACTATGCCCAAATACGCTTTAATGGCAACATGCTAAACCCCAGATTGTCTATTGAAGGCGAAAAACAAATAGAAGGACAAACGGTGGGTTTGCGTATCAAAGGCACAGCCAGCAGTCCTGAAATTACCGTCTTTAATGACGCAGGGCTGACCGAACAGCAAGCGATGAATGCGCTCATCACAGGGCGTATCAGTGAAGCCAGCGACGCACAAACGTCAGAACAAACCTTTCGTTCACAAGTAACCAACAATCTGGCGGCAGCGGGTTTGAGTCTTGGATTGTCTGGCACGCACAACATCACCAATCAAATTGGCAGCGCGCTGGGTTTGGAGAGTCTGACGGTGGACGCTTCGGGCAGTTCAAGCGATACCAGCGTCAATATCACAGGTTATATCAGTCCAGATTTGTATATCCGCTATGGCGTGGGTGTGTTTAGTGCCGAGTCCAGTTTGTCCATGCGTTATCAGCTGACCCGCCGTATCTACATAGAAGCCACCCGAGCCACCGAAAATGTGGTGGACGTGATTTATCGGTGGAAATTTTGATGGGTGAAAATGGGTGAAAATTTATCCCAAAAACCAAAAAACACCGACAAACGGCGCTCTTTGGTGTGGAGGAGAAGAAATTATTTGGTTAAAATCAGGCGGTTGTTGCGAGTCAGGCGCAAACGATACTCTTCACCTTGATGCTCAATGCGCACTTCCTTGGTCAGCGCAAACAGATTTTGTGAATGCAAGGTGGGCAGGCGAGTGTTATCACGGTTGCTAAAATAGCGGGCGATAGTCATAGTCATGGCGATTTTCCTTCTATGGTGGGTTACGGGTATTTTCCCGAGCCACATTGGCTTAAACTTTGAACTTCTTACGCAACTAAGTTGATTGACTGATAACTTAGTATAATGATTATTGATGTTAAATAATAACAATTATCATTTGTGCTAATGATAGCAAATTTTTAGAATATTGCAAATATAAATTGCAAAATTTGATAAAATTTATTGATTTTAAGACAAACGGTATATTTTCTAGGATAAACGGTATAAATCAGCCTATGACGATTAAAAAACAGACAGTTGAAGTGGCGATTGCGGTGCTTGTGTTTGCCGATGAGTTGTTGTTGGCAAGGCGACACAGCCATCAGCACCAAGGTGGCAAACTGGAATTTGTGGGGGGTAAGATTGACAGGGGTGAAACGCCAAGGGCAGCGCTGGTGCGCGAAGTCAACGAAGAAATTGGCTTGGATATCACCAATAATGTCAGCAGCAAACTGGGTCGTATTTATCATGATTATGCCGACAAATCGGTGTGTTTGCACGTGTATCAAGTGTTGCTTAGCGACCAGCAATATCAAGCGTATCAAGATAAAACGGTGGGACTGGATGGACAAGCTATTGGTTTTTATAAAAAAAGCTGGGTGCTGACGCAGACAGACGACTTTCCGCAGGCCAATCAGTCCATATTTACTTGGCTAAAGTTGCCGCCAGTGCTGGTAATCAGTCATGCTTTGTCGGCGTTTCAAGACGTTGAAAAATGGGCGGCTTATTATGCCCAACGATTGCCTTGCAATGCTGTTTTGTCAATTCGTTTGCAAACCGACCAGTCAACCGCTTGGCAGGCAATACTTGCATTATCTTTGCTAAGAGATGACTTGGTATTTATTTTACCTTGGCATATGCACCAAGACACACCCAAAGACTTTAGTGCTAAGGTGTTGGCGCTGCATTTGACCCATCAAGCGCTTTTGGCGTTGGATTTGTCCATAGCCGATTTGCCCACGTTGCCCCTGATTGCCAGCTGCCATGACGTGGAAAGCATCAAAAAAGCCAATTTGTGCGCCAAATCATTGCCGATGTTGGGTATTTTTTTGTCGCCTGTGCTGCCCACTCAAAGCCACCCCCAAGCGCCAGTTTTGGGTTGGGACAAGTTTGCCCAGCTTGCCAAGTTGTCTGATGTGCCTGTGGTTGCTTTGGGTGGTCTGTCCGTTCAAGCGTTGCCACAGGCGTTGGCTCATGGCGCGGTGGCGGTCAGTGGCATTCGGCAGTTTTGTTGATGGGTAGTCATTTTTTTTAGAAATACCCTTATTTCTTAAATTGATTAACATTGTCAAAACCCCTGTTTTGTTTTACAATCTCAAGAGTTTTGTATAATTTTAATTTGACAAAGGGTATCTTATGAGTGTATATCAGCAGTATTTGGGCACACGCAAAGTCCAAGAACACCAAGCGGTTACATTGGTGGCAGTGCTTGGGGCGCTAAGCGCCAATCAAGTGGAGCTGTTGTTTTTTGGGGAACGCATCGCCCTTGATGTGTCGGCGATTTTGGCGCAACATACAAAGGCGGGCATTGACATTAAAAATAGTCTAAGTTTTGCAACAGCTTTGGCAAACAAAGACTTGGCAAACATCACCATTGATTTGGGTCAAGCCATCAAAGCTGGCAAAACGGCGGACGATTTTGTCAGTGGTCAAGAAGCGCCTGCCACCGATGTGGTGCTGTACGGCTTTGGGCGCATTGGGCGTATTTTGGCGCGTCTACTGATGAGTCGCTCTGCTTCTGATAAGGGCTTGCAGCTCAAGGCGATTGTGGTACGTCCAGCGGGCGATGGCGACCTTGCCAAGCGTGCCAGTTTGCTTGAACGTGATAGCGTACATGGTTGGTTTAATGGCAGTGTACAGATTGACACAGAAAATAACGGCATGATTGTCAACGGTCGCTTTGTGCAGATGATTTATGCGTCTGACCCCAGCGAGATTGATTATAGCGCCTATGGCATTGACAACGCCATCGTCATTGACAACACAGGCAAATGGAAAGACGAAGCAGGCTTGGGCAAACACTTAGCCAGCAAAGGCGTGGCAAAGGTGCTACTCACCGCCCCTGCCAAAGGCGACATCAAAAACGTGGTCTATGGCGTCAATGACGACACCATCGGCGATGATAAAATCGTCTCGGCGGCCAGCTGCACCACCAACGCCATCACACCAACCCTAAAAGTGCTGCACGACGAATT
Organism: Moraxella sp.; assembly: GCA_030528385.1. Classification (GTDB taxonomy): domain Bacteria; phylum Pseudomonadota; class Gammaproteobacteria; order Pseudomonadales; family Moraxellaceae; genus Moraxella. Next base: position 33,666 of record JAUMYZ010000009.1, read on the forward strand.
TGGTATTGTCAATGGGCATATGGAGACAGTGCACGCCTTTACCAACGACCAAAACTTGGTGGACAACCATCACAAAGCCGACCGTCGTGGACGCGCCGCGCCCCTAAATATGGTGATGACCAGCACTGGCGCAGCGTCTGCGGTGTCCAAAGCAATCCCCGAGCTTAAAGGTAAACTCACAGGCAATGCCATTCGCGTACCCACACCCAATGTGTCCTTGGCGATTTTAAATCTTAATTTTGAAAAGGCAGTCGGTTCAGCCGATGAGCTTAATGCCTTTATTAAGGCCAAAGCCGACAGCGAGCAGTGGCAAGCGCAAATTGCTTATTCTGACAGTCCAGAAGCGGTGTCCACCGATTTTGTGGGTTGTGAAAAAGTGGCGATTTTTGATGCCAAAGCCACCATCACCCAAGACAATCGCGCCACCCTTTATGTTTGGTATGACAACGAGATGGGTTATAGCACACAAGTACTGCGTGTGGCAGAAGTGATGGCAAAATAACTACCAAATAACCACAGTTTGTGGTATGATGTCAACATAAACTGTGGTATCAACAGAAGGAGTGTGTGATGAGACTGCTTAAACCGTTTGCTGTGGCATTGGCGTTTGCGCTGTCAGCGACTTCGCTGAACGCGGCATCTGCTGCTGAGTTTTGTATGGTTACTGACCCTACAGATACGCCACTTAATGTCCGTGCAGCACCAAGCAACAAAGGCAAGGTCTTGGACACCATTGAAAACGAAAGCATTGTTATCATTGCTAAGTACAGCAAAAACAAAAAATGGGCATACATCAAAGATGCCGACACCAAACAAAATATTGGTTGGGTGTATCGTGAATATCTAAGCTGTTCGCCTTCTTTGAAAAACCGATAAACTGGTTTTTGTGAAATTGATGTATAAAAATAGGGCATATCTTATGCCCTATTCTATTTATTCACTTTTAATATCAAATACTTGTCGCAGATACGCCAAATAAGTGTTGTCTTGTATCATGGTTTTGCCAGGGCTGTCAGAGAGCTTGGCAACGGGCTGACCATTGCACTCCACCAGTTTTAGGACGATGTTTAGTTGGGTTAGCCCCATGTCGTTGGTGAGATTGGTGCCGATACCAAAGCTGGTTTTGGTGCGTGATTTGAAATACTCGTGCAAATCCCATGCTTTTTGTATGGTCAGACCGTCGCTAAAGACCAGTATCTTGCTTTGGGGGTCAATTCTAAGTTTTTGATAATGGTTGATGGCTTTTTCACCCCACGCATAGGGGTCGCCACTGTCATGACGCAAGCCATCAAAGAGCTTGGCAAAATACAAATCAAAATCTCTTAAAAATGCGTCCATGCCCACCACATCGGTCAAAGCAATGCCCAAATCGCCGCGGTACTCGCGCACCCAAGATTCCAGCGCCGCTTTTTGGCTGTCTCTTAGGCGCACATCAAGCGCTTGAAAGGCTTGCATGAATTCGTGTGCCATCGTGCCAATGGGTGCCAGCCCCAACTCTTTGGCAAGATACACATTGGACGTGCCCTTAAAAATGCTGGGTGCTTCTTTGGCAAGGCTTTTGACCACATGATAATGCCATGTTTTAGAATAGCGTCTTCTGGTGCCAAAATCGGCAATGGCAAAACGGTTGTCATGCGGATTTTGTTGTTGTTTTTGTTCGTATTGTTTAAGCAAGGCGATTTTGTCGTCAAGGCGTTTTTGTCCTTCGTCAAGCACCACATCGCTGTGCAAACGCTGATAATACAGCTCATTGATGATGCTGAGCACAAAAATCTCAAAAAACATCGCTTGTATCATCGGGCCTTTGATTTTGACGTCTAGGCGTTCTTCGTCATCAATGCTGACTTCAACAAAACGTCTTTTGAGCTGAAATAATTCCAAATAATCCACAAAATCAGATTTGATGAACCGCAGTCCGCGCAAGTAGTCCAGCTCATCTTGACTGAAGTTTAGACCACACAAAAAGTCAAGCTGTGTCTCTAAATCTTCTTTGATTTGGTGGAGCGGGTAGGCGGTTTGATGGTTGTTGCGACAGCGAAAGTGATAGACGCTGTGGGTCTGGGGGAACTGATGGAGCATCGTTTGCAACATCGTGAATTTGTACAAATCATTATCTAGCAGTGATGAGATAATGGGTGTGGCATGGTGGGTCATGACATACTCACTTAAATGATGGGTTGGATAACTAAAAAGTTAGTCATATCATACCGAAAAATGATAAAATTTTCATGCTTTTATTTGGTTTTGGTGATGATTGATAACAATGACGCACTCTCTTAACTTACAAAACATACAAACAGACACTTTGCAGTGGCAAAATCTAAAAACGTCGCTGCATGTTCACGCAAAATACAACGCCACCCATGAAGCGATGGTTGCGCGGATATTGGCGCGCACGACAGACAAAAAACAAGGCGTGTTTTGTCCTGATGAATTGTGGATTGTGGAACACCAAGATGTCTATACACTTGGTCAAGCGGGCAAAGAAGAGCATATTTTGTACCACACGAACACACCAATCATCAAAACTGACCGCGGCGGGCAAGTAACGTGGCATGGCACGGGGCAACTGGTGGTGTACTGGTTGTGGGATTTGTGTCAGCTTGGCATGGGCGTGCGCGATTTGGTCAGTCATGCCGAGCAGTCCATAGAAGACGTGGTTGGTGAGTATTTGCCGACTGGCTTGTTTGCCAAAGCGCGCCGTGATGCACCAGGGGTATACATTTATCATGATGATGGCGATATGCTGGGCAAGATTGCCAGTTTGGGATTTAAAATAAAACAAGGTTTTAGCTATCATGGCGTTGCCATCAATCTTATCAATGAATTGTCGCCATTTCATGCCATCAATCCTTGTGGTTATGCGAACATGCCTATGGTCAAGCTGGCAAATTTTGGGCGCTTTGGTGCTGCGGACATTGAACAATTTATTCACAAATTTATTCACAATATTCATCATCGGCACAACAAGACGATTGCACTTAGAGCGGTTTGATATTACAATGTTGGGGTTTGATTGATTTTAGACGTGAATTTTGGAGTTGTTATGGCAGATTTTAATCAAATTTTGGACGCAGGCGATGTTGATGGTGGCATGATTAACGTTGTGGTAGAAATTCCCACGGGCTCAAACCATAAGATTGAATGGAATCGTAAGTTGGCGTGCTTTGAGCTTGACCGTGTGGAGCCAGCCATTTTTACCAAACCCTGCAACTACGGCTTTATTCCGCAGACATTGGACGAAGATGGCGACGAATTGGACGCGTTGATTATCACTGAGCAGCCGCTGAGCACGGGCGTTTTTTTGCAAGCTAGGGTCATTGGTGTGATGAAGTTTGTTGATGATGGCGAAGTGGATGACAAAATCATCGTTGTGCCAGCGGATGACCGCAACAATGGCAACGCTTATCAAAGCCTTGATGATTTGCCAAAGCAGTTGCTTAAACAACTGGAGTTTCATTTTAACCACTACAAAGACCTAAAAAAAGCAGGCACAACGGTGGTACAGGGCTTTTTTGGCATTGACGAAGCCAAAGAAGTGATTAAAGACAGCCAACAACGTTGGACAAAGAAATAAATGCTGTAAAAATAGCCCCGATTTTGGGGCTTTTTTATCATTGCGACGAGTATGTATGACCAAATGCCAATCATCAGTTTGGACACGCCATTTTTGATTTATCAAGCAATCAGCCATTTATGAATGAGTAAATCATGACCCCCGCCATTCGCCTATTAAAAAAGCAAAACATCGCTCACAGCGTTCATGAGTACGAACATGACCCGAGCAACAGCAATTTTGGGTTAGAAGCGTGTGAAAAGCTGGGACTGTCTGCCGATGAAGTGTTTAAAACTTTGCTGACCACCGATAGCAAACAGTATTTTGTCGCCATTTTGCCCGTACAAAACACGCTCAATCTTAAAAAGATGGCAAGTGTCGTGGGTGTTAAAAAACTGAGCATGGCAAACCCAAACGATGCTGAGCGTATCACAGGCTATATTGTGGGCGGGATTAGTCCCATTGCCCAAAAAAGGCGTTTAAAAACAGTCATCCACACCAATGCCGAGCAACTGGATAAAATGTATGTCAGTGGCGGTCGGCGTGGGCTAGATGTTGGGCTTGCGCCTGATGATTTGGCGCAACTGCTGCCAGCAGGGTTTGTGGACATTGTTGATGACTAATTTGTTGAAGCTGACAGTTTGTTAAGACATCTCAAAAACTTCAGCTTGTGCAAAATTGGGAGCGTTTTTGTCTTTATCAGTCAACTTAATGATTGATGTGTCTATGGGCCAATCAATCTTTAGCGTACTGTCGCTCCACACAATGCTGCGCTCACTGTCTTGATGATAAAAATCTGTGGTTTTGTATAAAAATTGTGTATTGTCTTCTAAAGCAACAAACCCGTGCGCAAACCCTGTAGGAATCCAAAATTGGCGATGGTTTGCCGCGCTAAGCTCCACACCCACCCATTGCCCAAAGGTTGGCGAGTGCTTGCGAATGTCTGCCGCCACGTCCCAAGCGCGACCTTGTACCACGCGCACCAGTTTGCCTTGAGCATGGGGGGTTAGCTGATAATGCAGTCCACGCAGCACCCCTTTTGCCGACAAAGAATGATTGTCCTGCACAAAAGTTACGACATCAAAACCGCGTTGCGTCAGCGCTTGATTGAAGGTTCGTTCATTAAAACTTTCCATAAACCAGCCACGCTCATCGCCAAAAATGCGTGGCTCAAAAATCAGCAGCTCTGGGATTTTGGTGTCAATCACGTTCATGAGTGTGCCTTATTTTCTTGATGAAGTTTGAGTAAATATTGACCATATCCTGTTTTTTGAAAAAACTTGGCTTGTCTTAACAGTCCTTCGTCATCAATCCAGTGGTTGGCGTGGGCAATCTCTTCTAGACAAGCAATTTTAAGCCCTTGACGGTGTTCAATGGTTTGTACAAATTGACTGGCTTCTAGTAGACTGTCGTGTGTGCCCGTGTCCAGCCACGCAAAACCACGACCCAGCAATTCCACATTTAGTTGCTGCTGTTGCAAATAGATGTTGTTAACATCAGTGATTTCTAGCTCGCCGCGATGAGAAGGTTTGATGTTTTTGGCAATTTCTACAACTTGATTGTCATAAAAATAAAGACCTGTTACCGCGTAGTTGGATTTGGGATTTTGGGGTTTTTCTTCAATGCTTAACGCTTTGCCGTGTTGGTCAAATGCCACCACACCAAAACGCTTTGGGTCATTGACATAATAGCCAAAAACGGTTGCTCCAGTTGTTTGGTGGGACGCACGGCGTAATTGCTTGCTAAAATGCTGACCATAAAAAATATTGTCCCCCAAAATCAAGCAAACATTGTCATCGCCAATAAACGTCTCGCCCAAGATAAACGCTTCTGCCAAGCCATTGGGGTTGGGCTGTACTTTATAGGATAGACGAAGTCCAATGTGCTCACCTGTGCCAAGCAGTTTTTCAAAATTTGGCAAATCTTCAGGGGTTGAAATGATTAAAACATCACGAATGCCAGCGAGCATTAGTACAGACAATGGATAATAAATCATTGGTTTGTCATAGATAGGCAGCAGCTGTTTTGATACGCCCATCGTGATGGGATAAAGGCGCGTGCCAGAACCACCCGCCAAAATAATGCCTTTACGATTGTTGGTCATGGATAAGTTCTCCAAGCACTTGTTCCACACCTTGTTGCCAGTGTGGCAAATGCAAATCAAAGGTTTGTTGTAGTTTTTGTGTGTTTAGTCGTGAGTTGTGTGGGCGCCGAGCGGCACTTTGATAGTCTGCTGTACCGATGGCATTGACTTGTCGCACTTTAAGCATCAGACCCATTTTATCGGCGGTGGCAAAAATAAAAGTGGCATAATCATACCAAGAGCATGCACCTTGGGCGGCAAGATGATAATGTCCAAATCTTGTATGTGCAGGCTTTAGTTGTTGATGGCGAAGAACTTGACTGGTGATGTCAGCAATCAAGCTGGCGCTGGTAGGACTGCCGATTTGGTCGTCAATGACGTTGAGTGTCTCTTGTGTTGTGGCAAGTTTAAGCATGGTTTTAAGAAAGTTATTGCCATGCAGACCATATACCCAGCTGGTGCGAAAATTGATAAAATCTGCACCACTGCTTTCTAGTGCCAGCTCGCCATCGCGCTTGCTTTGTCCATAAACGTTGATGGGATTGGGCTTGCTGTTTTCTGTCCAAGCGGTATCACCTGTGCCATCAAACACATAGTCTGTAGAATAATGAATGAGTAAAGCGCGATGTTGTTTGGTCAACTCTGCCAAGTGTTTTACTGACAAATGATTGATTAAATTGGCTTTTTGTGGCTCGGCTTGGGCTTTGTCCACCGCGGTATAAGCGCAGGCATTGACGACGATGTCAGGACAGACACTCGCAAACACTTGGGCGATGGCATCAAAATTGGTTACATCACCGCACAGTCCATCGGTATTTTTATGACGGTCTAAGGCGATGACTTCTCCAAGGGGCTGTAGGCTGCGATTAAGTTCCCAGCCAACTTGTCCATTTTTGCCCAGCAGTAAAATTTTCATTGGTTGTCCGACCCTTGATATTGCTTGTTTAGCCATTGTTGATATTCGCCGCTTTGGACATGATTGACCCATGTTTGATTGTCTAAGTACCATTGTACCGTTTTGCGCAGTCCAGTGGTAAAGGTTTCTTGGGGAACCCAGCCCAATTCTTGTTTGATTTTACTGGCGTCAATGGCATAGCGCACATCGTGCCCTGCGCGGTCTTTGACATGGGTGATTAACTTGGCATAATTTGCCACGCCTTGGGGCTTGTTGGGAGCAAGCTCTTCTAGCAGGGCGCAAATGGCTTTAACGACATCAATATTTTTTTGTTCGTTATGCCCGCCAATGTTATAAGTTTGACCAATGTTGGCAGTGGTTGCCACCAGACACAAGGCTCGTGCATGGTCTTCTACATAGAGCCAATCACGAATTTGTAAGCCATTGCCATAAATGGGCAAAGGCTTGCCTTGTAGGGCGTTTAAGATGGTCAGGGGAATGAGTTTTTCGGGAAAATGATAAGGGCCATAGTTGTTGGAGCAATTGGTCATCACCACAGGCAAGCCATAAGTTCTGTGCCATGCCCGCACCAAATGGTCGGAGCTGGCTTTGCTGGCAGAATAAGGCGAGCTTGGTGCGTAGGCGGTAGTTTCGGTAAACAGCTCATCGCTGCCGTCCAAATCGCCATACACTTCATCTGTGGAAACGTGATGAAAGCGAAAAGTGGCTTTTTTGGCATTAGCAAGTTTGTCATAATAGTGGCGCGCCACTTCCAGCAGCGTATAAGTGCCGATGATGTTGGTTTGTATAAAAGCGTCAGCACCAACGATAGAGCGGTCCACATGGCTTTCTGCTGCCAAGTGCATGACAATGTCGGGAGCAAAACCGTCAAATAATCGCTGTATTTGTGGGCGATTGCAAATGTCGGTTTGTGAAAACTGATAACGCGGACTGTCTGATACACACAACAAAGATTCTAAATTGCCCGCATAGGTGAGTTTGTCCACGTTTAGCACGCGATGGTCGGTGTTTTGGATAAGATGGCGAATGACTGCCGAACCAATAAAGCCAGCGCCGCCTGTAATAAGAATGTTCATAAATTTCTAACACACTCAATGATTGTCATGATTGGTTGGGGTTAATTATTTGGTTTGGACAATACCCGAACGTTGTCATAATATTTGGTCTTGTATGCTTGCTGTGATAAATTGGGAAAATAACCATCAATGATTTCCAAAGATGACATAAAATGTTCCCAACTATGACGCGTTTGCAAAAGATGAACGCTGTATTGCCATGCTGCAAAGAGTTTGTCTGGGTTGTTTAATAAGGTTTTTATTTTTAAATGGACATCAAAATCACCAACATCATCAAGCAAACATTGCTCACAAATCAGCTCGCCAACCCCACCAACATCACAAGCAATGACTGGCAGACCGTGAGTAATGGCTTCAATCAGTACATTGGGCAAGCCATCATATTGTGATGTGTACAAAAAACATGAATACTGCCGCTTATTGGCGATGGCTGCAAATGAATCGTATTTACCAAAATATTTGACATTGGGCAGTTGTTTGAGTTTTTCCAAAATTGTTTGACAGGCTGGATCCAATTCTCCATACACATGAAATTGATGTTCTGGCATGTTTTTGGCGATTTGATATAATAAATTTGGACGTTTTTGTTTGGTAAAACGACTTGCCCAAAGAATGGGTGCATTGCTGACAGCGCAATATTTATTTAACTGACCCAAGAAAGGAAAATAAATGCTATAAAGCAGATGAGACAATCCAGTAAGCGACCGTTGTGTTGTGGCATACGATGTTGTATCACAAATAATGCCATCTAATACAGAATGTGTTTCTGCAAGATATTTTGGCGCGTAACCAAAAAAGATATTGGGCTCACTGGTTTCATCTTCACAAAAAATGCTGGCAAATAATTTTTTGTGCATGACCGTTAATTGTTTGCCAAATCTTTTATAAACTTCCCAGCCCAATTCAGAATTGATATTATGAATGGTTTGACATGAAGATTGTAATAAGATTCTGGCAAGCAATTCAATCTTTTTATCAAAAGAAAGTGGCTTGGCAAATTTACCAAGGTCAAGGTATGTTACCAAATTGGGCAGTTTATCAATCCAAGGCGATGTGGCGTATTCTGTGGTAATAAGCAATGTTTTATGGCCTTTTTTGTGCGCAGCATTGATGTGGTGTAATGTGCCCAAATCAGCGCCACCGCGTTTTAGCCAAGGTGCCAAAAAAATCACATCAAAATCAAGTGAATGCAGATGTCGCATAATCAATCCATATACCGCGCCAAGACTGTGTGGCTCAATATACTGCGGTGGATTGTATTGATGGATTGTGATGTTTGTTAAAAATTGCTGTGATGGCTGTAAAGCAAATTCAATTTTTCCCAGTTCGGACAATTCATTGAGCAAATAAGGGTCAATGTCGTTGGTGTTGACATAGGGTATGGACAATGCTTTGGGAGTTTTTGGCCACCAAGCTCTGTGCTCAATGCGATAACCGATGTTTTTTAATTTGCTTTTAGTTTTACTTTGGGGCAATAAATTGACAAAAAATGGGTCTAAAAAGTATTTCCATAATGTTCTTACAATGGATTTTATTAGGGATTTGAGTGGATTTTTTTTCATTTTAAAACCTTAATAATAACCTTATTAACTTAAACCCTAATATTATCAAAAAATGACGAAGGCGGAACAAAAGAATTATAAGCAATGTGTTCAGTCAGCATTGAATTTTCGCGTCTTCTATAAAACATATAGGTGTCTTTGATTGGGGTCAATTCTATATTTGCAGCAATGCATCTTAGATTAAAATCCCAATCTTCAAAAGCAAACTTGCTATTTTTACCAATACTTTCATGAAATGGGTGATTTTGGTATATCCAAGTGGGTGCAAAAGAAGCGTAAGTCCAAAAATGATAATTCAACATCTGTATCATGGGAAGATGTCGGCTGTTGGTGATTGTTTGACTTTCTGCTTTGATACCAAAGCTGATGATTTTTTCTGGAAAGCACAATATGGGTTGCTGGCTAATAATTTGTGCTTTTAACATTTCTTCAATGCGATTGGCACTAAAAAAATCATCGCCATCATTAAATCCGACATATTCAGTTTTGGTATGGTCTATGCCCACATTTCTGGCTGCAGATAATGAGCCAAAATCTGTTTCAATCATTTGGTCGTTTTTGGCACCACTTTTTTGAACAAAATTGGACACAATACGCTTGGTAAGTTTGTCTGCATTGTCAAGCACACAAATTAAATCAACCCTATTGCCCTGTAAAGCAGAATAGTCTCTTATGCGCTGAAATCCTAATAGGCTTTTGTGCGCATAAACGCCTTCGTTATGAAAATTGATGATGATGGTTGCAGGCGGCAACTTTGAGTTTTCTTGCATAATTTAGATTCCAAAATATTGATACGTGCTTTTATGAGAAAAGTTTAATGAGTTTCTTGAGCCAAGATTTTTTATTTTTTTGATTGTACAGTAAATCAAAAAAACCAAGTTGATGTTTCATGTATAAATCACTGTGTTTGATATAAATCTTTTGCCAGCTGGTGCGTTCTTGGTTGCGGTCATTGAGCAGTTGATTGGTGATGGATGTTTTGTCTAGGCGTTTGCGATAATAAAACAAAATTTCGTCCAATCTAATCACTTCTCCACCGTGTTGCAATAAACGAATCCAATAATCCCAATCTTCATGAGAACTTAAACTTTCATCAAATCCCCCCAAGTGATTGAAATCGTCTTTTCTAATCAGTGCCAAAGCGTCTATTTTGTTTCCCAGCAACAAATCACAAAAATCAATATAAGGTGGCAATTTCCATTCGCCTGTTTCGGCTTCAAACAATTCAGCTTTGGTATAAACCAATTTACAACTTGGGTTGGACAATAAAACAGGAACGGTTTTTTTAAGATAGTCGGGTTTGATTTTATTGTCCGCGTCCAAAAAAAGCAAAAATTCTCCTGTGGCAAGTTTTGCGCCGACATTGCGAGTGGCTGCCAAACCTTTATTTTTTTGATGAATGTAGTGAATATCGGGCTTATTTTCTAGTAATTTTTCTACAAACAGTGTGCTTGATACGGTGGAGCCGTCATTGACTAAAATCATTTCAAAGTTACGATAACATTGTGCTTCAACAGAAGCCAAGGCTTCTTCAATGTATTTTTCACAGTTGTAATAAGGAATGACCACAGAAACAAGTGGTGAAGTGCCAGTATTCATGATGTTATCCGTATTAAATATTTAGTGATTGCTGCTTAAGTTGCGTAATTTTGCATAATAACCGTGTTGCTTTAGTAGGGTTTGGTGTGAGCCTTCTTCAATAATTTTGCCTTCATCCATGACAATAATGCGGTCTGCCTGTTCAATGGTGGTTAGGCGGTGAGCAACAATAATGCTGGTGCGTCCTTTCATTAGGTGTTCAAGTGCTTGTTGTACTAGGCGTTCTGATTCGTTGTCCAGTGCGCTGGTGGCTTCATCAAGCAACAAAATGGGCGCATCTTTTAAAATTGCTCGGGCGATAGACACGCGCTGTCGTTGTCCGCCTGAAAGTTGACTGCCATTGGCACCAATGGGTTGGTGCAATCCCATGGGGTGCTTATTGACCACTTCTAATAAGTTTGCCGCCTTTAGAGCTTGCATGACTTCATCTTCGCTGGCGTTGGGGCGGGCATAGCGCACATTTTCTAATAAGGTGTCATCAAATAAAAAGATGTCTTGAGAAACCAACGCAAATTGTAAGCGCAGATTGGTCAGTGTCAACTCTTTGATGTCCACACCATCTAACAAAACCGTGCCTGCGCTGGGACTAATAAAGCGTGGCAATAAATTGACCACCGTACTTTTGCCTGAGCCAGAACGCCCAACAAGGGCGACTTTTTCACCTGCGCTGATATTTAGGTTAAAATCATCTAAGGCCTTGCGATTTTCGGTTTTATATTGTACATCAATATGGCAAAACTGCAAGTTGCCAGCAACCTTTTGTAGTTCGCGTTTGCCTGTGTCTTCTTCGGGTTTGGTGTCCAAAAATTCGCACACAGAATCGGCTGCCAAAAACATGGTTTGCATGGGAATGCTGATGTTGGCAAGGTTTTTGATGGGGCCAAACATTTGCATCATGGCAACAATAAATGCCATAAATTCACCAATGGTGGTAATGCCATTTTGACTTTGCCATAAAGCAATAAAAATGACCACTGCCAATGCAAGTGAGCCAATCACTTCACTGATGGGTGAACGAGCCGCCATGGCTTGAGTGATTTTTTTATTTAATCTGACGATGGTGCCATTGACGTAGGCAAAACGCTGCGTCGCTTGGTTTTGACCGCCGAACAGTTTGACCACGCGATGTCCTTGGTGGGTTTCATTGACGGTGTTGTTTAAGGAACCAATGCTTAGTTGGGCGCTATTGATGATGTCTTTTAAGCGATTGCGATAATAGCGAGAAAGCATGGATAAAATAGGAAACATCACCAAAATAATCAAAGTCAGTTGCCAATTTAGATAAAAAAGCACAAATATTAAGCCAATCACAATCAGTGTGTCGCGTGTCAAAACAATAAACACGTTGCTGGCATTGTTGATGGAGTTTTCTGCCATTTGTACCATGTTCATCAAGATATGACCAGACGGTGTCTCTTGATGGTATTGTGAAGATAGGGTGAGCATTTTATCAAACATGTCGCGGCGCAAATGACTGATGGCAACAACCGCCACCCAAGTCATCAAATACTGACTGACAAATCGGCAAATGCCACGAAAAATGACCAGCGTCATAAAGAATAATGGCACAATCCATATTTTATTTGTCGTCCCCCAAATCAGATGATGAAAACTTTCTTTATAATGATTTATTGTGGCCAATAGACCATCGGCTTGCTGCACAGGAGCAATGCCATCGGGAATGGCAAAACCTTGATTGACTAGTGGTGCAATAAATGCTGCCAGATAACTTTCGGTCAATGCCACACCAACAATCGCCAATAGCGCAAAAAAAACCCGCCATTTATAAGGTTTGACATACGTCATCAAACGCATAAAACTGTGGGTGTCTTGTTTGGTAAATAAACCAAAAGTGAGTTTTTCTATCATGGGTGTCTTTTAGTCAGTGGGTGCTTTTGGATGGGTAAAATGATAAGTAAGTAGTGGGTGATTTATTTATCAAGATTTGATTCTTTTTAAATAACTTCTGCGCCATTTTAATAAAGTTTGGCTTTTAAAGAGTGTATTTTTTATTTGGCTGCCACTGACATAAAAGTTGGAACATAAAGGAAAAAAATCATTGACGGCTTTTCTTTTTTGTTGCAAAGCAATGTAATTATTTTGTGCGTCATAATAGCTTTGAGTTAATTTGCCGCTGCTTTTATGTAAAAGGTGAAAGTTGATGACATAACAAGCAAGTCCCAGCGCATAGGCGTTTTGGCACAAATCAAGGGCGTATAAATGAAAGCCAGATAGCACTTGTGATGACATTGCAAATCGATGTTTTCTGTTGAGAACCATAAAATTTTCGTCCAGACTCATCACTTGGGCGGGCAGCTCACCAATATGCTCATTTTGCATGGTTGGGTCAGTAATTCGCACCTTAAGGCGGCTGCTGTTGTCTTTTCCTGCGTTGCCTGCCACCGCCCACGCACCATCTAGCATTTCAAGTTCTGCCAGACATTTGTCCAATACAGCGCGTTTGTCGTCATGAAACAAAATGTCTTGATGACAAAAAATCAAATATTCGCCTTGCGCTTCTTGTAAAGCTCGGTTAATGCCGCTATAACCATCAAAGTGATTGCTTCGTTGATTGTCAAAATACAAAAATTCAACATCGTCGCCATCAAATCCTGCCTTTTTGGCGCTGTCAACCATTTGCATGTATTCAGCAAAATCTGTTACAAGTGTACAAAAGGTGTATTTTTTGGCAAAATAAATGTCGTTAATGATGACTCTAGGCTGAGACATAAAAACTCCTAGTGAAAAAAGCAGTCTTTCGTGGTTTTTTTGTGATAAAAGTGTTAGTATATGGGATTTTATGCTGACACTTATGTAAAAATTGTCTGGATTTGGGTTGTTTATGAAATTTTCTATTCTGGTGGTTAATTATAACACCGAACAACATATTCACCAATTATTAAGTGAGTTGTCCAAACAAACTCTAAGCAAAGATAAATGGCAAGTCATCATCGTCAATAACAATCAAAATGATGTGTTAGGTGATACGCTTGTCTGCTTTGACCAAAGCATTCACCTAAAAATCATCACTTCGCCACAAAATATTGGCTTTGGGCGTGCGATGAATTTGGCGGCGCAACACGCAAATGGTGAACATTTGTTAATTACCAACCCTGATATTGTCATAAAAAACGACAAGTTTTTGAGTGAATTTTTGCACCACTTACAAAAAACGCCAAACTATGGTGTGGCAACTTGTCAACTTCTAAATGACAAAGGCGAAGACAAATCTGAGTTTTATGACTTTGAATTTTGCGAGCGACTGGGAGTGGCGGAGCGCATTGCTTGGTTTAGTGGCGCTTTTTTGGCAATTTGCAAAGAAACGTATCAACGCATTAAAGGGTTTGACCCCGATTTTTTTATGTATTGTGAAGATGAAGATTTGTGTTTGCGCGTCGGGCGTTTGGGGCTGTCTTTATTAAAAATCAATGAATTGTCCTTGTATCACCAAGGTGGGGCAAGTGAGCCGCTAAAAGGTTATGATTTTTTTTATCGCTGGTTTCGCTCACAACTTTTGTTTGCTTATAAACATTTTGATAAAACAAAGTTTGATGGTCTTTTGCAGCAGCTACAAAACAAATCTGCCAAAAAACTCAAAATTTATCAGAGCATTGCCTTTTTGCCAATAGCGCGTTATAAAACCAAACAAAATCAATGGCAAGCAATGTCAGATGTGGTACAAAAAACCCAAAAACAAGGCGCAGATTGGCTGTATTTTCGCCCTTAAAATGTATATAAACTTTTGTTGCCAATAGCAAGGAAACTCATGAACAATCCAGTCGTGCGTGATGACATCACGTTGTGTCTAACCATCGGCAAACGCCCCAATGAATTAAGGCAGACGTTACAAAGTCTGTTGTCCAAAGTGCAGTTTAAACACATCATTGCCATCAATGATTTTGGCGATGAAGCGACCAATGCGGTTTTTTGTGCATTGTGTCCACAAGGTGAGCTAATCAGTTTGGGTTATCATCTGGGACATCATCGGGCGGTGGACTTGATGTATGCTAAAATTGCCACGCCTTATGTGCTGCACTGTGAAGACGATTGGTTGTTTGATTCTGTGCCCGAATTTGACTGTATTTTAAGATTTTTGGCAAGCGAACCAAACATCAGCATGGTATGTTTGCGCAAAATGTCGGACATGAATTTTGATGAGCAACAGCAAAGTCAAATCATCCATCGTTCTACGGGGTACTTAGACATTGTAGAGACACACGCAATCCATGATCAGTGGTATGGTTATACTTTTAATCCACACATTGCCAGTATCAATACATGGAAAGCGTGGGCGCCTTTTGCCAGATTTAAAAAAGAAAGGCACATCTCCCGAACATTGCGTCGCCAAAACAAACATTTGGTTTATTTGGAGCAGGGAAATTGCCATCACATTGGTTTTAGCAGCATTGCCAACCCCCAACCAGCCACACTGCTAGGAAAAATAAAGGTCAAACTTTTTGGTTAGGGATTGGGGTTTTCTTGCTTCATTTGCCATAATATCACGTACTTGTCCAGCGTGTACCCAAAAGAAGCACACGCCAAAATAAAACCATATACGCCACCCATAAAATCAGCACGGATAAAGTATTCGCGAACAAAGCAAAACCATGAATGCAATAAGATGCCAGCAATGGAAGTTTTTTTGCCTTTTTGGTGTTTCTCGTTTGCCCAATCATGGCTGTAGCGAACGTTTTTATACAAAAAATGGTGCAGATTGTCGTTGGTCAGGTGAGAAAGATAACCTGCCAAAACTTGGGTCGGTGCACCTTGCTGGTCAAGTGATTCGTGCACTTCTAGGTCAGAATAGGTGAATTGTTTATTGGCGTACAGGCGAGCCAACTTGTCGGTATACCAAGCCTTTGGCTGAACTTCTATGCCACAAAATGTGTTGACGCGGGCGACTGCAAACACCTTGTCTGTTTGTAGGGGCTGGCTAAGCACGTGGGCAATGGCTTGGCGCAAAGTTTGGTCAAGGCGTTCATCGGCGTCCAAAACCAACACATAATCGGATGTGGCATGGCTTTGTGCAAGTTGGCGCTGTCGTCCAAAACCTTGCCAATCGGTATTAACAAACCATTTTGCACCAAACTGCTGGGCAATCTCTTGGCTGTGGTCGGTGCTGCCACTGTCTAAGATGATGATTTCGTCGGCAATATCATGCACAGTGTCCAAACAAACTTTTAAATGCTTGCTTTCATTTTTGACAATCATCACCAAAGATAAAGTAGATTTTTTATTAGATAAATCAATAGGTTGTAATTTTTTTGCCATATCCACTGAGTTTAAAAAAGCGGTTTTGGCTTGATTGTGGCTCAAATCATAAAGGCAGGCATATTTATTGAAAGTATATTGGCTAAATAATAAAGCATAAAGCAGCCCATAGCGTCCTTGTAAAAATCGCCCATCAAACAGGTATTGTTTAAAAAATGCCCACAGCGGATTTAAGACAATTTGGTGGGGGACGCTTTTTTTGCCTTGTTTGTGGCGGTCATCTGCCCATGCTTTGGCGTATTGCAGACGTTTTTCTAGCCAAAATTTGGGCGTGGGGGCGGTGTGATGTTCCAAAAAACCAGTCAGTTTTGCGGTATTGGCACCATCTAGCGCCACAGATTCATGCACCAAGTTATTGTTGTATTGGAACTTTTTGGGGTATAAGCGCCAATGGGCTTTGACGCCCCAGTACGGATTGTCAATTTGCTGACCAAAAACAAAATCTAGCCGTTTAATGCCGTAAACTGTGTTGGCAGGCGCGTTATTGATGGTCTGTAAAATGCTGTTTTTGAGCGTCGGAGTAACAACTTCGTCGGCATCAAGTGTTAAAATCCAGTCGCCAGTGGCATGGCTTTGTGCAAGTTGGCGCTGTCGTCCAAAACCTTGCCAATCGGTATTAACAAACCATTTTGCACCAAACTGCTGGGCAATCTCTTGGCTGTGGTCGGTGCTGCCACTGTCTAAGATGATGATTTCGTCGGCAAAATCTGCCACACTTGGCAGCGACAACGTCAAATTGTGTGCTTCATTTTTAACAATCATCACCACAGATAAACGATACGCTTTTGTCATCTTGGCTTCCTATTAACCTGCTGATTTATTGATTTAATGTGGCCAATTCTTGAGATGTTGGTTTTAGTAGGGCACCGTCAAATTTTTCTATGTTGTGATAATCATCAATTTTATTGCCAAATATCTTAACCATAGACAGGGATTGGGCTTGATGGTGATTAATAAAGGTGTTATTGGCTTGATTGTTTGTTTTGATGCCCAGCCATTCAGACAAAAACCACACAAAACCAAATCCTGTGATGATGTCGTGATTGGTTGTTTGCTCAATATCGTCAGAAGAGAGTTTGAATAAGGGCACTTGTAGCGAAAATTGTGATAAGCCGTGTTTGAGCTCCCGAGCCGTCAGCGCATGGTCGGACAGGTAAATCATGCTAAAGGGTTGTTTGTTGTTTTGTAAGCTGGCATATAACTCTTGCAAAAATATATCAGTTTGTAATAGACTTGATAAATAGTCCGACAAATAAGTATCTTGGAAAGTAAATTTGGGTCTGTTAACGTCTACTCGCCGTGCAAAACGCGCATGCGAGCCCATTAAATGGACGATGATTAACTTTGGCTGTTTGTTGGGTTGGGCAAGAACCCGATTGATTTCTTCTAGCAGCTCATAATCGTAGTGATTGCCCGTTGGTTTGGCTTCTTTAAGATAATACTGCTGGTCGGCATGATTGGCAATATAAGCCACTTCGTTTTCATGTTCACCCAATTTGTCTTGATTGGAAATCCAAAAGGTCTGCATATTTGCTTTTTTGGCAAGGGTGATGACGTTATTGTGATATTCTACTTCTGATGGGTTGGGAATGCTAAAAAACCTTGGTATGGATAAGGTGGTATAGGCCGCTGGCGCGATAAGCTGCGTGTATTTTGTGCCGTTGACATTCTCTAAAAAAGGCGACGTTTTGACAGGATAGCCATAGGCCGACAGATAGTTTCGTGAAGCACTCTCGCCCATCACAATCACATAATTTTGATAATGGGGCTGGTGGTGGGTGATTTGCCATGTGTCTTTTTTGTGTAACATCTCCTGCATTTTTTGTTGGTTGTCATGATAAATACGATATTGATGCAGTGAATGGGGGAAAATATTTAACAGCTCTGAATAATCCATGCGCAGCTGTCGGTGTTTGACGGAAAAAATATTTACCACAAATAAGGCGATGAGCAAACACGCAAAAATTTGAAAAAAACGCCGCTGTTTTTTTGTGCTTTTTATGTGTTTGGTCAAAAAAAACACCACGCCACTAAGCGCCAGTAGCACAACAAAAGACAAAATGGTATAAGTGTCTGCAAACTCTGTGGCTTCAAGGGCATTGGTTTGTAACAGCGACGCTATCATGCCCACATTGGGGTAGCCGTATTGTAAGCCGATGGGTGCAAACAAAATCCAAGCCATCATCAAAGGCAAAAAACAACCAAATACCCAAGGCTTAAGCCATAAACAATTTATCAACAGCCACAGCAATAAAATGTCATGAAAGCGCGGTGTGGCGCCAGACACCCCCCAACACAACAAAGTGGCAAACAAAAAATTTCCCAAAAAAATGAAATGGTTATAATGGGGCTTGTTGACCAAGCGTGTTATTATTGCCATGCTTGTTTAATCCACTTGCTTGGCAGCACATAGCGATACCATTTGCCCCCACCGCCACTGATGGCGTCTGGTGGGTTGATTTCCCCATGAAAAACGACAATTTTTGCCCCAATGGGTTTTTTGGGGGGAATAAAATAGGCTAGGGGGATTTTTTGTAGACAGTGGTATTTAAAGCTGACGCACCATGAGCTGTCCCAATATTCTAAATGATGGTGCTCGCGCAAGTAGTTGGACAAAAACGCCTGTTCGTGGCGGACTTGCTTGCGAATCTTTTCAAAGTTTTGTTCAAAATGGCTTAACAGGTTGGGATAGGTGTTTTGCCCAACTTTAAAGCGATACACCGAGCTGTTGCCCACCATGCGCCACGGCTTTTTCCAATCACGGATAATTAGTACGCTGTCATCATGCACCGCTTTGTGGCTAAAAAAGCAGTCAATATTGTCCACAATGACAATGTCAATGTCCAAAAACAGTGCCGTGCCTTTTAAATCATACAGCTCTGGTTTAAAAGTGGTGAGTTTTTTCCAGCCCCGTTCAGGCAAGCCATCAGGCAGGTTTAATTCTGGAATGGGCAGACAGCGAATTTCTGGATAAATGCCCGCTGGGTCGTCGGTGAGACACACCATTTCAAAGGGTAAAGTCAAATGGCGACTGACCATGCGATACAGACGATTGACGTATTCGGCAGAATATTTGTTGCCCCATTTCATACACAAAATGTAGTTTTTGTCGGTGGTGTGGTTAGTGGTGCTTGACATCACTTGCTCCTTGGCGGGGGATTTGAGCCAGCTCTTCGCCACTTAGTGCATAAATATTATCCACATTGGGCACGTGCTTAAAACGCCGATAACCCCACATATATTGATGGGGGAAGCGATTGACCATTTGGACGATTTCGTCATTTAGGGCAGTGGTGGCAACCGTCATGTCTTTGTCATAGAGTTTGGGGTTGTCCAAGTTATCACAATAAATGTCAAAGCCTTGTCCGTCATCGCGGCGCACGCAGGTTAAGCCAATCAGCGCACAGCCTGTTTTGTTGGCAAGTTTGGGCGTCAGCGTGCTTGACAGCGTCAGCACACCGAAAAAAGGCACCACCACACCCCCTGAAAGGTCTGGCACATGGTCGGGCAAGATGATACTAAAGCCACCTTCTTTTAGGGTTTTAAAAATTGCTTTGACGCCTGTGCCATCGGTGGGGACAAGGGTGGCATTTAGGCGTTGTCTGCCTGCCAGCACAAATTCATTTGCCCGTGCGCCTTTGACGGGTTTGTACATGATGGTCGGTGCACCAAACTGATTTAGCCATGCATTCATCATCTCCCAAGTGCCAAGATGGGGCACAATCGCCAACATACCTTTTGGGTTGTTTAGTGCCTGTATGAGCAGTTCTTGGTTGTGTACACTGTGGATTTGTTCTATACTCCACTCTGGCGGCATTGCCCAGCATTTGGCAGATTCCACCGCCGTTAGGCATTGATGGCGAATGACACGGCGAACCAACGCCAATCGCTCACACTCGTCCATCTCTGGATAAGCCAAGCATAGGTTGGTGTGGATGGTGGCAAACAACTTGGAGCGGGGCAGGGCGCTCATTAAAGTGCTTGCCAAAAGCGCCAATGCTCGTAGCACAAACATTGGCACGTAGGCAATCAGATAAAAAGCGTTCATAAACACCGATTAGCTGTTTTGCTCTTTTTCGCGCACACGAATGCCCAGTTCACGCAGTTGCTTGCTGTCTACGACGGCAGGGGCGTCTGTAAGCGGACATTCAGCGGTTTTGGTCTTAGGAAAGGCAATGACATCACGAATGGAGCTTGCCCCAGTCATCAGCATGACCAAACGGTCAAGACCAAATGCCAATCCGCCATGTGGTGGCGCGCCGTATTTTAGGGCGTTTAACAGGAAGCTAAATTTCTCTTCGGCTTCGGCTTCGCTAATGCCCAGCGCTTCAAACACCGCCTTTTGCATTTCTAAGGTATTGATACGCAGCGAACCCCCGCCAATCTCTGTGCCATTTAATACCATGTCATAAGCGATAGACAGGGCGGTTTCAGGCGAGTTTTTCATCTCTTCTACCGTGCCTTTGGGGCGAGTAAAGGGGTGGTGCATGCTTGTCCACTTACCATCGTCCGTTTCTTCAAACATCGGAAAATCCACAACCCACAGCGGCGCCCACTCGCATGTTGCCATGTTCAAATCATGACCGATTTTGACACGCAACGCCCCCATGGCGTCATTGACGACTTTGGCTTTGTCTGCCCCAAAGAAAATGATGTCGCCATTTTTAGCTTCGGTACGGCGAATAAGCTCCACCAAAACGTCATTGCTCATGTTTTTGATGATGGGTGATTGTAGTCCTGAGTCTTTGTCCACGCCGTTGTTGATGTTGGCGGTATCATTGACTTTGATATAAGCCAGACCCTTTGCCCCATAAATGCCGACAAACTTGGTGTAGTCGTCAATTTGTTTGCGGGTAATTTGTCCGCCGTTGGGGATACGCAGGGCAACGACACGACCTTTGGGGTCTTGGGCAGGCACAGAAAACACTTTAAATTCCACGTCGTGCATGATGTCAGCCACGTCCACAAGTTTTAGTGGAATGCGTAAATCTGGCTTGTCGGAAGCATAATCACGCATGGCATCGGCATAACTCATACGCGGAAAATCATCAAATTCCACGTCCAGCATGTTTTTAAACAAATCTTTGGTTAAGCCTTCGGCGATGTTCATGATGTCGTTATCGTCCAAAAATGACGTTTCAATGTCAATTTGGGTAAATTCAGGCTGGCGGTCGGCACGCAAATCTTCATCACGAAAGCATTTGGCGATTTGATAATAGCGGTCAAAACCTGCCACCATCAGCAGTTGCTTAAATAACTGTGGCGACTGGGGCAGGGCAAAAAACTCGCCTTGATGGGTGCGAGATGGCACCAAATAATCGCGAGCGCCTTCTGGCGTGGCGCGGGTCAAAATGGGGGTTTCTACGTCCAAAAAGCCCAGATTGTCCAAATAACGGCGAATGGTTGATGTGGCTTTGGCGCGAAACACCATGCGTTCTTGCATTTCGGGGCGACGCATGTCCAAAAAGCGATACTTTAAACGCAGCTCTTCTGAAACACTGGTAAATTCATCGTTAAGCTGAAATGGTGGGGTTTCGCTGGTGGCAAGCGTGTCAATCTCTTTGGCAAGCAGCTCTACTTGACCGCTTTTCATGTTTTTGTTTTCGGTGCCTTCATAACGGCGACGTACTCGTCCTGTGATTTTTAGCACGTATTCAGAACGGGCTTTGTCGGCGGTGGCAAAGGCTTCGGGCGTGTCTGGGTCAATCACAACTTGGAGCAGCCCTTCACGGTCGCGCATGTCCAAAAAAATGACGCCACCGTGGTCTCGGCGACGATGTACCCAACCGACAATGGTAATGGTTTGGTCAAGAAGTTCTTCGGTAACAAGACCGCAATAATGTGTGCGCATCATGATTCATTGCCTTTTATGATTTTTAAGATGAAAATATTTACCAAAAACGCTACATTATGCCTGTTAATAATCAATGGCGCAAGATGTGTGATGGATTTTTTTGTGAACGTTGCTAAGATAAGGCGGTTATGATGGGTGTTTGCCAAGGTTGTCAGCAGTCAAATAAAGTGCATGAACGTTATGGCAATTTATTGACAATCCTAAGATTGGCTGTTACTCTTGCGTTGTTTTTGTATGTTTTTTGGTATAAATTTTTGTACGATTAAGGGGGTACGAATCATTATATGGATACTTTAAACATTCTTTATTTGGTGGCATCCGTACTGATTTTTTTGAGCATCATGACCAGTACGTTGTCTGCGCGCTTGGGTGTGCCTTTGTTGCTCTTTTTTTTGGGCGTGGGCATGCTTGCTGGCGAAGAAGGGGTGTTGGGTATTCGTTTTGAAGAGTATTCATTGGCAAACTTTATTGGGCAGGCGGCGCTGGCGTGCATTTTGCTTGATGGCGGTTTAAGAACCGCTTTGCGTTCGTTTCGTGTGGGACTAAGACCTGCCATTGTGTTGGCAAGTTGGGGGGTGTTTGCCACCGTTGCCACACTGGGCTTGTTCATCACTTGGCTGCTTGATGTGGATTGGCGTTTGGGCATGCTGATGGCCGCCATTGTGGGCAGTACCGATGCAGCGGCGGTGTTTAGTTTGCTTAGAAATGGCGGCGTCAAGCTCAACGACCGCGTGCAAGCCACATTAGAGATTGAGTCTGGTGCAAATGACCCAATGGCAATTTTGTTGGTCGGGGTGATGATTGCCTTCAATCTTGACCCACAAAGTCAAGGGGTGCTTAGCATTATTTTGCTGCTTATCAAACAAATTGGTATTGGTTTGTTGATGGGGCTGGTGTTTGGCTTTTTGTTATCAAAGCTGTTGCCCAAAATTCATCTGGCAGAAGGCATGTACGCCATTTTGATTGTCTCGGCAGGCATGGCGGTGTTTGGCGCAACCAACTTGCTTGGTGGCAGTGGTTTTTTGGCGGTGTACCTAGCAGGCGTGGTGATTGGCAACACCAAAGTGCGTGCCACCGAACACGTGTTGCGGGTGATGGACAGTTTTGCGTGGCTGTCGCAAGCGGTGCTTTTTGTGGTGCTTGGACTGCTGGTAACGCCGTCTAGCCTATGGAGTGTGTGGCACTCGTCGTTATTTATCTTTTTGTTTTTGCTTTTTGTGGCGCGCCCTTGTGCGGTGGCAACCAGTCTTGTGCCCTTTGGCTTTAAAGTTAAGGAAATTGGCTTTATTTCTTGGGTGGGGCTGCGCGGAGCTGTGCCAATCACCTTGGCGATTATCCCTGTAATGGGCGGTGTGGTGGGCGCTGACTTGGCATTTAACATCACCTTTGGGGTGGTGATTTTGTCCTTGTTGGCGCAGGGCGCTACCATTCCACTGATGTCGCGAGCGTTTCAGGTGTGGGTGCCAACCGACAGTGAGCCCAAAGCCGAACATGAAATCTGGGTTGCAGACCAAGCCAGCATTACTTTGTACGAATTTGAAGTCAAGACAGGCGCTTTTGCCATCGGTCGCCACCCAAAAAACATCTCTACCAAGCTGACTTTGAGTGAAATGGCGGTATTTGCGGTGGTGCGCCACCATAAGCTGCTTAGCGTCAATGATGACACCACCTTAAAACTGGGTGATGTGGTGTGGTATGCCATCTCAAGCAGTGATGCCAAAATTATCGCCAAAATATTTAACAACTCTGCCACCCAATACAAGAAGAACAGCGAGTTTTATGGGGATTGGCTGCTGTCGCCGCACGTGCGCATTGCCGATTTGCCATTTTATCATTTGGTTACTCGGGCAATGAATCAAAACAAATTAAGCAAAATTGCCCCTGTGGCAAACGCTTTGGACGCTTTGAGCTTGCCAAGGGCAAGTGTGGGTTTGTCAGGTATTGACGATGAGCTGCTAGAAAAACTGCGTTTGTTTCAAGACAGAACCATCAGTGAGCTCATGCTTGAATACCTGACCGCCGAACCTGTTAAAGGCGACAGTGTGCGCCTAAATGACACATGGTCATTGATTGTCAAGGACGTTGATGAACGCGGACGTTTGCTGGTCATTGGGTTAAAAAATAAAATCACCAAAGAATGAGTTTTGACTTTTAATTTTAGATTTTGTCCTTATCTTTATTTATCATCAACCAACAGAGTGATTTATGTTATTTTTTTCTAAAAAACCCATTGAGATGAACGTCATTCATCTAAACAAACTCCAAAAAGAGCGCCAAGAACAATTCAAAGAAATCACCAAAGGCAATAAGGCTTCGTGTTGCTCGCTTGCTAAGTTGCGCACTCTTAAAAAGAACAAAGACAAGCCAACCACAAACAAAAAGTCAGACAAACGCGTTTTTGTGTTGGATTTTGATGGTGACATCAAAGCCAGTGGCGTCAAACACTTCAGAGAAGAAATCAGCAACATCATCAGCCTTGCCAAAGCTGGCGATGAAGTGGTGGTGCGCCTAGAAAGTGGTGGTGGTCAAGTCAATGGTTATGGTCTGGCAGCCGCTCAACTTGTGCGTCTCAAACAAGCAGGTTTGTTATTGACCGTTTGTGTGGACAAGATTGCTGCCAGCGGCGGTTATATGATGGCGTGTGTGGCAAATAAGGTTTTGGCGAGCGATTTTGCCGTCATTGGTTCGGTGGGTGTGGTTTCGCAGCTGCCCAATTTTCACGAATTTTTAAAAAAGCACCACATCGGTGTTGAGATGTTTACCGCAGGCGAGTATAAGCGCACAGTAACCATGTTCGGCGAAAATGACGACAAAGACCGCGCCAAATATCAAGAAGAGCTAGACCGTATTCATGAGTTGTTTCAAGCGTTCATCAAAACCCACAGACCAGCACTTGACGTAGAAAAAATCGCCACTGGTGAGTTTTGGTTTGGGGCTGACGCTTTGGCACTGGGCTTGGTTGATGAGATTTGCACGTCCGACAGTTATTTATTGTCTTTGCTTGATGAGCATGATGTCTTTGTTCTGGCGTTGCATAGCAAACCAACGCTGGCAGAAAAATTGGGTCTGAACGAACACCTTGGTCATGGCGTCAAAGCGTTGATAGAAAGCGCAGAAAAGACCCTTTTGACGGCGTTTAGAACAAATACACCACTAAGTTAGTGATTGTATGCCCAAAAATATTAGAATTTTGTACTTAAGTAGGCTAAAATGGCGGATTTGTGCGTTGATTCGCTATTTTTGTTTTGGGTGTAGAGATGAAAAAACTAGAAGAGCTGTTCGCCAAAGCCGACAAATTTGGACGCGTATTGGCAAATCGTTTTAATAAAATCAAAGACTTAAATGACATTCGCGGCATAGGGCAGGGCAAGACGGTGCTCATCACAGGGGCGAGCTCTGGTCTGGGGGCGATGATGGCGCGTAAGTTTGCGTTTTTGGGTTATGATTTGGCAATTTGTGCCAGACGCCTTGAGCGACTTGACGCCCTAAAGGCTGAGCTAGAAAGAGCCTACGGCATTAAGGTTTATACTCAGAGTCTAGATGTGGGCATTTATGACGATGTGTTTGATGTGTTTGAAGCTTTTGTTCAGCAAGCGGGCAAAATTGATAAAATCATTGTCAATGCAGGCATCGGCGACAGTCGTGTGATAGGGCATGGGCGCTTTGCCATCAACAAAACCACTGCCGAAATCAACTTTATTGCGGCGCTGGCACAGTGTGAAGCGGCAATGCAGATTTTTCGCCGCCAAAATCATGGGCACTTGGTGGTGATTTCTAGCATGTCAGCAGTGCGTGGGCTGCCCAGACATCTGACCACTTATGCCGCCGCTAAAGCAGGGCTGGCACATTTGGCTGAAGGCATACGCGCCGATACCATGCAAGAAAAACTCCCCATCGATGTTTCTACCATTTATCCTGGCTATGTGCGCACCGATTTGAATATTGGCGCCAAATACTTGCCCTTTGAAGTGGAAGAAGACGAAGGGGCGGACGTGATTGTTAAGGCCATTGAAGCCAAAGCAGATGAAGCCTTTGTGCCTTTGTGGCCTTGGTATCCGATTGGTCTGGGCATGAAGTATTTGCCGCTGCGACTGATTACCAAATTTATCTGACACAACCTTGAGTTAACCCAAGTCAAAATGCCATAAACTCTTGGCATTTTTTTGATTTCTAATTTATTTAACATAATCTATTCTTTTTATTAAAAACAAAAAAAGAAATCAAACACAAAACAAATATTAAAATCACCAAAACAAACATACACATACACATACAAATTTAAGAATATTTCTTATTCGGTCTTTATGTTATAATGCTGCCTAAACAAGCATTGGCTTAACGCATGAAAAACCAAACACCCACCCGTCTTATCAGTGCGCCACATCTGGGTCATGATGGCGTGTTAGAAGTTGATGCTTTGTGGCAAGACAGTGATAAATTGGCGCTGCTTTGTCATCCCAATCCACTGGCTGGTGGCAACATGTTAAACAAAGTTGTTACCACCATGTATCGTTTTGCCAGAGACCACAAAATGAGCGTGGTGCGTTTTAATTATCGCGGGGTGGGCAAGTCCAGTGGTCGGATACAATATGGGGTGGGCGAGTTTGTAGATACTTTGTGTGTCTTGTCTTGGGCGCTGCAACAAACCCAAGCCCAAAAGCTGTGGCTTGGCGGTTTTTCTTTTGGTGGTTTTATTGCGTGTCGGTTGGCAGATGTGTTATTGACTACTAGGCGCTTTGATGTTGTGTTGGACAAACTCACTTTGATTGCACCATCTGTTGAAAAAAACAACCCGACCACTTTGGTATTGGACAAACAACGGACGCGGCTGATTTATGCCGATGATGACGAATTTGTCAGTCCAGACAGCATGGCAAATTTTGCGCGCCAATTTGACATCCACAAGGTGGTTGTGCCACAGGCGGGTCATTTTTTTCACGGCAAATTATCACAGCTTTATCAGTTATTAGAAGTTTAGATTATGAATCATTCAGTGCAAACCCCCATGCAACGCTATCAAGCGGCTTTGGCAACGGGCAACTTCAGTCATGACGACGTGCAAGTGGCGGCGGTGGCTTATTTGGACGATTTGCACCAGCAAATCATTGCACATCAAAAACAAAAACAAGGATTTTTTGCCAGCTTATTTAAAAGCAAATCCAAGCCACCCAAGGGCTTGTACATGTGGGGTGGAGTGGGGCGCGGCAAAACATGGCTGATGGACATGTTTTATGACAGTTTGACCATCAAACAAAAAATGCGCCTGCATTTTCATCATTTCATGCAGCGTGTTCAAAAAGAGTTGGTCAAACTTCAAGGTCAAGCCAATCCCTTACAAAAGGTTGCTGACATCATTGCCAGCGAAGCGGTGGTCATCTGTTTTGATGAATTTTTTGTGTCCAATGTGTCTGATGCGATGATTCTGGGCGATTTGTTTACCATGTTGTTTGAGCGGGGTATTACTTTGGTTGCCACATCAAACATTGAGCCATCGAGTCTGTACAAGAATGGCATTCACCGCGACCGCTTTTTGCCAGCGATTGTACAGGTACAAGCCAACGTTACCGTGATGAACATTGATGCTGGCGTGGATTATCGTCTAAGATTGCTAAAACAAGCCAAACTCTACAGTCATCCCTTATCAGCAGAGACAGATGGCTGGCTTAGCGAACGTTTTGATGTTTTGGCAGGCGACCAAACGGTCAGCACCGACCCCATCACCATTGGCGGGCGCAGTATCGCCGTCAATAAACGCACCGAAACCATGCTACTGACTGATTTTCGTGCTTTGTGCATGCAGCCGCGTTCAGCCGCAGATTTTATTGAAATTGCCAACGATTTTAACACTGTGTTGATTGACAATGTGCCTGCTTTGACCGACATGTTGATGGATCCAACTCGGCGTTTTATTTATTTGGTTGATGAATTTTATGACCGCAAAGTCAAACTGCTGGTGCGCGCCGAACAATCAATTTTGGAAATTTATCAAGGACAAAAATTGGCATTTGAAATTGAACGCACCCGTTCACGCCTGCTGGAGATGCAGTCTGAAGAATATTTATCACAAGAACACAAATTGGACTAAACTATGAACCATCACGCTATGATTGAGTTGATTCATGCGCGCCGCAGTATTGGTAATTTGTCGTTGCCAATACCCAATGATGATGAGCTGACCGTTGCGCTCAACTGCGCCATTACCGCGCCCGACCACAGACAACTCAAGCCTTGGCAGCTTGTGGTGATGACAGGCGATGCGTTGGTTGAATTTGGCGAAGTTTTGTTACAAGCAGGCATTGCCAAAGCCCAAAAAGACCAAGAAACTTTGGACGAAGCCACGCGCACCAAGTTGCTTGGTCTGCCCAAACGCGCACCAATGATTGTCATGGTTGCCACCAATACCAAAACACACCCAAAAGTACCCCCATTTGAACAGCTGCTAAGCACAGGGGCGTTGGTACAAAACCTGTTGCTGGCTTTGCAGGCTCTAGGGTATCGCAGCATTTGGCGCACGGGTTTGTTGATGAATGAACCGCTTGTTAAAGCGCATTTTGGCATTAAGACCAAAGACACCATTTGTGGGTTTATTTATGTGGGCTCCAGCGACATTGTCATGCCCAGCCGTGATGTGATTGCACTGGATGAAATCGTGCATTTTAAAAGCAGCGCAACAAGGGGACAACAATGAAACTGCCAAAAGCGACCGACAACCCAAAAGTCAAAAAAATCGTTGATGTTGCCAATCAGGGTTTGGACGAAGCCAAGCACTTGATAGAAAAAGCCAAAGAAACAGGACTTGAAAGTTTAGAAGCGGCGGAGCAGGGGATTTTTGCCAACATCGCCCAGTTTGTTAAAAAACAAAAAAAACCAACCCCTGCAGTGAACAGCGACAAAGCAATGATGATACCTTTGCGCATTGCCATACTTGGTGGGGGCAGTTTTGGCAGCGCCATGGCAAACATCGCCACCAAAAATGGTTGCTTGGTTAGCATGTGGGTCAGAGACAAACGCACCGCCAAAGCACTACAAAAAACCCACATCAACAAAAAATACCTGCCCAATCATAAACTTGATGAGCGCATTAATTTTAGTCATGATTTGGCACAAACCGTCAAAAACAAAGACCTGATTTTTGTGGTTGTGCCAAGCTCAGCGGTGCGTGAGACCTTGCGCAACATTGCCCCTTTTATCACCCACCAAGCGGTGGTTTCTTTGACCAAAGGCATTGAGATGGGCAGCTTTGCTTTGATGAGTGAGATTATTGCCCAAGAGTTGCCCCAAGTCGCCTACGGGGTGATTAGTGGCCCAAACTTGGCTCAAGAAATCATGGACAACATGCCATCGGCAACGGTCATTGCCAGCCAGTCAGAAAATTTACGCATCGCTGTACAAACCGCTCTGCACAGCGCTTTTTTTAGGGTGTTTGCTTCAGACGATGTCAAAGGTGTGGAGATGGGTGGCGCACTCAAAAACATCTATGCGGTGGCAATGGGCATGGCAAGTGCTTATCAAGTGGGAGAAAACACCAAAGCCTTGCTTTTGACCA
Source organism: Moraxella sp. (assembly GCA_030528385.1). Taxonomy (GTDB): domain Bacteria; phylum Pseudomonadota; class Gammaproteobacteria; order Pseudomonadales; family Moraxellaceae; genus Moraxella. The sequence goes on from JAUMYZ010000009.1 coordinate 63,129, forward strand.
GAGCGTTGGCGGAGATGAGCCGTTTTGGGGTGGCGGTAGGCGCCAATCCCTTGACATTTTTGGGTTTGTCTGGCGTGGGCGATTTGTATGCCACCTGCAATTCAAGTTTGAGCAGAAATTACCAAATCGGCAACATGCTTGGCAAAGGCATGGCGCTAGATGAAGCCATCAAACGACTTGGGCAAACCGCCGAAGGCATCAACACCATCAAGGCGGTGCACCAGCAAGCCAGCAAACTTGGGGTTTATATGCCCATCACTCACGCCTTGCACGCTGTGCTGTTTGAAAACAAATCGGCGCTGGGCGTGGCGCTCAATTTGATGGAAACGGGTTTTCGCAGCGATGTTGAATTTGTCATGCCCCACGATGAAAGCAACGCCAAGCTCTCCAAAGAATTTGACAAAGTGCTGCAAGCCAGTCGCAACAGCAAACCACACAACCAATCAAACAACTAGGTCAACCATGAAACTAATTTTTGTTCGCCACGGTCAAGCAACCGCCTATTGTGATTTTGACGCAGGGCGCAATCTCACCGAATTTGGTCAAAAACAAGCCAATGAAACTGCCAAACAACTCTTGGCACATTATGCACCCGACATGATTGTCGCCAGCCCCTTTAATCGCGCCGAACAAACCGCCAAAGCCATTTATGCGCTCGCCTGCCAACAAGGGCAAACGCCCCAGTGGCTAACCTTGTCCAGCATTACCCCAGACGATGACCCCAAAGCCGCTTTGGACGACATTGCCAATCTTGTCGGTGATGGCGATGACGATTTGTGTATGGTGGTCGTTTGTCATATGCCCATCGTTTCGCGCATGGTAGAAATTTTGAATGGTCAAAATCAAGCACCCTTTGCGTTGGCGCAGTACAAAGTGCTGCAGCTGTCAGTGATTGCTGACAATCTTGCCAGCGTTATTGATGACTTTGTTCCCAAGCAACCTTGATGTGGGCACATACTCAATATAAAAGATTTGTGGTATAATTTTGCCTTGCAAAAACAATAAGTTTTACAACAACCGCGACTTGGGATTGTTTAGATGTCATACACCTTGCTCCGTCCGTATTTGTTTAACATGGACCCAGAAAAAGCCCATGAATGGACACTCAATGCCTTGCAAAACCTGCACAAAACCCACCTACTTAGTTTGGCTTATCCCAAGCAAGTGTTGCCAACCACATGTATGGGCATTACGCTGGCAAACCCTGTGGGACTGGCGGCTGGACTGGACAAAAACGGCGAATATATTGACGCGCTGGCCGAACTTGGCTTTGGGTTTTTAGAAATTGGCACAGTAACCCCAAAACCCCAAGCAGGCAACGACAAGCCCAGATTGTTTCGTATTGCTCAAGTAGGAGCAATCATCAATCGCATGGGCTTTAACAACCATGGCGTTGATGCGCTGATTGGCAACGTCAAAAAAGCCAAGTACCAAGGCGTGCTGGGAATCAACATCGGCAAAAATGCCACCACGCCCGTAGAAAACGCTTTGGACGATTATGTGTATTGTCTTGAGCGCGTTTATGCTCATGCCAGCTACATCACCATCAACATCTCTAGCCCAAATACCAAAAACCTGCGCAGCCTACAAAGCGGTTCGGCATTATCGGCCTTATTAGATGGTATTAAAAGTTGCCACAGCCGCCTTGCCAGCGAATACGGATTTTATGTGCCACTGGCATTAAAAATCGCTCCTGACTTAGACGAAGCCCAAATTGATGAAATTGCCAGCAATGTCATTGACTTTGAGATTGATGGACTGATTGCCACCAACACCACTTTATCGCGTGTGGGCGTTGAAGATTTTGAGCACAGCGAAGAGATGGGGGGATTGTCTGGCAGACCGCTGAGCCATCACAGCACGTTGATTTTGTCGCAGTTTGCTCAGCGTTTGTCAGGCAAAGTGGATTTGATTGGTGTTGGCGGCATTGACACGGGTGATTTGGCGGTCAGAAAGCTCAAAGCTGGCGCCAGCGCTGTGCAGATTTATTCAGGGTTGATTTATCAAGGACCAAGATTGGTGCAAGACTGCGTGCAAGCCATCGCAGGTCATAAAGACCTACAAAAAGAAACTCAGACCAACTCATCACAATGATTGATGGCATTATCGGCATAATTATCCTAGTTGGCTTATGGCGTGGGCTGATGCGCGGTGCCATCAAGACCATCATGTCTTTGGTGGCGTGGTTTTTGGCATTGGCGCTGGCAACAAAATTTGCCCAGCCGATTGCCTTTTTGCTTACTGACATCACCACCAACACCATATCACAGCTTGTTTTGGCGTTTGTGTTGATTGTTATAAGTGTGCTGCTGGTGGGGCGCATCATCTCTTGGCTGCTGTCAAAAACACTCAAGGTGTTGCGTTTGGGTTTGCTTGACAGACTGGTGGGTGCTGGTTTGGGCGCGGCGGTTGGTCTGTTAAAAGTGTTGGTTGTTTTAAGCATTTGTTCCCCTTTACTTGTTTATTTTCCCAGTTGGCAATCGTCTGCTTTTATTGAGCTGTTTTTGCCCTTTGCCCCTGTTGCCAAATTGTTGCTTTTTGAAACCTTTGGCGAAACTTGGGAACAGATACAAAATTTTAATTTATCCTAATGTGGAGAGACTATGTGTGGTGTGATTGGCATTTGTGCCCATGAGCCTGTAAACCAAATGTTGTATGACGGTCTGACAATGCTGCAACATCGCGGACAAGACGCGGCGGGCATTGTTACCCTAAAAGATGACCGCTTTTATTTGCGCAAAGACAATGGCATGGTGCGCGACGTGTTTTTGAACAAACACATGCTGCGTTTGTTGGGCAATTTTGGCATCGGTCATGTGCGCTATCCAACGGCGGGCACATCAAGCAGTGCCGAAGCCCAACCTTTGTATGTCAATTCGCCTTATGGCATTGCGCTGGCACACAATGGCAATCTGACCAACGCCGAAGCACTCACCAAAGAACTTTACGAAATTGACCGCCGTCATCTCAATACCGATTCTGATTCAGAAGTGTTGCTTAATATTTTTGCGCATGAATTGCAACAATTTAGCAAAGACACACTGACGCCAGACGACATTTTTGACGCACTCAAGGCGGTTTATCATCGCTGTCAGGGCGCGTATGCGGTGGTGGTCATGATCGCAGGGCACGGTATGCTTGCCTTTAGAGACCCCAATGGCATTCGTCCGCTGGTATATGGTCAGCGCCAATCTCCCAGCGGCGTAGAGTACATGATTGCATCAGAGTCGGTGGCACTGACTGCGCTGGGCTTTGATGTTGTCAAAGACATCGCCCCAGGTGAAGCGATATTTATTGACCTACAGCACAATTTGCATCACAAACAGTGCGCTGATGTTATCAAGCACACCCCATGTATCTTTGAATACGTGTATTTTGCTCGCCCTGATTCCATCATTGACAACATTTCGGTGCACAAAGCGCGCATGCGCATGGGGGAAAAACTCGCCAAACAAATTTTAAGCCAATGGGGCACAGAGCACGGCATTGATGTGGTGATTCCCATCCCTGACACATCGCGCAACTCAGCGCTTGAGCTGGCTACCCATCTTAATGTCAAATACCGAGAAGGTTTTAACAAAAACCGCTATATTGGACGCACCTTTATCATGCCAGGGCAAAGCCTGCGCAAAAAGTCGGTGCGCCAAAAACTCAACGCCATCCCCTTGGAATTTAAAAACAAAAATGTGTTGCTGGTGGACGACTCTATCGTGCGTGGCACGACATGCCATGAAATTATTCAGATGGCGCGCGATGCAGGCGCAAAGAACGTCTTTTTTGCCAGCGTTGCACCCCCTGTGGTTTTTCCCAACGTTTATGGCATTGACATGCCTGTGCGCAGCGAGTTGATTGCTTCGGGCAGAAGTGTGGAAGAAGTGCGCCAAATCATCGGTGCTGACCGTTTGATATTTCAAGATTTGCACGATTTAATTCAAGCGGTGAACAACACCAAATACAGCCGCGTTGATGCTTTTGACTGCTCGGTGTTTGATGGTAAATACATTGCAGGCGATATTGATGAAGTGTATTTGAATAAATTACAAGACAAACGCAGCGACGTCGCCAAAAAAAACACCCAACTTAACACTCCCGTAGACATCACAGGGGTGGTTGGCGCTTGATGCTTGAATAATTTTTGGCTAAGTCTGGGCTAAGTTTTGTGTGTTATACTGCGCCCAGTTTAGTTGATAGGTTAAGGTGTTTTTATGTTACACAAAAATTTGAGCATGATGGTGTTGCTTGGTGTTTTGCTTGGCACAACAAGCGCATGGGCTGATGACGACGATTATCGACCACGCCATAACCAAGCACAAAACAAAGGCAACTACATCTCTGGTCAAAAAGCGGGGCAAATCGCTCGTGCGCGCGTTAAAAATAGCCACGTCAAAAAGGTGGAGTTTGACCATGATGACCGCTATGGCGCTGTTTATGAAGTGGAATTGGTGGCAGGTGGCGCAGAATATGACGTCAAAATCAATGCCAGAACTGGCAAAGTGATTTATGTCAAACGCGACCACTAAGCCAGCCGTCATGCACCAAAAGCCACTTTGAGTGGCTTTTGGTTTTATAACGCAATTTTATCTTTTAACAAAAATTCCATCAACGCTTTTTGGGCATATAGGCGATTTTGGGCTTCGTCCCACACCACCGCGCGTGGGTCATCCAACAAATCTGCGCTGATTTCTTCGCCGCGATGTGCAGGCAAGCAGTGCATAAACAACACATCGCCATCGGCTTTGTCCAGCAATTCGCGACTGACTTGATAGCCTGCAAAGGCTTTTTCGCGCTGTTTTTGTTCGGCTTCTTGACCCATGCTTGCCCACACATCGGTAACCACCAAATGCGCGCCTTTTACGGCGTCTTGTGGTTTATCAACCAGCTCAGCGCAATGGCGATATTGGGTTAATAGTTGCTGGCTGGGTTTATAGCCGTCTGGAGCGGCAATATTGAGCTTAAAATCAAACTGGTGAGCAGCAAGCATATAAGAATGACACATGTTGTTGCCGTCGCCAATCCAAGTTACGGTCTTGCCTGCGATGTCGCCGCGGTGCTCCACAAAGGTTTGTATGTCTGCCAACAACTGACAAGGGTGAAAATCGTCGGTCAAAGCGTTGATGACTGGCACACTTGAATGGGCGGCAAAGCGTTCAACAATGCTGTGGGCAAAGGTGCGAATCATCACAATGTCCACCATGCTGCTGATGACTTTGGCGGAGTCTTCTATTGGTTCGCCGCGCCCAAGCTGAGTGTCATTGGACGACAAAAACAGCGCCTGACCGCCAAACTGTCCCATGCCCGTTTCAAAAGAAACTCGCGTACGCGTGCTGGATTTTTCAAAAATCATCGCCAATGTGCGTCCCACAAAAGGACGGTAAATCTCACCGCGCAGCTGCATGGTCTTTAGGACGCTGGCGCGCTTGATGAGCGCTTTTAGTTCTTGTTTGTTCAAATCCATCAAGGTTAAAAAATGGCGCACACTCATAAAAATTCCTTTGTCTAAAAAGCAAACTGTAAGTATAACATCACGACGACGGCTTGACCAGTTTATTGTGATGACAGCGCGTGGGACGTTTGGTGGTTTTGCAAAGCAGTTCATAAGCGATGGTGTTGGCGCAACTGGCGATTTGTGCCACACAAGGGCTGTTGCCCCAAAGCACCACTGTGTCGCCTATCTGTGCGTCCATCAGGTGGGTCAAATCCACCATCAACATGTCCATTGCCACGCGCCCCACAATCGGTGCGCGGTGATGTTGGTCGCCTTTGATGAGCATTACCCAAGCGTCTTGCACCACTCTGGGATAGCCGTCGCCATAGCCAACACTGACCACCCCAATGCGCGATGGTTTGTCGGCGCGCCAAAGCGCCCCATAACCGACCGCTTCTTTTGCTTGCAGCTGATGAATTGCCATGATTTTGGCAAAAAAATGCATGACGGGCTTGAGCGCCAAGGCGTCATGCGTCTTGTCTAGCACAGGGCTGGTGCCATACAGTCCAATGCCTGCGCGCACCCAATCATAATGTGCGTGGGCAAAATTGATGATGCCTGCTGAATTGCACAAAGAGCCTTGTATTGTGGGGCAAATGCTGCTTTTTAGTTGGCGTAGTGTGTCATCAAAGGCGCAAATTTGTGCATCGTTGCTTGGGTGGTGTTTGTCGTCGGCGCAAGCAAAATGGCTGGTTAAAATCAGCCGATAGCCTTTATCATATAAGGCTTTGGCGGCTTTGATGACGGTGCTTTTGTCAAAGCCCAAGCGATTCATGCCTGTGTTGTATTTTAGCCAAATGGTGTTGCTGCGGCTTTGGGGCTCGGGCAGATTTGTCAGCGCCCAATCTAATTGTGCTTGGCAGTGAACGAGCACCGCAAAATGGTGCTTGATGGCGCGTTGCCACTCATCGGCGCTGAACACGCCTTCCATCAACACAATCAATTTGTCTTGGCTTTTTTGCTGGCAGTGCCGATACACTTGCAAACCTTCAGCAAAAGTTGCCACGCCAAAACCATCGGCGGCCATTAAGCCATCAAGCACCAGCGGCACATGATGTCCATAAGCGTCGGCTTTGACCATTGCCAAGAGCTTGGTGGGCGCTGACAAAAAGTTGTTCAATGTGCTTAGGTTGTGCGCCAAAGCGGATTGGTCAATGTCTATATGGGCATAACGCATACATATCACCGTGCTTATTCGTCGTATTGGTAGTCTGGAATGTCAGGAGCGATGTTGTCAAACTTGGTGTATTCGCCCTGAAAGGACAGCATGACCTTGCCGATAGGCCCATTGCGTTGTTTGCTGATGATAATTTCGGCAATGCCTTTGTTGTCCTTTTTTTCTTTGTGATACACTTCATCGCGATAAATAAACATAATCAAATCCGCGTCTTGTTCAATCGCGCCAGATTCGCGCAAATCTGCCATCACAGGGCGCTTGTCTGTGCGCTGCTCCAAGCTGCGGTTTAGCTGAGACAATGCCACCACAGGACAATTCATCTCACGCGCCAACGCCTTAAGGCTGCGTGAAATTTCACCAATCTCATTGACGCGGTTGTTTTCCATGCCAGGCACTTTCATGAGCTGCAAATAATCCACAATCACCATGCCCAAGCCTGTGTTGTGGTTTTTGGCAATGCGCCGACAAGTGGCACGCACTTCACTGGGGGGCAAGTTGTTCCTGTCGTCAATATACAGGTGTAAATTTTGTAAAAAACCAACCGTTGTATAAAATTTTTCCCATTCTTCTTCGCTCATGTTGCCAGAGCGCACGTGTCCTTGATGAATTTCACCAAAGGAAGACACCATGCGCATCACAATGGACGTGGCGGGCATTTCCATTGAAAAAACAACCACCGGCAACGCGGCGTGTACCAACACCGTTTCGGCAAGATTGAGCGCAAAGGTGGTTTTGCCCATAGAAGGGCGCGCCGCCACAATCACCAAATCGCCCTTTTGTAGTCCTTGGGTTTTGTTGTTGAGTTCGGTAAATGGGGTCTCTAAACCAATCATTGAGCCATCGCGGTTTTGTAATTCTTGCAATTGGTGCACCACTTTGCCCAAAACGTCATCTACCCTTTGTACACCTTGTCCGTGATGGTTGTGCGCATAACTTTCGCCCACACGAAAAATGTCCGCTTCTACGGTGTCCAAAATTTCACTGACGCTTTGTTGCTTGGGATGGTATGCCAGATTGAGCATGTTATTGGCGATATGAATGAGCTGACGATACACCGAAAGTTCTTTGATGCGCTCTGCATAAGCCACCAAATTAAACAGCGTGGTGGGGCTTTGGTTGATTTGGGCAAAATAGGCTTCACCGCCTGCCAATTCAAGGGTGTTTTGTTGGTTCATATAATCAACCACCACCAGCGTGTCATATGGGTGATTGATGACGGACAAATGGCTGATGGCGGCAAAAATGTGTTTGTGGCGGTCGCCATAAAAATCGTCAGCCTGCAAGATGGTTTCAATCCTTTCAAAGGAGTCGTCCAAGCTCATCAAAGTTGCCAGCAACGCCTTTTCAATGTCCAAATTGTGCGGGGGTTTTAATGTTGGCAAAGTGCTGGTGCTGTCTTTTTTGTTTGTAAAGTTGTGATGGTTATTAAGCAGAATGGTCATGATGATTTTACCTAATTTGCTGGGCAGCAGATTTTACCACAAAACCAAAAATTTTACTTTTTTAACGACGGCTGGCTCGTTAAAATAGAGCAACTTGTTATTTGGGAGAATTGAACATGGCTCAAAAACCTTTGCTCATCACCACAGGAGAGCCTGCTGGCATTGGCATGGACATTGTGATTGATGTTTTGGCGCACCATTTGGCACAGCTGGACGGCTCTGTGTTGGTTTGTGCTGACGCTCAAGCCTTTGCCCAGCGCATTGATTTGCTAAAAAAGGGGGGCAAATTAACAAACACCCCTGCCTATCGCGTCATTGATTGGACAAATTTGCAACACACTTTGAATGAATGCCAGCCCACAGGCGCCATCAGTTTGCTGCATATTGCTTGTGCCAATTTGGTACAAGCGGGCACACCAGACACACAAAACGCCCCGATGGTGGAGCAACAACTGGCGCTTGCGCACCATCTTGCCATAAACAAACGCGTCAGCGCCATCGTAACCGCACCCATTCAAAAGTCGGTGATGATAGATGCCAACATCACCATAGGTGGTGAGCCTTTTAGTGGACACACCGAATATTTTATGCACCAAGCAAACTGCGACAAAGTGGTGATGATGCTCGCCAATCGCGTCATGAAAGTGGCGCTGGTAACCACCCATATTCCCCTAAAAGACGTGGCAAGTGCCATCACCCAAGAAGCGGTTTATCGCACCGTTGACATCGTCTATCAAGAGCTCAAAGACAAATTTGCCATCAGCGCGCCCAAAATCTTGGTTTGTGGGCTCAATCCGCACGCTGGTGAGAGCGGGCATTTGGGCGATGAAGAGCTGACCATCATCAACCCTGTGTTACAAAGTTTTCGCAACAAAGGCATGGACATTTCGCTTGCCTTGCCTGCTGATACACTTTTTACCACCAAATATTTGTCAAATTGTGATGTGGTGATTGCCATGTATCACGACCAAGGCTTGGCGCCGCTCAAATCGCATGGGTTTGGCGATACGGTCAACATCACGCTTGGCTTGCCTTATGTGCGCACGTCCGTTGACCACGGCACGGCTTTGGATTTGGCGGGCACAGGTCAAGCCAGCAGCAGCAGCTTGCTCCAAGCCATCAACTGCGCCAAAATGATGTCAAATGATAACAATAATCATTGATATTAAAATTTACAAAATACCATCTTTTGTGTATAATCTGTGTGTTTTTTGATGATTGGAGAGTAACCCAATGAAAACTGACCGTCATTTATTGGCCGACAAAGACGCTGTTGCAGAAAGCCACACACTAAGCACAACAGAAAAAAACCAAGCCCTATGGCAAACTTACCAAGACAAAAAAAGCCAATCTCCCATGCTGTTTCCCACCGAAGGGGCAAAGCTGCTTGGCGTGAGCGAGTTTGAGCTGTTGTTGTCGTCGCCAGACAGCCGTTATCTTGGCACAAAATGCCGTGAGATGCTTTTTGAGCTTGAAGCGTTTGGTGTGCTTGAGAGTATCGTGCGCAACCAATTTGCTGTCCACGAAAAACAAGGCGAATACAAAAACCTTAAAATTGGCGATGTGATGGGACTGGCAATCAATGTTGGTAAGCTAGATTTGCGCATTTTTATGAAAAAATGGGCGCACATGCTGGCGGTCAAAAACGTTGGCAAAAACACCAGTTACAGCATTCAATTTTTTGACAGTTATGGTCAAGCCATCAACAAAGCATTTTTGACAGAAACCAGCGAAGCGTCCATCGCCAAATGGCAGGCACTGGCTGAGCGTTATGGCAAAGACGCACCAAGCACCATTTCACTGAACAAAATCGTCCCCCAAAGCGCTTGGCAATACCATCAATTGAGCACCGAACAAAAACAAGCCTTTGGCGAAGATTGGCAAGCGATGACTGACATTCATCAGTTTCATGGCATTTTGGGCAAATATGAGCTTGACAGAGCCAGCAGCTACCACCAAGCGCCAGCAGGCACAACAATCGCCGTCAAGCCACCAGTGATTGAAGCGCTGTTTAATCGTTTGCGCGATGACAAGGTTGGCTGCATGATTTTTGTAGGCAACACAGGCATGGTGCAGATTGAAACTGGATTGACGCACCACGTCAAGCGCATGGGCGATTGGCTAAACATTTTGGACAAACAAGAAAGAGGCTTTAGCCTGCACCTAAAAGACAGCGCCTTGACCCAAGTATGGCACATTGAGCGCCCCAGCAGCGATGGTAAAATCACCGCTTTTGAAGCCTTTGACGACAAAGGCAACAGCATCATCACCATTTTTGGTGTGCGCACCGAAGGACAAGTTCAATGTCCCAAATGGCAACAGCTCACCCAAGAATTGGCAAAAGAATTTGCGGCATGATTGACGCCTTTATTCACGGTTTAAGGAGAGAATTATGGCTTGGCAGTTGTCCAAAACATTGACAAAATCTTTGCTGGTGGGCGCTTGTTTGTTGGCGTCTGGTCTTACTTTGGCTTATGAACGTATTGTTGTGCTCAGTGGCGATGTGTCTGATGTGCTGGTGGCGCTTGGCGTTACCAAAAAAATCGTTGGCAAAGATGATGCCAATACCAATCCTGCGGTGGCGCATGCCAAAAACATCGGTGTCCATCGCAATCTGACCGCTGAACCGATTGTGGCGCTCAAGCCTGATTTGGTGGTGGGCAGCCACATGGTCATGCCCCAAAGCATTTATGGCCGTCTAAATGGCTTGGGCATTAAGGCGGTCAACGTTGCTCCCAACGAAAGTGTGGCAACGTACGCCAAGTCCATTCGCACGCTGGGCACTTTGGTGGGCAAAAGCTCACAGGCAAACACTTTGGCAGGAAACTGGGAAGCGGGCATGAAAGCCAAAGCAGCAACGAACAAGCGTTATTTGTTCAGTTATGATGGGCGCATTGTGGCGGGCAAGGGCACTGTGGGTGATGAGTTGATTCGTCGTGCAGGTGGTATCAATGCTGCTGGCAATATCCAAGGTCTAAAACCTTTATCCAGAGAAGGGTGGGCGGCTGCCAAACCCGATGTCATCATCATCGCCAAGCACAATCAAGCCACCCTTGGCACGCCTGCGCAGTTCAAAACGCGCACCGAGATTGCTGGCTCACCTGCCGCCAAAAACAACAAAGTGTACTATTGGGCTGCCAATGACTTTTTGCGTTTTGGGCTGGATTCACCCCAAGTCATCAACAAATTAAACGGCCTTGCCAAATAATGTCATGACACACACAACAAATAAAATCGCCAAACCCATCATTGGCTACTTGCTGGCGATTGCTCTTAGTGCTGCGGTGGTATTTTTGTCGCTGGGTGTGGGTTTTGGAGAATGGGGCGTGCCTTGGCAGATGGACGAGACGTCTTGGCAGCTGCGCTATCCGCGTGTGCTGACCGCGCTGCTTGTGGGCATGGCGCTGGCCGTCAGTGGTTCAGCACTGCAAGCGGTGTTTGAAAACCCCTTGGCTGACCCAAGTCTTATTGGCACATCAGGCGGCGCAGCGCTGGGCGTGGTTGCTGTGTTGGCGTTTGGCATTGGCGGCATTGGCGTGCCTTTGGCGGCATTTCTTGGCAGCGTGAGCGTGTGTTTGCTCATTTTGGCGTGGCACAAAATGATGGGCGGTGGCATTATGGGGTTGCTGATTTTAGGTTTTGTGGTCAGCGCTTTTTGTGGGGCTTTGGTGAGCCTGATTTTATTTTTGTCCGACGATTTGGTGCTAAGAAGTGCCACCAACTGGCTGTCTGGCTCTATGGCAGAGTCAGGACTGGTGCCCTTTAGTTATGTGATGGGCATTTTGGCGTTGGGGTTGGTGCTACTGATTGCCTTGGGTCGGCGCCTAGACGGTTTGATGCTCGGTGAGATGACCGCCACGTCTATGGGCATTGATGTGGGCAAAACGCGCATTTTGGCGGTGATTGGCTCGGCGCTGCTGACGGCTGGGGCGGTGAGTTTGGCTGGGGTGATTGGCTTTATTGGCATGATGGTGCCAAACATCTTGGCGGTGCTGTTTGGTGGCACGCGTACACGTTTGCTCATTTGGTCAGGCTGGCTAGGAGCGATGGCTTTATTGGCGATTGACAGTGTGGCGCGCTTTGTGTCTTATCCTGTTGATGTGCCTGTAGGAATTGTCTTGGCGCTGCTTGGCGGACCGTTTTTTATTTGGCTATTTACCAAAGCTGGCAGAAGCTAAAAGGGTTGTTATGCTGTTTCATATCAAAGACTTGACTGTCAAACACCGCCAAAAAACGCTGGTCAGCATTGATGAGCTTAGCATCAATCAAGGCAAATTTAGCGTCATCATCGGCGCCAATGGCGCAGGCAAATCTACCTTGCTGCACAGCTTGCTCGGCAAAGCGACCAATTTATCTGTTTCAGGAAAAATTTTGTGCCAAAACAAACCCATTGGTGAGCAAGTTGCAAAAGGGCGCATTGCATGGGTGGGTCAGCACGAGCGCTTTGGGCTGCCACTGACGGTGCTGGATTATGCGTTGCTTGGCACCCAGCCAACACTGGCGTGGTATCAAAAGCCCAACCCAGCACACATCAAACAAGCCACTAAGTTGCTGGCGCAGTTTGATTTGCTTTCTTTGGTGGATAAACGCATCGGCGGTTTGTCGGGCGGAGAAAAACAGCGCCTAGCGATTGTGCGGGCGCTCATGCAACAAACAGACATTTTGCTGTTTGATGAGCCCACCAACCATTTGGACATTCGCCATGAGCGTGCGTTGTTTGTTTATCTAAAACAACTGGTCAAACAACAAAACAAAAGCATTGTGGTGGTGCTGCACAACCTGACCACCGCCTATCGCCATGCGGACGAGATTATCGCCATGACAAAAGACGAGCACACCACCGTCGGCAAAGTCATCGCCCAAGGCGCGCCCCACGATGTGATGACCGCCGAGCGGCTGAGCATGATGTATCAAGCCCCCATCAAGGTGTTTGACACCGAAGACGGCAAAGTGTTTTTATAGCGCATTATAGGCAGTTGGGTGGTTTGGGCAATCCTGCAATACGATTGACATGGCGCGCCACCAAACCTGTATTGAACAACTGTTGCAATTTGGCATTGTCTATATTTTGTGCGCCCAGCCGCTGCTGCAGATGTTTAATCAAAGCTCTGGTGGCAGGGCTGTGATGGTATTGCACAAAGAACAAGCGCACTTCTTGCAAAATCTGATAATGCAGCTCGTCTAGCTCAACAGCTATCGTGTCTGCCAAGGTCTGAGCAATGGCAGGCGTCCATACGGTGTGGTCAAGCAAATGACCGTCGCTGTCTAATGCAATGTTTGTGGCGTTGGTGTTTTGGGTGCTTGTTTTCATTGCTAAAAACTCAAAACGACATCAAATTGACCAACATCAATGACGCCGATAGGCTGAGTAACCGCCAAAATGACGTCGTCCAACAAAGTGCGGTCAATCTTATCGTCTGTCCATGCTGCGGGCAGCTCATACAGCGCCAGAGACTGCACCATGCCATAAACCCTGCTGGCACTGTCTGCCAACACTTCGCCGCTTTGACCTGAAAAACACAGCTGCACAGCAGTGTCAAAACTTGCCAGCACAAACGCCAACGCCAACGCTTCGTAGCTGATGAGCTCGCTGTTGGTTTTTATATAAAGTAAATAATTCATAGCTTTGCTTAATTAAGGTCTTGGTTTGGCTGTTAAAATTGAACGACTTGACGGTTCTGCATGGCAAGCGCCAACTGCGACAAACCCACCAAACAAAAAGGCTTGCGCAAATTGTCGCCATCTAGTTGGTGCGCTTGGGCATTTTGTGTGTCGGTAATGCCACGCGCCAACGCCGTACTGACGCACACAGGCAGTTCAAGGTCATGCTCTGCCGACAAAGCCACCCAACCATCGGCAACGTTGGGAACATCGGCACTTTGCCACAGCAGGCGGTTGGCGGTATAAGCACCATCGCCATAAAAAAATACTTGCACACTATTGCCGTCGGCGAGCTGCTGACGCGCAAAATCAAGTGCTTTTTGGGCATTGGGATAGTGCGGGCTGGTGGTGATGAGTAATAAAAATTTTTGCATGGTTGGTAGATGATGGGATATTTGTTATCATGTGCCTATTATAGCCCAAAACTTGACAAATCAGCGATTTTTTGGAAAATTTACCATGTCTTTTGTCCCCAGCCAAGCCGATATTGACGCTTTGACGCTTGCCAGTCCCTTTGCCAAAGCAATTTTTGAAAAACACAACGCGCAAGCCATCCCCTTTTTGGCGCGATTTTTTACGGTGGCTGTTGACCAACACCAGTTTGCTCAGCTGATTGATGAATTTGTTGGCATGACTGCCAGTGCTCATGATTTGACAAGCGCCTATCAGCAGCTGCCCAAAGATGCCGTGGTGCAGGGTTTGCGTGTGCTGCGCTCACTGCTGATGTTAAAGTGGATTTGGCAAGACGCGCTCAATGCCATCGGTTTAGATGAGTTGATGGGCGAGCTGTCCGCTTTTGCCAACGCTTGTTTGAATTTTTGTCATGCTTATACTTATGCCAATTTGCTGGTGCGCCATGGTGAGCCAATCACCCATTGGGGCGACAAGACGGTCAAAGACGAATTGGCGATTGTGGCAATGGGCAAACTGGGTGCGCTGGAGCTGAATTTGTCCAGCGACATTGACCTGATTTTTATTCATCTTGGCAGCGGCGAAACCAATGGCAAAAAATCCATTGACAATCAAAAATTTATGACCAATTTGGGACGTGGTATTATTCGTTTGCTGGATGAAACCACCGAGCACGGTTTTGTTTTTCGGGTGGACATGCGCCTGCGTCCTTGGGGCGATGGCGCACCATTGGTGATGAGTTTGTCTGCTTTGCAAAAATACTTTAGTCAGCACGGACGCACGTGGGAGCGTTTTGCGTGGCTAAAGGCGCGTGTGGTCAATGCGCCAAGTCAACCCTTTAAAGAACAATTAACGCAGCTGTGCAAGACCTTTGTGCATCGTTATTATGTGGATTATACGGCGTTTGGTGCGCTGCGCGAAATGAAAAGCATGATTATCAACCAACAAGCGCAGCGCCAAGATTTGGATAACGTCAAATTGGGCGTGGGCGGCATTCGTGATATTGAATTTATCGTGCAAGCCTTTGCGCTGATTTATGGGGGTCATCATGCGGTGATTGGCGACAACCCTGCCTGCCTTGATGCCATCAACGTTTTGACCAAGCTTGGCTATTTGACCCCAGATGAGCGCACACAACTAAGTCAGGCTTATCGTTTTTTGCGCCGTTTGGAGCACGCCATACAAGCGCGCCACGACGAACAAAGCCAGCGCCTGCCCAGCGACCCCCAAGAGCTGCTTGCCATCGCCCAAACTTTGGGTTTTGTTGATGTTCATACCTTTAGAGCCTACCTTGATAAGCACCGCCAAAACGTCAGCGCGCCCTTTAATCGCTTGGTAACCGACCGCCAAAACCCCAACCAGCAACAACAAGACAGCAAAGCTCTGTCTCAAGAGCTGGCAGCTTTATTAAGCGACGACAGTCAGCGCCTGCTTGATGAATTTTTGCGTTCGCGTTTGGTTGCCAGTCTTGACGATGAGCCCAAACGCCGACTGGATTTGGCATACCCTGTGTTGCTGCACGCCTTATTGCAACACGCCAAAACAGACAGTCGTCAGGCCGATTTGGCCGTGCCGCGATTGATTGCTTTGCTTGAAGCGATTTGTCGGCGCTCCATTTATTTGGTGATGATTGCCGAAAACCCCAATGATACGGTGGGACTCATTCCCATGTTGTCCGTCAGTCCTTGGATAGCCAAAGAGCTGGCCTGTTATCCCATGCTTTTGGACAACTTTTTACAAAAGCGCTACACCCATCTGCCAGACAAGGGCGAGCTGAGCGATATTTTGCGCCAAAGTTTGCTGCGTGTGGCGCCTTTTGACGATGAGAATTATCTCAACACCATTCGCGTCTTTAAAAAAACCCAAGTGCTCGCGGTGGCAACAGCCGACATCTTAGGTTTGCGTCATATCATGAAGGTGTCAGACAGTTTGACCTTTATTGCCGAAGTGGTGTTGTCGTCGGCGCTAAACCGTGCTTTTGTGGAGCTGGGCAGTAAACATGGCTTTCCCAAATTGCAAACTGGCGAACGCGCCAGCGACGAGCACTGTGGCTTTGCCATCATTGGTTATGGCAAACTGGGCGGGCTGGAGATGTCGTACGCTTCTGATTTGGACGTGGTGTTTTTGCACAACATTGACGAAAAGGCCGATACCGACGGCACAAAACCTGTCAGCGGCATGAAATTTGCGTCGCGTTTGGTACAAAAAGTGCTCAATTATTTGACCACCCAAACGCGCGATGGGCGCGCCTACGAAATGGACATGCGTCTTAGACCGTCGGGCAATGCAGGGGTGATGATTGTCTCTTTGCACGCTTTTGAATTGTACCAACACCAAAAAGCATGGGCGTGGGAACATCAAGCCTTGGTACGCGCGCGCGGTTTGGTCGGAGATGTGTCGGTGCTGCGCGCTTTTGACGACATCCGCATTGATGTTTTGACCAAAGCACGCGACATAGCGCAGGTGCGCCTTGACGTCATGCACATGCGCCAAAAAATGCATAGCCATTTGGGCAGCAAAGACAACGCCAAGCACACGCATGAATTTCATCTCAAACAAGACCAAGGCGGCTTGGTGGACATTGAGTTTTTGGCACAATTTATGGTATTGTCTTATGCACATCAATATCGGCAACTGGCAACGTGGTCGGACAATGTGCGCATTTTTGAGAGCATTGCTCAGGCGGGCATTTGGCAAAGACAGCGTTGCGAGCAGCTGACGCACGCTTATTTGTCCTTACGCAAAAAAAGCCACGAGCTGGCTTTGTCTGAGCAAACGGTCGTGATAGATGATGAGCATTGGCAGCAAACACGTCAGTTGGTGCGTCAAGTTTGGAACGAAGTCATTGAACAAACATCAACCAACCTAAATTGACAACTCACTTTTAACAAGGTTTATATTATGCAGTGGAAAGGTCGCAGACAAAGCACCAATGTTGAAGACAGACGCGGTGGCTTCAAAAAAACAGGGGGTATCGGCATTGGGGGTATCATCATCGCATTGATTTTGTGGAAAGTTTTTGGCATCAATCCAGAGACCACCCTTGGTGTGGCAGAACAAATCGGTCAAGCCACCCAAAGCGCGCCCGCTCAGCAAAGCGCCGAGCAACAAGAATCAGGCGCCTTTGTCAAAACGGTGCTGGCAGACACCGAAGATGTGTGGACGCCCATTTTTGCACAATTTGGACAGCGTTATCAGCCACCCAAACTGGTGATGTTTACAGGGTCGGTGCGTTCGGCGTGTGGGGCAGCAACGTCAGCCAGTGGTCCTTTTTATTGTCCTGCCGACCAAACGGTGTATTTGGACACGCAGTTTTTTGTGGACATGAAAAGACAGATGGGCATCACAGGCGAACAAGGTGGCAGTACCCAATTTAGCCGCCAAGACCAAGCAGGCGATTTTGCCCAAGCCTATGTCATTGCTCACGAAGTGGGGCACCACGTACAAACGTTGCTGGGCATTTCTCAGCAAGTTCGCCAAGCTCAAGCCCGAGCCACCAAAGTCCAAGCCAATGAACTTTCGGTGCGCCAAGAACTACAAGCCGATTGCTTTGCGGGTGTGTGGGCGCACAAAAACCATCAACGCACGCAGTTTTTGGAACAAGGCGATATTGAAGAAGCCCTAGACGCTGCTGAGAAAATTGGCGACGACTATCTGCAGCGCCAAGCCCATGGTCATACCGTGCCCGACAGCTTTACTCATGGCACAAGCCAACAGCGCAAACGTTGGTTCTATCGGGGGCTTGAGTCTGGAGACATTCAGCAGTGCGACACCTTTGGCACAAAACAGCTTTAAGTCAATGACGCAAAAAACACCATCAACACAGGCGAGATGACGTTGCTAATCAAACCAAAGCTGATAATCAAAGGAATCAACTCGGTGCCGCCTGCTTGGGTCAGTGTCGGCAAGGTAAAATCCAAACTGGTTACACCGCCCAGTCCAATGGCTGCCGAAGGCGACAAACGCATGACCCAAGGAATGAACAACAGCGCCAATATCTCTCGTCCAAGGTCGTTAAATAAAGCGACTGTGCCCCACACAGCGCCATAGGCTTCTGTCATGATGGTGCCCGACAAAGAGTACCAACCAAAACCAGACGCCAGCGCCAGTCCTTGGCTGATGGAGACATCTGCAAAGAGCAGGGAAAATAATACGCCACCACACAATGTAGATATGGTAAAGATAATGCTCAGTTGCAGCCCGCGCTTGTTGAATAAGGCATGTTTTAAGCCAATGCGCGCGCCTTTTAGGCAAATGCCCACCAAAAATAATAACAACATCAAAAGCACAGCAATGCTTTTGTCGGGGGGCAACAGCGCGTTTGGCAGACATGTCGCCAGCACAAAGCCCAGTGCCAAACAACCAAGCTGAAGCAAACTGCCACGCAAACTGACGTTGTTTTGGGAAACAGACTGCGTGGCGCTGAGCCGAGCGGTTGGCATACATTTGTCAAAAAGAATGAGCGCCATCAGTCCGCTGCCGATGGTTAGGCTCATCAGCGTCAGCAAATACAGCAAAATGGCGCCAGCTTGTTGCTTGATGTCTTGCACCAACCCAAGCTCAATGCCAATCACCACCAAAATGACAAGCACCAGATAATTAAGAGCGGTTTCGGCTTTTTTGGCATAAGATGGACTGACAGGCAGAGCAAAAGCAAACGCCATGGGCGCCAATATTAACAATAATGTGGCGATGTTTTGCATGTGTTGTCCCAGCAAAAGCGGGCATTATAACATCAATTACTCTGCTGGGGACACATATTGTTGGGCAAGCTGCGACAAAATTTGGGGAAAATTGTCGGGGTTGGTTTGTTGGATGCTCACGGCACAAAATGGCGCGGACAATAAAAAGTCGTCGCGCTGTCTTTGGACATGCCAAGCAAGCACCGCGCTGGTATTTTCGCCCAACTCACAAAAAGACACTTTGTGCGCCACGTGTTCTTCATTATCACTGAATTTACTGATGGCTTTTTGGGCTTGGCACAACGCGTCTTGATGATGGCTGTTAATAAAAAACAGCAAATGATGAGCGCGTTCATCCAGCTGAGCCAGACGAATGTGGATTTCTTCTTGATTGACCAAGCTTTGTTCAAAATTGTCAGCACCACAAAGGGCGTCGCCACTGTGTCTGATGCTTTGGTTGTCATTTCTAAGATTGCCATACCAAATGACGTCCAGCACTTGTGCGGCTTGGTCAAGCACCACACAAGATAAATCGATGTCCATGGCATAAGTTTTGCTTTTAAAGGGTGTCAACCCCTTAATAATAGGCAACTTGGTCAATAGGGCGTCTGTGCCTGTTTTTTCTAGCACCGTGTGTTGATAGCTGATTGCAACAATCAAACTGCTGCCAACCAAATGAAGTTCGGTCAGTGTTTGTGGGGTAAACTGGGTCGTTGATGGGGTGTCTGTGTCATTCATGTCTTTATCACCAGATATTTTCAAAAATATCTTCGCTGGCCAATCGCGCTTTGGGCAAATGTTGATTGATGTCATCATCGCTGGCATAACCAAGCGCGACCACCACCACACTGCTCAGATGTTTGTCATGCAGACCCAGCGTATGATTGAGCAAGTCTTGATTAAAACCCCCAATGGCGGTTGCTTGCACGCCTGCCATTTGTGCCGACAGCAAAAAATGCCCCAAAGCAATGAACACTTGTTCTGTTGTCCATGCAGTCAAGGTCTGCGCACAGGCGCTGTACTGCTGCAGATACATTTGGCACAGCTGCTTGCGCCGCTCGTAGCTTTGTTGGTTGGCAAAGCGTCCCGCGCGCTGTTCTGCTTGCAGCACTTTGTCTAAGTGCGCCTGACCCAACTGCGTATGACGGCAAAATACCAACACGTCAGAAGCATTGAGCACTTTGGGGGCATTGTGTGCATCAGCGCCCAACATGGAGCTGGCGACACGCCGCTTGGCGTCATCGCTGGACGCCAACAAAAATCGCCAAGGCTGGATATTGATAGAAGACGGCGACAAACGCAAGCACTCTAGCAACATCGCCAAAGTGGCTGGGTCTATCTTTTTGTGCCTATCATATGCCTTACATGTATGACGATTTTTGGCAATCTCTAGGGCGTTCATGACGGTTTTTGACAACTATTTTACGAAAATTGCCGTATTTTAGCACATTTTTTTCAAAGATGATTGTATTGGCTTGGTTATGGGTTTGTATGCGTTGCTTGTATCGTTTACAATAAAGTGTTAATTTTGAAATTAGGAATGGCAATGAATGTTGTAGATGTTAAAACATTGGTGCGGTTTTGTGATGAATTGTTGCACAGTGATGAGTTTGGTGATTATTGTCCCAATGGCCTGCAAATTGATGCTGCCACCCCCGTCAGTAAACTCATCACAGGCGTAACGGCGTGTCAGGCGCTCATTGATGAAGCCATCCGCCAAAATGCCCAAGCCATTTTGGTGCATCATGGCTATTTTTGGAAAGGAGAAAGTCCCACTTTGACGGGCTTTAAGGGTAAGCGCATTCGCACACTGTTGCAAAATAACATTTCTTTAATCGCTTATCATTTGCCCCTTGACGCGCACCCCACGCTTGGCAACAACGCACTGCTGGCAGACGCGCTGGACTTGAGTATCACAAAAGCGCTCCACCCCCAAGAAAAACACCCCATTGGCAACATCGCCACTTGTCAGCCCATCAGCGCCCAAGCCTTTGCCAACAAAATCCATGCCGTTCTACAAAGAGCGCCTGTGCATATTGGCAACAATCCTGACAAGCTGTTGTCTTGTGTTGCTTTGTGCACAGGCGCTGCCCAAGACATGTTGGAGCAGGCACATTTGATGGGCTGCGATGCTTTCATCTCTGGTGAGATTTCTGAGCGCACCACCCACATCGCTCGTGAGCTGGGCATTGATTACTTCGGCGCAGGACATCACGCCACCGAAAAAGCGGGCATACGCGCTTTGGGCAATGTGCTTGCCGACACCTTTGGCATACAAGTGTCTTTTGTGGACATTGACAACCCTGTTTAGGTCAGAATTGACCAAAAAAATCACGCCCAGTGTTTGTTGTTTTGGGCGTGTTTTTTTGTGTTCAAAAACTGATAAAACAGGATTTAATTGTCTGAAATGGTGGGCATTTTTCTAAAAAATGACTTATAAGTACAAAAAAAGCCCTTGATTTATTCATTTTTTTTAAATTTTTATCTAACAAAAAATACCTTGCGTCATTTTAATTGTAAAGTTTTATTTATTATTACCGTTTATCCTTAAAAATATACCTTTTATCTTAATATTACAAACTTAACATTGAAGATTATTGCCAGATTTCGCATATTGTGCCTGTTTTTGACTTTTAACTATTTTTGCGAAGAAACTGCCAACTTAATCAACTCGTTTGGTGATGGCGCATCCCATGTCTGATAAACGTCTTAGTTTTTGGGTGTTTATTTTGGTTCAATCGTGTGAACTGTTGATGTGGGTGCGATTTGTCAGGTCGGTTTTGGTTGTCAAATGACGCTGTTTTAACGAACAAGCCAGATATTTGAAGCCACAATCAAAGCCAACTTGGCGTCTAAAACCCTTACCCCCAACAAATGCGGTCAGACTGTTTTGTTGGGCTATGGTGAGCAAAGGAGAATATTATGCAAAGCATTCGCACCAATAATTGTTATTGTTTTCAACCATTTAGCTATAAAATCATTGCCAATAACAAAAATAAACAGCACTATCAATCTCTAAAAATGACCACTTTTGAGCCGCTGGGCAGCAATCCTAAAATTGCTTTTGGTTTTTGTCAGCCCATGTGTGATGTGCGTTTGACTAAAAACCAAACAGACGACAAAAAATCAAGCATCGGCAAACGCGCCTTGCAAATCGGGGCTTTGTCCTTGGTGGTGCTGCCCGCCAAAGGCTTGTTGTCGGTGGGCTTGACAGACGAATTGCCCAGCAAAGTGGACACAGTCATCGCCAGCAAAGAACTGGTGGTGGCAACCGTTGCCGACGATTCAACCTTGTTTCGCGAAGGCGAATTGGTGCATGGCTTTGGTTATGACGTTGCCAAGCGCTACGCCCAACATCTTGGCGTAACGCTGCACCTGCAAAGCTATGATGACCAACAAAGCATGATAGAAGCGCTTGCCAATGGCGATGTGGACATGGTGCTTGGCAGCAATCTGCAAGCTGACACCACGCTTAGCAATCCAATTGCATGCGATGGGGCAACCAAAGACAAATTGCAAGAGCACGGGCTTGATACAGAAATTGGCTTTACCTTTTTGGCCAACGACAAAAGTTTGATTGACCATTCACAAAACTTTTTGTGCAGCCAAGAGACGCTGGCTCAAAGCCGAGCGGTGGCGCGTTTTTATGACCAAACCTTGCTCAAAAATGCCTATAGCCAGCGCCATTTTGAAAAAGCCTTGACACAAAAACTGCCCATGTACGAACATGCCTTTAAACAAGGAGCCAGTAAGTACAATCACGACTGGCAAGTGTTGGCGGTGGTCAGTTATCAAGAATCGCATCTGAATCCTGATGCCATCTCGCCCACAGGAGTGCAAGGCTTGATGATGCTCACCAACGAAACCGCCAAAGAGATGGGGGTAACTGACCGTACCGACGCCTTACAAAGCATTCAAGGGGGCGCAAAATACCTAGAAGTGGTGGACAAGCAGTTTCTTGACATTCCCAAAGATGAACGCTTGTGGTTTGTGCTTGCCGCCTACAACATGGGGCCAAATGCCGTCAAACGCATTCAAAACGAGCTCAACACCCAAGGCAAAGATGGCAACAGTTGGTCGGAAGTGTACACTTATTTGACAACCAATGCCGATAAAAACAGTCGTTATGTACAATGTATGCACTATGTAAGTAATATACGTACGTACTTAGAGACCATCAAAACCATGCAGGCCTAATATTGGTTTGCATAAAAAACACCCTGCTTAGGGTGTTTTTTGGTCAATGGCTAGGCAGACAACACCGCTTGTAGCAACTGTTGTTGGTGTTTAATCAGCGCTTGTGGCATACGCTCGCCCAGCATTTCAAACAATTCGGCATGGCTTTGCAGCTCTTTGACCCACGCGTCTTTGTCTTGGCTGGTTACCAACTCAAACTGCGCTTGACCAAAGTCTGACTTGTCCCAGTTGATGTCAGCATAAGTTGGTACAAGCCCAACTGGGGTGGCAACGGCATTGGCATTGCCTTCGCAGCGACCGATAATCCATTCAAGCACCCGCATATTTTGTCCAAAGCCTGGCCACACAAAATTGCCATCTTCATCGCGTCTAAACCAGTTGACTTTAAAGATTTTAGGTAGCTTAGTGCCGTGCTCTTGGGTGAGCTTTTGTAGTTTTTCGCCCATTTGTAGCCAGTTGGCGAAATAGTCTGCCATGTTGTAGCCAGCAAAGGGAAGCATGGCAAAGGGGTCGCGTCTGACCACGCCCTGAGCACCTGTGGCAGCAGCAGTGGTTTCGCTGCCCATGGTGGCAGCTTTATACACACCATCTATCCAGTCAAAGGCTTCGCTGATAAGTGGCACGGTATCGGCACGGCGACCACCAAAAATAAAGGCAGAAATAGGCACGCCTTCTGGGTTTTCCCAATCAGGGTCAATGGACGGACATTGAGACGCTGATACGGTAAAGCGAGCATTGGGGTGCGATGCTTTTTCACCACTGGCGGGGTCGTGCTTTTGACCTTTCCAGTTGGTGAGATTGGCAGGGACTTCTTTGGTTTTGCCTTCCCACCACACTTCGCCGTCTTCGGTAACTGCCACATTGGTATAAATCACATCGGACGATAGTGATGACATGCAATTGGAGTTGGTTTTGGTGTTGGTACCAGGGGCAACGCCAAAAAATCCTGCTTCGGGGTTGATGGCATAGAGCCTGCCGTCTTTTGATGGTTTAATCCACGCAATGTCATCGCCCACCGTCTCTACTTTCCAGCCTTCATAGCCCGCTGGTGGAATGAGCATGGCAAAGTTGGTTTTGCCGCACGCCGATGGGAAAGCGGCTGCCACATAGTGTTTTTTACCTTGGGGGTTGGTTACGCCCAAAATCAGCATGTGCTCAGCCAGCCAGCCCTGTTCACGTCCCATCACCGAAGCGATGCGCAAAGCTAGGCACTTTTTGCCAAGTAGGGCATTGCCACCATAGCCAGAACCATAAGACCAAATTTCACGAGTTTCTGGAAAATGGACAATGTATTTGTCATCATTGCATGGCCAAGCAACGTCTTGTTCGCCATCTGCCAAAGGTTTGCCCACCGAATGCACACACGGCACAAACTTGCCATCAGCACCCAGCACATCATACACCGCCTTGCCCATGCGAGCCATTTTACGCATACTGACCACCACATAAGGGCTGTCGGTCAGCTCTACACCAACATGAGCGATATGACTGCCCAAAGGCCCCATGCTAAACGGCACCACATACATGGTGCGACCTGCCATACAGCCATCAAACAAGCCGTTTAATTTTTGACGCATTTCATCGGGGGCTTTCCAGTTGTTGGTCGCCCCAGCGTCAATTTGTTTTTCGCTACAAATAAAAGTGCGGTCTTCCACGCGTGCCACGTCTGATGGGTCAGAAAATGCCAGATAAGAATTGGGGTGCTTTTCTTGATTGAGCTTCATCATCGTGCCGTTATTAATCATCAGCTGTATTAAGTGGTCATATTCTTCTTGTGAGCCATCGCACCATTCAATACGCGCAGGTTTGGTAAGTTGGGCGATGTCTGCCACCCACTCAATCAAGGCTTGATGTTTGACAAAATCTGGGGCGACAAGTGTTGTGGTAGTCATGATAAACTCTCAATTAAAAATAAATGAAAAGCACGAAAATAGACAGTACAAAACCAAGCACAATATGCATTTGGCTTCGGGCATTATTAAAGCATAATTTTTGTAAAATGATAAGCACTATTTTTTAAATAAATACCTAAATTTATTTTTATAATTCTTATGTTTTATTGCGCAAAAGCCCTGCACACCACTTGGTTTGTCATGTTGTGTTACAATAGGTAAATTTTTTTCTTTATCAATGATGAAAACAAAAGTCAGTTATGTGTGTCAGGCATGCGGGGCAAATTATGGCAAGTGGTCAGGGCAGTGTGCTGATTGCGGTGAATGGAACACTTTGGTTGAAGCCCCCAACGTTGTCATGCCCCACCACAAAAAGACAAGCAAATCCGCCCCCAAAAGTAGCAATTATGCAGGCGACAGCTCAGCGGTGATGACGCTTTCTAATGTGGGATTTTCACTAGAAACTCGCATGCCCACAGGTTTGGGTGAGTTTGACCGCGTGTTAGGTGGCGGACTGGTGGCAGGCTCGGTGGTGCTAATTGGTGGCGACCCTGGCATTGGCAAATCCACCATCTTATTACAAACCGCCATCAACATGGCAAGTGGCAACTCACTTTCTGGCTCGGCACTTTATATCACTGGCGAAGAAAGCCTATCGCAAGTTGCCATGCGAGCGGTGCGTTTGGGACTGCCAACCGACCGTTTGCGAGTGCTTGCCGAGACCAACGTTGAGACCATTTGTTTGGCACTTGCTAGCGAACAGCCTGCGGTGGCGGTGATTGATTCTATTCAAACGCTATTTACCGACATGATACAGTCCGCTCCAGGGGGTGTGGCACAAATTCGTGAAACGGCGTCCATCTTAACTCGCTATGCCAAACAAACAGGCACGGCGATGTTTTTGGTGGGTCATGTAACCAAAGAAGGAGCATTGGCAGGCCCTAGGGTGCTTGAACATATGGTGGATACGGTGCTTTATTTTGAAGGTGAGTCCGACAGCCGTTTTCGTATGATTCGTGCGGTCAAAAACCGTTTTGGGGCGATCAATGAGTTGGGAATTTTTGGCATGACTGACACAGGACTCAAAGAAGTCGCCAACCCATCGGCGATATTTTTAAGCCGTTACGAGCGACCAATTGCAGGCTCTGTGGTGATGGTCAGTCGTGAAGGCACTCGCCCACTGCTGGTGGAAGTGCAAGCCTTGGTGGACGACAGCCACGGTCAGCCCCGCCGTATGGCACTGGGGCTTGATTATCAAAGACTTGCCATGCTTTTGGCGGTCATGCATCGGCATGGGGGCATTCATACCAGCGGTCAAGATGTGTATGTCAATGTGGTGGGTGGCGTCAAAGTGATGGAGACAGGCTCGGATTTGGCAGTACTGCTTGCTTGTGCGTCTAGTATCAAAGAAAAGCCCCTGCCCGCTCGTTTGTGCGTTTTTGGTGAAGTGGGTCTGTCAGGGGAAATTCGCCCCGTGCCAAACGGTCAAGAACGCCTAAAAGAAGCGATGAAACACGGCTTTAGGCACGCCATCATTCCCAAAGCAAATGCTCCCAAAACGGGTGATAAAAATTTTGCCAATCTCATGATTTTGGCAGTAGATAGGCTTGATGATGCGCTACAAAGAGCATTTGAGCTTGTGGATTAGTATTAAAAATCAATGTGTTAAAAGGTTTTTTGTGTTACTTAATATAAAATCACTTGACTAAATCTAAAAACCCTATATAATACGCACCCATAGCAAATCAGCTAACCACTCATGCCAGTGTGGTGAAATTGGTAGACACGACGGATTCAAAATCCGTTGCCCTTAAAAGCGTGTCGGTTCGAGTCCGACCACTGGTACCATCTAAACGTCTATCTAAATCTATGGACATCTACAAAACCCTTGAAAACACCAGTTTTCAGGGGTTTTTAGTTGGTGTTATTGTCTATTGACGTTTATCAACATCTATTGAAATCCACAAATAATGACAGTACAATTAACAGTATATCGCACTCATCCTGCTATTTTTTAAAAAGGCTGTACTGTTATGGCACGTCAAACCAAGCCGCTATCTAGTACACAGATAGACAAAGCCAGACCTAAAGACAAACTTTATCGGCTCTATGATGGCAATGGACTTATCGTCAATATTACCCCAAATGGCGGCAAATATTGGTATTTACAGTACAAGCACCCCATCACCAAAAAAGCACAAATGCACAAATTGGGCGATTACCCCACCTTGTCCTTGGCAGAAGCCCGCACCATCTGTCAGGATTGCCACAAACTCCTTGCTCAGAACATTGACCCTAAGACTTATTTTGAGCTTGAACGCCAACGCCAAGAAAATTCACTAAAAAATGATTTTAAAGCTGTGTTTGCTGAGTGGTTGGGAACAAAGGATTACTCGCCAAAAACCCAAGAAAAAATGCAAAATTATCAAGATGAGTTGTTGGCAGTGCTTGGCAATAAAATAGTATCAGAAATTGGTGTGCCTGATTTGATGCTTGTTTTAAAGCCCATTGAAAAAGCAGGGCATTTTGCCAAACTTGAAAAAGTGCGAAGCATGATAAATCAAACACTTGCCTATGCGGTGGCAACAGGGCGTAGCGAAACCAACCCTGCCATCAATCTAAAAGGAGCATTTAAGGCAGGCGAAGTCCGCCACAATCCTGCCATTTTAGACGAGAGACGGCTTGGCGATTTGGTGTGTGCCATTGACAGTTATCATGGCTATTTTGTTACACGCCAAGCCTTGCTGTTTTCACTTTTGATTTTCGCACGCCCTGGCGAAGTGCGACACATGACTTGGATGCAGGTGGACTTGGATGATAACACTTGGACATACACGCCCAATAAAACCAAAAAATCCACAAGTGTACAAATTATCAGTCCCTTACCGATGCAAGCGATGGAAATTCTGCGGCAAATGAAAGAATACCGCCCAAATAGTGAGCTTGTATTCCCCAGCACTATCACACAATTACGCCCACTGTCTGAAAACACCTTAAACCAAGCCCTAAGACGCATGGGTTTTGATAGCAGCGAGCAGACATCACATGGATTTCGTGCCATTGCTAGAACGCTTCTGGAAGAGAAGTTTAAATACGATTATCGCATGATTGAGATGCAGCTTGGGCACCAAGTGCGTGATAGTAATGGTCGGGCATATAACCGTGTACAATGGCTTGATGAACGGCGTGAGATGTTGCAAACATGGGCAGATTACATCTACAAATTAAAAAAGCCCCACACCATAAAGGCATGGGGCTAAAAACAGCTCCTTGAAATCTATCTAAATCTATGTAATAATGCTCAAATG
>JAUMYZ010000010.1 GCA_030528385.1 Moraxella sp.
TTCCTCCATGTCCTGAAGTACATGGTTTCCACGCCATTAAGGAAAGTGGATGAAAAAATTAGTTATCCACCCCAACAACCCACAATCACGGCTTATTGAACATGCGGTCAATACACTCAAACAAGACCAACTTATCATCTATCCTAGCGATATTGGTTATGAATTTGCACTGACACTGCAAAGCAAAATGGCGCTGCAACAGCTCCAACACATCAACCAAAAGCATGAACATTTGACGCTGTTGTGCCGTAATTTGTCTGAAGTTGCCAGTTATGCCACCATCAATAACGCGCAACACCGTCTCCTAAAAAAACACACGCCATCATCTTTTGGCTTTATTGTGGATGCCAACAAGGCATTGCCCAAAAAATTTGTGCATTCCAAAAGCAAAGCCATCACCATCAAGGTCAGCGACAATCCCATCACTCAAGCACTGTTGGCATGTTTAGATGCGCCTTTGTTGAGTTATCCGCTGACACTGCCCAATCACCATAATGTTTATGAAGTGGGGCATATTGATGATGTTTTTGGCAAACATGTAGGGGCATTGATTGATGTTGGCGAGTTGGCAGCTCATACAACCACCATCATTGACATTACAAACGCAGAAGCGGCAGTTGTGCAACAAGGCACACTTGAATGGATAAATTAAGAAGTAAGCCACAATATAAAAACCCCAGAAAAACTGGGGTTTTTCAACCGAGATTATGGGCGGTCAACCAGTTCAACATATGCCATTGGCGCATTATCACCATCACGATAACCACATTTGATGATACGCAAATAACCGCCTGGTCTGGTTTTATAACGCGGACCGAGTTCATTAAACAGTTTGCCAACAATGACTTTGCTGCGAGTACGGTCAAATGCCAAACGGCGATTTGCAACGCTGTCTTCTTTTGCCAAAGTAATCAATGGCTCAGCCACACGGCGCAACTCTTTGGCTTTTACTAGGGTTGTTTTAATAAGTTCATGTTCAAACAGTGAATTCGTCATGTTTTGGAACATTGCCTTACGATGACTGCTGGTGCGACCCAGCTTAACTCCACTTTTACGATGTCGCATGGTCAAATATCCTTTAAATTAGCGGCTACGGTAAGAAAAGCGGTCATCAACACGCAAGTCGCTCGGTGGCCAATTATCCAAACGCATGCCCAATTCCAAACCTTTTGATGCCAAGACATCTTTGATTTCGGTTAATGACTTCTTACCTAAATTCGGTGTTTTAAGCAATTCAGTTTCTGAACGCTGCACCAAATCACCAATATAATAAATGTTTTCAGCTTTTAAGCAGTTTGCTGAACGAACCGTTAGCTCAAGGTCATCTACTGGACGAAGCAACACAGGGTCAATCTCTTCTTTTTCTTTGATTGGCTCGGGCGCTTCTTCAGCTTCCAAATCCACAAAAATTGCGATTTGCTGTTGCAGAATTGTTGCCGCCTTACGAATGGCCTCTTCAGGGTCTATCGTGCCATTAGTCTCTAGCTCAATGATTAACTTATCAAGGTCAGTACGCTGTTCAACACGGGCACTTTCCACATCATAAGCGACACGCACGATGGGGCTGAAGCTGGCATCAAGTTTTAAACGACCAATGACTTTAGAATTGGCATCTTCACGGCGCTGATTGGCAGGGTCATAACCACGACCAGTTACCACACGCAAACGCATTTTTAAATGTCCGCGCTCACTTAATGTTGCCAATACCAAATCAGGATTGGCAATTTCAACATTGTGTGGCAATTCCAAATCAGCAGCAGTTACCACAGCCGCGCCTTTTTTATCCAAAGTCAAATAAGCTTCATGTTGATCGTGCAAGATGATTGCCAAACCTTTTAGATTTAACAGCAAATCCAGCACGTCTTCTTGCAAACCTTCCAGTGTTGAGTATTCATGGTCTACACCTTCAATCTCTGCTTCAACAACTGCCGCACCAGACAAAGATGACAAGAGAATGCGACGCAAAGCATTACCCAAAGTGTGTCCAAAACCACGTTCTAACGGCTCGAGCGTGACCTTAGCAGTTGTTTCATTGACCGTATCCACATTGATGGTATTGGGTGTGAGAAACTCATTTGCACTCATCATAGTGTCACCTCGATTAGTTCGGATTATTATTTAGAATAAAGCTCAACAATCAAGCTCTCATTAATTTCAGCAGGCAAATCACTACGTTCTGGTGCAGTCTTGAATGTACCTTGCAACTTGGTGTGATCAACGTCCAACCAATCTGGAACGCCGCGTTGTGTTGCCAATTCAACCGCATTTTTAATACGAAGTTGCTCTTTAGATTTTTCATGAACAGCAATCACATCACCATCTTGAACTTGGATGGATGGAATGTTCACACGCACAAATTCATCACGACCCGCTCTTTTTAGCAAGATGGCGCGATGACTGACAAGTTGGCGAGCTTCTGCACGTGTCGCACCAAAACCCATGCGATAAACAACATTGTCAAGGCGACGCTCAAGCATGCCCAATAGGTTTTCACCCGTAGCGCCACGCATGCGTGCTGCTTCTTTATAGTAGTTTGAGAATTGACGCTCTAATACACCATACATGCGTTTGACTTTTTGTTTTTCACGCAACTGTAGAGCATATTCAGAAGTTTTGCTTTGGCTATTGCCATGCTGACCAGGTGCACGACCTGATTTTTTTGTTTTCACATCATAAGGCTTAACGCCTGATTTTAATTGCAAATCAGTGCCTTCACGACGCGATAATTTTAGTTTTGGACCAATATAACGGGCCATGAGTTATCTCCTTAAACGCGACGTTTCTTAGGTGGGCGGCAGCCGTTGTGCGGAATTGGGGTAACATCACTGATGCTGTTAATTTTATAACCCAATAAACCCAGTGCTCTGACCGCAGACTCACGACCTGGTCCTGGACCTTTAACCAAGACATCGATATTTTTTACACCATAAGTTTCCTGAGCTGCTTTACCAGCAACTTCAGCAGCAACCTGCGCTGCAAATGGTGTAGATTTTCGTGAACCACGGAAGCCTTGTCCACCTGAAGTGGCCCAAGCCAATGCATTACCTTGACGATCTGTAATCGTTACAATGGTGTTATTAAAAGATGCATGGATGTGAGCTATACCGTCAGATACCGAACGACGAGCCACTTTTTTGCGACTGCGAGTGTCTTTTGCCATCTTTTAGCTTCCTAAGTTAATTACTTTTTAATTGCTTTGCGTGGACCTTTACGGGTACGCGCATTTGTTTTAGTGCGTTGACCATTGACAGGAAGGCCACGACGGTGGCGAAGACCGCGGTAGCAACCCAAATCAACCAAACGTTTGATGTTCATTGAAATTTCACGACGAAGGTCGCCCTCTGTAGTGTAATTTGCAACTTCAGCACGAACAGCGTCCAACTGCACATCATCTAGCTGACCAATTTTGGTTGTCTCGGCAATGCCAACCGCTGACAAAATTTGTTTTGCGGTTGTGCGACCAATACCAAAAATATAAGTCAATGAGATAACGGCGTGTTTGTTGTCCGGAATGTTTACACCGGCAATACGAGCCATACATTTCTCTCCATCAGTACAAGCACGAATAAATATGCTTGCCAAAATTTATCTATCACCATAAAAGGTAATACAACAACCGACGGATTATACAGTTATCCGTCAAAAAATTCAAGTGCTAATCTTAAAATTAACCTTGGCGTTGCTTATGACGCGGTTCTGAGTTACAAATCACCAACACTTTGCCTTTACGACGCACAATTTTACAACCGCCACAGATTTTTTTTACCGATGCTTGAACTTTCATCACAAACTCCTAACATGTCATCAACGAGATGATTTAATTAACGTTTGGTCGTGATATTGATGTGTCATCAAATGAGCTTGGACTTGAGCGATAAAGTCCATCAACACCACCACCATAATCAACAAAGATGCACCACCCAACTGAAAAGGCACACCAAAAGATGATTGCACCACCATTGGCATTAAGCAGATGACTGTCATGTACATCGCACCAATAAAGGTCAAACGATTCAAAACAAAATCCAAATAACGTTTGGTTTGCTGACCTGGTCGAATGCCTGGAATATAAGCACCACTGCGCTTTAAATTCTCAGCAACTTCTTTAGGATTGAACATCAATGCTGTGTAAAAATAACAAAAAAAGATAATCAGAACACCAAACACCAATAAATACAAAGGGCTTCCAGGTTGCAATACCAAAGAAATATTTTGTAAAATTGTTTGAAAAGTGGTTGGATTTGCCGAAGAACCTGACCATTGACCCAAACTGGCAGGCAAAAGCAACAAAGAACTGGCAAAAATTGCTGGAATTACTCCTGCCATGTTAAGTTTTAGTGGCAGGTGGGACTGTTGCTGTGCATAAATCTTGCGCCCTTCTTGCTGTTTTTGTGCGTAATTTACTGGCACTCTGCGCTGTGCACGCTCTATAAAGACAATCGCTGCAGTTACAGCCACTCCCAATAAAGCAAATATCAACACAACAATCAAATTAGAATCTTGACTGAATGCACCTGAAACCATGCCAGGCGCGCTCGCAACAATGCTGGCAAAAATCAACATTGAAATGCCATTACCGATACCACGTTCGGTAATCTGCTCACCTAGCCACATCAAAAACATGGAACCAGCAACCAGCGAAGTAACAGCCGGAATATAGAAACTTAGACCAGTGGATAAGGTTAAACCACCAGATATCAATCCAGCTGACATACCCACTGCTTGTACAAAAGCCAAAGCAAGTGTGCCTTGCCTTGTATACTTGCTCAAAGTACGACGACCTGTCTCGCCTTCTTTTTTAAGGGCTTCTAATGATGGCACAACTGCCGACATCATCTGCACAACAATGGACGCAGAGATGTAAGGCATGATACCCAATGCCATAATAGACATGCGTTCTAAAGCACCTCCTGAAAACATATTAAACATTCCCAAGAAAGTGTTCTTGCTGGCATCAAAAAATTCAGCCAATCTCACAGGATTCATGCCAGGCACTGGAATATGCGACCCTAAACGATAAACAATCAGCGCACCAATTAAAAACAGCATGCGCCCCCATAACTCATCGTACTTACGAATAAAGGTTAGTGGGTTCAAAGGAATGCTTGATTTGGGCGCTGAGTGCTTAGACACGACCTACTCCTCGACACTGCCACCAGCAGCTTCGATTGCCTGTTTGGCGCCTTTGGTTACTTTCACGCCTTGAAAAGTCAGAGCGCGTGCAATCTCACCTGACAGAATAATACGAACACGCTTCATGTCGCCACGAATAATATTGGCGGCTTTTAAGCTCTCAATATTCACGACGTCGCCTTGAATTTTATTCAGTTCAGACAAGCGCACCTCAGCAGTTGTCATTGCCAACTTACTCGTAAAACCAAATTTTGGCAGACGACGATAGATAGGCATTTGACCGCCTTCAAAGCCTGCTGGAATGCTAGAACCAGAGCGGGAAGTTTGACCTTTAACACCACGACCACCAGTCTTACCTAAGCCCGAACCGATACCACGACCACGACGTTGGGCGGTCTTTTTTGCACGAGCAGCAGGCGCAAGTTCATTTAAACGAAGACCCATTACGCTTCCTCCACTTTAATCATGTAATTCACACGATTGACCATGCCACGAGTTGAAGGTGTGTCTTCCACTTCAACCGTGTGCCCAATGCGGCGTAAGCCCAAACCCTTTAAACAAGCCTTATGACTTGCCAAACGATGGGCGCTTGATTTGATTTGAGTAACTTTCATTTTTTTCATTACAGTTCACCCATCTTTAGCCCAAAATTTCTTCAACAGACTTGCCACGCTTAGCTGCCACTTGTTCTGGAGACACCATATCACGCAGCCCTTTAAAAGTTGCTTGCACCACATTGGCAGCATTGGTTGAGCCATAGCATTTTGCCAATACGTTTTGTACACCTGCCACTTCAAGAACCGCACGCATCGCACCACCTGCAATCACACCGGTACCTTCTGAAGCTGGCTGCATATACACCTTTGAAGCGCCATGACGTGCATTGATTGGATGCTGCAAAGTATGACCTGCCAAATCAACAGAAATCATATTGCGCTTGGCTGCTTCTAGCGCCTTTTGGATAGCAGCAGGAACTTCTCGCGCCTTACCACGACCAAAACCAACACGCCCATTGCCATCACCCACAACGGTCAAAGCAGTAAAAGAAAAGATACGACCACCTTTCACCACTTTTGCCACACGGTCAACAGCGACTAAGCGCTCTACCAAACCATCAGTTTGCTCAACTTTTGCCATGATTAGAACTCCAATCCATTTTCGCGAGCAGCGTCAGCCAATGCTTTAACGCGACCATGATACTTAAACCCACTACGGTCAAATGCAACCTTTGTAATACCTGCTGCTTTGGCACGCTCAGCAATCAAAGCACCCACTGCCTTAGCCGCCTCGATATTGCCTGTTGCCCCAGAACGCAAACTTGCATCCAAAGTTGATGCTTGAGCAACAACAATACCCCCAACTGGGGAGACGATTTGAGCGTAAATATGGCGTGGCGTGCGATTAACGGTCAAACGATTGACACCCAAATGACGGATGTGGGCGCGGGTTTTTTTTGCTCGACGAAGACGAGCTGCTTTTTTATCAAACATATTTGCTCACCTTACTACTTTTTCTTAGCTTCTTTGCGAAGAACAACTTCATCGCTATAACGAACACCTTTGCCTTTATATGGCTCTGGTGGACGAAAGCTACGAATTTTAGCAGCTGCCTGACCAAGTTTTTGCTTATCACTTGACTTTAAAACGATTTCAGTTTGGCTTGGGCTTTCTGCCGTTACACCTTCTGGCAACTCATAAGCAATTGGGTGTGAAAAACCTAAACTCAAATTTACAACACTGCCTGCAACCTGAGCACGATAACCAACACCCACCAACTGCAAACGGCGCTCAAAACCATTGGTAACACCATTAACCATATTATTTAGCAAGGCACGCACCGTACCGGTATGCATCCAAGCTTCTTTGGTATCTTTTACTGGAGCAAGAACAATCAAGTCACCTTCTTGCTTTAGCTCGACCAATTCATGCAGGTGTAAAGACAAAGAACCATTTTTGCCTTTCACTTCTACCTGCCGATCGTTCAGAGTAACACTGGTACCCGCAGGCAGTGTTACAGGGGCTTTAGCCACACGAGACATAAAACTTTCCTTAAACAATAGACAAAATGTCATCAAAAAGTATTGACAACAAAAAACTAACAGACACAACAATCTGTCAGTTTAACAGATTTAACTGCAAAAGTAAACTAAAACTGGTATTAAAACCAAGCACCAACTTAGGATACTAGAGCAATCACTTCACCACCAATGCCAGCAGCACGAGCAGCGCGATCACTCATAATACCCTTACTGGTAGAAATGATGGCAACACCCAAGCCTTTTTTCACGCTTGGCAGCTCATCTTTGGCGCGATATTGACGAAGACCTGGACGACTAAAGCGTTTTAGCTCTTCAATCACACCCTTACCTTGGTAATACTTTAGCTCAACAGTAAGAATCTTCTTGCCGTTTTCAATTTCGTTCACTTCGGCATTAGCCAAATAACCTTCAGCGACCAGCAAATCGGCAATAGACTTGCGCAGCTTAGATGCGGGCATTGCTACTGATGGTTTGTTTCTTGATTGTGCGTTACGGATACGGGTCAGCATATCAGCAACAGGGTCTTGCATACTCATAGCACAACTCCTTACCAGCTTGCTTTACGAACGCCAGGCACATCACCTTGCATCACACGCTCACGCAACTTATTGCGCGATAAACCAAATTTGCGAAAAAACCCATGTGGACGACCAGTCAAACCACAACGATTGCGCAAACGCACAGGCGATGAGTTGCGTGGCAATGACTGCAGCACCAACATTGCGTCCAAGCGCTCTTCACCACTGGCATTGCTATCATTGATGATAGCTTTTAGTTTGGCGCGCTTCTCAGCGTACTTTGCAACCACTTTTTCGCGTTTTAACTCGCGATTAATCATGCTTTTTTTAGCCATAACATTTACCTTATCTAAATGGGAAGCCAAACGCTTTGAGCAATGCGCGACCTTGGTCGTCATCGGTGGCAGTCGTTGTGATGGTGATGTCAAGACCACGAATACGGTCAATCTTGTCAAAATCCACTTCAGGAAAAACGATTTGTTCTTTGATACCCAAAGAATAGTTACCACGACCATCAAATGCTTTGGCTGAAAAACCACGAAAATCGCGAATACGGGGAATCGCAACAGCAATCAAACGGTCAAGAAACTCATACATTTGCTCGCCACGCAGAGTTACTTTACAGCCAATTGGCCACTCTTCACGAATCTTAAAGCCAGCAACCGATTTACGAGCTTTGGTAACCACGGGTTTTTGACCTGCAATCACCGTCATATCAGCCAATGCACCTTCAAGCAATTTCTTATCTTGTGCTGCCCCACCCACACCCATGTTCAAAGTGATTTTGGTGATTTTTGGTACCTGCATGACATTTTCTAAACCCAGCTCATCTTTGATTTGCTGTTTTAGCTTGTCATTGTATAATGATTTTAATCTTGCCATTACTAATTACCCTTAGTATCTTATGCAGTCGCCACCACTTCACCAGTAGAACGATAGATACGGACTTTTTTGCCCTCTTCGTTTACTTGGTAAGCAACACGGTCTGCTTTTTGGGTGTTTACGTTATAAATCGCAACGTTTGAAATATGTAGAAATGCTTCTTGCTTAACAATACCACCTTCTTTACCCAACATTTGATTAGGTTTTTGGTGTTTGGTTACTATGTTAATGCCTTCCACCTTTACACGGTCTGCTTTAACCGCCAAAATTGTGCCCTGCTTGCCTTTATCTTTGCCAGCAATCACAACCACGGTATCGCCTTTGCGTAACTTTGCCATAGGATAGCCTCTAAATTTACAGTACTTCTGGCGCTAGTGAAACAATTTTCATAAACTGTTCGCCGCGCAATTCACGAGTTACTGGTCCAAAAATACGAGTTGCAATCGGTGCTTTGTTGTTATTTAAAATAACTGCCGCATTGTCATCAAAACGCAATACAGAACCATCAGGGCGACGCACGCCTTTTTTGGTACGCACCACAACCGCATTCATCACGTCGCCTTTTTTGACACGACCACGCGGAATTGCTTCTTTAACGGTTACTTTGATGATATCACCAACCGATGCATAACGACGATGTGAACCACCCAACACTTTGATACACTGTACGCGTCTTGCACCGCTATTATCCGCAACTTCCAGCATTGTTTCAGTCTGAATCATCGCATTACTCCATAATTATCAGCAATAAGCCAATTGCGAGCAAGCACAGCCACCTGCTCTAAGTAAGCTGGTTATTATACCCACAAATGACTTAAAATGCAAATAGCTTTAGCTTTAAATTTTTACTGCGGTTTCCACCACATCTACCAACGTCCAAGATTTGGTTTTGGAAATCGGACGAGTCTCTTTAATGCGTACGATATCACCTTCTTGGCAAACGTTGTTTTCATCGTGAGCTTTTAATTTGGTAGAACGGCGAACTTGCTTACCATACATTGGATGGCGAATTTGACGCTCTACCAACACCACGATGGATTTGTCCATCTTGTTGCTGACAACCTTGCCAGTTACAACGCCAATTTCCTGAGTTTGGATATTATCGCTCATGCGTTGCCCCTTTGATTTTCGTTCATCACTGTCAAAATCTTAGCAATCATACGACGATTTGCTCTGATTTCATGAGTATTTGTGAGCTGACCTGTTGCTTTTGCCATACGCAGACGGAACGCATCAAGTTGCTTTTCATCAAGCAACTGAGCCAACTCTTCTACAGATTTTTCACGTAATTCGTTGGTTTTCATCACATCACCGTCCGTTTAACAATGGTGGTTTTAAATGGTAACTTGGCAGATGCTAAGGTCAATGCTTCACGAGCTAGCTCTTCATTCACACCTTGGATTTCATATAGCATTTTGCCAGGCTTAATTTCGGCTACCCAGTACTCAACCGGACCTTTACCTTTACCCATACGCACTTCCAAAGGTTTTTCGGTGATTGGCTTGTCTGGAAAAACACGAATCCAAATTTTACCACCACGCTTAATACGACGAGTAATGGTACGACGAGCCGCTTCAATTTGACGAGCAGTCATACGACCACGACCAACTGATTTTAATCCAATTTCACCAAATGCAACTGAGTTGCCACGCTGCGCCAGACCAGTATTGCGCCCCTTGTGCATTTTGCGAAATTTGGTACGTTTTGGTTGTAACATAGCTCTTATCCTCTATCTGAGTTACGGCGATTGCTGGTACGACCACGGCGTTTTGGTGTGCGAGCTTTGTCTTCAACCACTGGGTTATAAGCACTGCTCATGCCATCTAAGATTTCGCCGCGGAAAATCCACACTTTCACACCAATGGTGCCATAAGTCGTCTCCGCACGCACTTCTGCATAATCAATGTCAGCACGCAGAGTATGTAGCGGCACACGCCCTTCACGATACCATTCGGTACGAGCAATCTCAGCACCGCCCAAACGACCTGACAGTTCAACTTTAATGCCTTGAGCATTGGCACGCATGCTATTTTGAACAGCACGTTTCATGGCTCGGCGAAACATCACGCGACGCTCCAACTGATTGGCAATACCAACCGCTACCAAACGCGCGTCTAAGTCAGGCTGGCTAATCTCTTGGATATTCACCTGAGCAGGTACGCCCATGATTTTGGTTAATTCTTTTTGCAGCGCTTCAATATCAGCACCTTGCTTACCAATAATCACACCTGGGCGGGCTGATGAAATGGTAATTTTAGCAGCACCCGTAGGACGCTCAATACTGATATTGCTTACCATGGCTTCTTTGAGCTTGTTACGCAAAAAATCACGCACTTTAAAATCGTTTAACAAGTACTCAGAATACTGCTTCGGATTGGCATACCAGTTTGCGTTGTGCTTTTTGATGACGCCCAAACGAATACCGATTGGATGAACTTTTTGACCCATGATTATGCTCCTACTTTAACAGTGATGTGGCAAGTACGTTTGCTGATACGGTCAGCACGACCCTTGGCACGGGGCATAATACGCTTCAAAGTAATGCCTTCATCAACATAGATGGTGGACACACGCAAGGTATCAATATCTAAACCATTGTTATGCTCGGCATTGGCAATGGCTGATTGTAGGCATTTTTTAACCAGTTTAGCGCCTTTTTTGTTGCTAAATGTCAAAATATCCAAAGCACGCTCGATTGACTTACCACGAACTTCGTTTGCAATCAATCTCACTTTCTGTGCCGAAATGGCGGCACCACGTAATTTTGCAGTTACTTCCATGGTATCACCTTATCTCTTAGATTTCTTATCAACGCCATGACCACGATAAGAACGGGTCGGAGCGAATTCACCTAATTTATGACCAACCATTTGCTCACTCACAATCACCGGCACATGCGTGCGACCATTGTGAACTGAGATGGTCAATCCCACCATCTCTGGCAAAATCATCGAACGACGCGACCAAGTTTTGATAGGCTTGCGAGAATTTGTCTCTACTGCATGCTCAACTTTAGCAAGCAAATGTGCGTCAATAAATGGACCTTTTTTCAATGAACGGGGCATGAATTTTTCCTTTATTTCTTGGCACGACGGCGACGGATAATCATACTGTCAGTACGCTTATTAGAGCGAGTCTTCAGACCCTTAGCTTTCTGACCCCAAGGACTGGTTGGATGTTTACCAAAATTACGTCCTTCACCACCACCGTGTGGGTGATCAATCGGGTTCATCGCCGTACCACGAACGGTAGGACGAACACCACGCCAGCGCGCTGCACCTGCTTTGCCAAGTGATTTTAGGTTATTTTCGGTATTAGACACTTCACCAATAACCGCACGACAATTTGCGTGAATGCGACGAGTCTCGCCTGAACGCAAACGAACAATCACATAAGCACCATCACGACCAAGCAATTGAACCGCCGCACCGGCAGAACGCGCCAATTGCGCACCCTTACCAATCTTTAGTTCAATATTATGGATAACGGTACCCACTGGGATATTTTTAAGGGGCAAACAGTTACCTGGACGAATAGGGGAGCCTTCACCAGATTGAACTTGATCGCCTACTGCCAATTTTTTGGGAGCAATAATGTAACGACGCTCACCGTCTGCATATTTTAACAGCGCAATGTGTGCGGTACGGTTTGGGTCATATTCAATGCGCTCAACCACTGCTGGAATGTTGTCTTTGTTGCGCTTAAAATCAATCAGACGATAATGCTGCTTATGACCACCGCCAATATGACGAGTGG
The DNA here is from genome assembly GCA_030528385.1 of Moraxella sp. Taxonomy (GTDB): domain Bacteria; phylum Pseudomonadota; class Gammaproteobacteria; order Pseudomonadales; family Moraxellaceae; genus Moraxella. Next base: position 12,328 of record JAUMYZ010000010.1, read on the forward strand.
TGATACGACCGTTATTATTACGTCCACCGGATTTAGACTTTGACTCAAGAAGCGGCGCATAAGGACGACCTTTATAAAGGTGTGGATGCACAACTTTCTCAACAAAGCGGCGACCTGGTGATGTGGGTTTCGCTTTTACGATAGGCATGATAATTCCTTATTCGTTAGTCGCTGTTTCGCCAGTGGATTCTTCACCAGCACCGATTTGTACGTCTGAACCTGCTTTTAAGGTTACATACGCTTTTTTGACATCTGAGCGCTTACCAACCACGCGACCAAAACGCTTAGTTTTACCCTTGGTATTTAAAGTATTCACCTTCAATACTTCCACACCTTCAAACATCAGTTCAACCGCTTGCTTAATTTCACGCTTGGTGGCTTTGCTGTCCACCTTAAAAACTTGTACGCCAAGGCTATCGCCCAAACGTTGAGATTTTTCTGAGAAGACAGGTGCTTTTAGCACTTGATATAATCTTGCGTTACTCATGCCAACGTCTCCTCAAATTGCTTAGCAGCCTCAACAGTCATAATCACTTTGTCAAAAGAAACTAGGCTGACTGGGTCAACTTCACGAGTACCTAACACGTTTACATAAGGAATGTTGCGTGCTGCCAAATATAAGTTTTCATCAACTTCATGACTGACAATCAATGCACGTGGTGCATTTAACTCAGCCAATTTTGCAATCAATTCTTTGGTTTTTGGGGCAGAAACAGCAATCTCATCAACCAAAATCAAACGTTCTTGACGTACCAGTTCAGCCAAGATACATTGCATGGCACCACGATACATCTTGCGGTTTACTTTTTGCGACCAGTCTTGTGGTTTGGCTGCAAAGGCGCGACCACCACCAACCCAAATCGGTCCACGAATAGAACCCGCACGAGCACGACCAGTGCCCTTTTGGCGCCATGGCTTTTTGCCACCACCAGACACTTCGGCGCGAGTTTTTTGGGCACGAGTGCCTTGACGAGCACCAGCCAAATAAGCAGTTACTACTTGGTGTACTAAGGCTTCATTGAATTCACGACCAAAAGTAGTCTCTGAAAGTTCAACCGCCGCACCTGTAACAGTTTTTAAATTCACGTTAATCCCCTTTACTAGGCTTTGACTGACGGACGGACAATAACGTCGCCACCATTAGCACCTGGAAGTGCACCTTTGATGACCAACACACCTTTTTGTGCATCAACAGACATGACTTCAAGACCCTGAACAGTAACACGTTTGTTACCCATCTGACCTGGCATCTTTTTGCCTTTAAAGACACGACCTGGGGTTTGGTTTTGACCCGTTGAGCCAAGCACACGATGCGACACAGAGTTACCATGAGAAGCATCTTGGGTGCGGAAATTATGGCGTTTTACACCACCTTGGAAACCCTTACCCTTGCTTTGACCTGTTACATCAACCAATTGACCAACTTCAAACAAGTCTGCCAAAATGCTTGCACCAACTTGGTGAGCCGCAAGTTCAGCTTCGCTTGCACGAAATTCCCAAACGCCACGACCAGCAGCAACACCAGCTTTGGCAAAATGCCCTTTTTGTGCAGCAGTTACACGACTTTCACGACGCACGCCAGTAGTTACTTGAACTGCGTTATAGCCATCGGTATCAACCGTTTTAATTTGCGAGATGCGGTTTGCGTCTACCTCAACCACCGTTACAGGAACAGAAACGCCTGCTTCAGTGAAGATTCGGGTCATGCCACGCTTTATACCGACTAAACCAATCGCCATTTTAGACCTCTTACTTCTTTAATCGTTTATATTAAACCAGTCGTTCAATCAGCCTAAGGTGAGATGAACATCAACACCAGCCGCCAAATCCAACTTCATCAACGCATCAACAGTTTTGTCGGTTGGTTGTACGATGTCAATCATGCGTTTGTGGGTGCGAATTTCATACTGGTCGCGAGCGTCTTTGTTGACGTGTGGTGATGTCAATACGTTGAACCGCTCAATACGAGTCGGCAAGGGAACAGGCCCACACACTTGTGCACCAGTACGCTTTGCGGTATCGACAATCTCTTGTGCCGACTGGTCAATCAAACGATGGTCGAAAGATTTAAGTCGGATACGGATTCTCTGGTTAGCCATGCCAACAAGCTCCTAAATTAAGTGCTTTTAAGGTCTGTGTTAAAACTCAACCTTAGAATAAATTTGATAAATGGTACAAAGCCTATATTTTTGCAAGACAATCACAACCCTGTTAGCCCTACAAAATACTGTGGCAACAGGGTAGGTATCATCATGCCAAAAACGACGCTTTGGCTGTGGCGTTGTATGCTGTCTGCAAAGGGTTCAACCCACTTCAATCATTAAAGTGCAACGCTAAATCAATAAATAAGGCGTTATTATACACAATTTTTGGCATAAGGCAAGGCTTATCGGCACTATTTTTTAGATTGATTAAGCAAACTGCAAGCTGTACTGCCCATGACACAGCTGTTGTGTTTGTATGTTAATGGTTTTGTTTAATAAAAGCGCCAAATCGGTCATAATTTGGGTTGTTTGTAAATACTCTGCCACCGCTTTGTCTGTTATTACCGTCAACGACTGACACGGATATGTTCGCGCCATGACCATCAGCTTACGACAAATCTCAAAACTCACCGTCTCTATGCGTCTGACCACGCCCGTCCCTTGACAGACAGCACAAGGCTGACACAGCTGCTGCACCAAAGTATGCGCCGTGCGTTTGCGCGTCATCTCAACCAAGCCAAGTGGACTGATGTGAACAATGTTGGTCTTGGCTGGGTCGCTGGCAAGGTGCGCCTTTAGGCTTTTTACAACCTGCTCGCGGTGGTCAGGCTTGCTCATGTCAATAAAATCAACAATGACAATGCCACCAATATTGCGCAAACGCAGTTGATGGGCGATGACTTGAGTGGCCTGTAAATTGATTTGATAAGCGGTTTGCTCCAGCGAATGTTTGCCCACAAAGCTGCCTGTATTGACATCAACGGTGGTCATCGCTTCGGTTTGTTCAATCAACAAATAACCGCCGAGCTTTAGCTCCACGCGTTTTTGTAGGGCGTTTTGTAGGGCTGCTTCAACCGCATGGCTGTCAAATAATGACGTTTGTTCTGCATGATACATGATGTTGGGAACAACAAAAGGCAGCCAAGTTTGGCAAAAACGCACGCTGTCTTGAAAAAGCGCTTCGTCATCTATGACAATCTGCGTATCCACATCTGCCCAGTCCAACAGGCAACGCATGGGCAACGCTGGTCTTTGATAAAGGGGCACAAACTGACTCTTGGATTGATGGTGGGCGGCTTTTTGTGCCAACGTCTGCTGCCACAAAGACAACAAACGCTCAACTTCTGCGCTCAGTTCATCTTCGCTGGCTTGGGCAGCATTGCTGCGCGCAACCAAACCACCCTGCACGAACTGTTTGTTCAGCAGCGCTCTTAGGGTCTTTTTAAGTCGCCGCTGCTTGGCAGAGTCCAGTTTATTTGATGCGCCCACATAGCCATGCGACAATGGCAGATACACCAGATAATGGCCAGACAAAGCAAGGTCGGTCGTTAGTCGTGCACCCTTGGCATGTACAGCGTCTTTGGTTACTTGTACCATTACCCATTCGCCCGCTTGTAATGGCGTTTTTGTTGGTGGGCTCTTTGTCGCTGATTTGGGCACATCGGCAAAATGCAAAAAGGCGGTTTTTTCTTGTCCAATTTGCACAAAAGCCGACTGCATGCCCATCAGCACACGTTCAACTTTGCCCAAATAAATCGTACCGACCAAACTTTGGTTTTGTTGATGGTCAACCAAAATCTCCACAGGCACGCCGTCATGCAACAAGGCAACACGACACTCACCCAAGGTACGACTAATTAAAATGCTTTTGGACATGATGTATGATTGTTAAAGCCATCAAGCAGCGCCAGTGTTTGAGCCAGCGGCAAGCCAACCACATTGGTATAACTGCCTGTGATACTTTTGACCCAAGCCATCGCGCCACCTTGTATGGCGTATGCGCCTGCCTTATCCACAGGCTCACCACTTGCCCAATAACGCTCTTTTTGTTGGTCGGTCAGCTCAACAAAAGTAACCGCTGTGGCAACTTTGATGGTCTGTTGGCGAACGATTTGACCGTTTTGTACATCGCTGACACAAACGGCTGTCCAAATCTGGTGCGTATTGTTTGATAATTTGTCCCACATTCTAAAGGCGTCTGCCTTATCCTTGGGTTTGGTCAAAACTTCGCCATCTAACACGCCAATGGTGTCGGCAGTCAGCACCAGCGCCGTAGCCACCCGCTCGCTCGCTTTAAGCGCTTTGCTTTGCACCATGCGCACAATATAATCATCAGGCAATTCACCTGCCTGCCATGTCTCATCAATCACCACCGACAAAGTGGTAAAATCTACGTCGGCACCTTGTAACAGTTCAATGCGTCTCGGGGATGTAGAAGCCAAAACCAACATCAATACGCCCTTTCTTTAAGTTGGCGATTTATCCAATACAGTGGCAGCCACAAAACAGGAAACAGCACAATGCTGCTTATCAATGAGCCAAGCCCCTGCCAAACAAAATGATGGTGCGAAAACGCTTGCAATATCCACAGCGTTACTTGGTAGCTTATCAGCCCCACAGTTGCCATTATCCATGCCTGCATCAAATTTAATTCTTTGGTATAAAGCAAAGACACACGCACCATAAGCGCCATCACCACCGCACAAAAGGCTTGATGTCCCAAATGCGTGCTCAACAACAAATCTGACACAAGCCCCACCAAAAACACCGACCACACCCCCATCATTGATGAGCGATACATTATCCAAAACACCAAAACCATCGCCAAAAACATGGGGCGCACACTCGCCAACAGGTGGTGCAAAGGATACACGTTCAGCATGGACGCCACCACAAAGCTGACCAACATGCCGACGATGAACAAGGACTTGGAACTCATGGTGATTGGGGGGTAGTGGGTTGAGAGACTTTGGGTTTTAGTACCAACACATAACTGCTGCGCAACACGTCGGCTGCTGGCGCGACCCTGATATCAGCAAAGTTATCGGTGCGCGTGGTGTCAATGTCTGATACCGTACCCACTTTATAACCTGCGGGAATACGCTCACCCAATCCTGACGAAATCAGCTCATCGCCCACTTTGACATCAGCGGTTTTAAAAATATAATCAAGACTCAAGCTGTCAGGCATGCCCCCACCCGACACCATCGCCCGCTGCCCCGTGCGCGCCACCACCACCGACACCGATTGTTCTTCATCAGTAATCAAACCCAAACGACTGGTATTGGCATAAACGTTGATGATTTGCCCAACAATGCCATGTTCATCAATCACCGTCTGTCCAATCTCAACGCCGTCATTTTTGCCTTTGTTGAGCAGCACCACTTGCTTGAGCGGATTGCTGTCTGCCCCCACCACCCTTGCCAAAAGCAAATCGTGTTCACCAGAGCGCGTGGTATTTAGCACCCCTTGCAAGCGCGCATTTTGGGCAAGCAAATGGTCATGGCTTTGTAATTTGGCGCGCACCTGCAACAACTCGGTTCGCAAACGAATGTTTTCGCGGCGCAACGCTTCTTTGGAGTAGAGCACCCCTTCGGCATACTCCATCACATAAGATGGCCCAACAGACATTTGATAAATCGGTTGCATAGAAGCATGGCTACTGCTACGCAAACCGGCAAACCACTCGGGATTTTTGCTGTCAAGCAACATCAAAATCAACGCAAGCACCAAAAACCCAACAGACATGCGCACAAATAAGGGTTTTTGCGAAAAAATACTAGGCAACATAAGCCAACCAATCCCTTTTGGAATCACTATTGTTGTTACTTTTTATCATAAAGTTGTCAAAAGCACAAAAAGCGGTGCGCAAACACCGCTAATTTCTAGATGATATGCTACAATAAAATGACAGACGGCATTTAATTACAAAAATTTACACGAAGATAAGATTAAGCGATTTGTCATGGATAAAATCCAAAGCTCTGCCGCCACCACGACTGACACAAGTTAGCGGCTCTTCGGCAACAAACACAGGCAACCCTGTTTCTTTAGAAAGCAGTTTGTCCAAATTGCGCAGCAGCGCACCGCCGCCGGTCAACACCACCCCGCGTTCGGCAATGTCGCTTGATAGCTCGGGCGGGGTTTGTTCCAATGCGTCTTTGACCCCCGTTACAATCGCCGACAAAGGCTCAGAGAGTGCTTCTTGGATTTCTTTGGACGTTACTGTAAAGGTCTTTGGCACACCTTCTGCCATAGAGCGTCCGCGCACTTCCACTTCTAGGTTTTCTTTTTCGTCAAAAATCGCCGTGCCCACTTCTACCTTGATACGCTCAGCGGTGGTTTCTCCAATGATACAGCCATGCGATTTGCGCACATAGTTGATGATGGCTTCATCAAACAAATCCCCGCCGACACGGATAGAGTCTGAATACACACAGCCTGAGAGTGCAATCACCGCAATTTCGGTCGTACCGCCACCAATGTCCACCACCATAGAACCACTGGCGTCATGCACAGGCAGTCCCGCCCCAATCGCCGCCGCCATTGGCTCTTCTAGCAAATGCACACTGTTTGCCCCAGCTGACTGCACCGCTTCTTGGATGGCGCGGCGTTCTACCAGTGTGGATTTGCAAGGCACGCACACCACCACGTTGGGGTCAGCCAAAAAACGCTTGGCTTTGACCTTGTGGATAAAGTGCTTTAGCATTTTTTGGGTAACTTCAAAATCGGCAATCACCCCATCTTTTAAGGGACGAATGGCAGTGATGTTATCAGGGGTACGCCCCAGCATTTGTTTGGCGTCAATCCCCACCGCCGCCACTGTTGGGTTTTGGGTACGGTTAGAACGCAACGCCACCACTGTGGGCTCATCAAGCACCACCCCTTTACCAGGGCTATAAATCAAAGTGTTGGCCGTACCTAAATCAATGGCAATGTTGGTTGATAAAAATCCTAGTAAATTCATGGGCGACTGTTTCCAAAATTCATACAAAAAATACGTGGGCTAAGTTTTGGGTAAGCAATTTTTACCCCAGATAGCACAAAGATGCGGACGATTTAAAAAATTGCTAAATTATACCGATTTACACAAAAAAAATCATGATAATTTGCCAAAAAAATTGGTGATTTTGCAAGAAAATATGGCAAAATGCAAAAATTTAATCCACAGACAGTTGTATTTACTCAAAATTACGCAAGATTAGGGTTTAAGCAAGCATAAATCCACCACAGCAAATACATAAAAGCCCCAAAATTGTGATAGAATTATTCATTTAAAACACCGAGTTTAGGACAACTTATGACCATCACCACCAGCGATGTACAAACGTGTGCCAACCTATCCCGCCTAGCCATTGATGAGACCACTGCCCAAGCCTACGCCAAAAGCCTAGATAAAATCCTAGCGATGATGGACGTGTTAGACGGTGTTCATACCGATGACATCAAACCCTTGGCAAATATCCACGAAGCCTGTCAACCTTTGCGCAGCGATGTGCCAAATCCTGACATTGACCGAGACAGCTTTCAAGCGGTCGCCCCACACGCCCAAGATGGGCTGTATCTGGTGCCACAGGTGATAGAATAATCATGCACGCACTTAAATCTTGGGCTGTTGGCGTACTGCTGTCTGGTGGCGTGATGATGGGCAACACCGCCTTTGCCACGCCAACGCCTGATGTGATACAACAAGGGCAGCTGCCTGCCTTTGTCGACCCTGCTTTTGCCATCAAATACGCATTACAGTACAAACATTACGCCAACATCACGCCCCATATCCACCCCAAAAAAGGCGTGCGTTTTAGTATGTATGCTTATGTTGATGTCAAAAAAGACAAAGTATTTAGCCAAAGAGATTTTGACAACTATTTACAACAAGCCAAAATCAAATTTACATGGGGCGACAAAGACGGCATTGGTGAGCCACTCATCACATCTTTACCTGCTTATTTGTCAAACTGGGTGGTCAGACGCGATGGTTTTGCCAATGCCAGCGTTATCATCAACCAATTTTATGGCACAGGCAACAGCCTAAACAACTTGCTTGAAGCCTATCCCAATCATGACTTTGTGGAGTTTTATTATGCAGGCAACGACAAATATGACGGCATGGACTGGCGGTGTTTGCGTCTGGTGTTTGAAACCTACCAAGGTCGCCCTTATTTGGTCGCCATCATCACCGACGAATGGACAATTTAACATTAAAATTTGTGATTTTTGATTATTAAAGGCATTCTATGACACAATTACATCATTTATCCGTATCTGAACTTGTTCAAGGTTTGGCAAATAAAGACTTTTCTAGTAGCGAATTGGTCAAGCACTTTACCGCTCGTATTGACAGCCTAGATGGTCAAATCAACAGCTTTATCAGCAAAGATTTTGACAATGCTCTAAAACACGCCGAAACTGCCGACAAACTGCGTGCCAATGGCGACACTCGTCCCTTGCTGGGCGTGCCGATGGCTCATAAAGACAATCTTTGTACCAAAGGCGTTTTGACCACGGCAGGTTCAAAAATGCTCTACAACTTTGTCTCGCCTTATGATGCCACGGTGGTAGAAAATATCGCCAGCGCTGGCTTTGTTAGCCTTGGCAAACTCAACATGGACGAATTTGCCATGGGTTCAGATAATGAAAGCTCGCATTTTGGGGCAGTGCATAACCCTTGGGATACCGCTCGTGTGTCAGGTGGCTCATCAGGTGGCTCAGCGGCGGCAGTGGCAAGTGGCTTTGTGCCTGTGGCGACAGGCTCGGACACGGGCGGTTCAATCCGTCAGCCAGCCAGCTTTTGTGGCATTACAGGCATTAAGCCCACCTATGGGCGGGTGTCTCGCTATGGCATGATTGCTTATGCCTCAAGCCTAGACCAAGCAGGCACTTTTGGCAAATCCGCCCTAGACTGTGCTTATTTGCTTGAGCCGATGACAGGTTATGACCCCAAAGACGCCACGTCCATCAACCGCCCCACCGACAAGCTGGTGGCAGACATTTTGGCAACACCCACAGATGACAAACCACTCGCTGGCAAAAAAATCGGCGTGGCAAAGGCGTATTTTGGGGCAGGACTTGACAGCGAAGTAGAAAAATCCATTCGTGTTGCCCTTGCCAAATATGAAGAGCTGGGGGCGACCATCGTTGAAGTGGACATCACTGACCCTGCCATCACGCTTGCCACTTATTATCTACTTGCCCCTGCCGAAGCCAGCTCCAACCTGTCTCGCTATGATGGCGTGCGTTTTGGCTATCGCTGCGAAAGCCCCAAAGACTTGCTTGACCTATACACACGCAGTCGCTCCGAAGGTTTTGGGGCAGAAGTGCAACGCCGTATCATCATGGGAACTTATGCGTTATCGGCAGGGTATTTTGACGCTTATTACACCAAAGCCCAAAAGGTACGCCGTCTGATTGTAGAAGACTTTAACAAAGCCTTTGAAAAATGCGACATCATCGCCAGCCCCACCGCCCCAACGCCCGCTTATAAACTGGGCGAAAGTTTAGACCCTGCCAGCATTTATTTGCTTGATGTTTATACCATTGGCGTCAATCTAGCGGGGCTACCTGCCCTAAGCCACCCTGTCGGGCAAGCAAACGGCCTGCCTGTGGGCCTGCAACTGATTGGCAAGCATTGGGCAGAAAGCGAGCTTTTGCAGACGGCTCATATTTATCAGGCGAATACCGATTTTCATAAAGCACTGTCGGGTATTGCCAAACAAGAATAAGAGAGCATCATCATGCAACAATTTGTATTTGAAATGAATGACGCACTTTATCATAACTTAATGCAAAAGTATGGCAAAGATGACATTCAAGAATTTGGCATTCGTTTTTTTGAAATGCTCACCTACTCACCAAAACACGCCAAACAAAAAACAAATACCGATAGAGTTGCAACGGACAGACCTTATCGTTTGGGTGTATTGCCAAATATCAATATCCCTGATGATTTTGATGACAGTGAAATCAGGGATTTTGATGTATGAAATATTTGCCAGATACCCATATTTTATTGTGGGCACTAAAAATAGCCCGAAACTCACGCCATATGCCAAAGAAACTGTCAGCAATCGCTATAATAAATTGTGGTTTAGCTGCAAGCATTTGGGAAGTGGCAATGAAATTAAATAGCGAAAAAATCAAAGATAATGAATTGGTAGAGCCCATGCTATTTTATCAAACACGATTGCAAGAGAATTTTAAAGAATTAACCATCAATGGCATACACAGCAGTCAAGTACGCCATATGACAAAAATCCACAAAGACCCTTTTGATAAAATACTTATCACCTAAGCCAAGATTGAAGGTTTTATTTTAATGACTGCCGATGAAAAAATCGTTCAATATCCACATTATCAAATATTGATGGTTTAAATTATGCATAATCTTATCATCAGACCTACCAAAGTAACAGACGCACAAGGCTTTGTTGAAGCCTTATCAGACCCAGATGTGTATGGTCAGCTTTTACAATTACCCAAACCCAATCTTAGCGTCTGGCAAAAACGCTTGGCGGACATTCCTGACAATGTCCATAGCTTTGTGGCAGAATTAGACAGCCAAATTGTTGGCAACATCGCTTTGACCGTCAAGACCAACCCCAGACAAAGACACACAGGTCAATTTGGTATGTTCGTCAAATCAGGCTTACATGGCAAAGGCATTGGTTCTGCTTTGATGGCGACCATCATTGATTTGGCAGATAATTGGCTAAATTTAACTCGCCTAGAACTCACCGTCTATACCGACAACGAAAAAGCCATTAAACTGTATCAAAACTTTGGCTTTGTGATAGAAGGCGAAGCGGTGGATTTTGCCTTTAGAAATGGGCAATTTGTCAATGCCTATTATATGGCGAGAATTGCTAAAGGTATTAACCAAACTTTATTACAGTAAATAAAATCAAGATTTAATCACTTAAACATGCTTTGGCTTTATATACTTGCAATCGTCGCGTTACATATTACGCTTTTTGGATATATTAAAAAACTATTATTACATAGCAACAAACATGGTATCATTCTAAAAAATTTACCATTTTATTTTTGGCTAATTGGCTTGGTTCAAATTGTTTGTGTGTCTTTGCTTATTATGAACATCATGCCAATTAAGGTTTATGATGAAGAGCATATCAGAGATGTATTTGCTACTGTGTTTTTTATCACCAATGGTTTGGTTTTATTTAGTTATTTTGGTAGAAAACATCATTTACTGATTAAATTATCTGCCATTAGCACCGCATCAGTTTTATATTTACATGGTTTAATACTAAGCGATGTATTTGCCAGTTTATTTAATTTATTATTTTAATTATTTCACAGGAAAACCTTATGACCACCCCAAACCACCTACTTATTGACGGTTACGAAGTCATCATCGGCATTGAAATTCATTGCCAATTAAACACCGAAAGTAAAATTTTTAGTAACGCTCCTACCACCTTTGGGGCAGAGCCCAACAGTGCCGCCACCATTGTGGATTTGGGCTTTCCAGGGGCGTTGCCTGTGTTAAATGAAGGCGTGATAGAGCGTGCCTTAAAATTTGGCATGGGGGTCAATGCCAAACTTAGCACTTATAACACCTTTGACCGCAAAAACTACTTTTATCCCGACCTACCCAAAGGCTATCAAATCACCCAAATGGCAAATCCCATCGTTGGTGAAGGCTATGTGGACATTTTGGTCAATGCAGGACAAAAGGACGAATACAGCAAACGTATCGGCATTACCCGTGCCCACCTAGAAGAAGACGCGGGCAAGTCGGTGCATGACGCCATACCGCAGATGACGGGCGTGGACTTAAACCGTGCTGGTACGCCACTCATTGAGATTGTCTCTGAACCTGACATGCGTTCGGTCGCCGAAGCGGTCGCTTATGTCAAGACCATTCATGAGCTGGTAACGTGGCTTGGCATTTCAGACGCAATCATGGCAGAAGGTTCGTTTCGTGCTGACATCAACGTGTCGGTGCATAAGCCCAACACCCCCTTTGGTACTCGCTGTGAGCTTAAAAACCTAAACTCGTTTCGCTTTATTGAACGCGCCATCAAGGCAGAGATTGAACGACAAATTGACCTGATAGAAGATGGCGGAAAAGTTGTGCAAGCCACTCGCCTGTATGACCCCGAAAAAGACGAAACCCGTGCCATGCGTACCAAAGAAGAAGCCAACGATTATCGCTACTTCCCCGACCCTGACTTACTCCCTGTGGTGGTGTCTGACGAAACTTTGGCAAAAGTCAAAGCCGATATGCCAGAGTTGCCAAGTGTTCGTAAAGAACGTTTTGTGCGTGAATTGGGTTTGTCCACTTATGACGCCAACGTGCTAAATGGCAGTCGTGAGCTGTCGGATTATTTTTTGCAAGTGGTTGATATTATTGGAAAAAATCATGCCAAAGTGGCTGCCAACTGGGTCATGGGTGAGCTGTCTGGGGCATTAAACAAAGCCGAGCTGACCATCAATCAATCGCCCATCAGTGCCGAGCGTCTGGCAGGGCTGATTGGTCGTATCAATGACAACACCATCAGCGGTAAAATCGCCAAACAAGTCTTTGCTCTGCTGTGGGACAATCAAGGCAAATCCGCCGATGAGATTATCAGCGAGCATGGACTCAAACAAGAGACCAACACAGGGGCGATAGAAGCCATCATCAAAGAAGTCTTGGCAAACAATCAAACCATGGTGGATGAATACAAAGGCGGCAAAGAAAAAGCCTTTAATGGACTTGTAGGACAAGTGATGAAAGCGTCTCGTGGCAAGGCGAACCCTGCTCAGGTCAATGAGCTGTTAAAGAAGATGATTGGGTAATTGTGTTGATTGCCATCGGTTGATAAGCGATGACTTTGGTTGTCGCTTTTTGCCATCGCGTCATCATTACAATTTTTTAATCTTTTTATACAAAACAGACCATCAAGACCCATTTAACATCAGGCAAAATAAGCATATCCATAACGTTAAAGGGGAAATACCATGACACCAAAATTCTTGCTGTTTGCTACAACAATCACGCTGTCCTTGCTCGCAACGTCAGCTCTTGCGGACTCTTATGCTCGCAGAGTTTCCTTAAAGCTGCCCCATCACGACACAAAGCAATGGTACACACTAAAAGACGGCAATGCTTTTTATGAGCCCACACTACAAAAATACGGCTTGGTTGATGATGATGGTCAGTTACTGCTTAAACCCAGTTATGACGACATCAGCCATCTTGCTTCACTAAATTATTATCAACTTGAAAAAAACCACAAATATGGACTGGTCAATGCTCAGGGCAAATTTATTTTCCCCCCTGAATTTGACAACATACATTTTTTTGCAAAAAACAGAATCTTTGTTTTACACAAAGGCAGCCAATCAGGGTTGGCGGACGAAACAGGTAAATTTATCATTCCCTTGCAATCCACTTATCATTATCCTTCTGAGCTGGACAAACATTTGATTGTTGCCTTAAAACAAACACCGTCAGGTCGTCAAGCGGGCATTGTCAATGCTTCGGGGCAATTTGTCGTCCCCATCAAATACCAAAGCATCGCCAAAACAAAGCACCATCTTATCAGCATCCGCCAAAATAACAAATGGGGGCTGATAGACACCAAAGGCAATATGGTGCTGGCACCACAATATGATGAGATTGATTTTTTGACACACAATCCCACCTTATTTAAAGTAAAAACCAAAAACGAATATTTACTCATCAATCAGCAAAATCAAACAATGTTATCGGGCAAGTTTACAAACATTCAAGAAATCGCTCCCAATGTATTTTTGGTAAAAGATGGGTTATGGCGTGTCGTCAATCAACAAGGCAAACCTTTAAATAAAAGCCAATTTCATGACATTAAAACAAGCAATTTTAATGACGACCCCATTGCGGTACAAGTAGACAATAAGTGGGGGTTTATCAACCGTCAAGGCAATATGGTGATTAAGCCCAAATTTAAAGAAGTAACCCCATTTCAAAAAGACCATATGGGCGGGTATTATGCCCACGTTCATGAAAGCAACGGCAAATCTTATGACATTGGGATAAATGGTGCGCCTTATACGCCTTTGATTGTTGTGGAATAAAACCGCCAATGCAAATCAATCACTTGGCTTATATCAGCATTGGGTCAAGTGATGGGATTTGGTGTCTCAAACTGGCAAGCCAATTTCAAAGAACACACAAACAACGTCCAACTTGTGCTTATGACCGCCAGCAGTCGGCATTGGGTTTGGACGTTTTGGCTTGTTTGAATTTTGATAAAAAATCGGCGCAAGTTGATAAAGGATAAAAATGATTGACACACATTTATCAATCAAACTCATCTTTAATCAGTACAAAAGGAAAGTGCATGATAACCATCATCACACATACACCCATTTGGGTTTGGATTGTGCTTGCCCTGCTTGTTTATTTGGGCATATTACAGAGCAAAACCCGCCCCATTCAAAGGTGGCGTTTGTTTGTCGTGCCTGTCATATTTTTGCCCCTAAGTCTTATCACGCTGAGCACCAGTGCCAATATCAGCCTAAGTGTCATGACATTGGTGCTGGCAATGGCGGTCAGTTTTGGTGTGGCAAAATATCATTTTGACAAACACTCCATCATTTATCAAACTAAACAAGGACAATGGCGGCAGCGGGGAAGTTGGTTGCCTTTGATTGTGTATTTGATGATTTTTATGTGTCGTTACGCTATCTCCGCCAGCCAAGCCATGCGGTTGCCTTATATTGACGGCGATGGCTTTGCTACATTTATGGGTGTGTCGCTTGGACTGGGCTTAGGCGTGCTGTTTGCTATCGGTATAAATTTTAAGACAAAAAGGTGAGATAAAGTTGTGCTCCACACCCCAAGATTGCACCTTAGAAACTGGCAAGATACCGACAAACCTTTGTTTGCCCAAATCAATGGCGACCCTGATGTCATGCGTTATTTTCCCAAGCCCTTAACGCCAGAGCAAAGCAATGCGATGGCAGACAAATGCCAACAATTTATCTATGATAACGGCTACGGTTTTTGGGCAGTAGAACACAAAGATGACAAACGATTTATTGGCATGATTGGACTGCACTCGCCCCAGCACGATTTGCCATTTTCGCCGTGTATTGAAATCGGCTGGCGACTGGATAAAGCCTATTGGGGGCAAAGTTTGGCGACAGAAGGAGCAAAAGCGTGTTTGGATTTTGTCTTTGAGACGCTCAACCTTCATCAAGTTGTTTCGTTTACCACCAAAATCAATCTGCCTTCACAACGTGTCATGCAAAAATTGGGCATGCGTTTTATGTATGAATTTGACCACCCTGCGGTTAAACACTCGCCCTTGACACGTCATGTCTTATATGTGGTTGATAAATAATCTATACGCCATCAAGCCACATGATATTTACTTTAACCCTTGCAATCCACAAAATCTGTGCTATAATGTCTGCCTATTCGGGGTGTAGCGCAGCTTGGTAGCGCACTTGCATGGGGTGCAAGGGGTCGCGAGTTCGAATCCCGCCACTCCGACCAAACAACAATCCAAAACGGTTCATAGCAATCTATGAGCCGTTTTGTTTTATGAGCTTTAAACGTTTTTAGCGTCTGTGGTGGTCTGTCATTATTCATTGTAATCCATGAATTTTCGGGGTATATTTGGCAGTTCACTTGCAAAATATACCCCCTATAAAGCTCACAGACACCGCCATTAGACGCTTACAGCCCATCCCAAATGCACCCCAAAAAACCTTAAATATTCAGATGATAACGGCTTGGAATGATGGGTAATAAACCCCAAAGAGATTGCAAACAATCCAAACAACAGCAGAGCGACAACCGTTTTGATGTGTTCGCCCAAAAATGGCTGGCACTTTCAAAAGAGACAAAGGGGCGTATGATAACCATATTTACCCCATCATCAGCAATCAAGACATTTATGCTTTAATATTAGCAACTAGAAACACCAAAGATTTTATCGCCATTGATGGGTTGATGGTATTTAATCCATTTTTGAATAATTGACCTTTTATCTTCCATCACCATGAACAGCAAAATCAAACAAACATTTAGCCCCAACCGCCAAAATGTATCAGTTACTATCAAAATGTTCCAAGATGTCATAGACAGCTTAAAGCAGATAGTACCACTTAGGGCTTTTTTCATGTTTACATTTTGCTGATTTTTAAACATAACAGGGCTATCATGTTTACGCCATAAACATATCCATGCTATCATGTTTAGGTTTTACTTATTTTTAAACATGAGAACAGCCCATGACATGGCAAGCCAACCAACCCTATAATGATTTACCCCCATTACCACCCAGCCAAGATGTAGAAACCAAAGCCATTTTAAAGCTATGTGTAGAAGCACGAGCCAGCCTAGCAGAGCTTAGACAAGCAGGTGAGTTAATCCCTAACCAAGCCATGCTCATAAATATTATCCCCCTACTAGAAGCCCAAGGCAGTAGTGAGATAGAAAATATCGTTACCACCACCGATAAACTGTTTCAATACGCCTATGATGACAGCCACAGCGACCATGCCACCAAAGAAGCCCTAAGATACCGCACCGCCCTTTATCAAGGCATACAGGCGATTAAGACACGCCCCCTAACTGCCAACACCGCCTTAGATGTCTGCCAAACCATCAAAGGTGTTACATTGGGGGTGCGTACTGGCAATGTGGAGCTACAAAACCATCTAGGACAAACGACCTACACCCCACCCAATGACACCGCCACCATTCACGCTCTACTTGCCAATTGGGAGCAGTTTTTACACGCTGATGATGACTTAGACCCTTTGGTTAAAATGGCGATTGCCCATTATCAGTTTGAAGCCATACACCCCTATTTTGATGGCAATGGACGAACTGGCAGAGTGATAAACATTTTGTATCTGATTGATAAAGGCTTGCTAGATTTGCCCATTTTGTATCTAAGCCGTTATATTATCCAAAACAAGGCAGGCTATTATCAGGGCTTAATGGGTGTAACAGAGCGGTCAGATTGGCATACTTGGCTTAGCTATATGCTGATGGCAATCAAAGACACCAGCGAATGGACAACCGCCAAAATACTGGCCATCAAAGAGCTACACCAACACACCGCCCATTTCATCAAAGACAAAGCAGGGCAGATTTATAGCCATGAGCTGGTGGATTTAATCTTTGAACAACCTTATTGCCGTATTGGCAATGTGGTAGATAAGGGCATCGCCAAACGCCAAACTGCCAGTAACTACCTATCCAAACTGGTTGATATTGGCATATTGCAAGAAGTCAGAGCAGGCAAAGAGAAGTTATTTATCAATCCTGCCTTGATGAACCTGCTACAAAGTCATGATAACACTTGGTAAAAAGGCATTAAAATGCCAAATTGATGTGATAAAATGCCCCGCATACGTGCTACTTTTACTCAAAATTGAGTAGCACAACAAGATTACGGCAAGTTTTTTGGCAACCGTCCCAAATGACCAAAAAAATAAGGGTGAGATTTTCCCAGATTTACCCCATAAAAAGAGCAGAATATTAGGTTAAATTTTAGACACTTTGTATTTTTGGGGCATATTTGGAGATATAAAATTTATTAAATAAAAATTCACCTAATAAAATCAATTATTTATCTTATATGTTTGTAGTTCGCCATGTAAAATTTTAAGAACCACATTTTTTGCAAAAAATACTTAGGCACTTTGAAAAAATGACTACCAAAATTGGGGATAAAATTTTTATATTGTTATTTTTCAATTACTTAATATCAAAAAAGGCGGCAAGCCGATAAGCCGGGTTCTGTCTTGGACAATCATTCATCTAGGCGTGCCATCACTGACACGCTCAAGCAACCTACCCGTGTCCTGAGCGGGCAACCCATTGGACACCTATTTGGTCTTGCTACACGTGGAGTTTACCTTGCCATGCACTGTTACCAGCCATGCGGTGGGCTCTTACCCCACCCTTTCACCCTTACCCAACTACTCAATCTAAACATCTGTTTCTACGGATAAAAACAAATAATTAGACTGAGTAGTCGGGCGGTCTGCTCTCTGTTGCACTTGTCGTCAGATTGCTCTGCCCAGCCGTTAGCTGGCACGTCGCCCTATGTAGCCCGGACTTTCCTCCCTCCGACCACCTTAAATCAAGCGGTCGGACAGCGATTGTCTGGCTTGCCAAAAAGCATTATATAACAAAAGCCAACCAACCACAATCATTGTTTCAATCCTTATCTGCGCGTTTTTGCAATAAAGCAATCATCGCCTTTAAGGTATCAATTTCACTGGCTTGTTGGGAAATAAGTTTTTCATAATTATCATTGATGAGCTTTAGTTTTTCATTTTCTATCAACAATTCATGATTGTTATTGCCGCCATAATAATTGGCATTATTGTTGTTACCATTTTCATTGATTAACAAAAACAATCCTTTGTCTGACACACTTAATAATTCCACGATGTCTATATTAAAAATGGTGGCAATTTTATCCAATTTTTCTAAATTGAGTTTGGTCTCTCCGCGCTCCATACGCGCATAGGCATTGGTAGAGATGTCCATTTTTTCTGCCATGTCTTCTTGCGACCATTGGTTAATCTCTCGCAATACACGGATTTTTTCTACCACTTCCATCAATCAACCTATTTTGTTTATAAAACAACCATAAATCTGTCAGAAACCGCCAATTTAGTATATGGACTGTTTGTCCAAAAGTAAAGTACAATTTAAAGTTTAAAATAATATTTTAAAAACTCTGAAGAGAAGAATAATGAATACAATGATGGAGATATTGTATATTTTTATTGGACTTGTTACAAATTTTATCATATTGGGGGCAGTTTTGTCTCTAATCAAACCGCGCATGAGACGGCGATACTATGCACTGCTGATGACGTTTCTTTTACCCATATTTGCCTTGCTGTGTGTGCTTATCTTAGAAATTCGCGCAGGAATAAGGACTGCCGCGCTGATGACGGCTGCGCTTGATGTATGGCTAATCGTACTTGGCATTAGCGTATCACGCCTACACGACACCAACAGCAGTGGCTGGCTCAGTCTTTTATTGTTTGTTCCCGTCATCAACCTTATGTTAATCTTTGCTTTGATGGTTGCCAGTGGTACCGCAAGCAACAACCGCTTTGGCAACAACCCAAAACTCAAAGCACTGACCTACCACCCAATATAAACAAGCAAAGTCAGTTTATGCCCGACACCCCACCAACCACAGTGCTTCTTTGTGGCACTTAATCAGTTGTGGGGCAGCAAGCGTTTCATGAGCGCTGGTCAAGTTGCCAATACCTGCGCTGGTGAGCATGGCAGAGAGCAGCTGGTACTTGACGGCGTAGTTCATGTTTTGGGCGTTGCTTAGACTTGATGTAACCATGCCTACCACCTGACCTGTGGGCAAAAGCAGCGGACTGCCGCTAGAGCCTGGTTGAATGGGCGCGGTAAACTGCAAAAAGCGAATGTCATCGTGCAACCCCACCAAAGCAGCAACATTGCCTGTGGTTACTTGCAACTGACTGGTCAGTCCCGACAAAGGAAAACCCATCGCCACAATCTGCTCACCAAGCAGCTCAAGCTGACCAGCCCCCAGCGATACCACAGATGGCAACGGCTCATCCACCCTAATAATCGCTGTGTCGCTTCCTTCATCACCCATCACCACACGGGCTTGTTGGTCGCTTTTACCTTGCTGGCGAATACCAATCACACTCGCCCCATCAATGACGTGATGGCAAGTCAAAAGATGATGACTGTCCACAGCAAATGCCGTTCCTGTCCAAGTGTCGCCCGCCTGCACTCTGGGTGGCTGTTGAAGCGATGGTTGATTGGGAAAGTTTTCGTTTAAACCGATATGCAGATGGCTGCCAAAGGCTTTTAGCGACTGGGCAGAGTGCTCCGCCAATGCGCGGCATTTGTATTGTCCATTGCGCTGATAAATCTCCAACACCACGCTGGTTTTGATATGGCGTTCATTGACCGCGACCACATAATCAATTTGCCCATTAACGCACAAAGCAAAGCCACCAAGCTCAGTGGCGGCGATTGCCAAATTGGGGTCATAATAGACATACGCCACCAGTTGCAAGCGCTGCACAGCATATTCACCAAAGGCTTTGGACAAGTCCAGTGTCCATGTGTCGCTGGCAAAACTTGCCCAGTCCTTCGTCTCGTGCAAATAAGCAGGGCTAATCTTAGCGCGGCGATTTTCGTCCAAAGCAAGCCACATCATGCCCACACTTTGCAGCGCCAAGCCACCAACCCTTATATGCACCACATCGCCATCAATGACGGTATTTGCCCCCAACACCAGTGTTGTCATTTTTATTTTCCAAAATCAAGTCAGTCCATTACAGCATTTTTATCCGCAAAAAAACCCAACACCATCACAGTCTTGGGTTTTGCTCATCAATGTCCTTAAACGTGCGGCATAATCACGGGGATTAGGTCATTAAAGGTGCGCCCATGCGCTGTCTCACCGATGGCGTGCATTTTCCATTCGCCATTGTGGCGATAAACCTTTGCCAAAATCATCGCTGTGTGGCTGCCTTGGGCGGACAAATTATAACGCGCCACTTCGCTATTGTTGCTGGCATTTAGGATACGACAATAAGCGTTGGCAACCTTTTCAAAGGATTGACCTGTAAAGCTGTTCACTGTAAAAACAAGCGCTTGCACATCGGCAGGAATGCGTGATAAATCCACGTTGATGACTTCATCGTCGCCATCGCCTGCGCCTGTACGGTTGTCGCCTGTGTGCAAAATTGAGCCGTCTTTGGATTGTAATTGCCCAAAATACACCACATCGGTTGGTTGTTTGTTGTTATTAAACATGACCACAGACGCATCCAAATCAATGCTGTCGCCACTGCCACCACCAAACAATCCGCCCAAAAAACCACCCGACTTGCCAGCGCTGGCAACGTCCCAGCCCAAGCCCATCTTGACTTGACTCAGTGCGCCACCCGCTTCTTTTTCCAAAGAGATTTTTTGACCTTTTTGTAGATTTACCGCCATATATAAACTCCTATTTTCAACATAAACAATGCAGTACATAGATTGTATAACAAATCACACATTATCACAATCTGCTACAACAATCCACCAAACAATCCGCCACTGCGACCACTGTTTGGGTTGCCACCCAAAATGCTCTGTAACCAGCCTTGGTATTTATCGCGGTTGCGCGAGCACAGCACCACTTTGCCTTGACCGCTAAACTTTAGCACCATGCCTTCGCCACTGGTAACCGAATTGATGATACTGCCAAGAAAGCCTTGATTTTGATTGACGCTGGTTGAAAGTGAGTACTGCAAATTGCTGTCCCAACACACCACATGACCGTTATCAATGGTTACAGGCTTGCCATGCTCTACTTGTATTTCAAACAACGAACCAAAACCCGACACCGCCAGTTTGCCGACACCTTGGGTTTGCATGACCATAAAGCCACCTGTATCGCCAAAGATTGCTCCACCAAGGTTGGTTTGGATTTTGGCTTTTAAATCCATGCCTTGTGTGCCAGCCACAAACACGCCGTCAGACAAGGTATACTGCGCCGCACCCACGTCCAATATCAACATATCGCCGTCCAAGGTCGGAGCAAGCAAGCAATCGCCATCGCCGCGCACCGCTTCTATACGCTGTTGAAACAAAGACTCATCGTTGGCAAAGCGTCTCATCAGCGCCTGCATGATGCCACCTTGGAGCGTGCCTTTTAGGTCAAGGTTGTCTTCCATCATCACCATGGCATTGGCTTCACAAAAAATCGCTTCGCCACGTTTTAGATGGCAATGCAAAAACGGCTCATTTTCGCCAATCAAACTAAATGCTGTCATAAATTTTCCATCATCTAAATAAACGCCCAAAGATACTGCCGACTGTGGTGCTGCTGTCATGCAATGTGCGATTGGTCAGCAAGTTTTTGCGCTTAATTTTAGCAAGCCATGCTGGGAACTCAGCAAGCAGCAACTCATACAAGCGCCCATCATCAATGCTATCAATGCGGTCTAAGGCAAAAAAGTTACAGTTGTCCACCACTCGCCCGCCCATGGTGTCTAACTTCTCCAGCACGCCATAATTGCAACCGCCAATACCCACAAACTGCCAAAATATCGGCAGACTAGAACACTGGGTCAAAATCTTTTGCATTTGCTGGCTGCTGCCCACGCCACCGTCTGAGATAAACAGCACATAAGTTGGCACGTCATCTTTGATGGCGATATAATGGTCAATCACCGCTTGTATGGCAGGGATTTCTTCGTTAATGCGTGCGCCAACTTGCCAAGCCTGATGACCACCCTTGGTGGTATTGACAAAATTGCTGACATTGCTTAGCGTAACGTCATCAAGACGCGTGGTCAATTTGGCAAATGCCCAACACTCAAAACTGCCATCGTCATCAAAATTGATGGCAAGTGGCATCAGTCTATTGACCACTTTTTGTACATCGCCGTTTTTGTATTGCCAATTCATTGAGCCAGACGCATCCAGCACCAGTGCCACACGGGCTTTAATAGCAAGCAAGCCCTTCTTTTCTAGGGTTACCAAGGATTTTTTGGTCAAATCAATGATGGCTTGACTGCCTGTTTTTTGGGCTTTTTCTAGGGACAGTTTTTTCTTTAACTCTATCGTGCTTTTTGATGACTGTTGGGGCGTTGGGGCTGCTGGTGCAGGCTCG
This sequence comes from Moraxella sp., assembly GCA_030528385.1. Taxonomy (GTDB): domain Bacteria; phylum Pseudomonadota; class Gammaproteobacteria; order Pseudomonadales; family Moraxellaceae; genus Moraxella. The sequence goes on from JAUMYZ010000010.1 coordinate 34,943, forward strand.
TCTGCCACTTCACCGCCAAAATGCTCAATCAGCCGAGCCAATCCGCCATTAAAACCTTGCCCGACCGCCGCCAGACGCCAGACGTCTTTTTTGTAAATTTGTAGCAGCATGACCGCTTTTTCGTGGTGCAAATCGGTGGGAACAAAAGTGGCGAGAACTCTGCCTTGCTGACTGACACCAACGCACAACTGGGTCAACTCTTTGGCAACACCTTGCCCATCAATGGCAATCACCAACATCAGACTGTTGATATGGCTGGGCAGACGCGTCAAATCAACGCCAAACTTTTGATGAGTAATCAATGTTACGCCACCACACGGAGTAACTGGCTGATTATAAAAGGTCATGTACCGTTCATCACTGAGTTTGCCTTGGGCGTCCAACCCAAATACCGACACATCAGCACTCAGCACCCCTTGATAACTGACACTCATCTCAAAAGCGACCGTCTGTATAACACCCAGCTGACTAAGCTGACTTTTTTGACCTTTGAGCAGTTCCATAGGCTGTCCTTATTGCTGAAAAAAATGGACAAAAGCCTTACGACTTTTGCCCATCATTATCATCTACATCACTTATACCGCCACGCCATACGAGCTTGCCAAAGGCCCAAGACCGCCAGCAAAGCCTTGACCGACCGCACGAAACTTCCATTCGCCGTTGTGCTTATAGAGCTCACCAAAAATCATCGCCGTTTCGGTAGAGCTGTCTTCAGACAAGTCATAACGAGCCACTTCGCTGCCGCCTTGGGCATTAACAATGCGAATATAAGCGTCGCCCACTTGACCGAAGTTCTGGTTGCGGGCTTGACCGTCATAAATCACCGCACAAAACACCACTTTGGCAACGTCGGCAGGCACACAAGTCAAATCCACCTTGACGACTTCATCGTCGCCATCGCCTTCGCCTGTACGGTTATCGCCTGTATGCTCAACCGAGCCGTCGGTGGATTTTAGGTTATTAAAAAAGATAAAATCGCTGTCGCTACGCACTTTGCCATCTTCTTTGACCAAAAATGCCACCGCATCTAGGTCAAAGGCTTGACCGTCTGTGGCACGGGGATTCCAGCCCAAACCTACGGTCATTTGGGCAAGGGTTGGGGCTTCTTTTGAAAGATTGACGTTGCCGCCTTTGGTTAAGCTAATTGCCATGTGTCTTTTTCCTTATCTAACATACGAGTGTTGTACTCACGTTGTACTATAACAAACTGCCCAACTTTAAACAAAAGAGTTTTGTTACGTTATGTATCTCAATCTTGTCATTCGTCGGATTTTTCCAACGCTTCATTCTTGCGATAGCGAATGGACGCAATCAAAGACGCCACAATAAAGGCGATACCAATCAGTCCTGTGATGACTTCTGGCACATGAAACTTCATAGAAATCAGCATGATAATCGCCAAAGCACCAATGGCATAATGAGCCCCGTGCTCCAGATAAACAAACTCATCAAGCGTGCCTTTTTCTACCAAAAAGATGGTCATAGAACGCACAAACATCGCCCCAATCGCCAGACCAATCATGATAATCACCACGTCATTGGTGATGGCAAACGCCCCAATCACCCCATCAAAACTGAACGACGCGTCCAGCACTTCTAGGTACAAAAAGCCAGCAATGCCGCCTTTGGCAATCGCTCCTGCCACTTCGTTGCCATCAATGCTGTCTTCTTCGTCTTCACCTTCAAGCAAGGTAGATAGGACATTGACCCCCATATAAATCAAAATACCCCACACGCCTGCCATCAGCACCGCCGATTTGTAGGCTTCGTCCACCCACGTCAAAGAAATCATCAAAATGACAATCGCCACAAACACGCTCATGGCATCAACTTTGCCAAAGCGAGCAAGGCGTTTTTCTAGCCACTCAAACCAATGAATGTCTTTGTCATCAAAGACAAAGTTTAAAAACACCAACAGCAAAAACATACCCCCAAAGGCGGCAATCTCGGCATGGTGTGCCATCAGCTTGGCAGAATATTCTGTGGGGTTGTTGAGTGCCAGTTGCACCACTTCACCCATGCCCATGTCAGCAGTTACCGCCACAATGACGATGGGAAACACCAAACGCATGCCAAACACAGCAATGAGCATGCCCACCGTCAAAAAGACGGTTTTCCAAAATTTGTCCCAATGCTTTAAGACAGACGCATTGACCACCGCATTGTCAAAAGATAAAGAAATCTCCATCATCGCCAGCACCAGCGTAATAAACAATGCCGACAACAACGCCGTCGCCCCACCGTGGGTAAAGCCCCAATACGCCGCACCAATCAGTGCAACAATCGTAAAGACAATATCAAAATAAAAATGTTTTAAATTTTTCATCATAAACCAGCATTCCAATCAATACTTATTTTTAACACACAAAAAAGCGGTAAACCAACTTACCACTTTTTGAGATAAAATACAATGATGGTTCTTTTGGATTATTGTTAGCCAATCATAATGCCATACTGATGACACATCGCCGCCAGTCCGCCACTGTAGCCTTGACCTACGGCACGAAACTTCCATTCGCCGTTGTGGCGATACACTTCACCAAAGACCATCGCCGTTTCAATGGAATAATCTTCGGCCAAGTCAAAACGCACCACTTCGGCACCTGTTTGCTCATTGACCACACGGATAAAAGCATTGGCGACCTGACCGAAGTTTTGATTGCGAAGCTGGGCGTCATGAATGGTAACGGTGATGGCAATTTTGTCAATCTCGGGGGAGACACGCGTCAAATCCACTTTGATGACTTCGTCATCACCATCGCCCAATCCTGTGCGGTTATCGCCTGTATGCTCAACCGCACCATCGGCAGATTTTAGCTGATTATAAAAAATAAAATCGTGGTCGCCACGCACTTTGCCTGTGCCTGTCAGCAAAAAAGCACTGGCGTCCAAGTCAAAATCCTGTCCTGACGTCGCTCGCTCGTCCCAGCCCAAACCAATCAGCAGTTTGGTCAGTGATGGGTCAGTCTTGGACAATGATAAATTACCGCCTTTGCTTAGTGAGATTGCCATTGAGATATTTCCCTATCAAAAATAATGTAATTGCCAAGAATTTAGCACATTTGTAGCCAACTGACAAGGCTTTAATTGGCAAATAAAACAAATTTTTAGTTGGTCAAACGCACAAATTTTGCCATCAACTCGTCTGTACTTTCAGGATATTTAGGGTCTTTGGGAATGCAATCCACAGGACAAATGTCCACGCACTGCGGGCTGTCATAATGCCCCACGCATTCGGTACAAAGATTGGGGTCTATCACATAAATGTCATCGCCTGCACTGATGGCTTCGTTGGGGCAAACTGGCTCGCACACATCGCAGTTAATGCACTCATCGGTGATTTTTAGTGCCATCACGCCCCCTGACCAAACTTTTTGGCAAAACCATCAAGCACACAAGGCGGGACAAATTTTGAGACATCGCCGCCAAGTTTGGCAACTTCGCGCACCAAAGTGGACGACACAAATGAATACTCTTGGGCAGGGGTTAAAAACACCGCTTCAAAGTTTTCATCAAGACTGCGGTTCATGTTCGCCAGCCCAAATTCATACTCAAAATCGCTCACCGCCCGCAGTCCGCGAATGACCGCCACGGCGTTTTGTGTTTTGGCAAAATCCACGAGCAACTCTTCAAAGCCCACCACCGACACGCGTGGATTGTCGGCAAAAATCTCTTGCACCAGTGCCACCCGCTCATCAAAGCTAAACAGGGGCTTTTTGTGGTGGGCAAATGCCACCGAGATGATGACTTCATCAAAGATTTTTAGGGCACGATTAACAAGGTCAATGTGTCCGTTGGTGATGGGGTCAAAAGTGCCAGGGTATAGGGCTTTGGTATGTCGCTGCTTCATCATGGTTCTGCGCTGTATTAAAGGGCTTATGCTAACAAATTTTTGGGGGTTTTTAAACCGTTTGTGCGATATTGGTTTTGTGATTTTTCATGCTTGGTTGATTGATTGTTAAAACAGACATATTTTTCATCATCTTGTTAAAATTATGCTAAGATAACAAAGAAAATCCACAACACAAAAGACCATCATGACCATTTGGGACGAACGCTATCTGGGCAATGAATACGCATTTGGGGTTGAGCCCAATGTATTTTTGTTACAAATTCAACATCTGTTACCAACTTCAGGCAAAGCGCTGGACTTGGCCACAGGCGAAGGGCGCAACGCCGTGTTTTTGGCAAAACATGGGCTCACCACAACTGGTATAGACGTATCACAAGTTGGACTGGACAAAGCCAAGCGTCTGGCAGCGGCCAATCAAGTGGCCGTTGATTTTATCAACCACAACGCCTTGACAATGAACTGGCAAGCACCATATGACGTCATCAGCAGTGTCTTTTTTCACTTGCCCGTGCCAGCGCGTCATCAGATGGGTGCCAAGATTGTTGATGCCTTGGCACCCAACGGGTTGTTTGTCGGTGTGTTTTATCACACGCAGCAGCTTGGACTTGGCACAGGTGGGCCATCAAAGGTTGAAATGTTGGGCACATTGAATGACTGGCAAAGCGCCTATCAAGGTCTGCACTGGCTACACGCCGAACATCGCACGCATCACCTAAACGAAGGCAGTCGCCATGTGGGCACCAGCTCGGTGGTGTATTTGTTAGGGCAAAAGCCTTTGTGATGACGTTTAGAACCATTTTGTTCATTCTTTGCCACACCACCTTGCAACCACGCACAACTTGCATTGTCAATGTTCTTAAAACGGTTTATTTGCGCCAAGAAAACGGGGATTTTTGTTGTTCTTGCTCAGCTTGTGGCCCTAAGGGAATGCGCGTTCTGTCTTTAAAAGAAAGCACCGCCAAAAAAGCAAGGACAGTCATCACCATCAGATAAACAGAAACAAAAGTGGTCTCACCCGTTGATTTGATGATAAAGGCAGCAATCAGGGGAGCAAAAGCGCCGCCAATGATAGAGCCAATGGCGTAGGTAATAGAAATGCCAGAAAAGCGTATTGACGATGGATACAGTTCTGAATAAAACACCGCCTGCACGCCGTAAGTCATGCCAATGGAGATGGAAAGAATGGCTAAGCCTACAGCAATATAAGTATAATCGGCGGTATTGAGCAATGGAAATAATGTGATGGCACTTATCAGCTGTAGGATTGAACCTGCAATGTAGATGGGTTTGCGTCCAAATTTATCAGACAACACCGCCGACAACCAAGTAAACAGCGTCCAAACAACCGCAGAAAAGGCAACCAAACTTAAAATTATGGTGCGGTCAAGACCCAAAGTTTTGGTGGTATAATTTTGAACAAAGCCCCCTGCAGTCATGTAGCCTAGCGTGGTTGTCCCAGCAATGAGCAGTGATGCCACAAAAACAACACCCTTGTAGTTTTTAAATAGGCTTGTGATGGGTTTTTGGGATACGGCTTTCTTTTCTTTCATTTCTTTGAAAATCGGACTTTCTTCAACAGAGCGGCGAATCCAAAAACCCAAGCCCAAAAGCAAAATGCTTAATAAAAAGGGAATACGCCAACCCCATTCTTTAAAAGCGTCATCAGGTGAAATCAAGCCCGTCATCACAACCAAAACCAATGACGCAAGCAACAAACCCAAAGGCACACCAAGTTGTGGAAAGGAGCTAAATAAGCCACGCTTTTGGTCGGGTGCGTGCTCAACCGCCATCAAGACCGCACCACCCCATTCACCGCCAGCAGAAATCCCTTGGACAATGCGCAGCAACAAAAGAATGATGGGAGCAGCAACGCCAATACTTTCATAGGTTGGCAAAAGACCAATGGTCGTCGTTGCTGTGCCCATCATCAGCAAGGTAAGCGCCAAGATGGCCTTGCGTCCGATTTTGTCGCCCAAGTAACCTGAAATAAAAGCGCCAAGTGGACGAAAGAAAAAAGCAATGCCGATGGAAGCAAACACCAGCAAGGTGGCAATAGAATCGCCAGCAGGCTTAAAAAACAGCTGGTCAAAGACCAAGCCTGCAACCGCAGCATAAATAAAATAATCATACCATTCAATGGTGGTGCCAACCAAAGTTGCCAGTGCAATTTTGCGTTGTTGAATTTTTTGTTCCTGAATAGATAATTGACTTTCCATAATAAATCCTTTCGTCATCAAATAAAGCTGTCCTTATCATCCAAATAGACTGGCTATGGCGGGTTTATTTGGATATGCATAAAGTCAATCAGACCACCCTTGTTTGCCACTTTCACAAACAAGGACGGCGACCAACAAAACTACAAGTCCCGCGCAACCAAGGTCAAAATGTCATAAGTGGCAACAAGTTCTTCACGTTGGTTTTTTATCTTAACGTCCCAAACAACCACACCGTGTGGTTTTTCATCGCTGTTTTTGGGTTGTTTGGGGGTTTTTTGTTTGCAGGTCAGTGCCACTTGAATGGTGTCGCCAATCTTAACAGGCTCAACAAATCGCAAATTGTCCATGCCGTAATTGGCAATGACAGGGCCTTCGGCAGCATCAACAAACAAGCCCGCCGCCGCAGAGACAATAAAATAACCGTGGGCAACGCGCTCACCAAACAAAGAATTGGCAGCGGCAATCTTGTCGGTGTGAGCATAAAAATGGTCGCCACTTATGCCAGCAAAATTCACAATATCCGCTTCGGTAATGGTGCGTCTGGCACTGATGAGTTGCTCGCCAATGCGCAATTCATCAAAGGATTTTTTAAATGGGTGCACACGGTCATGATAAACACTGGCACCCACCGTCCAAACATGGCTAATCTGCGTTAGCGTGTCAGGTGAGCCTTGTATTGCGGTACGCTGCATATAATGTTTGACGGCACGCAATCCCCCCAGTTCTTCGCCGCCGCCTGCCCTGCCTGGCCCGCCATGCACCAAATAAGGCAATGGTGAGCCATGACCTGTACTCTCTTTGGCGGCACGTTCATCAAGCACGTGCAGGCGACCATGCCAAGGAGCAATTTTTTGAATCAGCTGTTCAACGTTTTCGTCTGGGTTTTTGACCACAGACGCAACCAAGCTGCCTTCACCAAGTGCCACAAGTCTGGCAAGCTCATCTATGTTTTGATAAGGCAACAAGGTGCAAACAGGCCCAAAGGCTTCGGTTTGGTGAACCGCTTGTGCATTGTTTGGAGATGAACAGCACAGCAGTGTTGGCGGATAAAAAGCGCCAGCGTCTGGATTGTTTGCATTGATGTGAAACGAGCCACACAAATGCCCGCCAAAGACAATGTCGGCAACTTGATTGAGCTGTTCTACACGATCTTGCACGTCTTTTTGTTGGCGTTTGCTTGCCAAAGCTCCCATCGTGGTGTTTTCAAGATTGGGGTCGCCAACCACAACTTTGGTTAATCTGGCAATGAGTTGTTCTTGCACTTCACCAAGCAAAGTCTCTGGCACAAAAGCACGACGAATGGCGGTGCATTTTTGTCCTGCTTTGACGGTCATTTCGCGCACCACTTCACGCACAAATAAAGCGATGGTTTCTGTGTTGGCATTTGGCGACAAGATGGCGCTGTTAACCGAATCGGCTTCCATCATAAAGGGTATAGAATGCGTGTTTAAGTGTGGGTGCTGACGCAGTTTTTGACCTGTTGCGGCAGAACCTGTAAAAGTGATGGTGTCTTGTGCATTTAGGCATTCAAACAAACCATCAATACTGCCGCAGACGATTTGCAAAGACCCTTTGGGCAACAAACCACTTTCTACAATGACCCTAACAACCGCTTGGGTAAGCTGCGAACCGTCAGTGGCAGGCTTGACAATGCAAGGCACGCCCGCGAGCAAGGTTGGGGCAATTTTTTCAAGCATGCCCCAAATTGGAAAATTAAAAGCATTGATGTGAACAGCAACGCCCGCTTTGGGGGTCAAAATGTGTTTGGCGCCAAAGCTGCCTTGCTTGGACAATGAAATCCAAGCATCTTCGGTAATGATTTTTTCATCGCTTAATTCACGCCGCACAATGCTTGAATAAGCAAATAAGGTCTGAATGCCACCTTCAATATCAATCCAAGCATCTTTGCGTGTTGCCCCTGTGGCATAAGCAAGTTTATAAAAAGTTTCTTTGTTTTCAAGCAACAGTTGGGCGACTTGCTTTAAGGCTTGAGCACGTTTATGAAAGGTAAGGTTGGCAAGTTCGCCGCCGTATTTTTTGGCGTAACTGACCACTTGGGACATCTTAATACCATCGCTGCTGACTTGATAGATTTCTTCACCCGTAATCGCATGAAAAACAGAACGAAAGCCGCGATTAGCGGTGTGCCAAGTGCCATAAACATAAGAGCTCAAGGGCAAACTGGTTTGATTTGACATCAAAAAACACTCCTTGTTCGTTAAAAAATAATTCATAATTTCTTTTATTTAAAACAAATTGTCAAGTTTTTTTTGATAAAAATCATAAAAAATTATAAAAAATATATATAAATTAAATACTTATAAAAATTTTAATATGATACGAAAAAATTGTTGACATTGATTTAAATGTATCTAATAATATCCCATAGAGCCAATTTACTAGCCAAGGGAGCACATCAATATGGAAGCGTCTTCATCTGCCTATCCACAGTTTGAACACAACATCGCCAACGAAATCACCATTGAAGCCAAAGACGATATGCCTGATGCGTACCGCAAAACTTTGATTCGTCAGATTGGTCAGCACGCCCATTCTGAAGTGGTTGGCATGCTGCCAGAAGGCAACTGGATTACTCGCGCCCCAACATTGCGTCGCAAAGCGATTTTGCTTGCCAAAGTTCAAGACGAAGCAGGGCATGGTCTGTATTTATACAGCGCTGCTGAGACCTTGGGTGCTGACCGCGATGAGATGATGGACAAACTGATTGCTGGTAAAATGAAATATTCGTCTATTTTTAACTATCCCACACTAACATGGGCAGACATTGCAGCCATTGGTTGGTTGGTTGATGGAGCCGCAATCGTCAATCAGGTGGCTTTGTGCCGCACTTCTTATGGTCCTTATGCTCGTGCCATGGTGCGTATTTGCAAAGAAGAGAGCTTTCATCAGCGTCAGGGCTTTGAAGCGATGGTTGCGTTGACTCAAGGCAGTCCAGAACAAAAGAAAATGGCACAAGATGCGGTCAATCGCTTTTGGTGGCCAGCTTTGATGATGTTTGGTCCAAGCGATGACAATTCACCAAACAGCGCCCAAAGCATGGCATGGAAAATCAAACGTTTTAGCAATGATGAATTGCGCCAAAAGTTCGTTAATAATACTGTGCCACAGGTACATCAAATTGGTCTAAGCGTGCCTGACCCTGATTTAAAATTCAATGAGCAAACGGGTCATTGGGAATTTGGCGCGATTGATTGGAACGAATTTTTTGCGGTATTACGCGGAGAAGGACCTTGCAATTATGAGCGCATTGAAGCCAGACGCAAGGCTTGGGAAGGGGGCAAATGGGTGCGTGATGCCGCCGCTATTTTTGCTCAAAATCAACACACAAAAGCCGAAAAAGCCGCCTAAAAGCCACTTAACGGCAGATTTTATTCATCTATCAAAATAACGAAAATGGAGCAATCGTTATGTCAAAACAAGCCAAATCGCAAGAGCGTCATTGGTCATTGTACGAAGTTTTTATCCGCAGCAAACAAGGATTGAATCATCGCCATGTCGGCAGCCTAAGAGCGCCCGACGATGAAATTGCCCTACAGCACGCTCGCGATGTCTATACCCGCCGCAATGAAGGCATCAGCATTTGGGTGGTGCGTTCGGACTTGATTACATCGTCGCAACCCGATGATAAGCCTGAGTTTTTTGACCCATCAGATGACAAGGTATATCGCCACCCAACATTTTACACCATTCCAGATGGCATTGAGCATATGTGATGGAGCGTGTTATGGACAACAAAAACAATCAAATCTTGGCAAACTTTTTATTGCACATTGCTGACAGTCAGCTGATTTTATCACATCGGCTTGCCCAGTGGTGCGGTCATGCGCCCGAGCTTGAGATTGACATTGCTTTGGCAAATATCGGTTTGGATTTGTTGGGTCAGGCACGCAATTTTTTGACATTGGCTGGCGAAATTGAAGGGCTTGACCGAGACGAAGACAAACTTGCTTACCATCGTGATGAGCGTGAGTTTTTCAACTTGCTTTTGTGTGAGCAGCCCAACGGCGATTTTGCCCAAACCATTGTCCGCCAATGGCTTTTTGACCATTATCAACTACTTTTGATGAAAGCGTTGACAAAATCTGGCGAGACAAAAATTGTGGCTTTGGCAGAAAAATCGTTAAAAGAAATAAAATACCATTTGCGTTTTTCTCGTACATGGCTCATGCGTTTTTGCCAAAGCACGCCCGAAGCCTTTGAGCGCACCCAAAAAGGTCTCAATGAAGTTTGGCGTTTTAGCGCAGAATTATTTGAGCTGACCCAAGATGAGCGCATTTTGGTGCAGGCAGGCATCATCTCCGACTTTGACCAAGAAAAGCAAGCATGGTCTGATGTGGTAGAAAACGAACTTCGGCAATACAAACTCAACATACCACAAACAGCTTATCGCCGCGGCGCAAAGCAAGGTTTGCATACCGAACATCTGGGTTATATCTTGGCTGAATTACAGTATCTGCAACGCACTTATCCAAACATGACTTGGTAAGTCTTTGGGGGGTTTATGCAAAAAATAGAGCATTGCATTTTGCGCTGTTGGTCGGTCTTACAAACCATTCACGACCCTGAAATCCCTGTGCTTTCTGTTTTGGATTTGGGCATGATTCGCGGTGTGGACATCAATAGCAATGACGAAATTGTTGTGCGTCTGACACCCACCTACAGCGGCTGTCCAGCAACAGAAATGCTCAAAGCACAAATTGTCGATACCTTTCGGCAACATGATTTGTCGCCTGTGCAAGTGGTGGTGGATTTGTCCGAAACTTGGACGACTGATTGGTTGACCCAAGATGGCAAAGAAAAGTTGGCAAAATATGGCATTGCACCACCACAAGGCAAAGCACAGTCGTGTGGCAGTCATGTGCCATTATCCGACGGCATTGTTTGTCCGCATTGTCAAAGCACAGACACGGTACTTTTGAGCGAATTTGGCTCTACCGCTTGTAAAGCACTGTATCGTTGTCAGTCTTGCTTGGAGCCTTTTGATTATTTTAAGTGCATTTAGAGCATGCCCTGACCAGTTTTATTTGTTTATTTTAAAGATAAGGAAATCAGCCATGAGCCAGTTTATTCCTTTAAAAGTAAAATCCATCACAGCCCAAACCAGCCAAGCCATCTGTATTTCTTTTGACATACCCACAGAATTGCAAGAACGGTTTGTCTTTGAAGCTGGACAACATCTGACCATACGCCACATGACAGATGGTCAAGAATTGCGCCGCTGTTATTCTATTTGTAGTTATGCCCCCAAAGAAGACATCAGTATCGCCATCAAAAAAGTAGAAGACGGTCGCTTCTCCACTTGGGCAAACGAACATCTCACAGTCGGCGACACGCTTGAGATTATGCCGCCACAGGGCGTATTTTTTCAAAAGGCAGCAAAAATTGGTGGTCGGTCTTATTTGGGTGTCGCTGCTGGCAGTGGCATCACGCCAATTTTGTCAATCATTAAAAAAGTGCTTTTTGAGCAAGCCGACGCCGATTTTACTTTATTGTACGGCAACCGCTCATGGAAACAAACCATGTTTGCCGAACAGATTATGGAATTAAAAGACCAATTTAAAGAGCGTTTTCAGCTTATCAATATTTTTTCAAGAGAGTTTAATGAAAGTGAGCTGATGAATGGGCGTATTGACACAGACAAACTGACGGCGTTATTTGAGCAGGGGATTTTGGCAGCCAACTTTGACCATGTATTTGCCTGTGGTCCTGAAGAAATGATGGTGGCGGTAGAAACCACATTGCCAACTTATGGAATTGCCAAAGAAAAAATTCACAGCGAACGCTTTAACACATTGCAAACAAAACGCCATCGCCGCCAAGACAAAAATCGCCAAGAAGAAAAAGTGCGCATTAGCCTAGATGGTCGCGAATTTGTGGTGGCTGTATCGCCCAATGATGAAAGCATTTTGGACGCAGCTTTGCAGGCGGGGGCAGATTTGCCTTATGCTTGTAAAGGTGGTGTATGTGCAACTTGTCGCTGCCGTGTACTCCAAGGCGAAGTGGACATGGCAATCAATTATAGCTTAGAAGCAGACGAAGTTGCCAAAGGCTATGTCTTGAGCTGTCAAGCCTTGCCAAAAACTGCCGATGTCCATGTCAGTTTTGATGAGTGATGATGATGCAAGAGATGATTATTTTAAGCTGTCCAAGTGCTGATGTGGCGTTATTGACACTCAACCGCCCACAAAAGCGCAATGCCTTAGACAATGCCACTTTAAAGCAATTGGGAGAAATGCTTGCCAAACTTGATGTGTCTCCCAAAATTAAAGCGGTGGTGATAACAGGCAATGAGCAATGTTTTGCGGCGGGTGCCGACTTGCATGAACTGTCCAAGATGAATGCGGTGGATTTGGGGCTTGATGAGCGTCCAAGATTGTGGCAACACATTGATACATTTAGCAAGCCCATCATCGCCGCCGTCAATGGCTATGCCTTGGGTGCAGGGTTTGAGTTGGTGCTACACAGCGACATGGTGCTTTGTGGCGACAATGCTAGGTTGGCATTGCCTGAGATTGGCTTGGGCATGCTGCCAGCAGCGGGCGGCACGCAGCGTTTGGCTCGCCTGATTGGCATTCAAAGCACCATGCGTCTTGCGATGACAGGCGAGATGATGACCGCCGACCAAGCGTTGCACCATGGCATATGTTGTCAGGTTGTGCCCGCCGCTCTGACGGTGCAATATGCTATTGATTTGGCAAACAAAATTGCCAAACAAGCACCGCTTGCCGTCAAGGCAATTAAACAGTCCTTAAAAAGCGTGCATGAGACAACCTTGTCGCAAGGGTTAAAACTTGAGCGTCAGCATTTTGTGTGGCTGGCAGCAACCCAAGACAGACAAGAAGGCATCAAGGCTTTTTTACAAAAACGTCAACCAACTTTTCGGGGTGTGTGATGGATTATCAAACCATTTTGGTGAATGAAAAAAATGCGGTGGGTTATTTAACACTCAATCGCCCCAAGCAGCTTAACAGCTTTAACGTGCAAATGCACCAAGAGATTGGCGAAGTGCTTAAGCGTTGGAACAAAGACACCGATATTCGTGCCATAGTCATCACAGGCGCAGGGCGGGGCTTTTGTGCAGGTCAAGATTTGGGCGACCGTGTGGTTGACCCCAATGCCGCAGCACCCGATTTGGGCGAGTCAATTGAAAAATTTTATAACCCGCTCATCAAAACGCTGGTTGAGATGCCCAAGCCCATCATTTGTGCGGTTAATGGTGTGGCAGCTGGGGCGGGCGTTAACATTGCTTTGGCGTGTGATGTTGTGATTGCCGCAAAGTCAGCCAGCTTTATCCAAGCATTTTGTCGCTTAGGGCTTGTGCCTGATTCTGGGGGAACTTGGTTTTTGCCACGCCTGGTGGGTCGTGCCAAAGCGATGGGTTTGGCGCTTTTGGGCGATAAATTGCCTGCCGAACAAGCCCATGATATTGGCATGATTTGGCAGGTTTGTGATGATGAAAAATTGCAAGACCAAGCCAAAGCCTTGGCAGAGCATTTGGCAAAACAACCAACGTTTGGCTTGTCTTTAATCAAAAAAGCCATTCATCAATCAAGCCAAAATACGCTAGAAGCACAGTTGATTTTAGAACGTGATTTGCAGCGTATTGCTGGTCGTTCTGACGATTATAAAGAAGGTGTGCAGGCATTTATGCAAAAACGTGAACCACAATTTACAGGATGTTAAGATGATGGTACACGATTTATCTGATGCAAAGATTGCCGTGATTGGTGCTGGAACGATGGGCATTGGCATTGCCCAGCTGGCAATCATAAATGGGCACAAGACCTATTTGTATGACCAAGATTTTGCCAAAATGCAAACCATGGTGGCAACGCTTGAAAAAACCTTAATAAAACTGGTTGAAAAACAAAAAATCAGTGATGTAGAGCGGCAAGCGGCATGGTCGCGTTTGCACTTGGTGCAAGATTTACATTCACTTGCTGACGTCCAGCTTGTGATTGAAGCGATTGTTGAAAAATATGAAGCCAAACAAAATGTGTTTTTGCAGTTGGCGAAGATTTGTACTGATGAAACCATTTTTGCCAGCAATACATCGTCCATTTCGGTAACGGCGATTGCAGCAAAAATCCCCAATCCAAGCCGTGTGGTTGGTTTGCATTTTTTCAATCCAGCGCCCGTGATGAAATTGGTGGAAATTGTGCAAGGTTTACAAACATCACTAACGCTTTGCCAGTCTTTGCACAAGCTGATGTTGGCATGGAAAAAAGTGCCTGTTTTGAGCAAATCCACACCAGGTTTTATTGTCAATCGCATTGCCAGACCCTTTTATGGCGAAGGTTTTAGAGCTTTACAAGAGCAGGCAGTTGGTGTTTTGGAGCTTGATTTTGCCATCAAAGAGTGTGGCGGCTTTGCGATGGGGCCATGTGAACTGACCGATTTGATTGGGCAAGACGTCAATTTTTCGGTGAGCCAAAGCGTGTATGGGGCATTTTTTGGTGAATCTCGCTATCGTCCAAACTTGGTGCAACAAGAGTTGGTGGACGCGGGTTGTTTTGGGCGTAAAACTGGACAGGGTTTTTATGCGTATCATCAAGGACAAAAGCAAGGCACATATGTTTTGCCGATGCCCAAAGCACAACAAACCAACGCCAAAATTCAAACCATAGGGTCAATGATGTGGCTAGATGGGTTGGTTTTGCGTCTGGGTCAAAAGTTTCAAATACAACATGGCATAAGCGACGGGCAAAAAAAGGGGGAAATTTGGTTTGATGACATTTGTCTTAAAGGCAGTCAAGGCGAATCGGCAATCGTCAGTTACCCTACCCAAAAAACCATGTTGCTTGATTGGCATCATGATTGGCAATCGGCAAAGGCGGTGGTCATCAGCACCAATCATCTTTGTGATGACACAGACAAGCAGCGCGTTGCACAAGTGTTGGCAACTTGTGGCTTGTCTGTGATTTGGATAAAAGACCACCCTGCCTTGCTGACGCTGCGAACCATTTGTTTGTTAATAAACGAAGCGTGTGAAGCAACACTGCATGGCACAGCCACTCCAGATGACATTGATACCGCCATGCGATATGGCGTCAATTATCCCCATGGTCCTTTTGGTTGGCTAAGCAGATTGGGTGTCGACCATGTATTGACGGTGTTAAATCAACTTTATGCTTTGTATGGCGAAGAAAAATATCGCCCCAGTTTGTACTTGAAACAATATGCGATAAAAAATCACAAGGGCAAATAAAAATCAACGTTTAAGGAGCAAACAATGCAAGATGTGTTTATTTGTGATGGGATTCGCACCCCTATTGGGCGTTATGGCGGTGCTTTAAGTTCGGTGCGTGCCGATGATTTGGCGGCTTTGCCAATCCGTCATCTGCATGAAAAATACCCGAATTTGCCTTGGGGTGATTTGGACGAGATTATTTTGGGCTGCGCCAACCAAGCTGGTGAAGACAACCGCAATGTTGCACGCATGGCGACACTTTTGGCAGGATTGCCACATGAAGTGCCTGCAATCACGGTCAATCGTCTTTGTGCATCAGGGCTTGACGCGGTTGGTATGGGCGCGCGAGCCATCAAAACAGGCGAAGCAAACTTTGTATTGGCAGGCGGAGTTGAGTCAATGAGCCGTGCCCCATTTGTGCAATCAAAGCCAGAGACGGCATTTTCACGCACGGCAGAGATTTTTGACACCACCATCGGTTGGCGTTTTATCAATCCTTTGTTCAAGCAACAGTATGGCGTGGACAGTATGCCAGAGACGGCCGAGAATGTCGCCATCAAATATCAAATTGGCCGTGCAGACCAAGACAAATTTGCCCTAAGAAGCCAACAAAAAACCCATCAAGCCCAAACCAATGGCGTGTTTGCCACCGAAATTTTGCCAGTGCCCATCAAAGACCGTAAACAAAACATCAGTTATGTAACCACAGATGAGCATCCACGAGCCGAGACAACGCTTGAGATTTTGGCGAAGTTACGCCCCATTTTTAAACATGAAGGCAGCTCAGTAACGGCAGGCAATGCTTCTGGCGTCAACGATGGGGCGGCGTGCTTGCTGCTCGCCAGTGCCAATTTTGCCAAGCAACACAATCTGCAGCCTTTGGTGCGGGTTGTTGGCATGGCAAGTGCGGGCGTTGAGCCAAAGTACATGGGTATTGGTCCTGTGCCTGCCGTCAAAAAATTGCTCACACAAACCAAGATGACACTTGAGCAAATGGACGTGATTGAATTAAACGAAGCGTTTGCGTCTCAGTCTTTGGCGGTGTTGCGTGAATTGGGTTTAAAAGATGACGACGCTCGCGTCAATCCCAATGGCGGCGCGATTGCTTTGGGGCACCCTTTGGGCATGAGCGGAACACGCTTGGTTTTGACCGCCATGCACGAATTAAAACGCCGCCATGGTCGTTATGCACTTTGCACTATGTGCGTTGGTGTGGGTCAAGGCGTGGCAATGATTTTGGAAAATGTACAAGCATAAGTTTGCTTACCAAAGTGATAATCACCATTATCACACTCATTCAAGGAAAAAATGGAGTTAGAATATGAGTACCAAGTTACGGAACGATGCACTTTCACTCAGTGTTGAGCAGCTACGAGATTTGCAGCTCAAACGCTTAAAATCAACCATTGAACACACTTATAAGAACAGTCCTGTTTACCGCAAAAAATTTGACGAAGCAGGTGTTAAGCCAGAAGATTTAACCTGCCTTGCTGATTTGGCAAAATTTCCATTCACCACCAAAAACGATTTGCGCGACAATTACCCGTATGGCATGTTTGCTGTGCCACGCAAAGACATTGTACGTTTGCATGCGTCATCAGGCACCACAGGCAAGCCAACGGTGGTGGGTTATACCAAAAAAGACATTAATACTTGGGCAGAAATTGTCGCCAGATGTTTGCATGTGTCTGGCTTGGGCGCAGAAGACACGGTGCAAGTTTCTTATGGTTATGGTTTGTTTACTGGTGGCTTGGGAGCGCATTATGGCGTTGAATGCCTTGGCGCAACCGTCATTCCCATGTCGGGTGGACAAACAGAACGCCAAGTCCAGCTCATCCATGACCTAAAGCCAACAGCCCTAATGGTAACACCGTCTTATTGTATCAACATCATTGAAACACTTGAGAAAACCTACGGCACAGCCAAGAACACGTCGGTCAAAGTGGGTATCTTTGGGGCAGAGCCATGGACAGATGAGTTGCGTCAAGAGATTGAAACGCGTTTTAACATCAAGGCCTTAGACATTTATGGTTTGTCTGAAGTGATGGGTCCTGGTGTGGCAATGCAATGCTTGGGCGAGAAAGGCTTAACCATCTGGGAAGACCATTTTTATCCTGAGATTATCAACCCAAAAACAGGTGAAGTTTTGCCAGATGGCGAGCAGGGTGAATTGGTATTTACAACCATCACCAAAGAAGGTCTGCCAATGATTCGTTATCGCACACGTGATTTGACCAAACTTTTGGCGGGCAAGTCAAATGCCATGCGTCGCATGGGCAAAATTGTTGGGCGCAGTGATGACATGTTGATTATTCGTGGCGTCAATGTGTTTCCAACACAAATTGAAGAACTGATTCTAAAAACCGAAGGTCTGATTCCAGCTTATGAGCTACACGTCAGTAAAAAAGGTTACATGGACGACTTGCATGTGCGTACCGAGATGAAAAATTATCATGAAATGGAAGCAAAACGACTGACCAAGGCACTGCAAAGAAGCATTAAAATCATGATTGGCATCAGTGTCAGCATAGAGATTTTGCCAGAAAACACCATTCCACGGTCTGAAGGCAAGGCCAAGCGCGTCTATGACCTAAGACAATACTAAAAAATTGTTTTAATGTGGTTGATGTTTTGGTATCCTATCTGTTTTGGGTACCAAAACGAACCACGTTAAAGCAATCTTATGAGCAATAAATTTCAGGCATGTATCAACCAAATCATTGACAAAGAAAATCTCAAAGTCCCATCTTTGATATCTACTATTTATGGAGATTCTATTTTGCATCGTGGCGGCAGTATCAGCCTAAGCAGCCTAATTACCATTATGGAACTTTTTGGTTTCAATGAAAGAGTGGTAAGAACAGCCATTTTTAGACTGGTTAAAAAGCACTGGTTAAGCTCCGAAAAATTGGGCAGGGTCAGTTATTACAACATTACTGCCACCAGCCACCAACTTTATTTACAAGCCGAAAAAAGAATCTACAACAGCCAAATCCAAGAATGGAATGGTTCTTGGTGTTTAATTTTATTGGGCAACCTTGATGTCAAAAAAAGAGCATTATTAAAAAAAGAATTGGGTTGGATGGGATATGCCAGCATTTCAACAAATATCATGGCTTATCCAAGGTCAGAAGATGAAAGATTACAAGGTCTGTTGTCAAAATACAACATTACCAACGAGATTGTTATCTTTCATTCAATGATTGCCCCATATCAATTTTCTATCACTGACCAAAAATTATTGGAATTGGGCTGGGATATTAAATCCATCAGAGACAATTACACGACTTATTTGGATTATTTTAGAGACATTGCTGGTTTATTAGAACAACACCAACCGACCCCAAAACAGGCTTTTCAAATAAGAACCCTACTGATACATCATTATCGTCGTGCAATTTTAAAAGACCCTGGGCTGCCTTTAGAACTGCTTCCAATTGACTGGCCCTTTATCAATGCTTGCAATCTGACCGCCAATATCTATAAAGCAATTTATGAATTGGCAGACCAATATTTTTTGTCCGTTGCAAGAACAATGGAAGGATATCTGCCCGTTTGCGCCCCAGCATTTAATAAAAGATTTAGCGATTTGCCCTTTGGGGTATATGAATAAAAGGAGTTTTTATGCCATGTTATGCCATTGATGGCGTTCGCCCTGTGGTACATGTAGACGCTTATGTTCACCCACAGGCGGTATTGATTGGTGATGTGATTATTGAAGCAGGGGTATACATTGCGCCTTTTGCAACACTAAGGGCGGATTTTGGGCGCATTCATGTACAAAAAAATGCCAATGTACAAGACAACTGCGTCATACATGGTTTTCCAAACAGCATTACTTTATTAGAAGAAATGGCACATATTGGTCATGCCAGCATTTTACATGGTTGCACCATTTGCAAAAATGCCCTGATTGGTATCAACAGCACCATCTTAGACCATACCAAAATCGGTGAAAACAGCTTTGTGGGCGCAAACAGCTTTGTCAAAGCTCGACAAACTCTGCCAAGCAACAGCTTAATCTTGGGCAATCCTGCACAGGTGGTGCGCACATTAAAAGAAGAAGAAATTACTTGGAAAATCCAAGGGACAAAAGAATATATCAAACTTGTAAAACGCTGCCAAAACAGCATGCGCATGGTAGAGCCATGGACAGACATCGCCCAGCAGCAGGGCAGCTATTTGGATTTTTATGCAATCCATCAAACCAAATCATAAATCAATTATTACATCATTAAATAACAGTGAACACAAAATTATTGACCGATGGTTGATTAAATATATTGTTATCTTTAATAACTTCACAAAAAATGTGAGACTAAGGTGATTGACGTCATTTTGCCCTTGCTGATTTTATTGGCAATCGGTGCTGGATTAAGTTATAAAAATATCCTGCAACCTGAACACATACAAGCGCTTGGGGATTATGTATTAAAAGTGTCTTTGCCTATTTTTTTATTTCATGTTTTGGCAACTCGTCATATTTATGAGATTTGGCAACCAAGCTACCTTTTTTGGTTTGCTTTGGTTTCTTTAATCATTTTTACTTTGGCATTTGTCGCTTGTCATTTTCTTCTTAACTTACAAAAAAGCCATAGCGCAATTTTTGCTTTGGGCGCTTCTATGTCCAATACAGGCTTTATTGGTGTTGGTATTTTGCCACTTATTTTGGGTCAAAAATCGGGGATATATCTTTCTTTGACATTGATGATAGAAAGCGCCTTACTGCTGCCTTTGGCGCTGATTTTAACAGAGTTGTTTGGCAGGCAAATTGCTGCATACAAAATCTTAATACAAATCGCCAATATCATCGTCAAAAATCCCATAATTATGGCAATTATATTGGGTGTGGTGGTTGCAATTTTAGACATATCGTTGCCACCAGCCATTGACCAAAGTTTAAAACCGATTGGACAAACCGCATCTCCGGTTGCTTTGTTGGTTATTGGGGCAAGACTTTTACAGATTAGGCTGACCGATTTTAACCAACTAAATTTAATGTTATCCACATTAAAAATCATCATTATGCCATTGTTGATGCTGTCAGTATTTTTGTTGGCACCAAATACCAATCGTGAGATGACCATTGCAGCATTTGTTCTTTCAACCTTACCCATGACCGTTACTTACAGTTTATTTGCCCAAAGTTATCACCTTGGCAAAAAGGCGGTGGCAAGTTTATTAACCAGCATGCTCTTTTGGGTGGTGCTTGGTGGTGGTTATCTTTATCTTATTGAGCGCATCATTGATGCCCCCTAAATGCAGCCAATTATGCCAAAGCGTGCGTATCTGACACAAAACATTAACGCCAAGCTGATTTTCTGCGCAAAATATGACGCGCTCTGCGCAGGATTATTTTCTTATTTTCATTTCTGTTCAAGACGCACAAAACCAAATCTTTTCAATGGTTTGGGCAGCGCTGACAATGCCGACGACTTTGTGTCAAGTTTGCAGCAAACCTTTGTGGTCATCACAATTTACCAAGCAAACAACTCTGATAATGCTCACCAGTCTGTGCTTGACAATAAGTGGAGCAAGCGTTTTGTGGCGGCTGATGGGCGTCTGTTTGGTGGTGCAGCAGACACGGCTCATGGTCGTGTTCGTTTGTTTGCCATCATCATGCAATCTGTGGCAACTTAAGCAATAAAACGTCCGCACATCTCAGAGCCCACTCCGCTTTACACCACCATTTTTCTTGACAGCAGCCGTCCAAATTGGCTATCATCAGCACAGTACTTGCACAATCATTGTCTTTTATCAGGAATTCTCATGAGCAGTCTGACCGCCGACCAAGTTGCCCTACAGCTTCAAGACCTAGATGGCTGGACACTGGACAACCACAGCCTTGTCAAAACCTTTGAATTTGCCGATTTTGCTTCGGTGATTGCGTTTATGACTCACGTCGCCTTTTATTGCCAAGAACTTGAGCATTATCCCCAATGGCAAAACTACTACAACATCTTGACAGTGCGTCTTGGCGATGCCAATCAACCCGCCGTACAAAGCCGCGACGTACAACTCGCCAAACGCATACAAACTTGCTTAAATGCCATCCAACCGAACTGACTCTTTGTTTTATCAGCTTCAAGGCAACACACTCATCACCACCAATGACATGATGGACAATCGCGCTTTGGCTTATGGTGATGGGTTTTTTAGCACATTGGGCGTGTATCAAGGACAGCCCCTTTGGCTGACACAACACCGTCAGCGCCTACAGCTAGGCATGGAACGTTTTTGTCTGTACGCCGACATCAACGCCATCATTTACCAGTTACAAAACCTTGCTCAAACACTGTCTCATGGCATGATAAAAATCATCATCACCCGCCCACCCCAATCGCTGCGCGGCTACGGTTTTGACAGCAATCAAGCACAAGTGTTCATCAAAAGCGTGTCCATGTCGGTGTACCAAGACCGAAGATTTGTGGGGGGTTTTGCCATTGATGACACCAAACAAGCCCTTTGTCTGTCAGAGCGGCTGGGCACACGCCCATCCAGATTCGCAGGACTGAAACTTATCAGCAGTCATGAACACGTTTTTGCGCATCAAGAACTGCTTACCCAACAAAAAAATAACGCACAACTTGGCGAAGGTTTGCTCAAAAATACCCAAAATCTGTGGATAAGTGGCACAATGAGCAATGTGTTTTATCAGCTCAATCACCATTGGTACACGCCGCCCACCCAACAATCAGGCGTGGCAGGGGTGCTTCGCAGTGTACTTTTGTTTACCACCACAGCCAAAGAGCGCGTTCTGACAGACGATGACCTGCCCCATTTGACAGGGTTATTTTTTTGTAATGCGGTGCGTGGCATTTTACCCATTGATGTGTTGTGGATAAACGAGCGCGCCCACCAGCTAAACGCTCAAGCATTTTTGAATTTGATTGGCGCCCAGCAATGACCACCGACCATATCCCACCGATGACAGACGGTGTTTGTGCAAGCACCTTATATCTGCCCAAGCTCAACGCGTCTCCCCCTTCGCTGTTTGCTTATTTGTGCAATAAATTCAGCCACATCGGTGCCGACCAGTGGCGACAGCGCTTTTTGACTCAGCAAATCTTGGACAGCACAGGCAAAGCGCTTGACATAGACACGCCCTATCACTACGGCACGCACATCTATTATTATCGTTTTGTGGCAGATGAACCCCATGTGCCCTTTGAACATCGGCTGATTTTTGAAAACGACAACATCATGGTGGTGGACAAGCCCCACTTTTTGACGGTAGCGCCAGCGGGCAACTATGTGCGCCAAACGCTTTTGTCTCGGCTCAAACAAACCAGCAACAACCCCCACCTTGCTCCCATACACCGCCTAGACAAAGACACTGCAGGGTTGATACTCATCAGCAAAAACCCCGCCACCCGTCATCTGTACCAAGCACTGTTTCGCCAGCAGCGCGTACACAAAGTGTATCATGCCATCGCCAAAATCCACCCAAACCTTAGTCTGCCCACCAAGGTCAGTCTGCACCTAGAACGTGGCACGCCCTTTTATGTGATGCAAGTCAATCCCCACAAAAGCGCCAATTCCACCACCCATCTGGACATTTTATGCACAAAAAACGGTTGGGCAAAATATCAACTGACCCCCACAACAGGCAAACTCCATCAACTTAGGGCACATCTTAACCATCTGGGCATACCCATCAAAAACGACCCTTATTACCCAAGCATTACCCACCAAGCCGCCAATGAATTTGACAACCCTTTGCAGCTGCTTGCCAAGTCTTTGGCATTTTATGAGCCGATTGACAAACGCGATGTTGCGTTTGTTTCGCCCAGAGAGTTGTGCTTACCAACCTAAGTTTGTCAGCAATTTCTGACAAATCATGACGACTTTTGACACTTTTTTCACTTATCAAAATTTGGCATAATACGCCCAAGCAACAAAGGAATTGGTTGATGGAACAGCCTTATGGACAGCGTGTTGCGATAATGGAATGACCTTAAGGAAAAATGCAGGCAGCAACAGTCTCCTTAGCAAAGCCACAAATGCACGTTTGTGGTTTTTCTATTGGGACACCAATAAAGTCAGTAAATGCGCGCTCCACGCTTGCCAATCATTGGCATGCTGACTTTGCTTGGACACAATCATCTCCAGTCTATTGTCCAAGCCTTCGCCAATGTCAGCCATCGCCATGTTGGTGGGCGTCATATTGACACTTAGCCACCCAGATGATGTGTGTATCACGCCTTTGATGCGCTCATATCCCACCAAAGAAAGCAGCCAATTTTGTGTTTTGTGCTCATCAAATGTCCAAAATGCTGGCAGACGCCACCCACCCACCACATAATCGCCCACACATTCATGGTAATGATAAGGCAGTGGTTGCTCATCATCTGGATTGTCTTGACGTTCGGTATCGGTGATGGTCAGTGGCACATACACCAATGCAGTGCTGCTGGCTTGTCGCTTGGCAAAGAGCACATCAAGCGCTTGGGCAACTTGCTCAAACTCAATGATGACCGCTTGATGGTTGAATTGCCGTATCCAAATGCACAGCTGTTGACATTCATCTGTAGATAAAGATTGGCTTTGGTTTAGCACCACCACATCGGCATATTTAACATGCGCCTGATAAGCAACGTGCTGGCGATATTTTGGCTGCTGCCATTGTCGGGCATTTACCACACAAATGACCGCCCCAAGCGCCAAACTGCTTTGCCAATGGGCAGCGCCAAACTGCTCAAGCAGCTCTTTGGCATGGGACAATCCTGTTGGCTCAATCAACAGCCGCTCAACCTGTTGTGATAACAGGCGCACCACCGCCACCTGCATGGGCAGCTGGCTGCTACAACAAATACAGCCACCGCTGACTTCTTTGACAAAGACGCCATCTTGACCGTCAATGAGTGCAGTGTCTACGCCAATTTTACCAAATTCATTGATAAGCAGTGCCCATTTTTGTGTAGGGGGTTTGTGCATCAACAAAGCATTAAGCAACGTGGTTTTGCCAGCGCCCAAAAAGCCTGTTATCAGCGTGGTCGGGGTTTGTTTAATCGGTTTCATTCACACGGCGCCAAATATGTTACTGTATAACAAAATTATGCCAAAGCCCATAAAAACCCCACCATTGGGCAGGGCATTTTGGCTCATTCCCACTCAATGGTCGCAGGCGGTTTGCTTGACACATCATAGACCACCCGTGAGACATCTTTAATCTCATTCATAATACGCGTGGAGATTTTGTCCACAAGCTCATAAGGCAAGTGAGCAAAGCGAGCGGTCATAAAATCCACCGTTTCCACCGCCCGCAAAGCAATCACCCACGCATACCGCCGTGCGTCCCCCACCACACCCACCGATTTGACAGGGCAAAACACCGCAAAGGCTTGGGCGGTCTTGTCATACCAACCGCTGGCACGCAGCTCCTGCATAAAAATGTCGTCCGCCAAGCGTAAAATATCGGCGTATTCTTTTTTAATCTCGCCCAAAATGCGTACGCCCAAGCCCGGCCCTGGAAAAGGGTGGCGATAAATCATCTGGTGGGGAATGCCCAGTGCCACGCCCAGTTTACGCACTTCGTCTTTGAACAAATCACGCAGCGGCTCCACCAATTCAAACGCCAAATCATCAGGCAAACCGCCGACATTGTGGTGCGATTTGATGACATGGGCTTTGCCATTTTTGGTTTTGGCAGATTCAATGACATCAGGATAAATCGTCCCTTGTGCCAAAAATTGAATGCCATCCAATTTGCGAGCTTCTTCGCTAAACACTTCAATAAATTCTCGTCCGATGATTTTGCGTTTATCTTCTGGGTCGGTTACGCCTGCCAAAGCGGTCAAAAAGCGGTCTTCGGCATCGGCACGAATCACACGAATGCCCATGTTTTCGCTAAACATTTGCATAACTTGGTCGCCTTCGTTAAGGCGCAGTAAGCCATTGTCCACAAATACACAAGTGAGCTTATCGCCAATGGCACGGTGAAGCAGCGCTGCCACCACCGAACTGTCCACACCGCCTGACAAGCCAAGTAGCACCTTGTTATCGCCGATTTGCTCTTTTAATTGGGCGATACGCATCTCAATGATGTTCTCAGAATTCCACGCATTGCCACAGCCACAGATGATATGCACAAAGTTAGAAATCAGCGCCACACCCTTGGCGGTGTGGGTAACTTCTGGGTGAAACTGCACGCCATAAAATTGACGAACTTCATCGCTTGCTGACGCAAAAGGGCAGCTGGGCGTGCTTGATGTGGCGCTAAAACCCTGTGGCAACTGGGTAACTTTGTCGCCATGGCTCATCCACACTTGCGATTGATTGTGCTCATCGGCGATTTTAGAAAGCAAGCGGTCTTGGTGGGTGATGTCAATTTTGGCATAACCAAACTCATGTACGTCGCCTGCTGCCACCTTGCCACCGAGCTGTTCTGCCATGGTCTGAAAGCCATAACAAATGCCAAGCACAGGCACGCCCAGCTCAAAGACAATCTGGGGAGCTCGTGGGCTGCCTGCTTCGTGGACACTTTCAGGACCGCCTGATAGGATAATGCCGTTGGGGCGAAAGGCTTTGATGTCGTCATCTGTCATGTCAAAGGCGTGCATTTCAGAGTACACGCCCGCTTCACGCACACGCCGAGCGATGAGCTGGCTGTACTGCGAACCAAAATCTAGAATCAGGATACGGTCTTGGGTAATGTTGGTCATAACTTGCCTTTTAAAAAGTCAGAAAAATCTGGCGGATATTTTAGCATTTTTATGGACAGATGGCGTCCACAACATGCGTTGGAGCAACACCCAATCCCCACTTAGTGCCAAACAAAACCATCACGATGTCTGTCACAGCAGCGATAAATCGCCCATAAAGTTCTTGTGCACCTTCTGCGCCACAAACAAATTGTCAGTACCGCCGCCACTTTAGGGGCATTAAGCGTCTATATCGGCATTGAGTGCATTTTCTTCAATAAAAATACGGCGCGGCTCTACGTCATCACCCATCAAACAGCTGAACAAATGGTCAGCCTTGATGGCGTCTTCTATGGTGATTTTGAGCATGCGGCGATTTTCAGGGTCCATCGTGGTTTCCCACAACTGCTCAGCATTCATCTCACCTAAGCCCTTATAACGCTGAATGGATAAGCCACGCCGCGCTTCTGCCATCAGCAGCGCCCACAAGTGGTCAAAATTCTTGACTGGCAAATCTTTGTCGCCACGGCGCAAATAGGCATCATCGGACAATAAGGTGTTGTACTCATTGGTCAAACGCAAAAACTTGGCATATTCACCAGAAGTTATCAAAGCCGTATCCACAACGTGTTGCTGGGGCAGTTGATGGAAAAACAGCGTAACTTTTGGCAAATAACGTGTCCGCTCAGTGTGCTCATCAAACGACAAAAGCTCCACGCGCGGCATCAGCTCTGGCGAACTTTTATTCAGCTGTGCTTGTAAGCTATCCGTCCATTGCTGCAGCGCCGCCTTATTATCAAGCATGGCAAGTTCAAGTTTGGGCACAAAACTCAACGCATGAATGAGCGCGGATGGGTATTTTTGTGTCAGGCGGTTTTTGATGTTTTGGGCTTGACCATAACTGCTGAGCAATCGCTCTAGGGCTTGCCCTGTAATGGCTGGCGCGTCTTTGTTTAAAAATAACTGGTGCTCATCAATGGTTGATGACAACAAATAAGATTTAAGCGCGTCATCGTCCTTAAGATACAGCTCTTGTTTGCCCTTTTTTACCTTATACAGCGGCGGCTGAGCAATATAAATGTGTCCACGCTCAATCAGCTCAGGCGTTTGTCTAAAAAAGAAGGTCAACAGCAACGTACGAATGTGTGAGCCGTCCACATCGGCATCGGTCATGATGATGATTTTGTGGTAGCGCAGCTTGTCGGGATTGTACTCGTCTTTGCCAATGCCCGTACCCAAAGCGGTAATCAGCGTCCCCACTTCGGCAGAAGAGAGCATTTTATCAAAACGGGCTCGCTCCACGTTTAGGATTTTACCCTTCAAGGGCAAAATCGCTTGTGTCTTGCGGCTGCGCCCCTGTTTGGCACTGCCCCCCGCACTGTCCCCTTCTACAAGGTACAATTCGGACAAAGCAGGGTCTTTTTCTTGACAGTCCGCCAACTTACCAGGCAGCCCTGCAATGTCTAAGGTGGTTTTACGCCGCGTCATTTCACGCGCCTTGCGCGCCGCATCACGCGCACGCGCCGCGTCAATGATTTTGCCGGCGATGGCTTTGGCGGCACTGGGGTTTTCTAGCAGATATTCAGAGAGTTTTTCGTGCATGGTGGTCTCTACCGCCGATTTGACTTCGCTAGAGACCAATTTGTCTTTGGTTTGGGAGCTGAATTTGGGGTCAGGCACTTTAACCGAGATAATCGCCGTCAAACCTTCACGTGCGTCATCGCCAGTGATTTGTACCTTTTCTTTTTTGGTCAAATTCTCACTGTCCATATAGGCGTTTAAACAGCGCGTGAGCGCCGAACGAAAGCCCGACAAATGCGTGCCGCCATCGCGCTGAGGGATGTTGTTGGTAAAGCACAACACCTTTTCGTTGTAGGTGTCTGACCACTGTAAAGCAACTTCTACGCCAATGCCATCGCCCGCTTGGGTACTAAAATGAAAAATGTCATTTAGGGTTTGTTTGCCGTCATTGATGTAGCTGACAAACTCAGCCAATCCACCTTTGTGCTCAAACACTTGACTTGCGCCAGTGCGCTCATCGCTCAAAACAATGCGCACACCAGAATTTAAAAAGGAAAGCTCACGCAAACGCTTGGCAAGAATGTCATACTCAAAAATTGTACTGCTAAAAATCTCAGCACTGGGATAAAAACGCACTTGTGTGCCTGTTTGCTTAGAAGCAGCAATCTTAGCAAGTGGTGCATCAGGCACACCATCTGTATAGTCTTGGCGATGAGCAAAGCCATCACGCCAAATGTTTAAAGTCAGCTTTTTGGACAGGGCATTGACCACGGACACACCCACCCCATGCAATCCGCCTGATACCTTGTAGCTGTTGTCATCAAATTTACCGCCTGCATGCAGCACGGTCATAATCACTTCAGCAGCCGAAACCCCTTCTTCGGGGTGAATGTCCACAGGAATGCCACGCCCATTGTCCATCACCGACACCGACTCGTCTTCGTGAATGATGATGTTAATCTCATCACAGTGCCCAGCCAGCGCTTCATCAATGGCATTGTCCACCACTTCAAAGACCATATGATGCAAGCCAGTACCATCATCAGTATCACCAATGTACATGCCAGGACGCACACGCACCGCTTCTAATCCACGCAAAACACGAACGTTTTTGGCGGTATAATCGCTGTCTTGAGTTTGGTTAGAAAAAGCCGTCATAAAAGGTCCTTGTCATTGATTATTGTTGGCAAAGCTCGCAAATGAAACGCGACCAAAAAGCCGTTTATTATAGCATTTTAAGACAAAAAAAGCACGTTTGCTTATCCAGCTGTATGTTTCACATGAAACCTATTTGGTTTTTGATGGCTGCGTTTTTGCAGAGCTTGAGCACCAATCACAAGGCATCAAATAAGCAATCCATCACTCCAGCAACCCGCCGTCGCCAAGCCACAGCAACTGATAATCCCTGCCGTCCAAACATTTGTTGGCGATTTTTTGTTGGACAAGGCTGTCCAGCTGTGGGTTTAGGCTGGTCATAAACAATTGGCATGGCAAAGACAACAGCGTCTCCAACAAAACATCAATCGCCTTGTTGTCCAGCTCGGCATCAATGTCATCAATCAACACAACTGGCACAACGCCCCAAGACAGACGACTGCACAACAGCTGCAGTTGTGAGAGTTTTAGCGCGACAATCAACAGCTTTTTTTCGCCACGCGACAACACATGAGCGGCTTGCTCTTTGCCTGTGGCATTAAGATGACATTTTTTGACAAACACCGACATGTCTGCCCGATGCGCGCCCACCCTTGTATAACCAAGCTCCACATCCATCGCCAAGCGCTGTTGTAAACTTGCAAGCAAGCCCGTCGCCACGTCAAAACCTGCCTGATAAGACAGTTCAAGTCTGTCTGCATAAGCGGGCAACAACTGACCGACCATCTGCCAAAAAAACACCAACCAATCGGCAAAAACCGCTTGGCGATACGCATGCAAAGACGTGGCATGCTGAGCAAGCTGATAATCCCACGCACCGATTTGGCGCTGATGATGGCCAATGTTGGGTATTTTTAGCAAGCCATTTCTGTGTTTTAGCAAACGCTGATAGGCAAGCCACTCATCATAAAAGCTCGGTTCCATGTGAAACACCAACCAATCAAGCAACTGCCTGCGCCCATGACTGCCTTCTTCCAACAAAGTCATGCCACTTGGGTCAATCAACACGACAGGCAGCGCAAACGACAACACACTTTGTGATACCACCACTTGTTCATTAAATTTTAGCACGCTGCTGGCAAGGTTTTTGTGGTTGAGCTGCTTTTGTACTGCCAAGGTGTTGTGGGTGGTTTTTGCCCAAACTGCGCACGTTTTGCCATGATGGCTGATATAGCGCCTTGGCTCGTGATGGCGAAAAGTTTTGCCCCGTGACAGCAAAAACACCGCTTCTAACAGCGATGTTTTGCCACTGCCATTGTCGCCAACAATCAAATTATAGGACTTGGGCGCGATGGTCAGTGATGATAAATTTCTTAGTTGATGGATTTTTAATTGTTCAATCACAACTAAACACGCATTGGCATGACGATGTATTGATGATTTTGTTCATCACCCAGCTGATAAATCAACGTTGGACTATTGGGGTGCACCATCTCTAAGCGTATGTCCGCTTCTAACACGTTGAGCACCGCCCGCAAATAGGCTTCATTAAAGGACACTTCTATGGGCTCGCCTGTGTACTGCACCGCCAGACTCTCCACCACTTCGTCTTGCTCGCGGTTATTTGAGCTGACGGTCGCCACATCTGCCTTATCAAAACCCAGCAGCACCCCTGGAGATTCTTTGGTATTGACCACCGATGTTCGGCGCAGCACAGCAACCATCTCGTCTTTGTTAAAGACAGCGATTTTGTCATAACCCACTGGCATCACGCGGCGATAATCAGGGAATTTGCCTTCAATCAAACGCGCGGTCAAATGAATGGTCATTTCATTACCAAAAGCCAAAACCACATGCAAAAACTCTTCGTCCAACCCCAAACTGACCACGCCGTCTTGACCTGACACTTTGAGCAAATCCAACAGCAACTTCTCTAGCCCAGCCACCGCCTTGCCTGGCACGATAACTTTGGTGTCTGGGTACGACTCGCCAAGCACCCGATACGCCACCGCCAAACGATGACCGTCGGTTGCCACCGCTGTCAGATTGTGCTCGCTAATTTCTAGCAACAAACCTGTCAAATAATGACGCACATCTTGGGTTGCCATGGCAAATCGGGTGTGTTTGATGACGCCAAACAAGTCTTGCAGCCCCACTTTGACGATTTGTTCGCTGCTGGGCTTACCAATGCTGGGGAAGTCGTCGGCAGGCAAGGTGCTCAATGTGTATTTACTCTTGCCGCTACTGATATGACAGCGATTTGAGCCATCAGACGCATCAATCATCACCACCGACTCTGGCAACAATTTACAAATGCTAAAAAACTTTTCGGCAGGCAATGTAATCGCCCCAGTTTGCAAACACGCTTCTTGGGGCAAATTAACACAGCTGGTCAGCTCAACTTCCAAGTCTGACGCCGTCAAAATCAACCTTTGTGACTCTACCACCAATTTTAGGTTGGCCAAAATCACCAAACGATGGCGACTGTCGGCAGCTTCCACCACCAAACTGACCGCCTTGAGTAACAAATCACGACTAATCGCTAATTTCATGTCATTCTCAACTCACACAACTTGGCTTATTGTACCACAAAGGCAACTGGGGCGTGTCAGCTTTTATGACAGGCGCAGCGTCGCCATCAAATCATGATAATCTTTTTCCACCTTTGGGTCGGACAAACGTAGCCTAGCAATCGTCTCACACGCGTGTATCACAGTGGTATGGTCGCGCCCACCAAACACCTGACCAATCTCAGGAAAGCTGTCGTGGGTCAGCTCACGAATCAACGCCATTGCCATCTGACGGGGGCGAACAATGCTGCGCAAACGTTTTTTGCCCAACAAGTCTTTGGTGCTCACCCCATAGTAACCCGCCACCACATCGCGAATATTTTCAGCATTGATGGCTCTGGCTCTGGCTTCTACATGGTCTTTGATGGCACGGCGCACCAACGCAAGGTCAATCAGACCATCACTCAGCAGCGCATTGGCCATCACTTGGTTGAGCGCCCCTTCCAAACTGCGCACATCTGGGGGCGCATTTTGGGCGATAAATAACGCACATTCTTTGGGCAACTGCATGTGCAGTGCATCCGCCTTTTTTTGTAAAATTTGTACCCGTGTTTCTATTTCGGGCGGCTCAATGGGCAAGGACAAGCCCCCCGAAAAACGCGACAAAAAATGCGTATCAAAATCTTGCATTTGTGATGGTGGGCGGTTTGATGCCAAAATCAACTGCTTATTATTTTTAACAAAACTTTCAAATAAAGTCATCAAAAACTGAGAAACTCTTGGACCATTCCTTTCGTTAATCATATGCACATCGTCTATCATCAACAAATCGGCTTTGCCAATGCGTTTGACCAAATTGCCCACCCCACCCCTATCGCGCATCGCTTGAATGACGGTTTGAAAAAAATGGTCTTTGGTAAAGTAACAATAGCTCAAACCCGCCTTTTGATAACGATGAGCAACCGCCTGCATCAAATGGGTTTTTCCCAAGCCAGACGAACCATAAATAAACAACAAATGATTGCCAGTGGTCGTTTGTCCAGCCTTTTCGCCAAGCTCATAACACGCGTCATAAACCAGCCTATTAGACTTACTTTTGACAAAATTCTCAAAGGTGCAACGAACATCAATGTCATCGCTTTCATCAATCCTAGCGCCCATAGTTGCCGATAAGGCGCGCTTTTTTAGGGAAGTTTTGTTATGCTTGGGCGCCAAAGCACGGGCTTGCACTTGCACTTTGGCGGACAAATGTCTGGCACCATGCTGCGCCAACACATGGTTAATGCTGTGCAAATAATTGGTGTTAATGTGCCTGATAAACGCAACATTGATGGCAAACAACACCAAATGGTCGTCAATAATCTGGGGTTTTAGGGGTTTTAACCATTGGTTAAACTCAATCTCTGACATCTCCAGCCGCAGTGTCTCTAAGCACAACTGCCACAAACTGTCTGCTTCCCAACTGCCAGCAAAATCAGTAACGGTATTGCGTGGTGCTGTGGCGTTTTTTTTGAGTTTGTGTACGACAGGTCTGGGAAAATCACCACCCAAAAACTCATCATCAAACAAAGAAATATTCTCCACCTTACACCCCACATCTGCCAAACTGCCACCACCAAAATCAGCACCCATTATCATAACACAAAAATGGATTTTTTCAATCACGATTGCCTGTGGATAACTCTGTGGATAACTTTGTGGATTACTTTTTAACCCCGAATTATCCACATTTTATCAACAACTTATCCTCAGGTTTATCCACAGCCTAACTATATGAAATATAAATATTTTTTATTAGTTATCCACAGATTTTGCCTACGTTATTATTATTTATATAAATATATTATATATAATAAGGGTTCAAATTTTCTGTGGATAACTCTGGTTTTTAAGTAAAAAGTAAAGCCAATGCACTTACATTAACATCAGAAGTAAGCATTGTTAAAGCAAAATAATTGTTGACTTTTTACCAGAAGTATGTAAAATAAATCAGCTGGCGCTATATAAAGCAACTTATAAACAAACATCACATCATGGTTTTTCTGCAGAACTTTGTGAAACATTTCCTTAAGGTGAATTTATGAAACGTACTTTTCAACCCAGTGTACTAAAACGCAAACGTACCCACGGTTTTCGTGCTCGTATGGCCACCAAAAACGGTCGCCAAGTGTTGGCACGTCGTCGCGCTAAAGGTCGTCATCGTTTGACTGTATAAGACATAAAATAAAACAGCGTTTGATTGTCAGATGAGCACCTTTTGTGGGTGCTTTTTATTTTGATCATGGTATGGATAAACCCTTATAATGACTTTGACCTTTGAAAAAGACAAACGTTTGCTGTCGGCAAAGGACTTTCATCATGTTTTTGCCCAACCCATCAAAAAAATCCACAGTGAGCATTTGTTAGTATTGGTACGGCACAATCAAAAGGCTTGGGCGCGTCTGGGTCTTGCAATCAGCAAAAAAAAACTCAAAAACGCCACCGACCGAAACCAATTAAAACGACTTATCCGTGAACATTTTCGTCATCAGCAATGTAATATGAGCGCTGTGGATTTGGTGTTTGTTATCAAAGTGGGTTATCACAAAGACGACAGTGCCTGCATCAAAACACAGCTCCAAGATATTTTTACCAAATTGGTGGCTTTGTACCCAAGCAATATGATGTGATGTGATGTGTAGCCGTTGTTTGACGACATTGCTGTTGGGCGGAATAACGTTTTATCAAAAAGCCATCAGCCCTTGGCTGCCTGCCCGTTGTCGCTATTATCCCACATGCTCGCAATACGCTCGCCAAGCCATCCTATGGCACGGTGTTTATCAAGGTTTGCTACTGCTTTTGGGGCGGTTGCTGCGCTGCCAACCCTTTGGGGCTTCTGGCATTGACTGTGTGCCTGTGCCGCTTAGGCGTTACCATTACTGCCCCACCACATGTCTGTGGAGCTGTGTGTTAAAAGACCGTTTTGGTTATGCTGCGCGATTAAACCACCTGATGAAAAACTAGGTTTTTTAATGGATTTTTAGTAAAATAGCCAGCTTATGAAAAATTTGATTGGCGAAAATGCCCCTTTTGCCAAGACACTCAGGACAGTTATATGCAAAAAATTCTGCGGATATTGATCATCATTGCGATACTTATCACGTGCTATTTGCTGATTTTGGCGTGGCGCGATGATTATGCCAATGTGCCCAAGCAAGCAGCTCAAGCTGTGGCAACCCAGTCATCGGGTGATGTGCCAAGCGTGCAAGGTGGTGATGTGCCAGTTGTCGCGGCATCACAATCACAAAGCGATGTAAGCGATGCACTTATCAGTGTTACAACAGACCGTTATGACATCAAAATCAACCCTGTTGGTGGCGACATTGTTTATGCGGCGCTAAAACAGTATGATGCCACCCTTAACAGTCAAGAGCGTTTTGTGCTTTTAGAAAGTAACAATGGTCGCACTTATGTGGCGCAATCTGGATTGATTGGTCAAGATGGCACTGACACCCAAACGTCAAGAGCAACCTACACCAGCCCAAAAACGCATTACGCTTTGGATAAAACTGGCGTTTTGCATGTGCCACTGATTTATCAAAAAGACGGTGTAACCATCACCAAAACCTACACCTTTACGGCTGGCGCATACCCCATTGGCATGAAATATGACATCAATAACGCGTCAAATCAGCCTTGGCAAGGACAGATGTATGTGCAGCTAAAACGTGATGGCAGTGATGACCCTGGTCTTGCCGATAAGGGCATGATGGGCATGGCAACCTATCTTGGTGGGGCGTGGGGCACGCCAGATGACCCTTATAACAAACTAAAGTTTGCCGATTTTGGCGATAAAAAACTGACGGCCGTCAGCAAAGATGGCTGGGTGGCAATCATTCAGCACTATTTTGTGTCGGCTTGGACGCCCAAAGAGTTTGAAGGCACATTCTTTAGTCGTGCCAACAATAACGAATACTTTATCGGCTTTAATAGTCCAGAAATCATCGTTCCTGCTGGCAAACAAACCGCATTAGAAGCAACGTTGTATGCAGGACCCAAAGTACAAAAAGACTTGGCGCAAGTTGCTGTGGGGCTCAACCAAACGGTGGATTATGGACTGCTGTGGCCAATTTCTAAGGTGTTGTTTGCCATTTTGGTGGCCATTCACAACGTGCTTGGCAACTGGGGTTGGTCAATCATTGTGCTGACTTTGTTGGTCAAACTGGCGCTGATGTGGTTTTCTAACAAAAGCTACGTTTCTATGGCAAAAATGCGCGCCATCGCTCCCAAGCTGCAAGCACTCAAAGACAAGCATGGTGATGACCGCATGGCGATGAGTCAAGAGATGATGCAGTTGTATCGCCAAGAAAAGGTCAATCCCATGGCGGGCTGTTTGCCGATTCTCTTGCAAATGCCCATCTTCTTGGCGTTGTACTGGGTGCTGGTTGAAAGTGTGGAGCTGCGCCATGCGCCGTGGATTTTGTGGATTAAAGACTTATCAGCAATGGACCCTTGGTTTATTTTGCCCATTTTTATGGCGGCGACCATGTTTGTTCAGCAGCTGCTTAACCCGCAGCCCACCGACCCCATGCAGGCCAAAATGATGAAAATCATGCCACTGATTTTTGCGGTATTTATGCTGTTTTTCCCTGCAGGTTTGGTGCTGTATTGGACGGTCAATAACCTATTTAGCATGGCACATCAACACATTGTCAATAAACGTGTTGCTCAGCAAATGCAACAACAAAGTACTTAAATAGCAAATTTAATTCACATAAAATCCCATTTGTTAGCAAGTGGGATTTTTCTTGGTTTTTAATATTTAATTTGTTCTTTAAGGCTGTATGATGTTATCTTGGTGGGTGATAGGTGTTTTTAATCTCATGTGCTATGCTTTCACTACTGGTATAGTAATTCATATTTGTATTATTAGAACCAAACACCATAACTGTATTTTCTCTTTTAAATCAACTCATTGATAAACATCTATATTAAATATTTGGACAATTTATTGCAAGGTATCAAATTATAGCTATTACATGACATATTTAGTTTGTCCGTTATTATTGTTTGGTCAAAATGGTGAGTTCGTATATTTACAGATGATTTTGTCTTGTATGCCTACAAATACCCACAAAATGGATAGAAAATTGTCTAAATTGTGTATAGACAATCCATCGTAATAAAATTACAATCATTTTTAATGGTGTTGTTGGAGTCTTGTATGAAGGAAACACAAAGTTTTTATGAGTTTTCGCAGGCATTATTTGAGATAAACCTTGAATATCTAGATAAAATTAACAAAATAAAATTGGCCATATTTGCCATGGCAATATTTAATATTTTTTCAATAATATCTCCAATAGTCTGCGGTTTTATGGGCAGAGTGCCTTTGGGTTTGGGAGTGATTTATAGCATACTGATGGGATTGTTTTTTATAAAATGCAATGCATTAAGTGGTTTTATTAACAAATCTTTTTATCTGACACAATTTGTTCAAGAAAGAAATCTATCTGGTGATTCTGAAAATTTTTATCATAGCCTTCATAATTCTCAAGAATTTATAGCTCAAGCAACCTTAGAGCTTGAAAGTGGAAGAGCGTCGGTATTTGATGTTTATCTTTCTGGTGGTAGTAAGATATTGGCAGTATTGGGATATCTGCTTGTGATAGTTGTTGGATTATTAGCAACCACGCCATTAGGTACAATGACTTTTGTTAAATTTTTTGTTGCTATTCCGATTGGGTGTTTTGTATATTTGCATTTTATTAAAGTAAAAATTGTTGAAAAACTAAGAGCACCATATGTCAATGCAAGAATTGATATGATGTTGGGTAAATTGGTATTTTAAATTTAAGGCAAATTATGGAAAATATTATTCAAGTTATTTTTGTCATTGCTTTATTGTATGTGGCATATAAGATTTTTATTGCATTATGGATTCATGTCATTGTACCCACAGGTAAGTTTGCATGGAAATGGACTATCATACTGGCAACTTTAATATTTTTTGTGATTTTATTTGTATTTAGAGAAGCTATTTTGGATATATTGCCAATATGGATTGAGCTTTTGGTAATTTCTGTTGGTGCCATTATTGCGGGAGTGAAATTTTTAAAGCGCAAGGGCAGAATGTAAAATGTAGGCGTCATTGGGTGGTTGATTGTTGCAAATTAAGAATGCGATGTTTGTTGCATTCTTTTTTATTTTTTCTTTCCCTAAAATCTTTAAAAATGCTAAAATAAGTGGTCGCATAAACCAGCAAATGATATGAATACACAACAACCCACCATCGCCGCCATCGCCAGCCCCATCGGTCAAGGCGGGGTGGGCATTATCCGCCTATCAGGACGCACCGCTCATCAAATTGGTTGCTTGATAACGCGTAAGGACAAACTGCGTCCGCGTCATGCCTATTTTGCACAGTTTTGGGGTGATAAGCAGTTGCTTGATGAAGGGGTGGTGATTTATTTTAATGCCCCGCACTCTTTCACGGGCGAAGACGTGGTGGAATTGCAAGGGCATGGCGGTCTGGTGCTACAAAATATGCTACTGGCTCGCTGTTTTGAGCTCGGGGCAAGGCAGGCTACCGCTGGCGAATTTTCCATGCGTGCTTTTGACAATGGCAAAATGGATTTGGTGCAAGCTGAGGCCATCAGTGATATGATTAGTGCCACCAGCACAGCTCAGGCAAGCAGTGCCATGCGTTCGCTGTCTGGAGAATTTTCAAAGACCATCAATGACTTAAATGAAACCATCACCACCTTACGTCTGTATGTGGAGGCCAGCATTGATTTTAGTGATGAAGAAGATGTAGAATTTTTGTCCGATGGGGTCATTAAACAAAAAATAAACAGCATTTTGGAGCAAATTGACAGTATTTTAGCCAATGCCAAACAAGGTCAGTTGCTAAGAGATGGTGTGCAGGTGGTGTTGGCGGGCAAACCCAATGCTGGCAAATCCAGCCTACTAAACCGCTTGGCAAAAACTGAGCGTGCCATTGTTACAGACGTGGCAGGAACGACCCGAGATACCTTATCAGAAGTGCTGGTGTTGGACGGCTTGACCGTGCATTTGACCGACACAGCAGGGCTACGAGACACCCAAGACAAGGTAGAGCAAATCGGTATAGATCGTGCCAAACAAGCGGTCAGACAAGCAGATATTTTGTTATTTGTTTATGATGTCAGCACCGAGACTGCCCCCATTGAGCTGGCACAAGCGTTGTTTGGCGAGCTTATCCAAGACATCGGACAGGCAGAATTTGAGCGTAAATTACTGATGGTCGCCAACAAAAGTGATTTGTTAGACGTTTCACATGAAACACAACAGCCATTGGGCGATACACCGATTTCTCATATTGGGGTATCTTGTCAAACAGGGCAAGGCATTGATGAGCTGGTGGCACTGTTAAAGAACAAGGTTGGTTTTCACCCGCCAGAAAACAGCCTAATGGCACGTACACGCCATCTGGACGCCCTAAAACGTGCCAAAGCCCACGCCCAAGACGCCCACACCCAGCTGACCGTTTATCAGGCGGGCGAGCTGGTGGCGGAGAGTTTAAGACTGTCCCAACAGGCGTTGGGCGAGATTACAGGGCAGATGAGCAGTGATGAGTTGTTGGGGCGGATTTTTAGTAGTTTTTGTATTGGCAAATAGTGGGATTTATGCATTGTCCTTATTGTTCCAAAGCAGACACCAAAGTGATTGATTCGCGACTTGCTGCCGCAGGTTCGCAGGTGCGCCGTCGCCGTCAATGCACTTCATGTGGAGAGCGTTTTACCACTTTTGAAGTGGTGGAAGTGGTCATGCCACGCATCATCAAATCCAATGGACGCAGCGAGCCTTACGATTGCCACAAGCTCAAGCGCTCGGTGGCATTGCCCCTACAAAAGCGCCCAGTGAGCCTTGATGAGATAGAAGCGCTCATTAGTCGCATTGAGCAACAGCTGCGCCATCTTGGCGAGCGAGAAGTGTCCAGTAAGGTATTGGGTGAGATTGTGATGGCGGAGCTAAAAGCGACAGACGATGTGGCGTATGTGCGTTTTGCCAGCGTTTATCGCGATTTTCAGGACATTCAAGCCTTTCAAGCAGAGTTGGCAAGTTTTGCTCCGCAAGCTGGGAGTGATGACCATGCTTGAGCATTTGCAGTTACAACCAGCGCAGCCCCAAGATGGGTATTTTATGGAATTGGCACTCGCCCAAGCCCATAAGGGTGCGTTTACCGCCCGTCCAAACCCTGCCGTTGGCTGCGTGATAGTCAAGGACGGACAAATAATCGGTGTAGGTTTTCATCCGAAGGCTGGCGCGCCACATGCAGAGATTTTTGCGCTCAATGATGCCCGACAACAAGGTCATGACGTTGTGGGGGCGACCGTTTATGTAACACTTGAGCCTTGCAGTCATGTGGGCAAGACGCCGCCTTGCAGCGATGCGTTGATTGATGCCAAAGTCAAAAGAGTGGTGGTGGCGTGTTTTGACAGCAATCCCAAAGTTGCAGGCAAAGGCATCTTAAAGCTCGTTGGGGCGGGCATTGCTGTGAGCGTTGGTGTGTGTGAGCCACAAGCCAAAAAGCTCAATGTAGGATTTTTTAAGGCAATGACAACAAACCTGCCCTATGTGCGCCTAAAAGTGGCCTGCAGTCTTGATGGGCGTACCGCCATGCAAAGTGGGGAATCAAAGTGGATAACGGGCGTTAAGGCGCGAGAAGATGTACAAAAGCTGCGCGCCAAGAGTGGGGCAATCATCACTGGTTCAGGGACGATTTTGGCGGACAATCCTGCTTTGTCGGTGCGTTCTGCCATGCTGGGTGTGGACAGCAGCCAAGTGCCAGCGCCCAAGATTGTGGTGGTGGACAGGCGGCAGCGATTGACAAATACTGATGATTATCAAGTATTTGATTGTCCAGACACTTTGCTTTGGCATCAAGAATTGCCCCTTTTGCTCCAGACTTTGGCGACAAAGTATCAGTGCTATGATGTGCTCGTTGAAGCGGGCAGCAAATTGTCTGGTGCGTTTGTTGCCAATAACTTGGTAGATGAATTGATTGTGTATCAAGCGCCATGTGTGCTGGGTGTGGCGGCTTTGCCTTTGTTTGATGTGCATATTGAGCAGCTGGCGTGGCAAAAACGTTTTGAACTGCTTGATGTCTGTCGCTTGGGTAATGACCTAAAGTTGGTGTTTGTGCCCAAATGATAGCCAACATTTGTCTGCCCGTTTTTAACAAATTTTTGGACAACTTTGCCAAGTCGGTTGTGATGTTGTGATGATTGGCTTTTGTGGCTGTCTTTTTGGAATTTTTGGACAACAAAAATGTCAGGCAAAGTGTCCACAGTTTGAATAAATGAGACCAAAATCATGTTTACAGGAATTATTGAAAGCGTTGGCACCATCAAAGCCATCAATCAAACTGGCGGCGATGTGCGTTTGACCATTGATGCGCCAACTTTGGATTTTGCCGATGTCAAGTTGGGGGATTCTATTGCTTCTAATGGCATTTGTTTGACGGTGGTGGCGATACAAGGCAGCGGTTATGCGGCAGATGTTTCGTGTGAAACTTTAAACAAAACCGCTCTGCAATCGTGGCGAGTGGGCGATAAGGTCAATTTGGAAAAGGCAATGCTGCCAACCACGCGCTTTGGTGGGCATATCGTGGCAGGTCATGTGGACGGTGTGGGGCGTATTGTTAAGATGGATAAGGACGCCCGCTCAGTCTATGTGGAAGTTGCCCTACCGCCTGAGTTGATGAAATACACCGCCGACAAAGGCTCTATCACGGTGGACGGCATTTCACTGACCACCAATGCCATTAAGCCCGCCCAAAACATCATTTGCCTAAATATCATACCGCACACTGCCGCCATAACCAATATTGCTCGCCATTGGTCGTTGGGGCGAGCGGTCAATATTGAAGTGGATTTGCTGGCACGGTATTTGGAGAGATTGCTGGCGGACAAGGACAAATCTGCCCCAACCAGCAACATCACCGAAGAGTTTTTATTAAAAAGTGGGTTTGGTTATTAGATTGTGTGGTGGATATAAAACTGGCTATTATTGGCTCTCGTGGTTTTGATGATGATGGGTTGATGTTACAACAAATCATGGGCTGATTGATACCAATGTCTTGTGTAGAATTGTCAGTGGTAGCATAAAGGAAGTGAAAAACTTTGCTGAGCGTTTTACTGATAAGCAGGATTTATAAAAGGTGATTTTTAAGCCCAACTATCAA
This sequence comes from Moraxella sp., assembly GCA_030528385.1. Taxonomy (GTDB): domain Bacteria; phylum Pseudomonadota; class Gammaproteobacteria; order Pseudomonadales; family Moraxellaceae; genus Moraxella. The sequence continues at coordinate 76,199 of JAUMYZ010000010.1, forward strand.
CGTCATGGGCGTGCTGCCGCTTTTATTCGCAATCGGCTGATTGTGGATACTGCCGATGTTCTGATTGCGTTTTGGGACGGTAAATCTACGGGTACAAAGTACACCATTGATTATGCCAAAAAACAGCAAAAACAGGTGTATGTCTGTCAGTTTGACAAAAGCCAAAGTGCAAAATTGCCACAGTCGCCAACCGATGACCAAACAAACAACCAATGATGTTCAACGTGATTTTGTGTCTTGACAAATGCGCAGCTTTTGATGAATTTGCTTTGTGCGATATTAACAAAAACACCAAGACACTTGATTGACCTTTGTGAGAAGTTATGAATAAACCGCCTTTGAATGTTGTTTTTGCTGGAACAGCCCCTTTTGCCGCCACCGCCTTACAGGCCTTAATTGACCATCAAGCCGCCCTAAACATTAACATCGTGGCAGTTTACACCCAACCTGACCGCAAGGCAGGACGTGGACAAAAACTCACCATGTCGCCTGTCAAAGAGCTTGCCCTTGCTCATCGTATCCCCGTAGAGCAGCCCGAAAGTTTTGGTTTAAAACACGAAAAGGGACAAGTTTCACGTGAAACTTTAGCAGGTTATCGCCCTGATGTGATGGTTGTGGCGGCTTATGGGCTGATTTTACCGCTTGGGGTATTAAATACACCAAGACTGGGTTGTTTGAATATTCATGCGTCATTATTGCCACGTTGGCGCGGCGCGGCGCCCATTCAGCGAGCAATTTTGGCAGGTGATAGCCACACAGGCATTACCATCATGCAGATGGCGCAGGGCTTGGATACGGGCGATATGCTCTACAAAGCCAGTTGTGAGATTGCTGACACCGACACCACCCAAGCGCTGCATGACAAATTGGCAACACTGGGCGGACAAGCGATTGTTGAAGTGCTGACCAATCTGTCCGATTATCAAGCCACAGCCGAAAAACAAGACAGCAGTCTTGCCAATTATGCCCAAAAAATCACCACAGATGAAGGCTTGATAGATTGGCAACAAAGCGCCCATGCCATCAATCGCCAAATCCGTGCCTTAAATGCTTATGCTTTTATCCATGGCGAGCGGGTCAAAGTGTTGGATTGTTTGCCAATCAAACCCGAGCAGAGCACCACTGAACCAGCTGGCAAGATTGTCAGTGTGGGGCGTAAGGCGATTTTGGTGGCGTGCGGTCGTGATGACAACGGCGAGCAACAGCTTATCAATCTTACCAAACTGCAATGGGCAGGCGGTAAGCCACTCACCGCCGAGCAGATTGCGGTGGGCGATAAACTCAAAGATGGTGAGATTTTTGAATAACTGGTGGTTATGGTGAAAGTGCATGATATTGGATTTTGTAAAATAATGGGGTTTTTTGTTCGCCCCAAGGTTATTGAAGGGTGGCGAAAAACCGTCATGGTTTGGCTTATCTCACCATGAACAGCTTTCTTTATTTTTAAGAGTTTTATAGGAAATCCAATATGCAAATAAGCCAACCATTATCCGTCCGAGCCAAGATTATCCTAACCCTTGAAAAAATCAATCAAGGACAGTCATTATCGGTGTTATTAGACCCATTATTAAATTCATTAAAAGACAATGAAAAAGGTTTTGCTCACGAATTATTATTGGGCACGCTACGCCAGTGGTGGGCGTTGTCTCGTATTGGTGAGAGTTTGATAAAACAGCCACCAAGCGATATTGGTGTTATTTGTGCGTTAAATATGGGCTTGTATGAGCTTTTATATATGCACACACCTGATTATGCAACCATTAACGAAACCTTAAATGCTGTTAAAGTACTAAATAAAACCTATGGCGTGGGACTGGTGAATGCCATTTTAAGAAAAGTGGCAAACAAAAAAGACAAATTTGCCAAAAAGGTGCAAAAAAATCACAGCCTGCCCAATCATCTTGCCAAACAGCTCAAAAGCGATTGGGGTGAGCATTATCAAGAGCTAGGACGGGTGTTGCGCACGCCAGCACCGATGTTCGTGCGTGCCAATACCACCAAAATCAGCCACAGCGATTGTCTGAACAAACTTGGTGTGGGCAAAGAAGTGCGTTTGTGTGGTCGCATAGAGTTTGCCACACATGGTCATGAATACGCCACGCACACCATTTTTTTGTCAAACAGGCGTGTGCAGCAGCTGGCGGGGTTTGCTGATGGTGAAGTGGTTGTCCAAGATTTGCATGCACAGCTGTCGGGCGCGTTGGTGGCAGCCGTCATGCAGCAGCTTGAAGCACCCCTAAATCTGTTGGACGCTTGCACCGCACCAGCGGGCAAATTGACCCATTGGTTGGCACATTTGTGCAGCGACACCAACGCCAAAACAGCGTTTTGTATGACGGCGATTGATAATGACGCCGCGCGCCTGACGCGAGTGCATGAGAATTTGCAGCGCTTGGGTTTTGATGGGTTGCTTGGGGACAAATTGTTTGTTCGCTGCGCCGATGCCATCACTTTTAGGGGTGAGCGACCCTTTGATGTGATTATGCTTGACGCGCCGTGCAGTGCCACAGGCGTGATAAGGCGACACCCTGACATTGCATTGTTGCGCACGCCCCAAGACCTTGATAAAGTGGTCAAATTACAAGCAGACATCTTAGACAATTTGTGGCAGTCGCTCGCCGATGGTGGCTATTTGTTGTACATCACGTGTTCTGTCTTAAAAGCAGAAAACGAAAGCCAAATGCTCCAGTTTTTGCAGCGCCATCACAATGCCCAAGAAGTGGTAATAACGGGCAATTGGGGCATGGCTCAGCAAGTGGGTCGTCAATGTTTGCCACAGGTGGATGGCGGCGATGGCTTTTATTATGCGTTATTACAAAAAAGCAACCCTAAAACGCGCGGATGATGTTGGTGTGATTGTCGGTATAATAAGGAGAAAATCATGATAACACAGGTGGTGATTGCAGACAAAACCTACAGCATTTGTGATTTTTTGGGGCAGGGCGGTTGATGTGTCCAAGCAGTTTGAAAACCAAAGTAATGGGCAGCGGTGGTGGCAGCACATGGGACGGTTATGGGCACAGCAAGCTTGTGGAGATTTATTCTGCCACCACGGTGCACGAAGATTTGTATTTGTTGAATGACAACGGTCAAGAAAAACGCTTTACACTGACCGACTGGAATATTGCAGCGCGCACAGGGCACACCCTGCAAGTGATGTGGGTAATCGCCCAAGACAAAGAAGTGGGTTCTTATGTGGCGGTGCATAACAAAAATTTAAACCAATGCTTTTGAAAAGATGGCTCGCCAAAAACACTGGCAAACGCGCATTATGCCAAACCCATGTGGGGCAGTTTTTTGGCGGTGGCGGTGCTGGCTTATGTGATAGGTTCGTTTTGGCTGTTTATTCTTGGCGGCATTGGCACTTGGATTTATTGGTCTAGGCAAAAGCAAGCGTTGGTGGCTGAACTTAAGCAAGCGGTGATGGGTGTGTTTATTTAGCGCCGCGCCATAAAATTGTGTTAAAATGCAAACAAATTGTGATGGGATTGACTTATGAATTATATCAGTACGCGCGGCAATACGCCAGCGATGTCGTTTAGTGAAGTGCTGTTGATGGGGCTTGCGCCTGATGGTGGTTTGATGTTGCCTGAACGTTTTCCGCAGATTGATGGTGAAACGTTGGCAAAGTGGCGACAGCTTGGCTATACCGAGCTGGCTTTTGAGATTATGCGTCTGTTTGCCACCGACATTGATGGTGCAGACTTAAAGGCTTTGATTGACAAAACGTATACCAAAGACACTTTTGGCAGCGATGAGATTGCTCCTGTTGCCAAGATTTATCCAGAAGTGTATTTGCTTGAGCTCTCCAATGGGCCAACGCTTGCCTTTAAAGACATGGCAATGCAGTTTTTGGGCAATGTGTTTGAATATGTCTTGGGCAAACAAAATAAGCGTTTGACCATTATTGGTGCAACATCGGGCGATACGGGCAGTGCCGCAGAGTACGCGCTGCGCGGCAAACAAAACGTTGAAGTGTTCATGCTTTCACCCAACGGCAAGATGAGTGATTTTCAGCGCGCACAAATGTACAGTCTGGACGATAAAAATATTCACAACATTGCCATCAATGGCATGTTTGATGACTGTCAAGACATCGTTAAAGCCTTGCAACAAGACCAAACATTCAAAGACAAATACAATCTAAGCACCGTCAATTCCATCAACTGGGGGCGGATTTTGGCGCAGATTGTGTATTATTTTAAGGGATATTTTGCTGCCACAGAGCATAACGACCAGCACATCAGTTTTTGTGTGCCGTCTGGCAATTTTGGCAATGTCTGCGCCGCGCACATTGCCCGTTTGATGGGCTTGCCGATTGACCGCTTGATTGTGGCGACCAACGAAAATGACGTGTTGCATGAGTTTTTTACCACAGGTCGCTACACGCCCCGCCAAAGCATTGATACTTACGTAACTTCCAGCCCTTCTATGGACATCTCCAAAGCGTCCAACTTTGAGCGTTTTGTGTATACATTATTGGACAAAGACGGCAAAAAAGTGGCGCAATTGTTTGAGCAAGTAAAAGCGGGCGAAGGTTTTGATTTGTCAGACAAATTAACAGACGTTCGGCAGCGTTACGGCTTTGTTTCGGGCAAATCCACCCACGCTGAGCGTCTTGCCACCATCAAGCAGGTGTACGAACAAACAGGGCGCTTGCTTGACCCGCATACTGCCGATGGCGTCAAAGTGGCTTTGGAAGTTAAGTTGCCCAACGAAAAAATCGTCGTGGCAGAAACGGCTTTGCCCATTAAATTTGCTCAAACCATCACCGAAGCGGTGGGCGTGGTGGACATGCCCAGACCTGCGCACACCATTGGGCTTGAAGACAAACCACAGTATGTCGTGGTGCTTGATAACAATCCAGAGCTGGTGGCAAATGAAATTTGTCGGAAAGTTACTGCCAGCTAGCCCAAAACTTGTATCAAAAGTGCGTGGTTGTGCTATGCTAATTGGCAGTGTACCAGTTTGTATCCAACAAACCCAACAGCGATGGACATAGCACATGACAAGACCAATGACCATGATAAAAAGCATCGTAACCGCTTGTTTGGTGGGCGGCTCGTTACTTTTGACCTTAGCACACGCCAAAAATCCCGCGCCCACCATCAAGGCAGACGCGCCCAACCGTTATGTTGTTAAAAAGGGCGACACCCTTTGGGCGATTTCGGGTCGTTATCTTAACAACCCAACGCGTTGGCGCGAGATTTGGGCAACCAACAAGCAGCTAAAAAACCCACATTTGATTTATCCTGGTGATATTTTGATTATGTGTATCATCAAGGGTCAAACTTTGGTGGGCGTGGATACTGGCGAAGGCTGTGCAGGTGTTGAAAAGAACATGCAGCCCAGACCCAAAGATGCGCCATTGACCATCAACCCAGTGGTTGACAGTATTCCTGCTATTCCGCTGTCCAATATTCGGCACTGGCTTGACCGTGTGGTGATTGTCAATCCCAATGACTTTGAGACCACCCCTTATGTGTTGGCGTCCAAAAAGGGAAATTTGGTAACCGCTGCTGGCGACAAGATTTATGTCAGGGGCGCGCCTTTGGCATTGGGACAAAGTTATGGCGTGTTTCGCAAATCAGAGCCCTATATAGATGTCAAAACAGGTCAAGTGATGGGGCTAGAAGCCATTCAGGTGGCGCGCGGCATTGTTACTGACGTGTCTGCCAATGGCGTCTCTAGCATTCAAATCACCCAATCGTTTGGGTCGGAGATACACGAAGGCGATAGGGTGTTTTCTGAATTGGTTGTTGAACTGCCTGCAGTATTTTATCCAGCGCCTGCCGAAATCACACGCGGTGGCACGATTGTGCGTGTATTGGGCGGTATCAACTCGGCTGCCAGACACAGCGTGGTTGCCATCAATTTGGGTGCTGTACAAGGCGCTAGGGTGGGGCATGTGTTGGATGTTTATCGCAAAGGCGCGCTGGTGCGAGATGTGCATGATAACGACACCCCTGTGCGTTTGCCCAGCGAAAAAGCAGGCTCATTGATGGTGTTTAAGGTGTTTGACCACATCAGTTATGCTTATGTGCTGGACGCCGAATTGCCACTTGGTCAAGGCGACCAATTATTGCCGCCATCTGTATGGTAAAAAGACCACCCCAAAATTGCCAGTACTGATGTATTGGCTTTTTTTATCATGTACAAATAACCCCCTTTATGCAAGCATATCAGAATTTGGACAATCGGTTGGCAATATTGGCTTTGTGGTATATTGTCAACACTTCACTAACCAGCTTTTACAAGCTGACAGAGCAGTTTGGCAGCAGCAAGCACGCTTTGGTGCAATCGTTGCAGGCTTGGCAGGAGCTTGGCATACATAAGGCGCACCAAAAGCGCTGGAAAGATGTTGGTGATACTTTGGCGTTTGTGGCGCGTGTTTGTGATGATTGGCAGCGACAGGCTTACGGGGTGTTGTTTGTGGGCGATGATGAGTATCCTGAGCAGCTGACGCACATCTACGACCCATCGCCTGTTTTGTTTTATCGTGGCGATGTTCGTCGCCTAAACGATAAGCAAATTGCCATTGTCGGCAGTCGTAACCCGAGCGAGCACGCGCAAAAAACCACCTTTGACATCGCGCAATATTTGGCATACGCGGGTTTGACCATCACCAGTGGGCTGGCGCAAGGCGTGGATAGGTTGGCGCATTTGGGGGCGTTGTCCCAGCCAAGTGGCGCGCTGGGAACGACGGTTGGGGTGATGGGAGTGGGGATTGATTTGTGTTATCCTAGAAATCATCATGCTTTGTATGCGCAAATCGTTGGCGATGGTGGTTGTTTGGTCAGCGAATTATTGCCTGGCACGCCAGCGAGCAAACACACTTTTCCAAAACGTAATCGTCTGGTCGCAGGTTTGTCGCTGGCAACGGTGGTTACCGAAGCTGCCATGCAAAGTGGCTCGTTGATTACTGCCAGACTTTGTGCTGAGCAAGGCAAGCAGGTGTTTGCTGTGCCCAGCTTGATAGACAATGTCAACGCCGAAGGTTGTCATCACTTGATACGTGAAGGGGCAACCTTGATATACCATCCAAGCCAAATTTTAGAAGACATCGGGCACGTGTGCGCGACGGCTGCTTTGCCCAAAACATGTGTGCAAAATTTTACTGCCAAGAGCACACAACCTTTGCCAAGCCATATGCCCACGCCAGCCACTGTGCCTGAGCATTTGTTGGTTGTTTTTGAGCAACTGAGCAGTCAACCCAAGGATTTGGACAGTTTGGTGCTGGCAACAAAGCTGCCCACGGGCGAGTTATTGGCAAAATTGATGGAGTTGGAGCTGCTTGGGGTGGTGGCGGTGGTCGCTGGCATGTACCAAACTGTCTGATAGCATCAATTAGCAGCGAAACTTGCTGACCAATAATCGGTGCAAACAAAAAGCGCACAATCTTGTTGTGCGCTTTGATAATTTGGAGCGGGAAACGAGATTCGAACTCGCGACCCCAACCTTGGCAAGGTTGTGCTCTACCAACTGAGCTATTCCCGCATGTGTTTATGGGTGGCTATTATAGCAACTTTTTGCTGTGGGTCAAGTGGTTTTTTAAAAATTTTATCAATCAACCACTAAAAACACGTTACTCCCAGCACCACTGCCTTATTTGCCCCTGTAACGGTGGGTAAGCTGCTCGTTTGCATCAGGATATTTTGTCGTGCCAGCCACGCAAAAGCAAGCGCTTCTACCCAGCTGGGGGAGATGCCTGCTGCTTCACTGTCAGCTATTTGCCAATCAGGCAACAAAGCCGCCAAGCGGGATAATAGGTGCGTGTTATAAGCCCCGCCGCCACAAACCAGAAGTTGATTGTGCTTTTTGGCAAATTTGGCGATTTCACGACTGGCAGAAAGGGCAGTAAATTCACACAACGTTGCTTGCACGTCTTGGGCAGTTATTGCAAAATCTGCCAAAATCTCATCAAGCCACGCCAAGTGGAACGCTTCTCGCCCTGTGGACTTGGGCGCGCTTTGGCTTAAAAATGGGTGTACCATCAGTTTGTCAAGCAAGACAAAATCCACCGCGCCTGATTTTGCCCACTCGCCGCTTTTGTCATAGCTTTTGCCTTGGTATCGGTCAATCCAAGCGTCCATCAGCAAGTTGGCAACGCCCGTATCATAGCCTATTACCGTCTCGCCCAGCACAGTGATGTTGGCAATGCCGCCCAAGTTTAACACCACGCAAGCACTGTCGGCAGCAGCAAGATGACCAAACATCGCCTGATGAAAAGCAGGCACCAAGGGCGCACCTTGTCCGCCGACCGCCATATCACGACGACGAAAATCGCTGACCACCGTAATGTTCGTGCGCTCGGCCAAAATGTTGGGGTCAAGCAGTTGCAGGCTAAAGCCCCATTCGGGACGATGGCGCACCGTTTGCCCATGGCAGCCGATGGCAACGACATCAAAGGGGTCAACATCCGCTTGCTCTAACAGCGCATTCACCACCTGACTGGCAAACTTGGCATAAAGACGGCTTGCCAAACCCCAAAAATCCAGCTCACTAAACTGCGTGTATTGTCCCGTTGCCAAGGCTTGTGTGCCATTGGGCGTACAAAGCGCAAGGAGCATTTGGCGCAGTTGTGGCTCAAAAGGACGGCTGTGGGTGGCGATGATTTTGGGCTGGTTGTCAATAAATTGGCACAGCACCGCATCTAAGGCATCCAAACTGGTGCCACTCATCATGCCAATATAATAACTTTGCCCATCGTCTGATAATACATCATATGTGTTGTTGTTTGCTTGTGTCATGATTGTCCTTGTGCCTTGATAAAGTGCTATTATACCGCAAAGTCAAACCATAAGATGTGATTGCGTTACATCGGCTACATTTTTAAGTGCACTGGCAATTTTTGTTCAATGTTATGGAATAAGCATGGCAGTTGGTAACAATTTAATACATAAGCAGCACAGACAGCAACGGCAAGAATGGCTACCATAAGTCTCATAACTAAGCAATGTTTGGCTGAGTTTATTTTTCTTGGTTTATGAAGGATTTGTTATGAAAAAATCTCTTGTCTGTGCAGTAACCTTGGGGTTGGCTTTGGTTGGCGTAAGCGCTCATGCTCAAACTGCAACACACGAAGATGCCGCAACTGCACACGCCAAAACCGCCAGTAAAAGGTCAGTAAACTACAGCTGCCAATCGGGCAAAAAAGTAACCGTTACTTATGGTTTTAACAAACAAGGCATGCCAACTTATGCCCAAGCAACCTTAAATGGCAAATCGCGTTTTATGCCCATCAACCTAAACCGCTCTGATTCTGTGGATACGGTGTTTGGCGATGAAAACAATTTTTCACTGTCAACCAGCGCCATGAACAAAAACAATTATCGTAAGATAAGTGTTTCAATCATGAGTCCTGCCAGTGAAATCCTATTTAAAAATTGCAAAGCTGGCAAATAATCCGCCACACCAACAAAGCCGTCCCATCGTGGGGCGGTTTTTTTGTGCAAAGTTTGTTATACTAAATGGCTTTAAGAAAAATTACAGGTGTTTTATGTCAGCATTTCCCCCCATTGATGAGCAACTAGAAAAAATCCTGCGTGGCGTTGCCGAGATTTATTCCAAAGAAGATTTAATCGCCAAATTAAAACAAAACCGCCCTTTGCGTATCAAACTTGGCATGGACCCCACTGCCCCTGATTTGCATTTTGGGCATACAGTGGTACTCAACAAACTGCGTCATTTTCAGGATTTGGGGCATGAAGTGCTGTTTTTGATTGGCGATTATACCGCCCGCATTGGCGACCCCACGGGCAAAAACACCACTCGTCCGCCACTGTCTGAAGAAGATGTGAAAAAAAATGCCCAAACTTATGCCGAGCAGGTGTTTAAGATTTTGGACAAAGACAAAACCACCATCATGTTTAATTCAGACTGGTTTAGCCAGATGAATGCTGGCGATATGATTGCCCTAGCCAGCCAAGTAACGGTCTCGCGTATGCTAGAACGTGATGATTTTGCCAAGCGTTATGAGAGCCAAACGCCGATTGCCATTCATGAGTTTTTGTACCCACTGGTACAAGGCTATGACAGCGTTGCCATGAAAGCAGACGTGGAGCTAGGCGGCACTGACCAGACCTTTAACTTGCTGATGGGGCGGACACTGCAAGGTCGCTACAACCAAGAAGCCCAAGTGTGTATCACCATGCCGATTTTAGAAGGTTTGGACGGCGTGCAAAAAATGAGCAAATCACTGGGTAATTACATCGGCATCAGCGACCCTGCTGGCGTGATGTACCAAAAGATTTTGTCCATGCCTGACACGCTCATTACTCGTTATTTTGAGCTTTTAAGCTTTAAACCCATGAGTGAAATCAATGCCTTGCTAGATGACATGGCAAACGGACGCAACCCCCAAGAGATTAAACGCATTTTAGCCCTTGAGCTCATTGAACGTTTTCACGACAAAGAAGCGGCAGAGAGCGCCCACAAATCGGCGGGCAATCGCTTGGCGGACGGCGAGTTGCCTGTGGATTTGCCCGAAGTGAATTTGTCATTAAATGGGGCAGACAAATTGTTTATCACGCAGATTTTAAATCAAGCCAATCTTGCCAAAAATTCTGCTCAGGCTAAGGATATGCTGTCTCGTGGGGCGGTCAAAGTGGACGGACAGGTGGTGGATAGCAGCTTTGCCTTAGAGGCTGGACAAACTGTGGTGGTGCAGGCAGGGAAAAAGGCGTATGCAAGGGTAGCGGTTCAATAAGCCCAAACACAAGTTGGGGTGTTGAAAAATCCGTTTTTTTGTAAACTTTTGCTTTGTTGGTCAACGGAGTAGCCAGATGAGCAAACGCGTTTTACCCATCACCCCATGGAGCGACACATCGCATTGGGCGTTAAAGTTTAAGCCCCTTGCTATGCTGTGCGTGTCTTTAACTTTGTTTGGTTTTGGCGAAGCACTGCTACTAAAATCACAACTTGGCTCAGCACCGTGGACGGTGTTCGCTCAGGGATTGTCGGTGCAGGCAGGACTAAATATTGGGCTGTTGACTTTTATTATCAGCTGTGGCGTGTTGGCATTGCGTCCGCTTATATTTGACATCGCACATGGGGGCAGGTCCACGAGATGGTTTGATGGTGGGCTTGACACAACTGACAGGGCTAAAAGTGGGTGTCATTCGCACCTTTTTGGAAGGCTTGGTATGTCTTATTGGCTGGCTATTAGGTGGCGTGGTGGGCGTGGCGACTTTGCTGTTTGCTTTTGGGGTGGGGGCGGTGGTGCAGGTGTCGCTTGATGTGCTGTTTAAAATTTATCCACAGCCGTCCATTGTTCAGTGAGCATTGATGAAGAAAATACCAACAGACATTTACCGCCATTATTAAGGAAATTTTATTAAGTCTGACACATTATTTTAAGGCACAAATAAGATTAAAATAAACCATGGCTTTGTCTTTTAAATAAAATAACCATATATAATATGCGCTTATCTTAACTTAAATTTTTTATGAATGATTTTTTAATAAATTTCCAAAATAAAAAGACCATAGTGGCACACTACGGTCTTGTTTGATGATTATTTGGCGTGATTCATGCATAACCATGCATAAGGCACCGCATTTAGGCGACCTTCTGAAATGTCTTCACCGCATTCGCTGCACACCCCATAAAGACCATTTTCCATGCGCAATAGGGCGGCATTGACCAGCCTTAAGCCTTGCTCGGCTTCTACCAAAAGATTTTTGCGCATGTCATTTTCTTGACTGGCAATCACTTGGTCGTCCCAGTGGTGATTAAGTTCGTCTTGGGGGTGATAAATATGGTCGCTAATTTTGGCAATGCGCGCTTCATATTCAGCCTTTAGGGTCAGTAAATCTGCTTTGTGTTTGGCGATATTGACCATAATTAAATCTCCGTTAAAAATTCTATATATGATATTATTGATAAAAAAACATAAAAAGACAATAGTATTTTGGTCGTTGACAATAATAAATAATGCTAGAAAAGTTAAATAAAATCGTTTATAATAAGAAGTCTTTGTAATTTTATCTGTAATGGCTGAGTGGTTAGGAGTGCAAAATTGTTTGACCAACCAAGGCGGAAAAAATAATTTGACATTTGTGAACTTAAAAGATATACTTTGTGGATATATTGTATGTATGTCTCACTGAAAATAAGATAAATGGTTGATATTTATGTTTTTTTTAAGAGTTTTGGGTAAAAATTAAATTTTTTTAAAAATTTGCTTGACACTCTCCTATCTTCCTGTATAATACCCAACTCATTCAGCCACTGGACGACAGTCTGAAACACTCTTT
>JAUMYZ010000020.1 GCA_030528385.1 Moraxella sp.
ATTGCAGGGGGCGATTGGCAAATTTAGACGGCGTTTTGCCTTTGTGGAACAAAAACTCTTAGAAAACGGCAAGGATTTTGCCGACAGTAGTTTGGCAGAGATGGATAATTATTGGCACATGGCAAAGATAAATGAAAACGCTTAGTGTGTTATTGGTGCTGTCAGTGGCGTTTTTGTCTGATTTTGCCTTTGCCAATCAATGTTATAGCGACCCACGCCTTGCCTATCAAGCACTCATCGCCAAACAAGCCCAGACCAAAACAGACAGCGAGCGTATCAACATCAACACCGCCAGCGTGGGTGAGCTTGCCACGCTACAAGGCGTGGGAGCAAAAACCGCCCAAGCGATTGTGGAGTATCGGGAGATGTTTGGGCGTTTTGAGAGCGTGGACGATTTGACAAAGGTCAAAGGCATCGGACAAAAAACCTTAGAAAAAAACCGCCATCGGCTTGTTGTTTATTAGCTTTTTTGTTGGATAAGCGGTACAATAAGCGGTTTGTATAAAAATCACAAACAGGAGCGTGCGGTATGGCACATAAGCCGACCACCAAACAAACAAAAGCAAAAAAATCCAAAACTTGTGCTAAAACCTACAAAGCCAAAACATTGGGGCTGGATAAACGTGCTTTGCCCCACAGCGTCGTTGAAGTGGTAAGCACCTTGCAACGTGCAGGTTTTGAAGCGTATATTGTCGGTGGCGGGGTGCGTGATAGTTTATTGGGGCTTGCACCTAAGGATTTTGACGCCGTTACCAACGCTCGCCCCCACGAGATAAAGGCGATTTTTGGGGGGCGTTGTCGCATTATTGGTCGGCGTTTTCAGCTGGCACACGTCTATTCGGGGCGTGAGATGATAGAAGTGGCGACTTTTCGTGCCCCGCCTGCCGATGATACGCACACCACCGCCGATGGCATGCTCACCCGCGACAACGTTTGGGGGACGATAGAGCAGGATTTTGCTCGTCGCGATTTTTCTATCAATGCCTTATATTATGACCCTGTCAAAGACGAAGTGTTGGACTTTTGTGGGGCGATAGACGACATCAAAACCAAAACGCTAAGACTGCTGGGCGATGCCAAAGTGCGGATTGAAGAAGACCCTGTGCGCCTGTTGCGGGCGTTGCGTTTTAAGGCGAAATTGGGTTTTGGGTTTGACAAACGGCTGAGCAAACAGTTTTGCCAAGACAATTGGTCGCTACTTGAACAAGTGTCCACTCACAGACTGTATGACGAAACGCAAAAGATGTTTTGTGGGGGGTATTTGACGCCGTTGTTGCCACTGCTTTTTGATTTTGGGGCGATAAACAGCCTAATGGCACAGCCACCTAGCACGCCAAGTGAGCTGCTGACCCAAGTTGCCATCAGCAGCGACCAACGCGTCAATCAAGGCAAAAGCACCAATCCTGCGTTTTTTTATGCCGCTTTGTTGTGGGAAAACTATTTGCACACGTTGGCAAAGTTTAAGAAAAAAGGCTTGCCTTTTTATGAAGCCCAAAGCAAAGCTGCCAGCAAGGTGGTGCAAGCCCAACTTGCCAAAACCGCCATCCCCCGTTTTGCCGAAGAGTTCATCACCAACATTTGGCTAATGCAACCCAAACTGGTCAATCCGCGAGTGCGGGAGATAGAGAGCTTGGCACGCCACAATAGGTTTCGTGCGGCGTTTGATTTTTTGCTCATGCGTGAACAATTTGACGACTGTGCACTTAGCGAAGCAACCAACGGCATGGGGGCGTGGTGGCAAAGTTATCAGATGGCAGACGCCAAAGGTCAAAACAAACTGCTGCACACATTGGGCAAGGGCAAGGCGACGAACGGACGTACGCACCGCCAGACCAGCGAAGAGTTGCGACAACTCCAACAACTTTCTATGCGTCAAGACCAGCAGGAGTTGCCCCCGCCCAAGCCGTTGTTCGTCGTAGAAGACAGACCCACGCCCAAAAAACGCCCTGTTGTTGTGCCGATATTTGACAAAGTGGCATATACCGATGAAGACTTTTTGACGTTGTTAAATAACGATGAGCCTTATATCCCAAGCATGCGTTATCGCAAACGCCAACCGTCATCGGTGTGGTCAATCATTGAGAAAGAGCAGGGCTTGGACAAGCTGACAAATAAAACGGCAGACAAACCGCCCAAAAAGTCAGCCACCAAGAAAAAACTCCACAAAAAACCCAACGCCAAACCCCGAGCGGACGATTAGCCATGAAACAAATTTATCTGGGACTGGGCGGTAACATCGCCAATGAGCTGGGCGACCCTGTCAGCCATATCACGGCGGTGTATGACGCTGTGCAAGCAGACGAGCGTTTTTGTGATGTGCGTTTGTCATCGTTGTACCAGTCCAAGCCCTTTGGGGTAACCGACCAGCCTGATTTTGTCAATGCCGTACTGTCTGCCAAAACTTGCCTTGCTCCGCTGGCACTACTAGATTTTTGCCAAGCCCTTGAACAAGGGGCGGGGCGAGTACGCCTGCGTCATTGGGGCGAGCGGTCGCTTGACGTGGATATTTTGCTTTATGGTGATGAGCAGATAAACAATGAGCGTTTGACCGTACCACATAAGGGTTTGTTTGAGCGAAATTTTGTGCTGATACCGCTACTTGAACTAAGTGCCACTGTCTGCGTGGGCGGGCAATTTTTGGCAGAGTTGCCGATGGCGAATGCTTGGCATGGCTTAAAGAAAATAAATGGGCGATGATATGGCGAATATGCCATAAAAAGGAGTTTGATGATGAACCAAGAATTGCATTATCTACAAAAAGACTTTATAACGGTTGGAGCGATTTTTGTAGATGAGCTTGATATTAACGATGTTTTAAATGACATAACGTCTGCTGATGTTAATCATCAAGGTTTTTGTTATACGTTTAAGGCAGAAGTTGATGGCGGTTTTGTTGTCGGTGATTATGCTGTGGTTCATGCCAGAGATGAATTAAAAATTGTCAAAATTGTTCAAGTTCATCAAACGCCCAAAATTGATATTCATGCCAAATTTGAATATAAATGGGTCATTCAAAAAATTGATTTTCGTGCCTTTAAAGCACGCCATCAGGAGCAACAACGCATTGAAACCTTATTAAATGCCTTAGAAGTTGCCGAACGCAAACAAGCCTTAGCCGAACGTCTAAACAAAATGTCGGCAAAAGATGACAATTTTGCCAAAATTTTAAACGAAACCCTGCCCAACAACGCCCTACGACTGATACAACCTGATAGCCAACCGCCAACCAATGAGAGCAAATAATGACCTATTTAGCCGACAAACCCAAAGCCCCCATCACCTTATCCACGCTTACCAAATACAAAAAAAACGGCGAAAAATTTAGCTGTTTGACTTGTTATGACGCCAGTTTCGCCCATTTGATGGGGCTTGCCCAAATTGACACCATTTTGGTGGGCGACAGCCTAGGCATGGTGGTGCAGGGGCAAAGCTCCACCTTGCCTGTTACGGTCGCCGACATGGCATACCACACCGCCAATGTCGCTCGCGGTAACAGCCACGCCCTGATTATCACTGATTTGCCCTTTATGAGCTATGCCACGCTTGATGATGCCATTGTCAGCAGTCGGGCGGTCATGCAGGCGGGGGCAAATGTGGTAAAGATTGAAGGTGGCAGCGAGCTTGCTCCCATTGTACAAACCTTAAGCCAAAACGGTGTACCTGTGTGCGTGCATTTGGGGCTGACACCACAGTCGGTCAATGTGTTTGGTGGTTATAAGGTGCAAGGCAAAACTGACGCCCAAGCCGAAAAGCTATTAAAAGATTGCGAAGTGTTGGTGAACGCAGGGGCGAGCATGATTTTGCTAGAATGTGTGCCAAGTGTCTTGGCAAAACAGGTAACGGAGAGCTTTGCTGTGCCTGTGATTGGCATTGGGGCGGGTGTGGACACCGATGGGCAAGTGCTGGTCATGCACGACATGCTCGGCGTTTATACCCGTAAACCCGCCAAATTTGTCAAAGATTTTTTAAATGATGATGGCAATGAAACGGGCGATATTGTTGGGGCGTTTAAAAATTTTCATCAGGCGATTAAGGCACAAACTTTCCCCAGTATGGCACATAGTTTTGTATAAATTTTAACCAACTATGCTAACCAAACCCCTAATTTACGTCAGTCTAAATTCGCCCAGCCAAATCAGCAAGCGACTGAGCGAGTGTGTCAAGCAACCAACGTGGTTAGACCGCTTTGGGCTAAGCCCACGTCAGTACTGGTTTGGTAAGGTGTCGGCAGATGGGTTTATGATTTATCGGCATGCCAATGCTTTGTGTCGGCTGCATGGGGTGATTCGTCCTATCCCCCATCATACAGGCAGTCAGGTTGTGGTGCAGGTGCGACTGGCTTGGGGGCAGCTGCTGTGGTCTTGCTTTGCGGTGCTGATGATAGGGTTTGTCGCGTATAAAGAGCAATTATTTAGCCCCATTTGGTTGGTGGCGGTAGTTGGTGTATTGCTGCTTGCGGTGGCAAGTGATGTGTCGTTAAGCATTCGCCGATTAAAGATGGAATTGTCAGTGGTTGAATGATGGTTTAAAGGGTGGCTGATATTGATTTGGGGGGTTGGCTTGGGTTAGTTTGATGTTGATATGTTTTTATAACCAAGCTATTTCTTCTTGTGGAAAAAGACGCTTTTCATGCCGAAACTTAGCAACTGACTTCGGAGCACAACATGGTACTAAATGAAAAGCAAATGCAGATATTGGCAACTATTGCAACGGGTGCTGCCATTTGTATGTATGTTTCTTATATCCCCCAAATTCAGCTAAATTTGAGTGGACAAAAAGGCTCGGCAGTACAGCCTTTGGCGGCGGCGATTAACTGTGTTTTGTGGGTGGCATATGGCTTTTTAAAAGAAAAACGCGACTATCCCATTGTCATTGCCAACGTGCCAGGTGTGATACTGGGGGCGGTTGCCTGTTTGACGGCACTTTAATCATCTACGATAAATGCACCAAGTTTTATATGGTTTTTCATAGACTTTTTTATTAAAAACAAATACTTGCTTGTCAAGCAATGATAATTTCTAGGCTTAGAACTGATTGTTTTAATCCAATTCATCAACACTGCCATGCCCTACCACCGCTATCAGCTCACCACCACGCTTAGTCCCGAACAAATCGCCCAAGTCCTTAGCGATAATATCCGCTCGCCACGACCGACCATCGGCGATATGTTTAGCGTGTCATTTGGGGTGATTGGCAGATGGTTGGGTCGGCGTGATACAGGCGGCACTTGGTATGGCGTGGCAACTTATCAGGGCTTTAAACTACATCGGCACATCAGCTACCGCAACAGCTTTTTGCCCGTCATCAGTGGCACGATACGGCGTACGTCCACAGGCTCGCAGGTAGATATTGTGATGAGACTGCATTGGGGCGTGTGTTTGGCGGTCGGGCTGATGGTGTTGGT
This sequence comes from Moraxella sp., assembly GCA_030528385.1. Lineage (GTDB taxonomy): Bacteria > Pseudomonadota > Gammaproteobacteria > Pseudomonadales > Moraxellaceae > Moraxella. Next base: position 5,405 of record JAUMYZ010000020.1, read on the forward strand.
GGGCTGGTCTATGATGTTTGACGGCACAAGTACACAGACAGACGATACGGCACTGCTGCTTATGCCGATAGCCGTATTGGTAATGGTGAGTGTATTGGCGGGCGTGGGCTTTTGGACAGAAGCCAATAAAGCCAAACGCCTACTTGCCGAGCAGCTCCACGCCAACGAATAACCCCCAAACCCAAATTTGGCTTGGGGCGTTGGGGCTGTTTTAATGCTAACCCAACTCTAGCCCACGACTGCCATGACGAATGTTGCTGGTAGACAGCCCCATATTGCTTAGGGCGGATTTGGCTTCTTGGACACGCTGGTTGATGGCGGTTTGATGGTTTTGATTGACCGCTTCTATATACATCGCCATTTGTAAGCTGCCCAGCCAGTAGAGCGTCTCTGCCATGGTTTGCTTATCGCTGGCACTCATATTGGCAATGCTTTCATCGCTTAGGGCGTCTTTGAGCTGTTCTACCATGCCATGTCCCTTAAGACTGGCAAGGTCGGAGCGGGTAGCAATGCCGTAGTTTACCACCACCCAATACGCCATCGCCGTGGCAATGCTATTTGGGTCGTAGCCATCTGATTTTAAAGCGTTTTTAACTTGACCAATCAGATTGGACTTAGATAAGCGGTCTAGGTCGGCCGCTGCTTGGCTGGTGAGCCGTCCTTTGCTTTGTAAGTCTTGGCGTAGGGTGTCTATCATTTGGCTGTTGAGCTGACTGCTGACACTGTTTGAGTGGGTGTAGCGGTGAGCATTGCTATAATCGGGTGCTTTGGTGGTAGATTTGCTGTTTGATGAACTGGTGGATTTGCCAGTAGATTTACTGGTGGACTTGCTAGATGTACTGGCTTTACTGGTAGATTTTTTGGTACCAGATTTTTTGCTGGGCTTAGCGGAGCCATACCAACGTTTGTAATTATCTTGGTTTTGTTTAAGCATGCGATTGTTTAAGTCGTTTTGCACAAACCAATAGGTTGTATCCACATCACAACAGCCCAAGCCCCAAGCAAAACTTTGGTTGGGTATGCTTAAAGTGGTTATACCTGCCATTGCCAATACTAGGGCAGATAGGGTGGGTTTAAGTCCTTTCATAGCGTACTCCTTGTAAAAATCAACATTGTCAATAAACGATGTTGTTTAAGAAAAGCGTTGGTGGTGAGTCCTTTGGCAAGCGGGGCAGGCTTGGGTAAGTAAGGCTTTTTTGCCTGCAGGCTTGTCTTAGGGCGAACAGAAAATCAGTTTTGGCATATTTTTAAACCAAAGCTAAATTTTTATCATCATAAAATAAAAACACTGAGCAATCAAGCAGTTATTTTAGATAAGTGGTTGTTTTTATAAAAATAAACAAGCGTTTATCTGCCCAAACCCCACGATTTTGCTTGGGCGTTGTGCTACAATACGCCATTTGGATTGGCATTTATGAAAATTTTTAAGCACATCAGCGAATTACAAACCGCCCTACACGCCCACCGCCAACACGGACAAAAAATCGGCTTTGTGCCCACCATGGGCAATTTGCATGACGGGCATTTGTCCTTGGTGAACATTGCCAAAGCCCATGCCGACATTGTGGTGGTGAGCATTTTTGTCAATCCGACCCAGTTTGGCGTGGATGAAGATTTTGACAGCTATCCACGCACCTTGGACGCTGATTGTGAGAAATTGGCAACGGCAGGCGTGGACTATGTGTTTGCTCCCAGCGTGAGCCAAATGTATCCAAGCTATCCGCCTAGTGTGCAGGTGTTATCAGGCGATATCAGCAAAATTTTGTGTGGCAAATCTCGTCCCACCCATTTTGATGGCGTGGGTTTGGTGGTGGGCAAGCTCTTTAACATCGTGCGTCCTGACGTGGCGGTGTTTGGCAAAAAAGATTATCAACAGCTTGCCATTATCCGCCAATTAAATGACGAACTAAATTTTGGTATTGACATCATTGGCGGTGAGATTGTGCGGGCAGATGATGGCTTGGCGTTGTCATCTCGTAATGGTTATTTGACCGCCAGTGAACGGGCGATTGCCCCAAGGCTTAATCAGATTTTAAATGAATTTGCCCATGAGTTAAAGAGTGAAGTAAACGACCCAACCAGCGATTTTTATCCTAGCCGATTAAACCGCCTAATCCAAAAGTACACCGATGAAATTAACCGCTCTGGCTTTAAGGTGGATTATTTGGCAGTATTCAATCACAAACTCGCCCCGCCCAGCTGCGATGATAAGCATTTGGTGATTTTAACGGCAAGTTTTTTGGGCAAGGCACGGCTTTTGGACAATATAGAAGTGGTGCTTGATTGAGTGTTGGATTATAAATTGGTGTATTTTTGTTCGTGGTGAGCTAAGTTGAACCATAACGAAAAACGACATTGTTAATCAACTGTGCTTTTTAAGAAAACCGTTCGTGGTGAGCTAAGTTGAACCATGAAGGTTTTCCAACCCAAAGGCAGGCTTAAGGGCGAACGGCTTTTTGTGGCACTTTGTAAGTTCTTTTGGTATAAAAGGCTTGATTAAAGTTTGGCTCAAGCCTTTTTAAGCCGTTGATAAAAGGTAAGTCAAAAGGGCTTGACCACCACCAAAATCACCACCGCGATTAAAATAAACACAGGCACTTCATTAAACCACCGCCAATAGATGTGGGTTTTTAGTTTGGGGTTGTCCACCAAACGTACACGAAAGTGTCCGCACATCAAGTGATACAGCGTCAGCAAAACCACCAGCGTGATTTTGGCGTGTAGCCAGCCTTGGGTTTTATAAATGTCCCAGTTCATCAGCACCATAGACAGCCCAAGCACCCAAGTGGCTATCATAGAGGGGTTCATAATCCCGCGATAGAGTTTACGCTCCATGATGGCAAAACGCTCTTGGCTGATGGTGTCATCACTCATGGCATGATAGACAAATAGGCGTGGCAAATAAAAAATCCCTGCAAACCAGCAGACCATGGCGATGATGTGAAAGGCTTTGATATATAAAAACATAGTTTCCACCTGTCCAAAACACGGTTAATTATAACATTTTAGCACCCGCAGTATCACAGAACTTTTGTGCAAAACAAAAGACGATACATACATATCGTCTTTGCTGTCAAAGCCATCAATTGGTTTGATATTAAAATGCCATTTGTGCACCCACAAAACCACCCACATTGGTATCACCATCTTGGTGGCTGGCGTGTATGCCAGCATTTAAACGGGTTTTGCCAAGTGTGAGTGTCGCCCCCAAATGTGCGCTGGTGGCGTTTTGCTTGCGAAACTTAACAGGCGTGGCAAAACTTTGGTTGTATTCATGGACAGATGACACGGTGGTGTGAATGGTTTTGTCATTGTCTTTAAATTCATGCTGATAGCCCAGCCCAGCCAAGAGACTGGTTTTGTCATTGATGGTGTAGTCCATATTGATACCAATTTCACCTTGCAAGGACTGCTGAGTAGGCATGTCAAAACTGAGCGCCGTAGAAAGTGCGTGTTGGTTTTCTATCAGCTCGTTTAGCTGTACTTCTTGGGCGTTGATACCAATATAAGGGCGATAAGTGGCATTACCTTGACTAAACCCATAACTGCCTTGCAAAGCTGCGTGCAGTCGCTTGCCAGTGGTGCGTGCTTGATGACTGCGTTTTTCGCCGTCCCAAGCGATATGACGGTCAGTATGCACATCAAGACGGTCAAGCCCAACATTGGCACTGACGCGTAAGCGCTCAAAATCATGACGATGATACAAACCGATGCCTATTTGTTTGACATCAGAATTGATGGCAGAGCTTAGACGATAATCTTGTTTTTGATAGTTAAGATATGCCCCTGTATGATGATTGTTGGCGATGTTTAGGCCAAGCATGATGTTGGGGTTGTCTATTTTGTTGTGTTTATCAAGCTGATGATTGCTGATGTTGCCATCAATCCATAGGGATTGTTGATGGTTTTGTAGATTGTTTAGGCGGCGTGTGAGTTGTTGATGATTGGCTTTGCCACTTTGGGTGAGCTGTTGGGGCAGGCGACCGATTTGGGCAGGGCTGTCAATGATGGAGCGATAATACTGTGCCAAAATGCGATGGGTGCGGCCTGATGGGTGAATTCCATCGGCAAAGGCATGGGTTTCGTTGGCGTTTGGGCTTGCCCAGTCGCTTTGTGTGCAAGCCAGCGATGATATGCCAGATGTCGCCTTTGGACAAGCGGGGTTTGTAACATTTTCAAAACCAAAACCTGCTTTGTTGCTGACCGCTTCTTGTAATAAGGCAAAGGTATTGGCAGGGACAACATTAACCCCTTGATTGTCAAGCGATTTGTATAAAGTTTGGTTATATAACTTGGCGGCGGTGGTGGCTGTGGCAGATTTGGCAGGGTCGCCGACATAGCTTGGTGTAATACCAACGTCAGGAATGTTTGGCACTAAGATATAATTTGCCCCTGCTTGCCCAAGCTGTTTGACCAACGTGGCTTGGTGGCTGGCGGCAGTTGTGATGACACCAAGGGCCTGTGCTGGGCTTGTTGTATTGGCGGCTTCAAACAAATCATTTGCCCCTGTCCAAACCGCATATAGGGCATGGGGGTCAGCTCGGTTGTTGGTGAGTTTTAGGTAATTGTCCATTTGCGCTTGGGTGGACGGTATGGTAAATAAGGTAAGCCCAGATTTGGGGTCAACTCTTGCCACATCTTCTTTGGTTCTGGCACCGCCAACGGCGTAGTTTGTCCCTGTCAGCGTTTTGCTGTCATTGGGGGTGGCTTTATGCCCATAAGAATTTGCCAACACGCCTGCCCAAGTTGGGTCAGGATTGGTGGTAAATGATGGTTGTGGCGTGGGTAAAAATGGTGCAGCGATACTGTTTTTGATGATGTTTTGCAGACGCCCAGTGTCGGTTAAACTGTCGCCAAAAAACACCGTTTGGCTAAACTCTTGTGCGCTGACGCTGCTGCCAATACCAGCAATTGCCAATGCCAACGACAGTGGGCGAACTTTGCAGAATTGATAAAAAAAACTGTGTTTTTGCATAGGAAACTTCCTTGTCAAATAAATAAACGCTAAGGTTGCTAATTGTAACCATTTATTACAATAAATACAAGCACCCAACAAGTGTGTTTGTCTTTGGTTTAAGCAGTTGCTATGTCAAACATGTTTATGCCGACAGCGGACAGCCTTCTGGCAGGTCGTGGGGCAAGTCATCAAATTCTGCCTTGCCTGTCATGGCGTTGATGATTTTGGCTTTGGGCGTGGGTTTTTCGGCGGTTAGACCCAGCTCTGCCATCAAGCGGTCATCGTTGGCTTGGGATTGATTGCCTGTGGTGAGCAGTTTGTCGCCATAAAAAAACGAATTTGCCCCTGCCATAAATGCCAATGCCTGCTCACCATCGGTCAGACTTTCACGCCCCGCCGACAGTCGCACATAACTGCTTGGGCAACAAATACGCGTAACAGCGATGGTGCGTATCCATTCAATCACCGACAGTTTGCCTTCGGCAAGCACTTTATCGCCTAGGGGCGTGCCTTTGATGGGGACAAGCAAATTCACAGGAATAGACTGGGGTGGCACAGGCATTTGGGTCAGCTCGTAAATCCAGTCTATGCGGTCTTCTCGGCTCTCACCCATGCCAACAATAGAGCCTGAGCAGACGTTAATGCCAGCGTTGCGAACATGCTCTAGCGTCTCTAAGCGGTCATCGTATGAGCGAGTGCTGGTAACTTGACTGTAATAGTTGCGAGATGTGTCAAGATTGTGATTGTAATAGTCAAGCCCAGCGTCTGCCAGTGTTTGAGCTTGTTCAGGTTTTAGCATACCCAGCGTCATGCACGTCTCTAACCCCAAGGCTTTGACTTCGCTAATCAGCTCCACCAAATAGGGCATGTCCTTGGCGGACGGGTGTTTCCACGCTGCCCCCATACAAAAGCGTGATGAGCCTGACGCTTTGGCACGGCGGGCGGCGTTGATGACTTTTTGCACTGCTAGGCGTTTTTCGGCTTCTAGTCCTGTCTTGTCGCGGTGATGACCTGACTGCGAGCAGTAGCCACAATCTTCAGGGCAGTTGCCTGTTTTGATGGATAAAAGCGTGCTGATTTGCACTTCGTTAGCCTTAAAATGCTGACGGTGAACGCTTTGGGCTTGCATGAGCAAATCCATCAGGGGCAAATCAAAGAGTCTGGCGATTTCTGCTTTGCTGGGATAAAAATTTTGCATGGTAATGTTCCGTAAAAATGGCAACGTCCAACTGTTGATAAATGGGGTGTGTGTTTGGCGTATGATAAAAGCACATCTGTAAACAAATGTGCTTTATTTTAGCAAAATCGGGGCAAATAGCCAATGCGTTGATGGTTTATTTTGTTTTGACTTTGCTAAGCAGGGTTTGAGCCAACCCGTAGGCTTTTTGAGCATAGGGTTTTGCCAGTTGGACATAGGGTTTGGCTTGCTCAAGATAGCTTTTGTAATTATCAGGCAGCTCTAGGGCATGTTTGGCAACGCTGGCAAACCACAGCACCAATTTATAATCACCACTGATTTTGACATCGCCATTTTGGACAGCGCTCATCAGTTCGGAGACGTTGGCTTTGCCGAGCAGTTTGGCTCCTGTGATGGAGCTGGCAAACTCAATGGTCAAATTGGCGTGTTTGGCAGTGCCCGCCGCTTGCCCAAAACAGCCGTCCACAAAGCGATAATAGCGTGCCACACCGTCAGCACTGACAAACTGAATGGCGACTTCTTTGTTGGCAACCAATGCTTCATAGGCGGGGTTGTTTTTGTGTTTGCTTAGATAGGACAGGCGTAAACCCAGTGCATAGAGCATGGCATCTAGGGGATTGGCTTTGACATTGATGATGGGTAAAGTTAGCATAAGATGTCCTAAATTGTTGATGATTTGATTTTATCAAAACGGTAACCAAGCGCGTACAACACACCTTCAAGTCCTGTGATGTTCACCGAAGCGTCGGCCTTGGCTTGGACGATGGGCTTGGCTTTGTAGGCAATGCCCATGCCACTGATTGCCATCATGGGTAAGTCGTTGGCGCCATCACCCACGCACACCACTTGCGCCATGTCTATGCCTAGACGCTCTGCACTGCGGGCAACGATGTGGGCTTTTTGTTTACCGTCTAAGATGTTGTCGTCGGTGTAGCCGCTGATTTTGCCATCGCTTACCAGCAGTGGGTTGGCATAATATTCGTCCATGCCAAGCATTTGGGCAACGTATCGGGCAAAAGGCTCAAAACCGCCCGAGACCAGCACGGTGGTGCAGCCTTTGGCTTTTAGGGCACGCATGACGGCATAAGCCCCAGAGCTAAAGCTGATGTGCTTTTGAATGATGTCTTGGACAACTGTTTCTGGTGTGTCTTCTAATAATGCCACGCGTTTGGCAAAGCTGGTGGCAAAATCAATCTCACCACGCATGGCAGATTCGGTAATCTTGGTAACTTGTTCTGCCACACCAGCGATTTTGGCAAGTTCTACAATGACTTCTTGCTCAATGAGCGTAGAATCCATGTCAAAGCACACCAATTTGGGCTCTATGAGCATTTGCTGAGCTGATAAAATATGCACATCAACGTGTTGGTTAAAGGACAAAGTTGCGCTTTTTGCTTGGATAAGATGGTGTCTTAGATGGCTGGTGAGTTGGTCGTCAATGATGTGGGCGGCTGCTTCACGTTTGGTGGCGCTCATGTTGATGTTGTTTGTGGGCACAAGCAAATAACGACACACACAAACGTCAGCCAACGCCATGCCCGCCACGATTTTGTCGGCGTTGGCGCAGGCGAGCGCGTCGTCATGAACGATTTGCATTTGCCAGTTGCGTTGGCTGTCTGCCCACTGCTGCATGATGTCATCAACGTCGCTGACTGACGGCAATACGGCGCTGTCAACCACGACCACCACCGCAAATATTGGCAGCTGAGCCAGATTGTCAAGACTCAAATCCTTTGGTAGCAGGTGGGTAACGTCATTTAGGGCATTGTGCCACGCTTTACTGTTTTTGGGTAGGGCATAGGTGGTGGTATTCATACATTTCCTTCTTGGTTGGTGCAAACCAAATATCAACGCACTATGATAGCACACTGGCTTGGCTTTTGGCATTTTAAAAAGCACTCTGTGGCGATTTTTGGTGGCTGAATAAATGCCTTTTTGGGGTGGGTGCATTGACCGACAAACGATAAAACAATCCCAGTGCTCGTGGCGCGTTTTTGTGCTTTGTGTTTTGTCTTTGAAATGATAAAATTAAGCAGTTTTATCATAATTTAGCATAACTTATGACCTATTTAGCACCACGGCAAGGGCTATTTGCCATAATTATTTTGGTGGGTATTGCCCTGCATTTGTTGTTTTTTGTAATCAGTCAAGACCACAGAATCACCCAACAGTATCGGCACGTCTTAGACCGTGAAGTGGCGCTGCTTGCCGAAGAACTCTCTACATCACTGAGCAACAAAGACCAAGTGAGCATGAGTGTGATAGCGGGCAATTATATCAAAAACGACAACATTGAGTTTGTGGCGATTTATAACAATCAAGATAAGCTGTTGGTGTTTGTGGGTCAAGAAAGCAATCAAGGCATTTCGTCCCAATCAATGATAACCTTAGACAGCAGGGTGCTCGGTTCGGTACAGATTTATGCCCCCAACATCAGTCGCGCCCAAATCATTTTGGACAATTGGCTGTTTTTGCTGGCAACGTGCGTGTTGTATTTGTTGATTTTTTTTATTTACAGTTATGTGGCGCGCCCAAGCAAAGAACTGCAGCAGCAGATGACCAGAGACATTCGTAATGAGCTTTTGGCATTGGAAGTTTTGGCAACACAAAATCACACAGCAGAGCCAGAGCCTGAGCCCAGCCAAGAAGCAGTCCAGCAGGAAGAGCAAAAGCCTTCCGCCCCCAAGCTGCCCATCAATGAAGCCACAGACAAGTTGCGCGTGGTCAAAATTTGTTTTGAAGACCATCATAAATTGCTAGAAACGGTGGATTATCGCAGCAAGTCCACTTATTTTGCGCTGTGCAATCAGCTGTTGGACAGGGCATTGCTGCACCTGCTAAAGTTGCCCGTTTTTGCGGGGGTGAGCGTGTTTGCCGTTGAATATTATGACGAGCAAAAGGCGATGGTGATTTTGCAAGCAGATAACGACAATGCCCAAGTGGCACTGGCGGCAGCCATGTTGGCAAAGCTGATGATGGTGCTCAACCAAATCGTTTATGACAAACATCGTGAACTGAAGCGTTTTTGTTTGCCAATTCGCACTTTGGTGAGCAGTTTTGACAAACAAGACGCCATCGTCGGCGTTGCCACAAAATACCGCAAAAGCCCCTTATTGTTGGTTGATAAAGTTGATGTGATACAAATAGCCAATCACGGCAGACTTGAGAGTTTGCCTGACCCAACCAGCGTGGATGAGCGTGAAAGTCGTTATCTGAGCGATATCAAACCCCTGATGGCTGGAAAGCTAACGACGGTGCGCGACATGGTGTTGTTGTCCGATGGCTGATGTGGTGGGTTTTGGCTCACAAAATTGAGCAAAAAACTTGACAAAAAGATGGATTGGCTTTATAAGGGTTGTAAAATTTTAACCAACTGATGGGTAATGGGCACAAATTGCAACCAGTGTGTAACAAATCAACAGTGGATATGCCTGTGAGTTGGTCAACGGGGGTTTGTTTGTCATGATTCACAGTTTTGGCGGTCGCTTACATGGACTTGGAAATTGTCGTGGCGATTGTTTAAAAAATGGTGTTGCAACTGACAAGAACAAACTAAATAGTCCAAACCAATTTAAAATTAAAAAACAGTTTAACGCCATTAAATGTGAACCTTATCCATTTGTGTCGGCGGTCAGGCATTGGACGTGCCCAAACTGTAACACCAATCACGATTGTGATATTGACGCAAGTGAAAATATTTCAAATCAAGCGGATAGGGTTTTGACCTTATCTTAATATCAACCATTGGGCGATGGGTTCTGTCGCCAACTCAAAAACGCCTATGGCGTTGATGAAGTCCTGCGTTAAAAAACAAAGGCAAACAACGTTGAAGTAGGCATGAAACGCTAAATTTGCCTTTGGGTGGGTTTGGATAAGTTTTAAGGAGCAGTTATCATGAGTAATATTGATGATGATTTTGATGATGATAATTTTGAAGAAGATGCTGATGCCCAGCTTGCGGATGAAACCAAAGCCAAACCCTTAGAAAAACGACTAAAAATTGATGCACTGCTAGAAGAGCAGCGGCTAAATAAACTCAAGCGCGCCCTAGAAGACGAAGACGATTTTGCCGAGTTTGACGACGATTTTGACGACGATTTTGATGACTAGTCGCGATTGTTTGTTGTGAATGATGGCTTGTATTGGTCGGTTGCCAATATGAGCTATTTTTTGATAAAGAGATGAATATGACCAAAGACGAATTATTGATTTATTTGGATTCTGCTGCCAACGAAATGGGGCTTGACTCTGTGGCTGCACATGGTTTTTTGACGGCGACGGTTGTGGGCAAACCCTTGCCAAATTGGCTGTCGGCATTTTTTGAAGGCAATGACAAAGACGTTCCCCAAGCGGTCAAAGACGCGTTGGTGTCATGGCAAAAAGAACTCTACGACACCCTAAAAGCCGAAGAGCCCATTGAGTTGCCCTTTGATGACGGCGATGAGATTGATTTTGGTGAAGATGGCGATTTGACCGCGTGGGCGATTGGTTTTGTGGACGCCATGTATGCCGATGATTTTGTGGATTGGTTTGATGACGACAGCACCCAAGAAGAAGTGGCTATGCTCACCTTGCCAATGATAATGCTCTCAGGCATTGACGAACAAATGAATGACATGCGTAACGAAGAGACGCTGGCGCAGATGGCAAATGCCCTAGAAGAGAACATTACCGAGCTGTTTTTGCTCTTTCACACCAATGATTGATGACAAAGCCATGACCCAAGAGAATGTAACCGTGCCTGTATATCGGCAGTTTGCCTGCCAAGCCTGTGGCTATGTTTATGATGAAGCGCTGGGCAGTCCTAAGGACAATTTGCCTGCAGGCACACGCTTTGTACAGATGAATGACACATGGCAATGTCCGCTGTGTGGCGCGCCAAAGCACGAATTTGAGCCGCTTGGTCATGCGCCAAGTTCTTTGGCGACCCAAGCTGAGTGTCCCAGTCATGGCGTGGTGGTGATTGGTGCAGGTTTGGCAGGTTGGAGCATGGTTGATGCCATACGCGCTTTGGACAAAGCTGTGCGCATTACTTTGATTAGTGCCGATGATGCTGACCGTTATCATAAACCTATGTTGTCGGTTGCCATCAGCCAAAACAAAACACCAAGCGACCTTGTACGAGCCACAGGCACAAAATCGGCAATGGATTTGGATGTCAAGCTGCTTGCCAACACCAAAGTAACAAGCATTGATGGCCAAGCAAAAGTGGTGCAAACTGCCCAAGGTGTTGTTGCTTATGACAAGTTGGTACTGGCAATCGGCGCCAATCCCATCTATCCACCAATGATTGACAGCCGCCATGTTGCACACATCAATCACCTACATGCATTTGCCAAATTGCAACAGCGCCTTGGCACGGGTTCAAAAAATGTCGCCATCATTGGCGCAGGCATGGTGGGCACGGAGTTTGCCGAAGATTTAATCAAGGCAGGTCATCAGGTGAGCTTGATTGATAGGCACGATTGCCCTTTGGCAAGTTTATTGCCATCTGTGGTGGGTGCACGCATTTTGTCGGCTTTACAAAATTTGGGTCTTACTTGGTTGGGTGGCAGCCGTCTTGATGACGTTGGTCGGTGTGAGCAGGGTTATCGGCTTTGTTTGACCAAAGACAGCGTCCAAAGCCAGTTGTTGTTTGACGAAGTGGTCGTGGCAACAGGCTTGATGGTTGATGGCGCTTTGCCAACATCGGCAGGGCTTATTTTTGATGAGCGTGCAGGCATTGTCGTTGACCCCCAAACCCTACAAACCAGCCAAGCTGACATCTACGCATTGGGTGATTGTATTGGCATTGATGGTGTGGCTTGTCGCTATGTTGCGGTACATCGCCCCCAAGCGGCAACCATTGCCCATCAGATACTCAATCGTCCCCATACAGGCTATGCCCACCAAGCACCCATGATTCGCCTAAAAAATAAATGTGTCAGTGTTAGCGCCAATGGCAATCCAAAGGCAGACGGTGATTGGCAAGTCATCACCGATAATGACAATGAGTTGGTGCTACAAATGGTGTCGGCCGATAAAATTGTGGCAAAAGTTGTTCTAAAAATTGGTCAATAACTTTGAAACTTATCCGTTTATCAAGTTTTATCAAGCGTTTAGGCGTGATTTTGTGTATTTTTACTGGCGTTTGATAAATAATATGTCGGTTTATTATATTTTTGTTTCAAGGTCGGCAAAACCTGTGCAATGATGTGTGTATAATGCAATAATAAGTCAAAATGCGCATGACGGTTTGTGATGTGCAAGTGATTGACATTGGTTTTAAACAAACAGATGTTGTGTGATTGGGTTTTGAGCTTGACAGCCATGACTGATATAGGGTAGTTATTATGCAACTAAAAAAAATCTCTTTGGCTTTTTTGGCATTGGCGATTGGTCTGCATTCTTATGCAGCGGTCAGTGTGGGTAACAGAGTTACTTGGGACAAATCCACCCAAGGTTCTCTTGATGAATTTAGAAACTTAACTCACAGCGATTCAGCGGGGGGTATGGTGTTTATTCGCCCCAAGAGCAATAATGAGCTTGCCGCCAAATCCAGCACCAATATTGCCATTGATGACAGATTTTTGGTTAGCATTCAAGATGGGCACTACACATCAAGCGCGGTGTGTGCAGGCAATGTGCAGCTTAGCGCGGTGGCAACGGGCGTCAATATCAACGACTTGTCGGCTGACCCGTTGTTGGTGAGTGTGCGTCCGCGCGAAGTGCAGTATTTTGTGGTCAAAACCCACGCAAATTATGCACCGACTTTGGAGCAAGTGGATGCCAATACTGCGCGTGGACTGATTCAAAACACTTATAGACAAGGACATCAAATCAGCCGTGTGAATGTCAATAACTGCCCGCAGCCGATTGTCATTGCTCCTGTGGCACCACCAGTGTATACACCACCGCCAGTACAACCACCAGTGCCTGAGCCAGCAGTCATGCCAACATTGCGTCTAAATATTCACTTTGACCATGATAAGAGCAACATCAAGCCACAGTTTGAACCCGAAGTGGACAAGGCGGCACGCTTCTTGGCGCAGTATCCCAACTCTGATGCCATCATTGAGGGTCATACCGATTCTAACGGCACAGATGAGTACAATCGAGGGCTCTCACAGCGCCGTGCCGAAACCGTCAAACAGGCTTTGATTCATAAGCATGGCGTCAATCCTAGTCGTTTGACTGCGGTGGGTTATGGTGAAAGTCGCCCCATTGCAACCAATAATACCGCTGATGGTCGTTACACCAACCGCCGTGTGATGGTGGTTATTCCTAAGCCCTAAGAAGTGATAATGACTTTAATCAACAACCCCGCAGTGTTGTGGGGTTGTTTGAATGTGTTAAATTTGTCCTTTTTTAAAGAGAGGTTATAACAAAATAAGTAAAATTTAAAAAATGCTTGACAACCCAAAATTTATCCGTATAATACACATCCTGATGGCGATGTAGCTCAGCTGGTTAGAGCGTACGACTCATAATCGTAAGGTCAAGAGTTCAAGTCTCTTCATCGCCACCACTATTAAAAGTCCAAAACCAGACGATGGTTTGGCTTAAACTCTTTAACAACATACCAAAGAACAACTTGTGTGGATTTTTGTCAATACAAGAT
>JAUMYZ010000003.1 GCA_030528385.1 Moraxella sp.
ATTTGAGCATTATTGCATAGATTTAGATAGATTTCAAGGAGCTGTTTTTAGCCCTGTACCCACAACAGACCATCGTCTTTTGTAATTAAATGTAATCAAAATTGCGCCTAATTTTACTAAATTGCCAAATAAAATGAAATAGTGAAACAATATAAAAAATTTTATGCAAAGCATTGATTTAATCAATGGTTTGTGATTAGCAAAGACACATTGGCTTTATTGTTTGGTTTGAAGTTGGACAATGTCCATGATACCAAAAGGGTGGCACAAGAGCCCTTTGGGGGTGAGCAAGATGGGAATAAGCCAGCCTAGATGGTCAATCACCACATCGGTGCTGTCGGTCAGCTCCAAATACATGATGTCATGGGCAGTATTGCTGGCGTGCAGCATTTGCCAAGCCAGTTGACACAGATGACACCCTTCTGTGCCAATCAAGTACCACTGGCGTGATGGCGCAAGATGAAAAGTGGCAAGCAGCTGACGATAAAATTCATCAAAGGCGTCGGCGGTGAGTGTATTTAGGGCGAAGCGATTGTTTGACAATTCTTGTAACTGTTTGACAAAAGTAACATTATCTATCATAAAAGCAACTGATAAAATCATAAAAATGCGCTACAATAAAGCATTTTTGTTTGTGATTGTCAATAAAAAAGAGTAATACTGTGGCAAACTCCAATCAACGTTCTTTAGCGCCTTCATCGTCCGCTGTCGGTGGCACTGTTCGTCCAGCCAAAAAGGGCTTTTGGGCGCTGTTGTGGCGCTGGATAGGGGCGCCTTTATTGATGTTGGTGCTTAGCTTTCATTTGTTGGTGCTGTTGCTGCTGGGAATTTGGCAAAGCCAACCTGCCAATAACTCTATGTTTATGTTCGCTCATCGCTTGCAGGGCGGTCAGGTAACCCAAATATGGGTGGACTATGATAAAATCGCCAAAAGCACCAAGCAAGCGGCGATTGTCAGCGAAGACGCCAAGTTTAGCCAGCACAATGGTTTTGATTTTGACAGCATTGAACGTGCCATACAAAAAAACCAACAACAAGGCACCAGCGTAGGCGGTTCAACCATCAGTCAGCAACTTGCCAAAAACTTATTTTTAACAGCACATCGCTCGTATTTGCGCAAAGCCCAAGAAGCAATCATTACGGCGATGATGGAAAAAATGTGGAGCAAACAGCGTATTTTGGAAGTGTATTTAAATGTGGTGGAGTTTGGTGAAGGCATTTATGGCATTGAAGCGGCAGCCAAACATTATTATGGCAAATCCGCCGGCAACTTAAGTCGCGAAGAGTCGGCATTGTTGATTGGCATGTTGCCCAATCCTAAATACTACCAAAAAAACCGCCACGCCAAGCGCTTGCGCAACAAACAAAAAATCATTTTACAGCGCATGCCAAGTGCGGTTTTGCCCAAATAAGTTTGTTTGTGCCATCAGTCATCAAACTGTCATCAAAGTGCTGTATCATTTTTGTAGCAAGGCATTGTCAAGACGGCTATTTTGATTAAAATCTACTCAATAACACACCAATAATCAGGAGTTGAAATTGAGTCGTTTATTTTGTCAGACCATCTTAATGCACAGCATTCGGCAAGTTTTACAAAGCAAAAATAAGGACAAGCGTATGCAGCAGATTCATAGCAACAACATAGCAACAGACATTGACAATCAAGCGGTGCAAAGTGTGCTTGGTCAAACCCCTGCCCCAATGGGGTTTCATCATATTGACAGCATTCAAACCAGTGAAGCCAAGTTTACACCCGCTTGTTATATCAACCGTGATTTATCAACGCTGAGATTTCAGCTTAGGGTGCTTGCTCAAGCCACCAATCCGCGTTATCCGCTCTTAGAGCGCATGTTTTTTTTGACCATTTTTTCATCAAATATGGACGAGTTTTTTGAGATTCGTGTGGCAGGACTTATCCAAAAGATGAAGCAAGGCGACCAAAGCAGCAGCCTTGATGGACGAAAACCCAGCGAGTTGCTTGCAGAGATTAGCCAAATCGCCCATCGTGCGGTCAAAGAACAATACCGCATTTTAAACGAAGACATTTTGCCAGAGCTTGCCAAAGCAGACATTCGTTATCTAAAGCGTCATGAGCTGACTTGTGAACAAAAGGCGTGGATGCGCACTTACTTTTTTGAGCAAGTGTTGCCTGTTTTGACGCCAATCAGCATTGACCCTGCGCACCCTTTTCCAAGACTGGTCAACAAGTCGTTAAACTTTATTGTCAGCCTAGAAGGCACCGACGCTTTTGGGCGACAGATTAACCGCGCCATCGTCCCTGCACCCCGAAGTTTGCCGCGCGTGATTCGTCTGCCTGATGAGCTTACAGGTGGCAAAGAACATCACGTCATGCTGTCGGCGGTGATTCATGAGCACGTTGGTGAGCTGTTTTTGGGCATGAAAGTAACAGGCTGTCATCAGTTTCGCCTAACGCGCAACGCTGACCTTGATTTGTCAGACGACGTGGACGACCTTGCCAAGGCGCTAGAAGGCGAGCTGGACAATCGCCGTTTTGGGCACAAAGTGCGTTTGGAAGTAACCACCAATTGTCCCAAAGACATCAGCGACTTTTTGTTGGCAGAATTTGAACTTGAGCCCAGTCAGTTGTATCGCGTCAATGGGCCGGTCAATCTGACGCGCATGCTGACCAATTTTGACCGTCCAGAGCTTAAGTTTGCCCCTTTTACGCACATGGTTCCCAAAGCCTTTGATGGCATGGAAAACGTGCGTGTGGCAGACAACAACACATCAATGTTTAAGGTCATGCAAAACCAAGATGTGTTGGTGCACCACCCATTTCACGCCTTTAGTCCTGTGGTCAATCTTTTGTGGCAAGCTGCCAATGACCCCAATGTGTTGGCAATCAAGCAAACCATCTATCGTTCTGGCACCAATTCTGAAGTTGTCAAAGCCTTGGCGCACGCCGCCAGAAATGGCAAAGAAGTTACCGCCGTGATTGAGCTGCGTGCCAGATTTGATGAAGCGTCCAACATCGCTGTGGCCAATATGCTCACAGACGCAGGCGCGGTGGTGGTTTATGGGGTGGTCGGCTACAAGACCCACGCCAAACTCATGCTCATTGTGCGCCGTGAAACGGGCAAAATTCGCCGTTATGCCCATCTGGGCACAGGCAATTACCACGCTGGCAACGCTAAGGCTTATACCGATTATGGGTTATTTACTGCCAATGAGCAGATTTGTCAAGACGTGCACGGGGTCTTTATGCAACTGACTGGCATGGGCAAGCCTGTTCCGTCTCATCAGATATTACACGCTCCGTTCACGCTCCATGACGGTTTGTTGCAGATGATAGATGATGAAATTCGCCACGCCAAAGCAGGCAACAAAGCGCGCATTATTTTAAAGTGCAATGCCATTACCGAACGTGGTCTGATTGACAAGCTGTATCAGGCCAGTCAAGCAGGCGTGCAGATTGATTTGATTGTGCGTTCTATTTGTTGTTTGCGCCCACAGGTGGCAGGATTGTCCGAAAACATTCGCGTGCGTTCTATTGTAGGGCGTTTTTTGGAGCACACGCGCGTTTATTATTTTTATCATAATGGCGATGAAAAGCTTTATTGCTCTAGCGCCGATTTGATGGACAGAAATTTGTTGCATCGCGTGGAAGTGGCGTTTCCGATTTTGGACAAAAAGCTCTTTGACCAAATTTATCAAGATGGGCTCATCAATTATCTCAAGGACAATGTGCAGGCGTGGGAGCTTGATGGGCGCGGCGAGTGGAACCAAGTCCAGCATAGCGACAAGGTGCACGACGCCCAAGCCGTCTTGTTACAAAAGATTTGTCAATGAACGTTGTCTTTGCTGATTTGGCGCGCTGCCCTTGTGGCTTAGAACAAAATTATCAAGATTGTTGCAAGCCATTGCACGATTTTGTGATAAGCGCGCCAGAAGCACAAGCACTGATGCGTTCGCGCTTTTGTGCCTTTTGTCTAAAAAATGTGGACTATATTGTCCAAACCACCGTGCCAAGCCAGCAGGCGCAGCTGGATAAACAGGCGTTGCAAGCATGGGCAGACAACACCGACTGGACGCAGTTACACATCATCAGCCACAATAAGGTTGGTAAACACCACGCGCAAGTGCGTTTTAGGGCTTATTTTCAAGATGGTGCTGGCAAGCAGTGCCATGACGAGTTGTCCACGTTTGTCAATATTGCTAAAAAATGGTGCTTTCTTGACCCAACCGTGCCTTGTGTGCTGACCAACAAACAGCCGTGCTTGTGTGGCAGCGGCAACAAGTTTAAGCAATGCTGCGGCAAATTTTTGCGCTAAGCCAAGTGGCGCATACAAAAAAGGTGTATAATACACCTTTTTGTTTTATTTGAACGATGATGAAATTTATTGTTAAGTTGTTTCCTGAAATTATCATGAAAAGTGGCTCGGTGCGCAAGCGTTTTGTGCAAGTTTTGTCCAATAATATTCGTGAAATTTTAAAGCGCCAAGATGACACCATCGCTGTGGTGCGCCATTGGGATTTTATTGAAGTGCGCAGCAAAGATGAAAACAAGCGCGCGCTGATTGTGGAGAATTTGCAGCGCATTTGCGGCATTCACCACATCTTAGAAGTGCAAGAGTCGCCTTTTGTGGACATGCACGACATTTTTGTGCAAACTTTGCAAGTGGTCGGCGATACGCTCAATAACAAGACCTTCTGTGTGCGCGTTAAACGTCGCGGCAAACACGCTTTTAGTTCGCTTGATGTGATGCAATATGTCGGCGGTGGTCTCAACCAACACATTGACAGCGCCAAAGTCAAACTCAAAAACCCCGATGTTACGGTCAATATTGAAATTGAAGACGACAAAATGATACTCATCAAGGCGCGCCATGAAGGCTTGGGCGGTTTTCCGATGAGCACCCAAGAAGACGTGCTGTCGTTGATTTCTGGGGGGTTTGATTCGGCAGTGGCGAGCTATATGTTTATGCGTCGTGGCAGTCGTGTGCATTATGTGTTTTTTAATTTGGGTGGCAAGGCGCATGAACTGGGCGTCAAACAAATGGCGTATCAGTTGTGGAACAGATACAGCGCTTCTCATAAAGTCAAATTCATCAGTGTGGATTTTGCCCCTGTGGTTGGCGAAATTTTGACCAAAATTGACGATGGACACATGGGGGTGGTGCTTAAGCGCATGATGGTGCGCGCTGCCAGCCAAATTGCCAAAAAACTCAAGATTAACGCGCTGGTAACAGGAGAAGCGTTGGGGCAGGTTGCCAGTCAGACTCTGACCAATTTGTCCATGATTGACAAAGTGAGTGATACGTTGATTTTGCGTCCGCTGATTGTCAATGACAAACCCGATATCATCGCCATGACCGAGCAACTTGGGGTAGCAGACATCGCCAAATCCATGCCAGAGTTTTGTGGGGTGATTTCCAAAAGTCCGACCGTCAAAGCCGTTGAACAAAAACTTGTCGCCAGCGAGAGTGCTTTTGATTTTGGGGTGCTAGATAGGGCGGTGCAAGACGCGGTTTGTGTGGATATACGTAAACTTAACCAAGAAAGTCAGTCCATCGGCGGCGTCAGTGTGGTCAGTCGGCTCAGCGATGAGATTGTGATTGACATTCGCACCCCCGATGAGACGGACGATAAGCCACTGACCATCGCCAACACAACGGTGCTGACCATTCCATTTTATCGGTTGGCGACGGTGTTTGCCACGTTAAATCAAAACAAAAACTACGCCTTGTATTGTCAGCGTGGTGTGATGAGCCAGTTGCAAGCGGTACATCTAAAAGACAAAGGCTTTGACAATGTTAAGGTGTTGCAACTGACTTAAATGGGATTATACGGCACAAACATCGCTGGCAAAATAGGCGTCCAGCTCTTCAAAGCCGCCGATGTGTTTGCCACCAATAAACACTTGTGGCGCGGTTTCGCGACCTGTGATGGCGCGCACTGACGTCATGCTGGC
This sequence comes from Moraxella sp., assembly GCA_030528385.1. Taxonomy (GTDB): domain Bacteria; phylum Pseudomonadota; class Gammaproteobacteria; order Pseudomonadales; family Moraxellaceae; genus Moraxella. Next base: position 5,933 of record JAUMYZ010000003.1, read on the forward strand.
ATCGCGCCCAAGCACGATTTCTTCGTACGTCAGTCCCTTGGCTTGCAAAGCGTCTTTGGCTTTGGTGCAAAATGGACAACCTGGTTTGGTGATGATGGCGACCGATGGTTTGTCTTGCCACTGTGGGTTTAGATATTTAATCATCGTGTCGGCGTCAGACACTTCAAAGGGGTCGCCGTCTTTTTGGGGTTCGTCAAAAATCTTGACAATCACGCCATCTTCTACCAGCATTGAATAACGCCATGAGCGCTTGCCAAAACCAATGTTGCCCTTGTCCACAAGGCGTCCCATGCCATCGGTAAATTCACCATTGCCATCGGGCAACATCGTGATGTTGCTGCATTCTTGGTCGGCTGCCCACGCGTTCATCACAAAAGTGTCATTGACCGACACACAAATAATGCGCTCCACCCCAAGTTGTCTAAATTCGCTTGCCAATTCGTTGTAGCGTGGCAGGTGCGTTGACGAGCAAGTGGGGGTAAAAGCACCAGGCAAACTAAACAGCACCACTTTTTTGCCAGCAAACAATTCGTCGGTGGTAACTTGTACCCAAGCGTCGCCTTGACGGGTGGGGAAAGTAACGTTGGGTACTTTTTGACCAACCATATCTTTAAATGCCATAAAATCACTCCTAAAGTTCACACTTTAAATCCATCAAACAATAAAGGATTTGTCAAATTGTAAAGCCAATTTGGTCAATAGTCAAATCGTCAATGTTTTTATCACTTGTTTGATGGCGTTTGGCATATCACAAGCAGAAACAACGGGCGTTTGGCTTGCCAGTTTGTCCCCTGCCAAAGCGTGTAGCGATACCATGTCTGCCAAGGATGGCGACAAAGGTTGGGCGCACAGCCCTGCCATCATGCCTGCCAGCACATCACCCATCCCTGCCGTTGCCATGCCGGCATTGCCAAAAGGACAAACAAAAACAGCGTCATCGTCATGATGAAGGCTTAAGGTGTTCGCGCCCTTTAATATCCAGCTGCCACCATAGCGTTTTTTTAGTGCTTTGATGGCGCTTAGGCGGTCTTGGGTAACGGCGTCGGCCGATATGCCCAACAATCTGCCAGCTTCGCCGGTGTGTGGCGTGCAAATCCAGTTGTCGTGTGTGCGTGGTGGCTTGATTTGTGTTTCAAGTTGCGCCATAAAATACAAAGCGTCGGCATCCAAGATGATGGGTGTGGATTGGTGTTGACCACACAGGAGCAATTTTTTAATGAATTGGTCGTACAATTTTGATGATGCTTCACTGCGACCCAGCCCCATACCAAAACAAATGGCGTCAAATTCTTTGGAAAAAACATCAGAATTTTCAATGTCTTGCACCATCACACTGGGCAGATAAGCCAGTGCTGCATTGTGGTAGGCTTTGTGGCAGTATATCGTAACTTTGCCAGCGCCAACCGCCATTGCTGCCGCTGCCGCCATGATTGCTGCTCCGCCCATGCCGTCAAAGCCACCCACCACCGCCACCGAGCCAAAATCGCCTTTATGGCTTGTGGGATTGCGCTTTTGCAGACGTGGGTTTTGACTCAGATAGGCGCAAGTGTTTAATTGGTTGTCTTTGGCAATGAGTGGCAGGTTGATGATTTGACCCACATGCGCTTTGGCAACGCCAGTAAAGAGCCCGATTTTTAGTCCCATCAGACACAGCGTATAGTCCACGCTGGTACAAATGGGCAGCGCCATGCCAGTGTCAGGGTGCAGACCACTGGGCACGTCAATGGCGATTTTTAGTCCAGATTGCTGATTAAAGGTCTGGATAAGGGCTTGATAATCATCGCTTAATGCTTTGTTTAAACCATTGCCAAACAGCGCGTCTATATAAATGCTGTGGGCAAATTTTTGATGGCGGTTGTCTAATTTGTCTATAATCTCAATGCCAGCGGCAATCGCTTCTGCTCTGGCAAGTTTGGCGTCATGACTGTGGGGTGGGTTGGGCGCAAAGATTTGTATCTGGGCGCAAGTTTTTTCCAGCTGCTGTTGCAGATACTTGGCAACCAAGTAGCCATCACCGCCATTGTTGCCCACGCCGCAGCAAATGACGATGTTGGCGTGGCCGATGTCGTGCTGATGTATCAGACAAATGAGTTGATTGCTGAGTGCTAAAGCGGCTTGCTGCATCAGCCCATAGGCGCTGTTATTGGCAAACCAACGCCGTTCCCAATCTTGTATGACTTTGGCTTGATAAATCGGGGTGGGACAAATCATGAGCATTCCTTAATTTTTGTGGCAAAATCGGGCACGCCGCTATGAAAGCGCAGTTCACTGTCTGGTGAGTCAATCAATTCGGCTTCTATTTGTCTAAAAAACGCCACGCGTTCGTCAATGTTTTCTGCGGTAATGGAGCGTGCCAGCGCCAAATAGTCTTCATAATGGCGGCTTTCAGATTTGAGCAGATATTTATAATATTTGACCAATTTTTCGTCATCTATGACGTCTGCCAGCGCCGAAAAACGCTCACAAGAACGCGCTTCAATAAACGCACCAATAATCAGCACGTCCACCATCGCTGCAGGCTCAAAGGTGCGTTTGTGTTTGAGCAACCCTTTGGCGTAGCGCCCTGCAGGCAGGTGAAACCAGTCAATGCCGCGCTCTTTCATCAGCTTCATCACCTGTTCGTAGTGGAGCATTTCTTCGCGCACCAGCTGGGCGAGTTTTTCTTGCAGTTCTCGGTGAAACTCATAACGAAAAATCAGATTCATCGCTGTGCCAGCCGCTTTCTTTTCGCAGTTGGCGTGGTCTTGTAACAACAAAGGAAGTTGGGTTTTGGCAACGTCAAGCCATTTGTCGCTTGTTTTTGTTCCCAAAAATGCGTGAATGTGGCTGATGTCGGTTTTGGCTTTGGCGTGGCTGGTGATATAATGCAAATCGTCTTCTGATGTGTTGGTCATTGTAAGGCTCTGTGTGTTTGTTGCTTGGTGTGTCATTATAACCCCAAAATGGCATTCGTGCATCAAGCAAAACACGGTTTGCCAGCTCAAAAAATGACCAAATTTTATCGGCATTTTGGTTGCTTTTGTCATGATTTTTATGATTGCTTAATGATACAAGCAGTTGAAAATAAACAAGATAAGTAATTTTTGCCAAATTTTTTTATAATTTTTTATAAAAAATATGTTGCAAAATATAACAAAATTGGTATCCTATAGTTGAGGTATGGATTTCATCACTAAGTTTTCTGATGGTAAGTGTTTGTTACAAATGAGATTTATTCTTATTTTCTTAGCAGCAAAAATCTTCTTTGATGACGTTTATACTGATAAAACCAACAAACCGTGATTGATTTCGCGTTGGGTGCGGCATCAGCAGCCCCATCACTAAAAATGTAAGTGGAGAATACCCATGAAAAAACTACTTTTAGCGTCAGCTGTTGCTGCTTTGTCTATTACTGCTGCACAAGCTGCTCCGACTGTTTATGGTAAGGTGTATCTTACCCTTGATGCCAAAGACGGCAACAAAAACAGCGCTCATAAAGATTCTCGTAGCCAGCTAAACTCAAACGCTTCTCGTTTGGGCGTGAAAGGTGCGGAGAATTTGACCAACAATATTGACCTTGTGTATCAATTGGAATACCGTTTGGACGCTGATGCCAATGGCAAGCGCAACTGGGAGAGCCGCGACACTTATTTGGGTTTGGCTCATAAGCAATACGGTACTTTGGTGGCAGGTCGTTTGAGCGCCATTGATGGTCATGTAGATTATGCCAACGTCTTGACTGGTGGCGTTGTGGGTGGTGATGGCGTGTTGGCGTCTTTTGATGGCGACCGTGCAAACAACGCTTTTGCTTACTTCTCTCCAGAGCGTAACGGCGTACAGCTTATGGGTATGTACGTGATGGATGAAGACAAGTCCGATGCAAGTGTCAATGCCGTTGCTGCTGGTGGCGCTGCTGCCAGAGCTGCTAACGACAACTTGGGTCGCGACGCTTTTGGTTTGGCTGCAAAATATGAGCCTGACAACATGCCAGTAAAAGCAGGTGCCAGTTATATCCAAGCTGGTGATTTAAAAGTTGCTCGCGTAAGTGGTGCTTATGCACTTAGCCCAGCATTGACTGCAGGTGCTTTGTATCAGCACACCAAGTTCGGCAAAGGCATGAAGAAAGAAAATACCGTTGCTGTGTCTGCCAACTACAAAGTGGCGCAAACTCCTTGGACTGCCTATGGTCAGTTGGACTTTGTAGACAATGCAGGTGGTGGCAATAACGACGCTCAGCGTTTGGCTGTTGGTGGCAAGTACGCTTTCAACAAAAGCACCACTGGTCATGTCTACAGTGCTTACCTAAGAAACAAGCAAACTGTGGCAAGCAAGAAAGTGAATGCTGATTCTTATGGCATCGGTGCAGGCATTGAATACAAATTCTAATTTGTGTCAGCACAACAAAACCCATCTTAACCAAGGTGGGTTTTTTGTCGGGCGTGATTGTGTTAATGTTGTCTAAAAATACACGCTTTTTGTAATAATGCCAATAAAATATGGTAAAATTAACCGACCCGTTAGGTGTCTTTCTTAACAAAACAAATAAGGGTGGTTTATGTCTGATAAAAATCCACGTTTTTCGCGCATTTTATTAAAACTCTCAGGTGAAGCGTTGGCGGGTGGTCGTGATATGGGCATTGATGCGTCAATTCTTGACCAAATGAGTTTGTCCATTGCCCATTTGTGTGGATTGGGTGTGCAAGTGGGTATTGTGGTGGGTGGTGGTAATTTGTACCGCGGCAGCACCCTACAAAAAGAAGGCTTGGTTGGGCGAGTTACAGGCGACCAAATGGGCATGCTCGCTACCGTGATGAATGGACTGGCAATGCGCGATGCGTTGGTGCGCCGCAACATCAAGACGCGTTTGATGTCTGCATTGGCGATTGCCACCATTGGTGAAGCGTATTCTAGTCGTGAAGCCATGCGCCATCTAAATAATGGAGAAGTGTGCATTTTTGTGGCAGGGACGGGCAATCCATTTTTTACCACAGATACGGCGGCTTGTTTGCGCGGCATTGAGATTGAAGCCAAGTTGATTTTAAAGGCAACCAAGGTTGATGGCGTGTATGACAAAGATCCCAGCGTTCATGCAGATGCCATCAAATATGACAGTTTGACCTTTGATGAAGTGCTAGAGCGCAAACTTGGAGTGATGGATTTGACCGCCATTGCTTTGTGCCGTGAGCACAACGTGCCACTACAAGTGTTTGACATGAACAAGCCCAATGCTCTGCTTAGTGTGGTGATGGGGGAGTCTGAAGGCACAAGGGTTTATCACTAATTTTATAAGGACGATGCTATGATTAACGACATCAAAAAGGACGGCGAGAGCCGTATGAATAAATCGCTAGAAGCGTTGGAGAGTGCTTTTGCCAAGCTGCGCACCGGTAGGGCACACTCAGGCATTTTGTCAGGTGTGATGGTGAGCTATTATGGCTCTGAAGTGCCCTTAAATCAGGTTGCCAGTATCAATGTGGAAGACAGTCGTACTTTGATGGTGCAGCCTTTTGAGCGTTCCATGGTGCAGGCGGTGGACAAGGCAATTCGTGAAGCGAACTTGGGACTCAATCCCATCACTGCCGATGTGATTCGTGTGCCCATGCCTGCTTTGACCGAAGAGACGCGCCGCGATATGCAAAAGCTGGCACGCAGCGACGCCGAGTCTGCGCGTGTGTCTGTGCGTAATATTCGCCGTGATATGCTTGGTGATATCAAGGCATTACTAAAAGAAAAAGAAATTTCAGAAGACGATGAGCGCCGTGCTTCTGACGATATCCAAAAACTGACCGATAAATTTATTGGTGCCATTGACAGCCGTCTTGAAAAAAAAGAAGCTGAATTGATGGAAGTATGATGAGATGGGTCTGTGTCTTTGGGCACAGGCTTTTTTTATGGCATTAACAATTTGGTTTGCATGTCAATGACGTTGTCTTCGCTTACAATAACGCCCAAGCACATTGCCATCATCATGGACGGCAACAATCGCTATGGCAAATCCCGCCAGTTGCCAAAGGGCGCAGGACATTTGGCGGGAAAAGATGCTCTTGACCCCATTGTGGAGCACTGTTTGGCACGAAAAGTGCAGATATTGACAGTATTTGCGTTTTCATCAGAAAATTGGGCAAGACCGCCAGCGGAAGTGTCTTTGTTGATGGATTTGCTGACGCAGACCATTTATGAGCAAATGCCGCGCATGCACGATTATCGTGTGCGTTTGCGTTTTATTGGCGATAAAAGCCAATTGAGCAGCAATTTGCAGGCACTGATGGCAGACGCCGAAAAGAAAACAGCACATTTTGACGCCATGACCTTGGTGATTGCTGTCAGTTATGGGGGCAAATGGGACATTGCCAATGCGTGCCAACAAATCGCCAACAAAGTGGCGCAAGGTGAGTTGTTGCCCGAAAATATCAACAGCGATACTGTGGGGCAGTATGTTGCTTTGGCAGACGTGCCGCCTGTTGATATGTTGATTCGTACTGGTGGCGATTTTCGTCTGTCTAATTTTTTGTTGTGGCAATCGGCGTATGCAGAGCTGTTTTTTACAGACACGCTGTGGCCAGACTTTTCCCCCCAAGAGCTTGACGCAATGATACAAGAGTTTGCCAGCCGAGAAAGGCGCTTTGGCAAAACCAGCGAGCAGCTAAGCACAAATCCATAAAATATGTTCAATCCAAAAAGGTAACAGTTATGTGGCAAAGAATCAAAACCGCCATCATTTTGGTCATCATTGTTGGCGTGGCGATGTTTACCACAAATTTGCCCATTTTGTTTTTGCCTTTGTTGTCATTGGGCGTGGTGATTGCTGCACATGAGTGGACAAAACTGATGCCCAAGCGTAAATTTCCTGCGCGTTTTATTTTGTTGGTGCTTGTGGTTACGCTGCTGAGTGTGTCTGTGCCTGCGTCTTGGCTGGTGTGGTGGGTTTTGTCTTTGGTGATTTGGATAATGGCGCTTAAATGGGTGCTGGTGTATCCTGCCCAAGAAAAATGGTACGGGCGGCGCTTGTTTGTTATGGGGGTGGTCATTTTGGTGGCGGCCATCACCGCCATGTACAGCCTGTGGCAGATGTCGCCTTGGTGGCTGATGTATGTTTTTTTGCTTGTGTGGTGTGCTGACAGTGGGGCGTATTTTGTGGGCAGAAAGTTTGGCAAACGCAAATTGGCGCCCAATGTTTCACCCAACAAAAGCATAGAAGGGTTGATTGGTGGTTTGGTAACGTCAGCGGTTGTTGCCGTTGTGATTGGTTCTTTGTATTTGTCCTTAAATGCGCTTGCGCTGGTGGCATTTTTGTTGTTGTCTGGGGCAACGGTGGTGGCAAGTGTGCTGGGCGATTTGTTTGAGTCCATGTTAAAGCGCAGGGCGGGTATTAAGGATTCTGGGGTCATACTGCCTGGACATGGCGGCGTGCTTGACCGCATTGATTCTTTGTTGTCTGCCACGCCCCTGTTTGCCTTTGGGGTGTGGGCGCTGGTTTATTTGGGGGTGCTGCCTGCCCTAAACACGCTTGGATAAGCATACATCGGCTGCGGCTTTTGTTGTGTTTTGGGGCGACCAATGCCAATAAATGCTTTGTTTGCTTCGTCGGATTTTGTGTTAGAATAACCACTTTGTGGCGGTTAATGGCAATTTATGAAGCAATATATCACCGTGCTTGGGGCGACAGGTTCTATTGGCGACAGCACCTTGGACGTTATTAGGCAACACCCCCAAAGATTTGCTGTGTTTGCGTTGTCGGGCTTTTCGCAGCTAAATAAGCTGTTGGCACTTTGTGCAGAATTTCGTCCACGCAGAGTGTGCGTACAAGACAAAGACAAAGACGTTTTTGCTCAGCGTTTGTGTGCGCTTGGGCTAGACATTGACGTGGTGTCAGGACAACAAGGGTTGTGTGCGCTGGCTTGCGATACCGCAGCGGACAAGGTGGTGGCGGCCATTGTGGGGGCTTCGGGGCTGGCGTCAACGTTGGCAGCGGCCAAAGCGGGCAACACGGTGCTGCTTGCCAACAAAGAAAGTCTTGTGATGGCGGGCGATTTGCTGATGAATACCGCCAAACAAACTGGGGCAACGATTTTGCCGATAGACAGTGAGCACAATGCCATTTTTCAGTGTTTGCCGCCGAGTGTTCAAACTGACCATTCGTTGATAAATGTGCCAGATTTTGGTATCAAAAAACTGTGGCTGACCGCCAGTGGTGGTGGATTTTTGCACAAAACTTATGCACAAATGCAAAATGCCAGCGTTGCCCAAGCGGTCAATCACCCCAACTGGTCTATGGGTCAAAAAATATCCATTGACAGCGCCACGATGATGAACAAAGGGCTTGAGCTGATTGAAGCGTGTCATTTGTTTGGGTTAAAACAAGAGCAAATTGATGTGGTTATTCACCCCCAGAGCATTGTGCATTCTATGGTGGAATACATGGACGGTTCGTTTTTGGCGCAGCTTGGCACACCCGATATGCGCACGCCGATTGCTTATGCTTTGTCTTATCCTAAGCGCATTGGCAGCGGCGTTCAATCATTGAATTTGTTTGACATGGCAAATCTTGAGTTTATCAGACCCGATGAGCAAAAGTTTGCTTGTTTGGCGTTGGCGCGTCAAGCCATGTGTGCAGGCAATGGCGCAACCATCGCGCTTAATGCCAGCAATGAAGTGGCGGTGGCGGCGTTTTTGGCAGAACAAATCAGCCTTACTGACATTGCCATTTTGGTAGAAAAATGCCTAAACCATCATGAATTGTCAGCAAAATTTGCCCACACATTTGATGATTTGGACGACATCATGGCATTTGATGGTGCTGTGCGTCAAGTGGCAACTTGCTATTTGAACCATTAACCCAGTGATTTCTTTGGAAAATACTATGACGGCGCTTTATATGTTTTTGGCGGCAATCTTGGTGCTGACGCCTTTGGTGGCTTTGCATGAATGGGGGCACTACATTGTGGCAAGGCTTTGTGGTGTCAAAGTGCTGACTTATTCTATTGGTTTTGGTGCACGTCTTTTTGGTTGGACCAGCAAAAAAACAGGCATTGACTACCGCATTTGTGCCATTCCTTTGGGTGGTTATGTGCGCATGCTTGACGAAAAAGAAGGCAACGTGGCGGAGCACGAAAAACATTTGGCGTTTAATAACCAACACCCACTCAAAAAAATCGCCATCGTTGCTGCTGGCCCTGTGATGAATTTTTTGATAGCCATTGTTTTGTTTTTTATTTTGTTTTTGCAGCCAAGCGAGCAGTTGAACACCAAGATTGGCAGGGTGTTTGAGTCGTCGTTTGCCGCGCAAAACGCCACCTTGGCGGCGGGCGATAAGATTGTTGCCATTGATGGCAATCAGGTACAAACGTGGGAGCAGGTCAATTATCAGCTGGTTAAGCGCATAGGGGAGACGGGCGTTTTGTCTGTGCGCACCCAGTCGGCAAGCAAAGACAGTGAGCACGCCATTTATATTGAACGCTTTATGCAGGGTGAGCAAAAGGGGCTAGACCCTTTGACGGCTTTGGGCATTGCGCCTTGGCAACCGGTGGTGCCTGCTGTGATTGGTCGGCTGACCCCTGATGGCGCAGCCGCTTTGATGGGGCTGCAAGTGGGCGATAAGATTGTTGCCATTGATGGCGTGCCAATGGACGATTGGTTGATGGCAACGCAAGTTATCCAAAAAAGCCCAGAAAAAATGCTCACCTTTAGCGTGCTGCGCCAAGGAAAACCCATACAACTGCCCATCATGCCCAGAGCGGTCAAAACCCAAGGGCGGGTGATTGGACAAATTGGCGCTGCTGCATTGCCCACCAAGGTTGAAGTGCCAAGCGATTATCGTTTGTTGGTTCAATACACGCCACAACAGGCGCTCAATAAAGCCGTCGCCAAGACCTATGAGCTCTCCAAGATGACGCTGGTGTCTATGGGCAAGATGATAACAGGGCTGATTGGGTTGGACAATTTGTCAGGACCTATCAGCATTGCCCAAGTGTCCAAAGACAGCTTTATGATGGGTTGGGCGCAGGTCTTGTCAACGGCTGCCTTGATTAGTCTGAGTTTGGCAGTGCTGAACTTGTTGCCCATTCCTGTGCTTGATGGTGGGCATTTGCTGTTTTATATTTATGAGCTGCTTGTTGGCAAACCCATGTCAGAAGCCGTACAAATGACAGGGTTTAAGGCGGGTTTTGTGTTGCTGTTTTGTTTAATGGTGCTGGCAATAGGTAATGACATCATGCGCTTATTTGGCTGATTGTTGTGAATGTTTATCAAAAAATTTATGATAAAGGGCGTTTAAGACTTGCCAAAATTGGCTTTTTGGCTTAACTTAACACAGATATTTGGATATTGGACAGTAATTATGTATAAATTTGATTCTTTGGGTGTAACAAAAACCTTGAGTGCGTCTGTGCTGATGGCAATGGCGGCAACCACCTACGCACAAAGTTTTGTGCCACAAACGGTGGATTTTGTGGGTTTAAGCAGGGTTACGCCCGAAAGTTTGCAAGTGATTTTGCCAATCAGCCAAGGGCAGCAAGTTACGCAAAAGCTCCTAGCAGACAGCATTCGCGCCTTGTATGACACGCAACAATTTTCCAATGTCCAAGCAGATGTGGCGGGCAATAAATTGACCTTTTATGTCAGTGAGCGCCCAACCATTGCTGAGCTCAAGTTTGAAGGCAACAAACTCATTCCCAAAGACGGCTTGGAGCAAGGACTAAAAAGCACAGGATTGGCGGTGGGCAATGTGCTCAAACAATCCACCCTAAAAATTTTAGAAAGTGAACTGGAGAACCAATACATCTCACAAGGCTACTATAACAGCGACATTGAAGTCAAACAAACCCCCCTTGATGGCAACCGTGTCAAACTTGAGATTAGGTTTATTGAAGGCAAGCCTGCCAAGGTGGTGGACATCAACATCATTGGCAATCACCATTTTGATGACAAGGTGCTCAAAGATGAATTGGTGCTCAAAGACAATAAATTCAATCCTTTGTCCAAAGCTGACCGCTACAGCCAAGAAAAACTCAATGCCAGCCTAGAGAACATCAAAGCCAAATATCTCAACGCAGGCTTTGTGCGCTTTGATGTGGACAATGCGGTGCTCAATATTGATGAAGACAAACAAAAAGTTTTTATTGAAGTGAGTGTCAGCGAAGGCAAACAATACAAGTTTGGGCAAGTTCAATTTTTGGGCAATCCTACCTACAAAACAAATGAGCTGCATGAGTTGGTTAAGTTTGCCCAAGGCGACACTTATTCGCAGCGGCAGCTTGACCAAACCACCAACGACATCGCCAACAAATTTGGTGATGACGGCTTTTATTATGCCCAAATCCGCCCAGTCAGTCGCATCAATGACGAGACCAACACGGTAGACATTGATTATTATATTGACCCTGTGCGAGCAGTGTATGTGCGTCGTATTAACTTTGCGGGCAATCTCAAAACCAAAGATGAAGTGCTGCGCCGCGAAATGCGCCAGTTAGAAGGGGCGTTGGCTTCCAATCAAAAAATCCAGTTGTCGCGCGCGCGTCTGTTGCGAACGGGTTTTTTTAAGGACGTGAAAGTTGAAGTCAAGCCAGTGCCGAACAGCCCCGACCAAGTTGATGTCAATTATTTGTTGGAAGAGCAGCCATCGGGGTCATCCACCATTGCTGCGGGTTATTCCCAAAGTGGCGGCATCACTTTTCAAGCCGATTTGTCCCAAAACAACTTTATGGGAACGGGCAATCGCGTCAATGCTGCCTTTTCGCGCTCAGAGACGCGCGATGTGTACAGCTTGGGCATGACCAATCCGTTTTTTAGCGTCAATGGTGTCTCACAAAGCGTCAATGCGTATTATCGCAAAACCAAATACGACAGCAAAAACATCAGCAACTATGTGCTGGACTCCTATGGCGGTTCGTTGATTTATGGCTACCCCATTGATGAACATCAGCGCATCAGCGGCGGTTTTACAGCAGACAAAACCAAAGTGCATGGCGGTCCTTTTATGGGCATTGCCAACATCAAACAGTTGCTTGATGACAAGGGCAAGGCGTCTATCGGCAGCGAACACCAAAATTTTAGCAAGAGTTATGCCACCTATGGGGGAATTTTGGGTTGGAGCTATTCAAGTCTGGACAAACCAGTGTTTCCCACCAAGGGCATGAGCCACGATGTGGATTTGACGTTGGGTTTTGGTGGGCACAACTACCAAAAACTGGTGTATCAAGGCAACGCTTATTACCCGCTTTGGAAAGGCACGGTGCTGCGCGGCTGGGCAAAGCTGGGCTATGGCAATGATTTGCCGTTTTATGAAAACTTTTATGTGGGTGGCTATGGTTCGGTGCGTGGCTATGAAGCGTCATCGCTTGGGCCACAATCGCAAGCCTACACCTATTTGGCAAATGGCAGACGCACGGTGCGTGGCGAAGAAGTGGGTGGCAATGCGCTGGTGAGTCTTGGGGCGGAGCTGATTTTGCCTGTGCCGTTTAAGGGCGACTGGACAGACCAAGTGCGTCCTGTGTTGTTTGTGGACGCAGGACAAGTGTATGACACCACCAAACTGGACAAAGAAACGGTCAATTTGCCTTCAATCAACATCGTCAAGAACGACTTAACTTATATACAACAAGACAAAGAAATCCGCTACAGCGTGGGCGCAGGGATGACGTGGTACACCCCCATTGGGCCCATCTCCATCAGTTATGCCAAGCCATTGAACAACAAACAAAACGACAAGACCGAGAGTGTCCAATTCCAAATCGGCAGCGTCTTTTGATGAAAACGGTAGAACAGCTTATTGACGCCATTGAAAGGTGTCAGCCTGTATTAAATAAATCCACCGTTGATGTGCAAAGGGTGGTTGGGCGCGTGGCAGAGTTGGCAGATGCCGATGGCGAAGCGGTGGCTTTTTTGGCGCACCATAAGTACAAAGCAGCATTGGCACAAACCAAAGCGGGCGTGGTGCTGATTTCACAAAAGTTTGCTGACGATTTGCCCGACATTGCCGCGCTGTTTTTGATTGTCAAAGACGCGTATTTGGCTTATGCCAGCATCAGTGTGTTGTTTGCCAGTCAAGATGTGCATTCAGGCATACACCCCACAGCGGTGATTGACCCATCGGCAACACTGGGCAGCAATGTCAATATTGGTGCGCACAGCGTGATAGCCCAAGGGGTGGTGATTGGTGATGACAGTTGTATTGGTGCAGGCAGCGTGATTGAACAAGGGGTGTCTGTTGGGCGGCGCTGTCATATTGCCAGCCATGTAACCATCATGCACAGCCAAATCGGCGATGATGTGCGCATTCATAGCCACGCCAGCATTGGTTGTGAAGGCTTTGGTTTTGCCCCAAAAGTGGACAAACAAGGCGTGGCATGGCAGCGCATTGCCCAATTGGGAAAAGTGGTGATTGGTCATCGCGTGCGCATTGGTGCCAATACTTGTATTGACCGCGGCGCAGTAAACGACACCGTCATTGGTGATGATGTGATTATTGATAATTTGGTGCAGATTGCGCATAATGTGCGCATTGGTCGTGGCACGGCGATTGCGGCCAAAGTGGGTATTGCAGGCAGCACCAGCATTGGCAATCACTGCGTTATTGGCGGTGCGGTGGGCATAGCAGGGCATTTACACATCGCAGATGGGGTAACATTGACAGCCATGACAATGGTCATCAATCACATTAAACAAGCAGGCGTTTATTCGTCAGGCACGGTGGCAATGCCGTCCATGCAGTGGCGAAGAGCGGCCGTCAAATTTCGTCAGCTGGGCGAAAAGTCATAAAAGGAAATCACAATGTCAAATTCCACGATTGATTATGAATTATTAACTGCCGAAGACTTGGCGGCTTTGCAGCAGCGCAGCGTTACGTTGCCACTTAAATACGACCAAATCAAACACTATCTGCCACATCGCTACCCCTTTATGCTCATTGACCGCGTTACGGCGTGTTCGCCTGACAATTGGATTACAGGCTACAAAAACATCACCATCAACGAAGAATTGTTCAATGGACATTTTCCTGATAATCCCATCATGCCGGGGGTATTGATGGTGGAAGCGATGGCGCAGTTGTCAGGCATTTTGGGCTTTATCAGTGCAGGGCAAACGTCCGAAGACGGCTATTTGTACTTATTTGCAGGCGTGGACAAAGTGCGCTTTAAAAAGACGGTCAGTACGGGCGATACGTTGGTCATTCGCGCCAAAGCACTGATGAATAAGCGCGATATTTATAAATTTAGTTGCACTGCACACGTTGATGGACAGCTGGCTTGCAGCGCCGAAATTATGATTGCTCGCCAAAAAGTGAGTGAGATGTAATTTGCAACCAACCATAAGTAGACAATTATGACAATTCACCCAAGCGCCATCATTGACCCAAGCGCAGACATTGATGAGACCGCCATCGTTGGTGCTTATTGTATCATCGGCAAAAACGTCAAAATTGGCGCGCACACCACCTTAAAACACCATGTTGTCATTGGTGAGAACACCACCATTGGTCAGCATAATGAAATTTATCAGTTTGCCAGCGTTGGTGAGAACCCACAAGACCTAAAATACAAAGGTGAGACCACCCATCTTGACATTGGCGATTATAATTGCATTCGTGAGTCTTGTACCATTCATCGTGGTACTGGCGATGGTGGTGGTTTGACCAAAATTGGCAATCATAATTTATTGATGGTCAATACCCACATTGCGCATGATTGTGTGGTCGGCAATCACAATGTGCTGGCAAACAACGTGGGCGTGGCAGGTCATAGTTATATTGGCAACCATGTCATTGTGGGCGGACAAACAGGCGTGCACCAATTTTGTCGCATTGATGATTATAGCATGATTGGTGGGGCAACGCTTATTTTAAAAGACGTGGCGGCTTTTGTTTTGGTGTCAGGCAACCCTGCTCAGACGCACGGCATCAACAAAGAAGGCATGCGCAGAAAAGGTTGGAGCAGACAAACCATTGAGACACTGGATAAGGCGTATCGCGTTGTTTTTCGGCGTGGTTTGTTGGTGCAAGAAGCCATCAGTGAACTACAAACCTTGTTGGCAATAGAACCGAAAGTGCAACTGCTCATCAACTCACTTGAGCGCAGTGGGCGCGGCTTGATACGCTGATGTTACGAGCTTTGAGTTTCCCATAACTTTTTGTTATGGGTTTTTATTTTTTAATTTTCTTGACTTTTTATATTTCTTAAATCAAACTATATTGTTACAGTTATGTGCATTTACTTATCAAGGCATCATTGCTTAATATTGGGTTGATGATTGAGCAAAAATAACATGGTTTATAGCAACAATAAAATGGGAGAGAGTTATGTCTCAACGTGAGAGTTGGTCGGCGCGCTCTGGCTTTATCATGGCTGCCATCGGTTCGGCAGTTGGCTTGGGTAATATTTGGCGTTTTCCTTATGTGTCCTACGAAAATGGTGGTGGGGCGTTTTTTGTTCCTTATTTAATCGCATTGGCGGCAGCAGGTTTTCCGTTGTTGTTTTTGGACTATGTGGTCGGACAAAAATATCGCGGCGCGCCACCAACCGCTTATCGGCGCATGGTCAAGTCTGCCGAAGGTGTGGGCTGGTGGCAAGTGGCGGTGTGTTCGGTCATTGGCGTGTATTATGCCAGCGTATTAAGCTGGGCAGGGCAGTACACCTTGTATGCCTTTAATCAGTCTTGGGGTGAAGACACCGAAGGATTTTTCTTTACGCAGTACCTACAAAATGGTTCTGGGCTGGATTTTGGTGTTGTGCCAACTTTGTTTATTGGTCTTGTGGTCGTCTGGGCGATGGTGCTGTTTATCATGTATGGCGGCATTCGCAAAGGCGTGGAGCTTGCCAACAAAATCTGTATCCCTTTGCTGATTGTGATGTTTGGCGTCATGGTATTTAAGGCGGTACAATTGCCTGGTGCGACCGAAGGTCTCAACGCCTTTTTCACCCCAAATTGGGCGTCTATGGCTGACCCCAAAGTTTGGTTGGCCGCCTTTGGGCATGTGTTTTTCTCAATGTCTATTGGCTTTGGGATTATGGTAACGTACTCTTCTTATCTAAAACGCAATGCCAATTTGACAGGTTCAGGCTTGGTGGTGGGTTTTGCCAACTCATCGTTTGAAATTTTGGCGGGCATTGGTATCTTTTCGGTGCTGGGCTTTATGGCGATGGCGTCGGGCAAACCTGTCAATGAAGTGGTCAGTGGTGGCATTGGTTTGGCGTTTATTGCTTTTCCAAAAATCATCTCCACGATGGGCGATGCTGGCACGATTATTGGCGTGTTGTTTTTTGGCTCGCTGTTCATTGCAGGCATTACGTCAATGGCAAGTATCATTCAAGTGCCCATCTCTGCCTGTGAAGACAAATTTGGTTGGTCGCATAAAAAGGCCGTTACCATCGTTGGCGGCGTTTCGGCGGTGATTTCTATACTCTTGTTCTCAACCAAAACCGCCATCACCTTTGTTGATGTGATTGACCATTTCACCAACAATATCGGCGTGGTATTGGGTGGCGTGTTGTCCATCATTTGGGTAACGTGGTTTAACCGTCCTGTGATGGACAAGCTCATCAAACACATCAATGCCATCTCTAGCTTTAAGGTGGGCACAATTTGGGCATTTATGCTGACGGTGATTACGCCATTATCGCTGCTCATTGCGTTGGGTCTAAGTTTGATTTCACTCATCACCAAGGGCTATGACAGCTATGATTTGCTAACTCAGTTGGTCTTTGGCTGGGGTATGGTGGCGATTTTTGCGACAGCGGCATTTGCATTGACAGCTATCAAAGGTCATGCCCACCACGAGAACGACAACCATTAGGAGAGAGCGATGAACACGACAGCATTGACGATTATGGTGATTGCCATGGCAGCAATTTGGGGTGGTTTGGCATTGTCCATCATTCATTTGATGAAAAACCCCGACATTGATATGGACAAAGTGCCTAGCGACCAATAGGCGTGAATTGACCATTAAAGCGCACCTGTTTTGTGTGCGCTTTTTATGTAATAAAAATTTACATAATTATTGTGGTGTTTTCAATATGCTTATGCTCAAATAAAAACAAGTCAAATCGTATCTTAATGACCAAAAAAAGGGGGGGTTGCAATGAACAAAAAGCTGTTGTTTGTTGGTGTCGCTTTGATTGCAGGTTTGTCCAGCATGTCAGCGATGGCGTGTCAAGAACCCAAAGTCAGCAGCCGTTTTGATTATTCACAGTGGCTGTTTAAACGATGGGTTGGCACCTGTTAAACTGCAAGGGCTTTGGGGTTATATTGATAAGTCGGGCTCTACAAAGATTGGCTACCAGTTTGATTATGCTGGCGACTTTGAAAGTGGCAAAGCAAACGTCAGAAAAAATGGCGAGTATTACAAAATTGACAAAAATGGCAATCGCGTCAAATAGTACAGTTCACCAAAATAAAAAAGGTCGCCGACGATGGCGACCTTTTTGTGTTAAAACTACTTTTTTAAGATTTTTTTAAGTTCGTCTTGCATTTTTTTAAGGTGCTTGTCTTGGTAGTTTTTGATGGTTGTCTGACTGCTTTGCTGAGCGCTTTGTAGGTAAGCAGAAAGGACAGTTTCTTGTTTTTGCAGGGCATTTTGTCCATCAAGGCTGCCATAAAAGGCAATCTGCGCGTCCACTTCGCCTTGAGTGTAGTTGCTTTTGGCGACTTGCAGATAGGCTTTTTTAAGTGCTGTGCGCGTTTGTTCGCCATCAAGCGCTTTTAACAAACCTTCTGCGTAGTTGTCATAAGTTTCCAGCGCTTTTTTGCGCTGCTCGTCGGTCAAACTGCTGTCTTGTATCACGTTTTCAACAAGCGCTATGCGTTCCATCATCAAAGGTGTAGCGACGTGGTCATAGAATACCGCTTCATAAGACGAAAATTTTGACAATTCTTCTAGGGATTTGTCTGTTGGTGTGGCAAACGCTGCTGTAGAAAACAGTGCAGCAAGCAAAACAAGGGATTTAAGGTTTATCACAAACAAGCTCCATCAAAAAACGCTACCTTAACAGATTTTTGTTCAAATGAAAACCCATAAATTGTTATCATTGGCATTTATGGGTTGTTTGTGTCATCGGCGGTTTACCAAAGCAACGCGCTGGCAGAATTTTGACTGATAAAGCCGTCAGGAACTTTGCCATTGTCTGCTTGCCAACGCGCAAAGGCTCGGCGTGTGTTTGCGCCAGCAATGCCGTCTGTGCCACCTGTGTCATAACCACGACTGCTTAAATTGTGTTGCAGCTGTTTGATTTGCTGCCTAGAAAGTGGGCGTTCATGGCGTGGCCAAGCGCTTATGATGCCGCTTTTGTTGCTGATACGCTTGCCAAGCACAGCCACACCGAGCGCGTAATTTGATGAATTGTTATACACTTTGATGGCTTCAAAATTGGGTGTGGTGAGCAAGGCAGGCCCGTTAATGCCAGCAGGCAGCCACAGTTGGGCAGGCGTTTGTCCGCCAAAATACTCACCCCCTATAGGTGAGACACCGTGGTTTTTCCAAGTGTCTAGGGGCAGTTTTTGACCAATAAGCGCATAATCAAACTGACTGGGTAAGCGCACTTCATAAAAAACTTCGCTGCCAGCCACCCAGCCGCTGTTGCGCAAGTAGTTGGCAGTGCTTGCCAGCGCATCCGAAATCGTCCAAGGGTGTTTTTTGCCGTCGTTGTTGCCATCAACGCCTTGTTTTAGCCATGTTGATGGGATAAATTGGGTATGCCCCATGCCGCCTGCCCATGAGCCCTTGAGTTCGTGTTGGTTGACATCACCATGGTCAATCAGTTGTATCATGGATAACAGCTCTGCTTCGGCAAAAGCGCGGCGGCGACCATCAAAGGCAAGACTGGATAAAGCATTGACCAAATTCATGGTGCCTGTACCAGCGCCATAAGAAGATTCAAGCCCCCAGATGGCAACCACGATTTCTTTGGGCACGTTATAGGTGTTTTCTAGGCGTGATAATAAGCTGGGGTACTCGTTGAGCTGAGTTTTGCCCTGTTGAATTCTGTTTGTGGAAGCGGCAGACTCCACATATTCCCAAGGCATTTTGGCAAATTCGGCTTGTTTGCCATCTAGGGCGATGACTTGCTGATTTAACTTTGCGCCATGCATCAGTTGGTGGACGCCACTTGCTGGATAACCTTGGGCGATGGCACGCTGGACAAAGTCGGCTTTCCAATCGTCAAAGTTGGCGTAGTGTTGTTTGGGGGCGGGCGCTGGCACTGGTGCAGCTTGTATGGGCGGGGCAGATGGTGCGGGCAAGTCAGCTGGTGGGTGATGAATGACCGCTGGTCTGGGCGGGACTTGGCTTGGCTTGGTTTGGCTTTGGTCAATCACTTCAATGGTGCGCTTTTGGTGGTGGTTGGTGCTGCTGCAAGCCACCAAGCTGCCAAACAACAACGCGATGGCAACCGTTAAATACAAGGGGCGATGATGTTTCATGTGTCGGTCTTTGATGGTAAAAATGGCAAATCTATCACCGCTTATGCAAAAAGTCCATATCAAAAAGGTAACAAGATATACAGACTTGTCCAGCATTGTGAGTGCTGTGTGATTTAACATTGACTAAAGCCTGATGGTATCGCCACCAGCGCAATGCGATTGTCGGCGTGGATTGCCAGCCCGCCACGGGCGGTTTCTTTGTACTTGTCCATCATGTCCATGCCAGTCTCTTTCATGGTCAAGATGGCTTTGTCCAGCGACACATGGTGCGTGCCATCGCCGCACAGAGCAAGGCGAGCGGCGTTAATGGCTTTGACGGCTGCCATGGCGTTGCGCTCAATACAAGGCACTTGCACCAGTCCTGCAATCGGGTCGCAGGTTAGCCCCAAATTATGTTCAAGCCCAATCTCGGCAGCATTTAAGCATTGGGCAACCGACCCACCTAAAACGTGCGTCAGTCCCGCTGCTGCCATCGCACAAGCCGAGCCGACTTCGCCTTGGCAGCCCACTTCGGCGCCAGAGATAGAAGCGTTTTGTTTGATGAGTGCACCAATTGCACCCGCCACCAACAAAAATTCACGCACGCCTTGATAACTAAAGCTAGGGATAAAGCCTTGATAATAATGCAAAACGGCAGGAATGACCCCTGATGCTCCGTTGGTGGGGGCGGTAACGACTTTGCCACCTGAAGCATTTTCTTCATTGACCGCCAAGGCGTACAAGTTTACCCAGTCCATCGCCACAAGTCCGCCATCGATGCGATTTTGGCGTTTGGACAGTTGCTGGTACAAGGCTTTGGCACGGCGCTTAACACCCAATCCACCCGCCAACACCCCGTCTTTTTGATAGCCTGCGATGACGCATTGTTGCATGACCTGCCAGATTTCATTAAGACAGTCTTTGACTTCGTCTGCCGAACGCAGGGCAGTTTCATTGTTGAGCATGAGCTCACTGATGGATAGTTGTTGGTGCTGGCAAAGACGGGCAAGCTCTTTGGCACTCTCAAAAGGGTGGGGAAAGGGCGATGTGGTACTTTCGGTGGTGTTTGCTACGTTGTTTGTGATTTCTTGTTCGTCCAGCACAAAGCCGCCACCCACCGAAAAGTAGGTTTGGCTGATTGTTGTGCCGTCTTGTAAGGTGGCGCTAAGAGTCATGGCGTTGGGGTGCTGGGGCAGATTGATGTGGCTGTGCCAAATGATGTCGGTTTCGGGG
This sequence comes from Moraxella sp., assembly GCA_030528385.1. GTDB lineage: Bacteria > Pseudomonadota > Gammaproteobacteria > Pseudomonadales > Moraxellaceae > Moraxella. The sequence goes on from JAUMYZ010000003.1 coordinate 26,534, forward strand.
TTAAAAGCAATGAGTGTTTTGCCTGCCAAATTAAGCTGTTGATTTTGGTAAATGGGGGCTAGATACTCATTGCTACGATTGGTGTCAATGGTGCGTGGCTGATGACCGAGCAGTCCCAGCAAAATGGCGGTGTCAGTGGCGTGTCCTTTGCCTGTGGCGGACAGCGAGCCATAAAGCGTGATGGCGATGGCGGTGATTTGGGGGCGAAGTTTTGTCCAAGTTTTTTATCCAGCAGTGCCAAAAACCGCCCGCTGGCGACCATAGGTCCTACAGTGTGTGAGCTTGAAGGTCCAATGCCGATTTTAAAAATGTCAAAAATACTAATCATGTTGTTTGCCTTGTCCTTGACAAATATAAAAACGTCGGTTTTACAAACTGTGCCAGAGTGGCGCGCTCAGCACGATATATTGACACCTTGGGTATTGATACATAACTTCTTGCCATCATGCAAACTGCCTATCCATGCCTTGCCATTATGAAAGAACAACGGCTCGGGCAATTCTGGTGCGTCGGTGCTTGTAAGTACAAAGCCATTTTTATCAAAGCGAAAATCAATCACCAAATTGCCACCCATGTCAATAAAACCCCAGTAATTTGCTGTGCGCACTGCCGCCAAACCTTCGCTGTAAGGTCTGACTTCATCAAAGGTGTATACAATCATCGGTGTGCCTGTCTCGTCCACAAAGCCCCATTTGCCGTCTTGTTGGCGTGGCATAAGATTTTTTGGCATGATTTTTGCATAAGTTTTATTGGTGGGGGTGGCTGAAATGACAGAAGCAGGGTTGTTGCCCAGTGGTGCACCATCTTTGGAGATTTGATAACTGCTGCGTTTGTCTTTGATGGTGGCTTTGCCGTCTTTAAAGTCGCTGATACTGCTAAAATCGCGGTTGGGCATAACGACAACATTGCCCTTGGTGTCTATCACACCCAGTGCCCCTTGTTGTTTGATGATGATGCGTCCATCATATGCGCCCCTTGCCCATGTTTTGCCTGCCATCGGTTCGTAGTCAAAGCCGATAACGACTTTGCCTTGGTCGTTGATGTAGCCGACTTTGCCGTTTTTTTGGGCGGGCAATAGACCTGATTTAAATTCACTGCCTAGCACCGCTTGATAGGCGAACAAATTGGCGGTTTTGTTGCCCTTTTTGTCCAAGAGTGCCACAGGCGAGCCGTCATCTTTGCTGGCGATAAAGACACCAGTGCGGGCGGTGCAACTGACGTGTTTGTAGTGGCTTTTGGGCAGGGTGCAGGCGTGGGCAGTGCCAAAGCTCACAATAAGGGTGATTAGCCCATATTTAAAAAACGCCATGACAATTTCCTGTATTTAGTAAGTTTGATGATTGACATAAAGCAAGTTTAACAAAGATTGACCGTGTTTTTCAAATGGATATTTTAATTGGACTGTGTTATTTTGGAGTGATTTATGAGCATTGCCATTCATGATTTATCAGCATACCAACTATATCGTTTACAATCTTTGCACCCTGCATTTGGCGGTGATTGGAAGCAAACCATACAAGAAGTTGTGTTATCGCTAGACAGCGAAAGTCAAAATAGCGTTTATAGACGTATTTTGTTGCCACGCGGTATTTTCTTTGATGAACAAAGCAAAAAGTTTGTATATAAAAAACCTGATTATGCAAAAGATTTTTTAAATGCACAGAATATTACCAATCCCAAAATCAAACAAATTACTCAAAAAATGCAACAATTATTATCACCGATTGTCGGGGGGGGGTGAACCTTTAGTTAATATTGATATCAAAGAGTATGCCGATAGGATTGAAGGCTTGTTGTCGGTCATTGACAATGTGGAACTGCATAATAATCATGACATAAAAATACTACAAGAAATTCGCCAAGCATTTTTATATCAATTATTGACGTGGATTGATGAAGTGGATTTTGACCATCGTGATGGTATGCGTCAATTAACCAAAGAACAAATCATTGTCTATTTTAAAGAAGTATTCATCAAACAACAAATCCAAGGTTGGGATTTTCGTTATTTGGACTCATCGGAAGTTGCCACCTTGCAAAGTGGCAACTTTCCCAAAAAACTCGTCCAGTGGTCAAAAGAGCGTTCATTATTGATTGTTGAATCCAAAGATTATTGGTTTTTGATTGGACAATCTAGCAGCAGCAAACAAAATCCTTTTTCTTTTGGGCGTTTTTTGCACGAAGATGGTGATGGGGCATATATTTATATCACCCACATGGTTGTTCCCAGAAGGCAGCTGACAAATTTAGAAACTGCCAAGCACGTTGCCTATCAAATATCGCGAATTTATACACTGGACAGGGGTATTGGGGAAGAAGTATTAAAGTTTATTCGTGAAGCCAAAGCTTATCAAGAAAACCACCTAAAACCCTTATTAAAAAAGCCCTTGGTCAATGATGGCAGTGGTGCTGAAAATATTGTGTATGGGCGTTTGATGGATTATGAAAAACAATTAAGTTTGTTTGTGTTAAATAAATTGCCAAAGATATTTGATGTGGCTACATCCTATAAAGATGATATGGAATATTTATATTATCATTTAGAAAATTTTATTAAAGAATGTTATTATGATATTGATAATTTTAGATTGCAACCATTGGCAGAATATGCGGTTTGTGCACAAACCATGGCGATACGTTTACTGTCTTATAATGCACTCATTCAAAAAAATCAATCCATTTTGTTCAATCGTAATTTGTCCACTGCTGACAAAGCAAAAAAACTTAGTCAACCTTATGATGAAGTGTTGGAAATGTTTGAAGTGCTGGATGTACGCCACAAAGAGCTTGACCAATTAAAAGAACAAGCCAAATTGGAGTTGATAAATCCACCCAAAAAGACGTTTTGGCAGCGTCTTGGCTTTGTGCGTAATACCGTCAAATACAGCTTAGAAGAAATTGACGAGCTGCGTGGTCAATTAAGTGAAAACTTTTTTATTGACATTATTAGACTGGCAAAAAGCCAGCCCAATTTGATGGTTTATGCCGAATTTGAAAATGGACAAACCTATCATAATGAGTATCGGCATTATGCTTTTTTGTATGGCGAAAAAGCGGTGGACAGACTGCCCAAAGTTATCCGTCTGCCAGAAAATAGAAAATCCTTTGACATCAATGCCTTGGGAGCGGATATTTTTGATGATGTCTTTATGCACAGCCAAGAATGGTAATCTTGCTGTCCCCAAGCGTAATCTTGCTGTCCCCAAGCCAAAGCGGCTTGGGGTTTTGTGTCTATCACAAATTCGGAGCTAACCACTTCTCTGCTGTCTTTATATCCCAACCCTTACGGCGGGCGTAGTCTTCTAGTTGCTCGGTGCTGATTTTACCCACATTAAAATAGGTGCTGTTAGGGTGGCTATAATAAAAGCCCGACACACTAGACGGTGGCCACATCGCATAGCTTTCGGTCAGATAAGTACCGATTGCCTTTGTGGTGTCTAGCCAATCAAACAATTTGCCTTTTTCGGTGTGTTCTGGGCAGGCAGGATAACCGGGGGCAGGACGAATGCCCACATATTTTTCTTTGATAAGCTCTTCGTTGGTTAAATTTTCATTTACTTGATAGCCCCAAATTTCTTTGCGAATCATCTCGTGGAGCTTTTCGGCAAAACTTTCGGCAAATCTATCACACACCGCTTGCACCATAATCGCACTATAATCATCGCCTTTTGCCTTGTAGTCGTTAGCAAGCTCTTCTGCCCCAAAGATGGAGACGGTAAATCCGCCCAAATAGTCATTGCCATTTGGTGAGATAAAGTCCGCCAAACTATAATTTGGCTTACCGCTATTTTTGTCAGACTGCTGACGCAGGTGTTCAAAGTGAAAGGCTTCATTACCTTCTTCATCATACACCGCCACTGTATCAGGGGCGATACGTTTGGCAGGGGCAAGGCGGATAACGGCTTTGGCGGTTACGTTTTTTTCTTTGATAAATTTAGCTATCATCGCTTTGGCATTGGCAAATAAGTCTTTGGCTTCTTGACCGACCACGTCATCATCAAAAATTTTGGGATATTTGCCCACCAAGCCCCACGAGATAAAAAACGGCGTCCAGTCAATATAAGGCAATAAATTTTCTAAGGGATAATCATCAAAGACCATCTGACCAAGTCTGTTTGGCACAGGTGGCGTGTAGTTTTCCCAATCAAATTTAAAACCCTGCTCTATTGACTGGGCGTAGGTGAGTTTGGGGGCTTTGGGTTTGCGACTCGCTAGGCGTTCACGCACGGCGGCGTATTCAGCTCGGGTTTCGTCAATAAAGGCTTGGCGTTTTTCTTTGGATAATAAAGTCGTTACCACACCCACCGAACGGCTGGCGTCTGTTACATAAATCACCGCATCATTTTGGTATTGTGGTTCAATTTTTACCGCCGTATGGGCTTTTGATGTGGTCGCCCCACCAATCATCAAGGGCAGATTCATGCCACGCTCTTGCATTTGTTTGGCGACATAAACCATCTCATCAAGGCTTGGAGTGATAAGACCTGACAGCCCAATCACGTCCACGTTCTCGGCAATGGCGGTGTCTAGGATTTTTTCGCATGGCACCATCACGCCCAAATCAATCACTTCATAGCCATTACAGCCAAGCACCACCCCAACGATGTTTTTGCCAATGTCATGCACATCACCTTTGACCGTTGCCATCAAAACCTTGCCTTTGGACTCGCCTTCGGTTTTTTCAGCTTCAATATAAGGTTGTAGCCATGCCACCGCTTGTTTCATGACCCGAGCGGATTTGACCACTTGTGGTAAAAATAGCTTACCTTCACCAAACAAATCGCCCACCACATTCATGCCGTCCATGAGTGGTCCTTCAATCACGTCAAGCGGACGGGGGTATTTTAGCCGAGCTTCTTCGGTGTCAGCGTCAATAAAGGTGGTAATGCCTTTGACCAAGGCATATTCAATGCGTTTTTCTACGGGCAACTCTCGCCATGCCAAATCCTGCGAGCCATCTTTTTTCTTGCCACCTGCTTGATAACTTTCGGCAACTTCCATCAAATGTTCAGTCGCTTCTTGTCCTGTGTCGCCTTGATTGCGATTTAAAATCACATCTTCAATGGCATCACGGGCGGTTTTGGGAATGTCGTCATACAGTTCAAGCATGGCAGGATTGACAATGCCCATCGTCATGCCTGCTTTGATGGCGTGATACAAAAACACCGCATGAATGGCTTCACGAATGGGGTTGCCACGAAAACTAAACGACACGTTAGACACGCCACCTGAGACCATGGCATTGGGCAGATTATCGGTTATCCATTTGGTGGCATTGATAAAATCCACGCCATAATTGTTATGCTCTTCAATACCTGTCGCCACCGCAAAAATATTGGGGTCAAAGATGATGTCTTCTGATGGAAAACCCACATCGTTTACCAAAATGTCATAAGAGCGTTTGCAAATTTCAATCTTACGGCTTTCAGTGTCGGCTTGTCCGACTTCATCAAACGCCATGACGATAATCGCCGCCCCATAACGCTGACACAGACGAGCTTTTTGGACAAACTCATCATAGCCCTCTTTTAAAGAAATGGAATTGACCACCGCTTTGCCTTGGGTGCGTTTTAGTCCTTCTTCCAAGATGTCCCATTTTGACGAATCAATCATCAGTGGCACACGGCTGATGTCTGGCTCACTGGCGATTAAATTCACAAAGTGAATCATCGCTTGCTTGCTGTCAAGCATGCCTTCGTCCATGTTAATATCAACGATTTGAGCCCCACCTTCTACTTGATTGCGAGCCACGTCTAAGGCGTCGCTGTATTTTTCTTCTTTAATCAGTCGCAAAAACTTCTTGGAGCCGGTAACGTTGGTGCGTTCACCAACATTGACAAACAAACTATCACGAGTAATATTAAAGGCTTCTAGCCCTGACAGTCGGCAGGCTGGGGGAATGTCAGGGATTTTGCGTGGTGGATAATTTTCAACCACTTGCTTGATGGCAGCAATATGCTCTGGCGTGGTACCACAACAGCCCCCCACGATATTTAAAATGCCTGATTTGGCAAAGCCTTCAAGCATACCAGATGTTTGCTCGGCGGTTTCGTCATATTCACCAAACTCATTGGGCAGACCTGCATTAGGGTGAGCCGACACAAACACATCGGCGATGTCTGAGAGTGTTTGAATGTGTGGTTTTAGAGCATCTGCCCCCAAGGCACAGTTAAAGCCCACAGACAACGGTTTGGCATGGCGAATGGAATTATAAAAGGCTTCGGCAGTTTGTCCTGACAGCGTCCGCCCTGATGCGTCAGTAATCGTGCCACTAATCATGATGGGAAGTTCAAAACCAATGTTTTCAAACACCCCTGTTACGGCAAAAATAGCCGCTTTGGCGTTTAGGGTATCAAACACTGTTTCAATCAAAATAATGTCCACGCCCCCTTCAATGAGTGCCAAGGTGCTTTCGGTGTAATTATCCACCAACTCATCAAAGGTAACATTACGAAAAGCAGGGTCATTGACATCAGGCGAGATAGAGCAAGTGCGAGATGTCGGGCCTAGCACCCCTGCAACAAATCTGGGTTTTTCTGGTGCTTGTTGGCTGATTTCATCGGCAACACTGCGAGCAAGTTGGGCGGCGGTTTTGTTGATTTCATACACCAAATCTTGCATGCCATAATCTGCCATAGAGATTTGCGTGCCATTAAAACTGTTGGTTTCAATGATGTCCGCCCCAGCAAGCAAATAACTTTTGTGGATATTTTGGATAATCTGTGGCTGAGTTAAGACAAGCAAGTCGTTATTGCCTTTGACTTCTTGGGTGATATTTGCAAAACGCTCACCCCGATAATCGGCTTCTTGAAGTTTATAATTTTGGATTTCTGTTCCCATTGCTCCATCTAGGATTAAAATTCGTGTCTTTAGTAGGGCAGTCAGACGCTCTTTGGCAGTGATTTGGCGGTCTTTATAGGGGAAGTTGGTTGGTGGCGTTAAGCGAAAATTAGCAGGATTGTGTGGCTGGTGCGTGGTGGGCTTATTGGTGGTGTGGCAACAGGTCTGGCTCATGGCGTGTCTTTGTTTGAAATTTGTTTAAATAAAATAGGCTATTATAACAGTTTTGGGGCTTGTGATTGAATATTATTGTAAGATACTGTTATTGCTTGTGTTTTTTTATAAAATTTGTGGACAGTCTTTTATCGGTCGGCAGGCGTGGTGTTATTTTTGTATAAAAAACACACATCAAGCAAACACAAAAAGCTATTGACAAAATCACGTTTCCACCATATAACTATAAAAAGCAACTTCATTTTGACACATTTTACCCACAAAAGGTATGACATGGCACTTCATAAAGAACCCAGCACACCCCCCCAAAAAGCTGGAAAAACAACAACAAAAACCAACACCACCACCCACCAAGCCAAAGGCAAATCTTTGGTCATTGTGGAGTCGCCTGCCAAAGCCAAAACCATCAACAAATATTTGGGCAGCAGCTACATTGTGCGGTCAAGCGTGGGTCATGTCAGAGATTTGCCCGTATCAGGGTCAGGGCGTGCCACAAAAGCTGATGAAACAGGGCTTAGCCGTGAACAAAAAGCCCAAAATGCCCTAGTGCGGCGTATGGGTATTGACCCTGAGCATGACTGGGTGGCACGCTATGAGATTTTACCGAGCAAAACCAAAGTCATCAAAGAGTTAAAAGCCCTAGCCAAAGATGCCGACACCATTTATCTGGCGACCGACCTTGACCGTGAAGGAGAAGCGATTGCGTGGCATTTAAAAGAAGTCATCGGCGGTGATGACAGCAAATATCGCCGTGTGGTGTTTAACGAAATCACCAAAAACGCCATCAGCGAAGCCTTTAATCACCCCGATACACTCAACATGGATAGGGTAAACGCCCAGCAAGCACGGCGTTTTTTGGATCGTGTGGTGGGCTTTATGGTGTCGCCCCTGCTTTGGGCAAAAGTGGCTAGGGGCTTGTCGGCAGGGCGGGTGCAAAGCGTGGCAACACGTTTGGTGGTGGAAAGAGAACGCGAAATTCGTGCCTTTGTGCCAAAAGAGTATTGGCAAATTCACAGCGACACCCATCATGAAAAATATAATGAAATTATCCGCTTAGAAGCCATCAAACAAAACGGCAAAGAGCTGGTTTTAAAAAACGAAAACCAAACGCAAAAGGTGGTGGCGGTTTTACAAAACCACCCTTTTGTTGTCAGTGAACGAGACGAAAAACCCACTCAATCCAAACCGTCCGCCCCCTTTATCACGTCCACCTTGCAGCAAGCTGCCAGTACTCGTTTGGGCTTTAATGTCAAAAAAACCATGCTTCTTGCTCAACGCTTATACGAAGCGGGCTACATCACCTATATGCGTACTGACAGCACTTTTTTAAGCAATGACGCCATTGCTGGTGTGCGTGCGTTTATTGATGGTCAGTATGGACAAGCGTATTTGCCCACCAAGCCCAATGTCTATGGCAACAAACAAAACGCCCAAGAAGCCCACGAAGCCATTCGTCCGTCTGATGTGCATATTTTATCTACACAATTAAAAGACATGGAGCGAGACGCTCAAAGGCTTTATGAGCTGATTTGGCGACAGTTTGTGGCGTGTCAGATGACCCCCGCCAAATACCAATCGGCGACTTTGAGCGTGCAATGTGCCGATGTAGAATTAAAAGCCAAAGGGCGAGTGATGGTGTTTGACGGCTACACCAAAGTGCTGCCCCCCGCCAAAACAGACGATGTGATGTTGCCCGATGTCAAAGTGGGCGACACCTTGGTGGTGGACAGTATCGAGCCAAGCCAGCATTTTACCAAGCCACCCGCCAGATACACCGAAGCCAGCCTTGTCAAGGAGCTAGAAAAGCGGGGCATTGGGCGACCGTCCACCTATGCGTCCATCATCTCCACCATTCAAGAACGTGGCTATGTCAAAACCGAAAACAAACGCTTATTTGCCGAAAAAATGGGCGATATTGTTACTGACCGTTTGATGGGCAGTTTTCCGGATTTGATGGATTATACTTTTACGGCTCATTTAGAAGACAAACTAGATGATGTGGCACAAGGGCAAAGCAGTTGGAAAGCGGTGCTTGATGAGTTTTATGGTGATTTTAAAGGCAAACTAGAGACCGCCAAAACCAAAGACGGCATGAAGCCCAATGACCCCACCGATGTGCCTGATGTGGCGTGTGATTTGTGCGCTCGCCCTATGCAGATTCGTACAGGTTCTACGGGCGTGTTTTTGGGCTGTACAGGCTACAATCTGCCCCCCAAAGAACGCTGTAAGGGCACCAAAAACTTAATGCCCGTAGAAGCCTTTGCCAGCCAAACGCCAGACGATGAAACAGACGAAATCACCGCCTTGCTCACCAAAAAACGCTGTCCTAAATGCCACATGGCGATGGATGGTTATATCGTGGACGGCGGATTAAAGTTGCACGTTTGTGGCAACAATCCTGATTGCGATGGTTATCTTTTAGAAAAAGGCGTGTTTGACACCAAGCAAGACAATGACGCTCCCACCATTGCTTGCGACAAATGCGATGGACAAATGGCACTTAAAACAGGGCGGTTTGGGGCGTATTTTGCCTGTCAAAAGTGTGATAACACCAGAAAAGTGCTTAAAAACGGCGAGCCTGCCCCACCACGCATGACCCCCATTGCCATGCCACATCTGCGTTCTGCCAAGTTTGATGACCATTATATTTTGCGTGAAGGGGCGGCAGGTCTGTTTTTGGCAGCGTCTAAATTCCCTAAAATTCGTGAAACGCGTCCACCAAAGGTGAGCGAATTAAAGGGCGTTAAAGACGAGCTTGACCCCAAATTTCACTATCTTTTAGTTGCCCCAGAGACGGACAATGATGGCAACCCCACCATCGTGCGGTGGTCTAGGAAAAATGGCGAGCAATATATCGGCTCAGAAAAAGACGGCAAGGCGACCAAATTTGCCTTGCTGTGGCGGGGCGGGGTGTGGGTCAATGACAAATAATCCAGATATTGATACGCTTACTAAGCTATACACCATTGAAGCAAAATTAAAATATGGGGAGCTGCCCATATATTTGCAAGACGGCTTTCTTGGGTATGGCTGGCGAGACTTAAATGGCAATGCCATTTATCTGTCAGATAATACCCCTGATGTTGATGATGACTTCATCTCTTGTCAATTTGTTAGTATTAAAGGCAGGTTGACAAAGAAATGTGTTTTTATTAAAACTTATGATTTGGCAGTTTGGCTAAAAGACACCTTGCAAAAAAGAATGGTTAAAAATTATCCAAGCATCACCATCTTAGTCAGACAAGTAAACCATCACGATTTAAGCTACCGTAAGAAAAAAGCATTAGGTGAAGCGCAAGACAACGATGAAAAGATTAAAACACTGATGAACAGCTAAAGCATCGTCTTTAAACTGTCTTCACAATAAAAAACACCGCCAGTAAAGCGGTGTTTTGTCTTGCGCGATGAGCCGTTAAAATGCCAAGTTCATATCACCCTAAAAGACGACATCACCAAGTTTTGTCAACACATTGATAAACACTTTTGTTAAGATGACAAAACAGACAAAGCGGCGCTGGCAGGCTGACACAAAAATTCAAGAAAACCCAACTGGTATCGTTTGTGTGCTAAGACGGTTGATGGTGCGCGCTGTATCAGCATGCATTTGGGCAGATGACAAACAAATAAACAAAATGTCATTTGTCCCTTGAAAAATTTTGCCCTTACCCACAAATTATTCCAAGATTTGGATTGATATTTTGGAGCCATTATGACCAACCCAACCCAACACAATTTTGAAGCCGAAGTGGCGCAGCTGTTACACCTTGTAACCCATTCACTGTATTCCAACGCTGATATTTTTGTGCGTGAGCTGGTGTCCAACGCATCAGATGCTTGCGACAAACTACGCTTTTTGGCAACAAGCGATGACAGTTTGTACGAGAATGACGGCGAGCTTGTCATCAAGATTGACCTAGACAAAGACGCCAAAACCATCACCATCAGCGACAACGGCGTGGGCATGAATGAAGCGGATGCCATTGAACACCTTGGGACGATTGCCAAATCAGGCACCAAAGCGTTTTTGGAAAAGCTCTCCGAAGCTGACAAAAAAGACGGCAACTTAATCGGACAGTTTGGCGTGGGCTTTTATTCGGGCTTTATCGTGGCGGACAAAATCACCGTTGAGAGCCGTAAAGCAGGCGAGCCCGCCACTCAAGGCGTGCGTTGGGTGTCGGACGGCACAGGCAAATTCACCACCGAAAGCATTGACAAGCCCACCCGTGGTACAGCGATTACTTTGCATTTAAAAGACGACTATGCCGATGGCGAAAACAACTACCTTGACCGCTACAAAATCAAGTCCTTGGTGTCCAAATACTCCGACCACATCAGCTTGCCAATCCAAATGCGTAAAGAAGTTTGGCAAGAAGAAGTGGACGAAAACGCCGATGACAACACCGACAACCCAACCCCGCCCAAAGGCGAATATGTGTTGACCGATGAGTACGAAACCATCAACAAAGCCACCGCCCTTTGGACAAAGTCGGCCAGCGACATCAGCGATGATGAGTATAAAGAATTTTACAAAAACATCACCTATGATTTTGATGAGCCTTTGACATGGACGCACAACCGCGTAGAAGGGCGTGTGCAATACACTCAGCTTTTGTACATTCCCAAAAAAGCCCCCTTTGACCTATACCACCGTGAACAGCAACGCGGTCTAAAACTGTATGTTAAGCGGGTGTTTATCATGGACGACGCCGAACAGTTGCTGCCGATGTATTTGCGTTTTGTCAAGGGCGTGATTGACAGCAGTGATTTGCCACTGAACGTCAGCCGTGAACTGCTCCAAGAGTCCCGTGATGTCAAATCCATTCGTGAAGGCAATGCTCGCCGTGTCTTGACCTTGCTTGCCAGTTTGGCAAACAGCGAAGATGAAACCAAACAAGCCAAATTTGCCGACTTTTATAAAGAGTTTGGCGATGTGCTAAAAGAAGGCTTGGGCGAAGACATGTCCAACCAAGAGCGTATCGCCAAACTGCTTCGCTACGCCACATCTGCCAATGACAAGGTGGAAGTGAGCTTTGCCGATTACAAAGCCCGCATGAAAGACGGTCAAAAGGCGATTTATTATCTGACCGCCGAAAACTTGGCGGCCGCCAAAAACAGCCCACAGCTGGAGCTGTTTAACAAAAAAGGCATTGAAGTCATCTTGATGACTGCCAAAGTGGACGAATGGGCGATGAACTTTATCCATGAGTTTGATGGCACACCATTACAAAACATTGCCAAAGGGGCGGTGGATTTGGGCGATTTGACTGACGAAGCCGAAAAAGAAGAAGCCAAAAAGGCCGAAGAAACGCTAAAACCTGTGGTAGAAAAACTCAAAACTGCCCTAGGCGAGCGTGCCAAAGACGTGCGTGTTTCTAACCGTTTGGTGGACAGCCCTGCGTGTCTGGTGGTCGGTGATGGCGAACTGACCCCACAAATGGTGCAAATGCTCAAACAAATGGGTCAAGCCGTGCCTGATGTCAAGCCCACACTGGAAATCAACCCCATCCACCCGCTAATTGCCAAGCTAGAAAACAGCAGTGAGTTTGACGATTTGGCACAGGTCATCTTTGACCAAGCCTTGCTGGCGGACGGCGGACAGTTGGATGACCCAGCCGCTTATTTAAAGCGTGTCAATAAACTGCTTTTAAAATAATCCTAAGCAGTCCAAACCAAATCACACCCCAAAACTTTTGGTTTGGGGTGTTTTTTTTGAGCCAATGAGTTTTTACATTTGTTTACTTAAATCGTTATGCAAAGGTGTTATACTGCCTAACATTTGACACGTTTGGAGAGTGTATGAACAAGTTTAAGACGCTTTTGTTGGGTTTGGTGCTGTTTTCACTGACGGTCGGTGCACATGCTGCCACGCTAAGTACAAGTTGTCAGCGCCATGCCAAAAATATCATTCAAGTGAGCATATATGCTTCTATGTGCCTAGACACAGATGCCTTGGGTTGGGGTGATAAAGAAGACAGAGCCTTTGAACGCCTAGAATCACAGGTGGCAACCGCCTGCGAAGACGCCGACGAACAAGCCATGGAGAAGTTGGCTGACAGTGTGTTTTCTGATTTAGAAGGCTTAAACAGCGAAACGCAACTGATTGCTTATTGCCACAGCGTCGCACCAACTGTCAGAAGCATTCTACATCAATATAAATAATTGAAAACTTGCCACCAAAAAATCCCTGATGTTTGCTGGGGTGTTTTTAAATTGGTTTTGGTGGTTAATTGTGTGAGTAAAAATAACAATGACACCACCAATCCCCCCATTTGTCTGCTGATAAAGTGATGTACTCTCCCTACTAAAGCAAGGGGAGTACATCACTTTGTGGATTGCTTGGGTTGTTATTTATTCCTGCACTTATGACCAAAGCGCCTGATGGTTGTGGTTATTTGTTTGGGGTGGTGCTGGCGGTGGGTTGTGCCATCACCACATATCTTTTTGGGCAAAAGCTCCTATCCATACGTTATCTTTATACCTTTACCATGATGATGGTGTAGAATTTGTCGGTAACACCTTTAAAAGCAGGTTGGATTTTGTCGGTTTTGACAGGGTGTATTTGGCGAAATACACATGCTCTGCCCATCATGCACAAATGTATTTATATTATGTCGGTTTTAGTGATGATGGTGCAGAGTATCGCACGCACCGCAGGAGTGTTGTGCATGTTTCAAGCTGTCAAAAAGACATTGGTCATTGGACGCAGATTGTTAATGCACCGATTGTCCAATACCAAAAAACCCACCAAATCCACAACCTTTCCAAGGTAAAATTTATCGCCCAACGATGATTGTGCTTGTCCACCGATTTTGGGACGCGATGGTTGGTATTTTTTGGGACTGGCTAATGACTTACAGATTTTTTGTGGCAAATCTGCTATAATGTTGGCGATTTATTTTTAGCCATTGTGAGACCAACTGCCATGATGACCATCGCTGGACAGACATTTTTGACGGATTTTCAAACAAAAAAACTTATCCAAGACATCAACCAAAAAAGCACACTCAACATTACAGGGCTAAGTAGCCAGCAGATTTATGTGTTTGCTGAGCCGCTGGGCGCACAAGATTATCAAAAAGCGTTGGATTTGTTAAATCAAGGTCAAAGTTTTGACCAAGAAAGCCCAAAAGCGGGCGATGTTCAAGTGATGGTCTCTCCCCGCTTTGGCACGATTAGTCCATGGTCATCTAAGGCGACCGATATTTTTAAAAACTGCAGGCTTGATATTGGGCGTATTGAGCGAGTGGTGATTTTTACGCTCACAGGCGATAATCTGCCAGCCACTTTGCCAAAACAAGCTGAAGATGTCCTACATGACCGCATGACCCAAAGCCTAAGTTATCAGCTGTCAGATGTGGCACGACTGTTTGATGAGCATGAACCTGCTTCGCTTAACCATATTGACATTATGGGGCAGGGCAAGGACGCCCTAGTGCAAGCTAACAAAACTTTTGGTTTTGCTTTGTCTGATGAAGATGTGGATTATCTGGTGGATAATTTTAACAAACTGGGCAGAAATCCCACCGATGTGGAACTGATGATGTTTGCCCAAGCCAACAGCGAGCATTGTCGCCATAAGATTTTTAATGCCGAGTGGACGGCAGATGGTCAGGTGCAGCCCAAATCGCTGTTTAAAATGATTAAAAACACCTTTGAGCACAGCCCTGATGGGGTGTTGTCCGCTTACAAAGACAACGCCGCGGTGATTGAAGGCTTTGTGGCAGACAGATTTTACCCCACCAAAAACGCCGATGGGCTAAATCAATATAGCTTTCACCGAGAGCCGATTGATATTTTGATGAAAGTAGAAACGCACAACCACCCCACGGCGATTGCACCGTATTCAGGGGCGAGTACGGGCTCGGGCGGTGAGATACGAGACGAAGGGGCGACAGGACGGGGTGGCAAGCCCAAGGCGGGTTTGACAGGCTTTCATGTGTCGCATTTGCACCTGCCTAATATGCCCGAAAAATGGGAAACGTCTGGCAAGGTATCCACCCAAGATTATGGCAAGCCTGAACGTATGGCGTCTGCTTTACAAATCATGACCGAAGCCCCGCTTGGCTCATCGGCGTTTAGCAATGAGTTTGGTCGCCCCAATTTGACCGGCTATTTTAGAAGTTTTCAGCTGGATACCAGTGTGGGCAAAGACGGCAGTGCCATGCGTGGCTATCATAAGCCGATTATGATTGCGGGCGGTTATGGCAATATCAAACGCGATTTGATAGAAAAAAATCCCATCAAAGCAGGTGATTTGCTCATCGTCCTTGGCGGGCCTGCCATGCAGATTGGTTTGGGTGGTGGGGCGGCCAGCTCGGTGGACAGCGGTGAGCTGGACGAAGGCTTGGATTTTGCCAGTGTGCAGCGGGACAATGCCGAGATGGAACGCCGCTGCCAAGAAGTGATTGACACTTGTTGGGCGATGGGAGCGGATAACAACCCCATCGTCTCTATTCATGATGTGGGGGCAGGCGGGCTGTCTAACGCCATGCCAGAGCTGGTCAATGACCATGAGCTAGGGGCGGTGTTGGAGCTACGCAAAGTGCCATCGCTAGAGCGGGGCATGAGTCCGATGGCGATTTGGTCAAACGAAGCCCAAGAGCGTTATGTGCTGGCTATCCGTCCCGATGATGAAGCCCGCTTTGATGAGATTTGCACCCGTGAACGCTGTCCTTATGCGGTGCTGGGCGTAGCAACGGATGTGCGTGAGCTCTTGGTAAACGATGAGCTACTGCCTGAGCAACCTGTGGATATGCCCATGCAGGTACTGCTTGGGGGCATGCCCAGAATGAAGCGAGCTTTTGAGCGTCAAACGCCAAATCTATCGCCTTTGAATTTGGACAATGTGGACTTGGCAAGCAGTATCAAAGACGTGCTACGCCACCCCACGGTGGCAAGCAAATCGTTTTTGATTAGTATTGGCGACCGCTCCATCACTGGCATGATTGCCCAAGACCAGTATGTGGGGGCGTACCAAGTGCCTGTGGCAGATGCAGCCGTTACCATGACAGGGCTACAAGCCGACACAGGCGAAGCGATGGCAATGGGTGAGCGTACGCCTGTGGCGCTCATTAATCCCAAAGCGTCTGCACGCCTTGCAGTGGGCGAAGCCATCACCAACCTTGCTTCTGCTCGTATTGACAAAGTTTCAGATATCACGCTTTCTGCCAACTGGATGGCGGCATGTGGCGATGCGCGTGAAGACGCGGCACTGTTTGACGCGGTGCACGCTGTCGGTGAAGAGCTGTGTCCTGCACTTGGCATTGCCATTCCTGTGGGTAAAGACAGCCTATCCATGCGTGCCACTTGGCAAGACGATGGCATGGATAAGGCGGTGGTATCGCCGATGAGCCTGATTATCACAGGTTTTGCTCCTGTGGTGGACATTCATAAAACCATCACCCCAGAGCTAAAAAACACCGACAGTGTGCTGTATCGCTTGGATTTATCACGGGGCAAATACCGTTTGGGCGGCTCTATCTTGGCTCAAACTTTAAGCCAGCTCGGTGATGATTGCCCTGATGTGGATAACCCCCAAGATTTAATCAACTTTTTTGAGTTTATTCAGCGTGCCAATGAACAAGGACTCATTTGTGCCTATCATGACATCTCCGATGGCGGTATGATAGCGACTGTAAGTGAGATGCAGTTTAGTGCCCGTGTGGCGATTGAGTTGGTGCTTGGCGATGATGATTTGCTCGGTGAGCTGTTTGCCGAAGAGCTTGGGGCAGTGGTGCAAGTGTTGCCAGAAAACGTGGAGCAATTACTGGCACTGGCAGACGATGTCGGTGTGGCAGACATGTTAAGCCTGATTGGACAAGTCAAAGCCACGCCCCAAGGCGGTGGCAACCAAGATGTGCTTAGCCTAAAAACGCCCAGCACCGCACTGTCATTTAGTCGCCGTGAGCTCCAAGAAGAATGGACGAAGGTCAGCCATGCCATCGCTCGCCTGCGGGACAATCCTGAGTGTGCCGACCAAGAGTTTGCACTCATCAGCGACCCCAACCATCTTGGGCTGATTGCACAGGCAAATTATGACCTAAATCAAGCGGTAGAAGCTCCTTATCTTAACAGTCGCACCACTCGTCCCAAAGTTGCCATTTTGCGTGAGCAGGGCGTAAACGGTCATATTGAGATGGGGGCGGGCTTTGTGCTGGCGGGCTTTGACGCCATTGACGTGCACATGAGCGATTTGATGCGTGGCAAGGTGGATTTAAGGGACTTTGAAGGCTTGGTGGCGTGCGGTGGCTTTAGCTATGGCGATGTGCTGGGGGCAGGCTCTGGCTGGGCGAACTCTGTGTTGCACCACAATGAGCTGTCCATGATGTTTGCCAAGTTTTTTCATCGCCCCGAGACCTTTGCCTTAGGCGTGTGTAATGGTTGCCAGATGATGAGCCAGCTCAAAGACTTGATGGTGGGGGCGGAGCATTTCCCCCGCTTTATCGCCAACAAGTCCGCCCGCTTTGAAGCACGCACCGTCAATGTGCGAGTAGAACGCACCAAATCGGTGCTGTTAAAGGGTATGCAGGGCAGTATTTTGCCGATTGCGGTGGCTCATGGCGAAGGCTATGCCGATTTGTCGGACAAACAGCGTTTTGAGCTAGAAAACAGCGGTCAAGTCGCCTTGCGTTATGTGGACAGCACGGGCAACCCCACCGAGCATTATCCACTAAATCCCAACGGCTCTGTCGGCGGTATTACAGGCATTTGTAGCAATGATGGGCGGGTAACGCTGATGATGCCCCACCCAGAGCGGACACTGCGTGCGGTCAACCATTCATGGAAACCCGATGATTGGCAAGGCGATGGGGCATGGGCGAGACTCTTTAGAAATGCACGGGCGTTTTTAAGATAACATAATAAGCGGCATTGTAAATACAGTGCCGTTTTTTAATAATTCCACAATGCTGTTATGTAAATGGCTGTGCATTGGGGCAGGGTGATTGTATGAATGAAAGCGCAGATAAATGGGTAAATTGTGGTGGCATGAAACCAATAAAAAACTAATAAAAATCATGGAGTTATTATATAATAATTTGTTATTTTTATTATAAAAATGATTTTTTATTGACCAATGGCATTAAATGAGCGTAATTGGTTTTAAAAGGTGATTTCTTGTTTTGGAATTTTGGTATAATTACGTGTTCTGTTTGTGGAGTATAAACAACAATTTTATGATTACATTAAATAAATTTGAACATTTGATTATGGCAAATATTGCCCAAAAACCACAGGAAGTGGAATCGCTGGGCAATCAAGGTCAACATCTCAATGAGTGGGTGGCGACTTTGTCTGGTCTAAATAAGCACGAGCAGTACGCCAAATTAAAAGTGCCGCTGAGTGAATTGTTGGTTGCCACGCTGACTGACAAACTGCGTCTGACCATGATGGACAGTTTGTTGCCTGTGATTTATCGCACCATTGAACAGCTGCACGCAGATTATATTTATGAACACCAAAGTTTGTCCGCCAAACAACAAAGCATCAACGAAGTGCGCAGTTTGTATTTTTTGATGATTTTGGTTTATAAAAATATCGCATCACGGGCGTATATTGAGCTGCACAACCACAGTGGCAATGCAGAAAATTGGCTCTCCAAACTCATCAAAACAAGCGGCGACATCAAAGAGCTGTTGACTGTGGCGGTATATCGGATGATGGCGTTGTATGTGGGGCTGCTGCGTGAATACGCGCTCACTTATGAGCGTGTTCCCAGAGTGATATGGCAGCAGCTTAATTTTTGGTATTTGCGCAGTGTCCATGAAGGCATTGCCAAAACCAACGCAGGCAAGCTCACCAAAACCGCTTTGTTTGACTCTGTTCATGCACAGTACAAACAGGCGTGTATTGCCAGTTTTGCCAATTTTTTTGCTTATCGGCGACAAGACATTGTCAATATTTTTAAGGTATTGCCAGCATGGACCCAAAAGATTGACACCACCTTTGAGCCGCGCCCTGAGCTAAGAATTTTTGTCAATTTGTCGGGCAACCACCCACCAGAAGTCATCACCCCATATGCCACAGTCAATCCCTACAGCGAAGAATATCAATGTTTGTTTTTTGATGTGGCACAGCTGATTGACTATCTAAAAGCGGTTAGGTTGGGTGAATACGTAACAGCTGACGCCCAAAGCATGTTTGAAGTGCGTCTTGCCAAGATGGTGCTGCTGGCGTTTTATCGGCGTGCCAGACAAGACAGAATTGACAAGATTGGGCAACAAAAGGCAGAATTGTTGACGGGGTTTTATTCGGTTTTTCATGAAATTTCAGCTGGCAAGCAACTGTCAGAAATCATCAATCAGCGCGCTTTGCCCACCGATTATCACGCCAAGGCGTTACAGGCTTTTGTGGGCACGCCAATGCCCAAAGAACCCGTCAAAATCACCAGCCGCAACGAATGGCTGGCGCGTTTTGATTATCAGCGCACCCGCAAAAAAGACGACAATACAGAGCAGCCATTTTTGCAAGTTTTTGGTTTGTTTGCCCTAAAGTCGGTTGGCTCAACCCACAAAAGACCGTGGCGTTTGGGCATTGCCCATTGGGTGGACTGCGTTGATGAGCAAGTAGAAGTGGACGGGCGTTTTATTGGACGCATTTTGCTTGCGGTGGGGGTGCGTCTTAGAATGGGCACAGGGCGCAGCCAAAATTTTGTTCATGCCTTATTGATAGAAGGTGATGAGCTGAGCCAACAGAGCACGTTGGTAACGCCGTGTTATCACTTTAAGGTGGGCGATGTGGTGGTGTTGCGCATTGGTGGCAAGGAGATGGAGCTGCGTTTGGAGCAGTGTTTGCTATCCACCGATGAGATAGAACAGTACCAAATCGTGCGTTTGAATGGATAACTGGCATGGTTTTTGCTAGGTTTAAGGACAATTGTTGGGTGAAATGGTTAATTTTTTAGTAAAAGAAGCAGCAATGGCAAAAAAAATCCTAAACTTATTGATGATTGACGAAGAGCAGTTGTATGCCGAGCGTTTGGTGGCGCAACTGTCGGCTTATTATGACAGTGTCAATTTGGGCTTTTTGGACGAAAAAGAAGAACTCCTAAAATCGCTGCGCCATCAATGGGACGTGCTGGTTTTTCATCGTGCCTATGACATGACTTTTACCGATGTGGTGGGCATATTACAAGAACAAAACATCACCTTGCCCTTGATTGAGTTGACGCACGCAGACAATTGCCAAACCAATGAGCATGGTTATCCTGAAGTGATTTATGCCGACATGATAAAGTCCATCGCTGTGGGCAAAGATGAGCTGATTGTTGCTGCCATTTGTTTGCAAGCAGACTATATTGCGCTCAAACGCCAAATTGCCAATTTGCGCTCCATCTTAAAAGAAGCGGAGCAACGCGCCAATGTGCTCATTAAAAATTCCAAGTCGGCGGTTGCCTATATTGACCAAGGGGTGCATATTTTTGCCAATGAGCCTTATTTGGCATTGTTTGGCTATCAAAGCATGGACGACATCATCGGTGTGCCAGTCTTGGATTTGATTGCCCAAGGCGATAATATTGACAGCTTTAAGCGCTTTTTGCGCAATTTTGATAAGGGCGACCGCTCGCAAGTGGAGTTTGAATTTAGCAAAAAACGTGCCGATGGCTCGCTGCTTTCTTCAAAATTGCAGTTGGCGCAAGCAACCTTAGAAGGCGAGCCAGTAACGCAAGTGGTGATTCAACAAGGCGCCAACTCACAGTGTGGCGATGTCGCCAAACAGATTGCTCAAGCCAAACGCCAAGATGTGCTGACTGGCTTGCCCAATCGCGTCGCTTTTATAGAAGCCTTGCAACTGGCTTATCGTCAGGTGGTGCGTGGTGATGTTGAGCTGGCGGCGCTGCTTTATGTGCGCATGGACGATGTTGGACAAATTCGTGCACATACAGGGATTTTGGGGGTTGATACCGCCGTCAAGCAGGTGGCAGAGTTATTAAAAGAGCGCTTTAAAGACAGAAAATGCGCTTTGGTGTTTCGCGTGCGCGATGCAGGTTTTGCCATTTTACTGCCCAAACTTAGCAAAGAAGAAGTGATGGCGGTGGCACAAGACATCTGTCAAAAAGTTGCCGATATGTTGATTGAAGTCAACAAACGCACAGTAACCACCAGCGTCTCTATTGGTGTGGTCATGATGGACGTCAATGCCCCAGAACCGCAAGTGCTGATGGAGCGCGCGTTAGACATGGCAAGCACGGCAGCGCCTGATGAGCTTGGTGCCAAGGTGCAGGTCTTTGACATCAGTCAAGTTGCCAGCGATGATGATGCTGTGTTGGGCGAGCACCTACAAAATGCTTTGACCCACAATACCTTAAAATTGACCTACAGAGCCATTTATGACATCAACACCGACAGCAGCCATTTGTTTGAAGTGTACGCCAGTTTGCCACAGGCCGACGGTGGTGAGCTTAACTTTGCCAAGTTGGTGCCCATCGCCAAAAAACACAACCTGATTGAAAAGCTGGACCACTGGGTGCTGATTAACGCCAGCAAACATTTGGCGATGGTGCGACAAACAGAGCCCAACGCGCGCTTGCTGGTCAGCTTGTCTTGTGCGTCGCTAAGTGATGTCAATTTGCCCAACATTGTAACCCAGTTGGTGCGCGCCATCGGTGGCGACAGCGACGCTTTGACTTTGCAGTTTCATGAGCAAGATTTGATTGATTATATGGCGGTGGCAAAACGCTTGTTTTTGGCGCTTGACAACATCAACTGTGCTTATGGCGTGTATGATTTTGGCAGCAGTAACAAAGCCAAAGACGTGCTTGAGCGCCTAAACCCCAAGATGGTGCGTTTGGTTCGCAATTATACCCAAAATCTTGAGCGAGAAGCCAATTTGACGGCGCTAAAAGACATGGTTCGCATTGCCAATGAACGTCGTGTGGCGGTGCTGATGCCATATATTGAAGAAGCGTCTACTATGTCTGTTGCTTGGTCGTGTGGCGTGCGCTTCTTAGAAGGCAACTACTTACAGCCTGCGATGGATGCCATCACGCCACCCAAATCAGAATAAATCCATCAACCATTAGGTGTGTTATGTCTGCTGTTGATACGCAAACAAAAATCCAACATCTGCTCACCACGCTCAATGCGCTGATTTTGGACAAAGAAGCGGCGGTTAAATTGGCGGTTGCGTGTATGTTTGCTGATGGGCATTTGCTCTTGCAGGATTTGCCAGGCATGGGTAAAACAACCCTTGCGCACGCGCTGGCGCTGTTGCTGGGGCTTGAATTTAACCGCGTACAGTTTACCAACGACATGCTGCCTGCTGACATTTTGGGCATGATGATGTACAACCAAGCCAAAGCGAGTTTTGAATTTCGCCAAGGGGCAATTTTTACTCAGCTGTTGTTGGCAGACGAAATTAACCGCTCTAGCCCAAAGACCCAATCGGCGTTGCTAGAAGCCATGGAAGAAAAACAAGTAACCCAAGATGGTCAAAGCCATTTTTTGCCCCAGCCTTTTTTTGTCATCGCCACCCAAAACCCCAGCCAGCAGGTGGGCGTGTATCCATTGCCAGAGTCGCAGCTTGACAGATTTTTGATGTGCATTTCGCTTGGCTATCCATCGGTGCACGCAGAGCGTGAATTGTTAGAAGGGGTGGATAGGCGGCAGATGTTGTCCACATTGTCGCCAATTTTAACCCCCAGCGAAGTTTTGCAAGCGCAGCAGGCGGTCAAACAGCTGTATATCGCGCCTGTGGTGTTGGATTATATCCAAGCCTTGGTGGCGAAGTCGCGCTCAAGCCAAGAGTATCATGGTCTTTCGGTGCGTGGCGTGTTGGCGCTCAAGCGCGCCTGTCAGGCGTATGCTTATGTGTCGGGTCATGACAATGTTGCCATAGACGATGTGCAAGCGGTGTTTGCGGTGGTCGCCAATCATCGTTTGGGGCAGCGTTTTGTGCCTTTTCATCATTTGGGCGGGCTGACCAACACCACCATTGCTGAACAGATTTTGACCCAAGTGGCGGTTGATTGATGGCGTTGTTTGGGTCGTTGCGCGCAGTCTTACAACAAAAAACGCAACGGTTTTTTGCCAAGCGCGCTCCACGCCAAGACGATGTCAAGTTGGGACTAAATAACGTTTATGTCTTTTTTAGCCGACAAGGGGTGCTTTTTGCTTTGTTGCTGCTGGTTACGTTTGTGATGGGCGTCAACTATGGCAACAATTTGGTGCTTGGGTTATTTTTTTATCTGTTTGCGGTGTGGCTGGTCAGCGTATTTTATACTTTTGTACAAATCTCTGGTTTGTCGGTGCGCTTTGTGGAAGCGACATTGACCCAAGCCCAGTCATTGGCGTGGATAACCTTAGAGATTGGCACACGCAGCAAGGGGTGTCGCCAAGTTTATGTTGCTTTTGACCAACAAATGCCAAAGCACATACAAACCCCACAAGGCACGATGCTGACGTGTGTGGGTGCAGCGTCATTGGTGCGCTTGCCTGTTTATATGGACAAACGCGGTCATCACGTTTTGCCAAGACTGCTGGTGCAAAGTGTGTATCCACTGGGTGTGATGCGTGCGTGGGCGTATGTGCGTTTTGCCAGTGGTGTGTTTGTGTATCCTAAGGGGCAGCCCTTTGAATGGCAAAAACACCAAAGCGTTACCGCCCAAGGCGAACAAGCCAACGCCATGAGTGTGGTCGGTCAAGACGATTTTGACAGGTTGGACACATACGCCCAAGGAGAGAGTTTGTCGCGGGTGTCGTGGACACATATGGCGCGTGGTCTGGGCATGCTGACCAAGCATTTTGCTGACCCTGTTGGTTATGAATGGTGCTTAGATTATGCGCTCATGCCAAGCATAAGCCATGAACAAAAGCTGGCTCAGCTGGTGTTTGCCATTGAACAGCTCAAAGAGTTGCACGTGCCATTTATGCTAAAATTGCCCAATTTTCAAGGACAACTCGGTGTGGGCGAAGCCTTTGTTGAGTACAATTTATTACAAATTGCCAAAGAGCCTTAATCATGAATAGTGCCACTTTTGCCGATTTTGGGTTGGGCAGACGCGTCTTACATGCCACGCACAAGCGCCTGTTCGCCAAAATTTTGGCGCTGCCTGCTTATCATTGGACATTGTTGGCGTCGGTGTCGGTGGCGTTTGCACATGTTGCAGGCGTGTCTGTGTGGCTGTTGGGGCTGTTATGCCTAAGCGCATTCATGCAAAAACCCAGCATCAAACGGGTCATCAACACCATCAGTAACAACCGTTTGACCGTCATTTATCAAAGCATTCAATTAACATTGGTGATTGGTGGTTCGTTGGTGCTGTGGTTGGCTTTTGGTCAATCGTTTGGCGTTGAGATTGCTGTTGGGTTTTTGATGTTGTGCTTTATCGGCAAGTTGTGGGAACTGTATCAAAAACGAGACGCTTATGTTGCGCTTAATCTGGCGCTGTTTGTGTTGGCTTCGGCGTTTTTGTTGCGCCAAGACCTAAGTGTGGCGCTGGTTGGGCTGCCAAGTTTGTTGTTGATTTTGTTGGCATTTGTGGTGATGAGCGACGACGCCAACACCGATGGTGCTGGCAGATTGCAAGCGTTGGCAATGCTCAGCATTCCTGCCGTGCCGCTGTTGGTGTTGTTGTTTGTGTTTTTTCCGCGCATACCACCGATTTGGTCATTGCCGATGGCGAAAAAAACAGCGACCACAGGCATGTCGGATTCTTTGTCTTTTGGGGATTTTTCAACCTTAAGTCAATCCACCAAACTGGCGTTTCGGGTGGAGTTTGCCGCCCAAAAACCTATGCGCGAACAAATGTATTGGCGTGGATTGGTATTTAGCGATTTTGATGGCGCAACGTGGCGACCCAGTGAGCGACTGCTGCAGCCTTGGCTGGAGTGGATACAAGAAAAGGCGCAGCCAAACAGCCCCAATCAAAGCTACCAAGTCATTCTTGAGCCAACCCAAGAACAGTGGCTGTTTGCCCTAGATTATCCTGTGCCAACCATGCAAGACAGCGTCATTTTGATGAACGATTTGACCGTGCGTCATGCTTATCCTGTGGCAGAGCAGCTGCGTTATACGTTGGCGTATCAGGTGCCTTATCCCGATGTGGCGCTTGATGTGCCAAATCGGCAATATCTGCAGCTGCCAGCTCAAGGCAATCACAAATCCAAACAACTTGCCCAACAATTATTGTCCCAAGCCAAGCTCAATCCTGTGCGTTATATACAAGCGGTGCGCCATTATATCGGCACGCAGGGCTTTGTTTATACGTTGTCGCCACCAATTTTACGCCACAATCGTGTTGATGAGTTTTTGTTTGAGAGCAAAGCGGGCTTTTGTGAGCATTATGCGTCCAGTTTTACCTTTTTGATGCGTGCGGCGGGCATTCCTGCGCGAGTGGTGGTGGGTTATCAAGGCGGCGAGCTTGGACGCGATGGGCGAAGCTGGGAAGTGCGTCAGATGGACGCGCACGCGTGGAGTGAAGTGTGGTTGGCGGAGCAAGGTTGGGTGCGCATTGACCCCACGTCTTTTGTGTCGCCTGAGCGCATAGAAAACGGCATGAACGCTTTGACCCAAGAAACTGGCGCGACGATGTTTGGTGATGGGGTCGCAGGGCAGTGGAGTTACCGACAATTTCAGCTGCTGCAGACCTTGCGCCGTTATTCTGACCAAGTGAGCTATTATTGGCAGCGCGATATTGTTGGCTTTGACCAAGACAAACAAAAAAAGTCGCTGTTTAAATGGTTTAAAATCAGCACTTTTGCCCAGCAGTTTTGGTTATTGGTGGGGGGATTTGTGTTGCTGCTGCTGACTTTTGCTTTGATGGTGTGGCGTAAGCGCAAAAAACGCCATCACGCGCTTGATTTGCCATTATTAAAGCTGTCAAAACGCCTTGCAAAAAGCTATCCGCAACTGAATAAAGCGCCACATGAGTCGTATTTGGCGTGGTTAGATAGGGTAAACGAACAACTGCACCAACCTGCTTCCATCAATGAACTAAAAACGCTGTACCGCCAGAGCCGTTATGGGCAAGACGGTTGGGACAAAAGCACCATCAGGCGTATCACGGCACTGGTCAGGCAGCTTGAGCAAGGCTAACTGTCAATGTTGATGCACCAATATTTGGTGATTAAATATTCGTCAATACCGTATTTGGAGCCTTCGCGCCCAAAGCCCGATTGTTTGATGCCACCAAAGGGCGCAACTTCGGTGGAGAGCATTCCTGTGTTTTGGGCGACCATGCCATATTCTAGTTGTTCGCTGACGCGCCATGCCCGCCCCACGTCATTGGTATAAAAATACGCTGCCAAGCCATAAATGGTGTTGTTGGCTTTTTTGATGACTTCTTGTTCATCGTCAAACGCAAAAACAGGGGCGATGGGCGCAAAAATCTCTTCGTGCGCGACACACATCTCGTCTGTGATGTCGGCGATGATGGTCGGCAAAAAGCAAGTGGTGTGCGTGGGGTGGGGTGTGCCACCAGCGACCAAAGTTGCGCCTTTGGCTAGAGCGTCTTTGAGCAAATGTTGGGTCTTGTCCAGCGCGTCTTGGTTAATCAGTGGCCCGATATCGGTATCGTTATCCAAACCATTGCCCACATTGAGCATGGACACTTTGTCTTTGAGCAGCGCCAAAAAGTCGTTTTTGATGTCGTTTTGTACATAAATGCGATTGGCGCAGACGCACGTCTGCCCAGCGTTGCGATACTTAGAAGCAATCAGCCCATCAACGGCTTGCTCAAGGTTGGCGTCATCAAAGACAATAAAAGGCGCGTTGCCCCCAAGCTCCATAGACAGCTTTTTGAGTGTGTTGCTGCACTGTGTCATCAAGGTGCGCCCAGTGTCTGTTGAGCCTGTGAAGGATAATTTGGTGATGCGTTCATCGCTGGCAAGTTGTTTGCCAATGGCGCTTGCTTTGCCTGTAACCACTTGCAAAACCCCTTGGGGCAGTCCTGCTTCTTTGGCAAGATACGCCAGCGCCAAGGCACTAAAAGGGGTTTGGCTGGCAGGTTTGACGATGATGGTGCAGCCAGCTGCCAAGGCGGGAGCGACTTTACGGGTTATCATGGCTGCTGGGAAGTTCCAAGGGGTGATGGCAGCACAGACACCGATGGGTTGTTTGAGCACAAGATGGCGCAAATTGGCGCGCGTGGCGGGTATGGTGTCGCCATAAACGCGCTTGCCTTCTTCGGCAAACCACCGAACAAAGCTGTTGGCATAGCCGATTTCGCCTTTGGCTTCTTTTAGGGGTTTGCCTTGTTCAAGAGTCATGATGTGTGCCAAATCGTCTTTGTGTTGGTCAATCAAATCCGCCCAAGCGTGCAAAAACTCGGCGCGTTCTTTGGCGGTTTTGGTTGACCACAAGGTGAGTGCCGTGCTGGCGTGGGTGATGGCTTGGTCAATGTCGCTGGCAGACAGCATGGGCACAGTACCAATCTGTTTGCCCGTAAAGGGGTTGTTAACCGTCAAAGTGTCCTTGTTGGCAATCCATTGATTGTTGATAAAACAGGCTTGCTGAAAAAGTTGCGGATTGTTGAGTGTGTGCATAAGTGTTCCTTTTGTTGGGTGCGGTGATTGGGGCATGGCAACCAACCCATGATGGGCAGTATAGCACAGTTAAAACGCTGCCTAAAGTTTTAAAGGCACAAAAAAAGAGCGATACATACATATCGCTCTTGGGGTTGGCTGGGTTGCTGTTAGCCTTTGAGCTGACTGCCAAAAATGTCGCCAAATGTCTTGGGTTGATTTTCGGCGGTGGTGCTGGACAACTCTTTGATGGCTTGACGTTCATCGGCTTCGTCTTTGGCTTTGATGGACAAAGTGATGTTGCGCGATTTGCGGTCAATGCGCACGATTTTGGCTTCCACTTCATCGCCAACGCTGAGCACTTTGCTGGCGTCTTCGGTACGCTCACGCGCGATGTCGGCAACGCTTAGGTAGCCTTCTACTTCATCGGCCAGTGCAATCACAGCGCCTTTGGCATCCACTTCTTTGACGGTGCCTTTAACCACTGAGCCACGCTCATTGCTGGCCAGATATTCGTTAAATGGGTCAGAGTTAAGCTGTTTGATACCAAGGCTGATACGGTTGGCGTCAGCGTCAACTTGCAAAACTTGCGCTTCTACCGTTTCGCCTTTTGAGTAGTTGCGAATGGCTTCTTCGCCGTTTTCGGTCCAAGAAATGTCTGACAGATGTACCAAGCCATCAATACCGCCTTCTAAGCCGATAAACAGACCAAAGTCGGTGATGGATTTGATGGTGCCACTGATTTTGTCGCCTTTGGAGTATTTTTTGTCAAACTCTTCCCATGGGTTTGCCATGGTTTGTTTGATACCAAGGCTGATACGGCGACGCTCGCCATCAATTTCTAGCACCATCACATTGACTTCATCACCCACTTGCACCACTTTTGATGGGTGGATATTTTTATTGGTGTGATCCATTTCTGAAACGTGCACCAGACCTTCAATGCCTTCGGCAATCTCAGCAAAACAGCCATAGTCGGTTAGGTTGGTAACACGAGCTTTGGTAATTGTGCCGACAGGATAAGTTTGTTCAACTTCTGTCCATGGGTCAGCACCAAGCTGTTTTAGACCTAGGCTCACGCGGTTGCGCTCACGGTCAAATTTAAGCACTTTCACGGTCAAATCTTGACCAACTTCCACCGCTTCTGATGGGTGTTTAATGCGTTTCCATGCCATGTCAGTGATGTGTAGCAAGCCATCAATGCCGCCCAAATCAACAAACGCACCATAGTCGGTTAGGTTCTTGACGATGCCTTGTACTTCCATGCCTTCTTCTAGTTTGGCAAGCAGCTCATCACGCTCAGCAGAGTTTTCAGCTTCCATGACGGCGCGGCGAGAAACCACGATGTTGTTGCGCACTTTGTCAATTTTGATGACTTTAAATTCTAGCTCTTTGCCTTCTAGGTGAGTGGTTTCGCGTACAGGGCGCACATCTACCAAAGAACCTGGTAGGAACGCACGCACCGAACCAATCTCAACCGTAAAGCCGCCTTTGACTTTAGAAGAGATAAGACCTTTGACAATTTCATCATTTTCGTGCAACTGCTCAAGCGCGCGCCAGCTTTCTTCGCGTTTGGCTTTTTCACGAGAAAGGATAGTTTCGCCCATGCCGTTGTCCACTTTTTCAACAACCACATCAACCGTGTCGCCGATGGCCACTTCTAGTTCGCCTGCGTCGTTTAAAAACTCACTGCGAGCAATAAAACCTTCGGATTTTAGGCCAGTATCTACGGTTACGCGCTCACTGTCAATGGCAACCACTGTGCCAGCGATAACTGCGCCAATCTCAACTTTAACTTCGTTTGCGTTACTTGCTTCAAACAGTTCAGCAAATGATTCCATTATGTTTACCTTAAAAAATAGCCGTAGCCTGTCTAGCCAGTACGGTGTTCGTTGGGTGGGCTTGTCAAGAAGTGCTAGTTTTGGCTTGACAATCCACAAAAAAATCCTTGAGATTATAACATGATTTTAATAAAAACACACGTCTTATGGCAGTTTATTGTGTATAAAAGCCAAAATTTCGTAAAATACCACATCAACCGATTTGTCTGAGCTGTCAATCACCAGTGCGTCTGCGGCAGGACGGCTCGGGGCAACGCTGCGGTTTTCGTCTCGCTCATCACGGGCGATGATGTCAGCCAAAATCTTGTCATAATCTGCCACTTTGCCCGCTTGTTTTAGCTGTAAAACCCGTCTGTTTGCCCTTGCCTTGGCACTGGCGGTCAAAAAAATCTTGGCATGAGCGTCAGGAAAAATCACCGTGCCCATGTCTCGCCCATCAGCGACCAAGCCTGTTTTGCCAGTGGCGATGTTGCGTTGCAAATCAAACAATGCCGTACGCACTTTGGCAAAGACTGCCACTTGTGATGCGTAACTGCCGACCGTTTCGGTGCGAATGTCGTCCGTTAAGGGCTGATTATCAACCAAAATATCCACGACGTGTGTGTCAGGATTTGGACGAAAAGACAATTTTAATGATTGGGTCAGCTGGGCAATCTGGTTTTCGTCAATGTCGCCAGCTAATAAGCCTTGTTTAAAGGCAAGCAGTCCGACAATACGATACAACGCTCCGCTGTCTAACAGCTCAAAGCCAAAATGCTCTGCCAAACGATAGGCGAGCGTGCCTTTGCCTGCTCCGCTTGGGCCGTCTATGGTGATGATGGTGGGGTTTGTGCTTGTAGAATGTTTCATTTTGTGGTCAATTTAAATGTGGGTTTATAATTTGCTGTTTACTTTGAAATAAGGTTTATCAATCATGCTTTAACATTTGTTTTTGCAAACGTTTTTGTGCTCGTCTTTGTTTAAAAAATCCGCTTAATATCGCACTGCTTTGATTTGCCAATAAGCCGCCTTGTATGGTGATGGCGTGGTTATAAAAATCATGTTGGGGCAAGCTAAGCTGGCTGACCACCGCCCCTGCTTTTGGTTCATACGCTCCAAACACCACCCTGCTTACACGGGCGTGAATCAAACTGCCAAAGCACATGGTGCAAGGCTCTAAGCTGACATATAAGGTACTATCTGGTGGCAAGCGGTAGTTTTGAACGCGTGCACACGCCTGACGAATGGCGACAATCTCAGCATGAGCGGTAGGGTCTTGGGTGTTGATGGGACAGTTATAGCCTTCACCAATGATTTGACCATCACACACCACCACCGCACCGACAGGGATTTCGCCGAGTTTTGCACCAACTTTGGCAAGAGCCAAGGCATGGTTCATCATCGCAACATCAAAAAGCGACCAAAAATTAAGCGCACTAAAATCAGCAAGTTGGGCTTGATGATACCAAACGCTCGTCATGCCAGTCCTATTGGGGCAATGCCCAATCAATTGGCGTTTTGCCATGTTGCTCCAGATAAGCATTGGTTTGTGAAAATGGGCGAGACCCAAAAAATCCCCCACGATTGGCAGACAAGGGCGATGGGTGGTTAGCGGTCAGCACCAAATGGCGAGAAGTGTCAATAAACCGCCCCTTTTTCTTGGCGTAGCTTCCCCAAAGGATAAATACGGTGTGCTCGGTATGGCGGTTGATGACATCAATCACAGCATCGGTGAACCGCTCCCACCCACGACCTGCATGACTGCCTGCTTGACCTGCTTGTACGGTTAAGACGGCGTTGAGCAAAAGCACGCCTTGATTTGCCCAATGGGTCAAGTTGCCGTGATTGCTGATGGGAATGTTTAAGTCGCTTGCCAGCTCACGCAAAATGTTTTGTAGGCTGGGCGGTTTGGGGATAATGACAGGCACAGAAAACGACAGACCCATCGCTTGACCTGCCCCATGATAGGGGTCTTGTCCTAAAATCACCACTTTGACGGCGGATAATGGCGTGCTGTTTAGGGCATTAAAAATCTCTGCCTTTGGTGGATAGATGGTTTTGCCTTGGGCGTACTCCTGCTGTAAAAATTCGCGCAGTTTTGCCATGTTGTCGGACAACAACTCAGCTGACAAGGCATCTTTCCAGTCGTCTGGCAGCTGCGCGCGCTGCAGTATGCTTTGTTGTTGGGGGGTGTAATTATTCATGATTTGGTCTTGTCTAGTTGGGCGGGGTGGGCTTTGACCACGATGGTTTTGGCCATTTTATCGTGCCAGCCTTGTTTGTGTGGATTGCCATTTGCCAAAAGATAGTTGATGGCAAGCAGTGCGATGGCGGGCAGTCCAGCAAAAAAAGACAGTGCCACAGAATAAATCGCTATCAACAATACTGTGCGCATCAGCAACAAAACACCAAGACTGGGCAATTTGTGTGTGGTTTGGTCAAGCACGCGAATGCCCACGACCATTTTGCCAAAGGATTGTCCGCGCATCATAATCAGCAACAGCTGAATGGCAAACAAAGCAAAAAGCATTAGGCTGCTTGTGTTGACGGTGGTTTGGTTGACTTGTTTGGCAAGTGTCTGGGCATAGGCCTGAATGCTGGCATAATCAGAAAAGCTCGCCAGTTGGTTGACGTCAACAACTTGAGCAAAAGCTGTCAGCGCTGGCAATAAAGCCAGCAAATACAGCGACAAATTGATACCAAATGCCACAAATCGTGCAAAAATACTGGCATAGCTCAGTGTGGCAGGCGCGTCTTTTAAAACAACAGACTGCGTTTGTGTGGAGATGGTGCGCCCATAAAGTTCATCAACGCTGACTTTGCGCTCGGTGTCTTGATTGGGTGGATAAAATTCCACGTTATCGCCGAAGCTGCGTTGATGGTTTGGGGGAGTGTGATTGGGTTGATACATGAGTTGATTGTGTGTCAAATCCCCAAGTCGCTGCCAAGCACTCATGCCACTGTGCCACGCCAAATCATCAAGCAGCACTTCACCAGACGCTAACATGGTGTTGAGCTCGTCTAAGGTATAAGGGCCTGCTTGAACGTTATTGCGTGCTAAATAAATTTTCATGAAAGGTTGTTGTCCTTATGCCCAAATTTTGGTTGGCAGGTGTTAAAAAATACGATTGAGACCATTTAATGCCGCCACACGATAGGCTTCTGCCATCGTCGGGTAGTTAAAGGTGGTGTTGATAAAATACTCTAGGGTGTGCCCACACTTCATCACCGCCTGCCCGATGTGAATGATTTCAGAAGCGTGATTGCCATAACAATGAATGCCAAGTATCTCAAGGGTTTCGCGGTGGAATAAGATTTTTAGTACCCCTGAGCGCTCACCGATGATTTGAGAGCGTGCCAAATGTTTAAAAAAGGCCTGTCCCACTTCATAGGGGATTTTTTCAGCGGTGAGCTCTGCTTCGGTCTTGCCAATGCTAGAAATCTCAGGAATGGTATAAATGCCCGTTGGCACGCTATTGACAAATTCGGCGTCTTCATCACCCACCATAAAGCCTGCGGCATTGCGTCCTTGGTCATAAGCGGCAGACGCAAGAGACGGCCAGCCGATGACGTCGCCGACAGCATAGATATGGGGGGCGGCGGTGCGGTAAGTTTTGTCCACTTCCAATTGTCCGCGATTGTTGGCGGTCAGCCCAACGGCTTCTAGATTGAGCCCGTCGGTGTTGCCAGT
Organism: Moraxella sp.; assembly: GCA_030528385.1. GTDB lineage: Bacteria > Pseudomonadota > Gammaproteobacteria > Pseudomonadales > Moraxellaceae > Moraxella. Next base: position 59,518 of record JAUMYZ010000003.1, read on the forward strand.
GCGACCATTGCACCACAAAATCGCGTCTGACTTGATTTTTTTACCGCTTTTTAGGTGCAACACCACACAGTCGTCGTGTGTCTCTAGGTGGTCAATCTCTTCGTTGTTGCGAATGCGCACGCCAAATTGGCGAAAGTCATGACTGAGCGCGTCAGAAATCTCACCATCAAGATAGCTCAAGAGCTGGTCTTTATTGTTAATCAAATCAACCACATAGCCAAGCCCCGTAAAGATGGATGCGTACTCGCAGCCGATGACGCCAGCGCCATAGATGATGATTTTGCGTGCCACATAGTCCATTTGCAAAATCTTGTCTGAATCAAAAACGCGTGGATGATTAAAATCCAAAATGTCAGGACGATATGGGCGTGAACCCACAGCGATGACCGCCTTTTCAAAGGTGATGGTCTTGATGCCTTCGTGATGAGACTGCTCAACTTCTAGGGTGTTTGTGCCAATAAATTTGCCCCAACCATGAATGATGTCCACGCGATTGCGCTGATAAAAAATCTTGTGGGTATTGACTTGGCTCAAAATCACGCGCCGCGCTTTGCTGAGCACTTTGTTTAGGGGTACTTGAAAGTTGTCGGTGATGGAGCTGAACAGGGGGTCTCGGCGCATGCCGATGATGTTAAACACCGATTGGCGCAGCGCCTTGCTAGGAATGGTGCCAACATGAGCGCAGTTGCCACCGACTTGGTCTCTGGGGTCAATGACCGCCACGCGTTTGCCCGACTTGGCAAGCTTCATGGCGGCCGCTTCGCCAGCAGGGCCTGCGCCTAACACCACCACGTCGTACTCATAGCCGTGTTTGGCTTTTGGTTTGTTGGTGTCAAACAGTTCAATGCGCTGACCGTCCAAAGGGCTAATCAGCAAGTGGCTGGGGTCGTGTTCTTCATGGGTGGTTGTAACATTGACGGTGCTGATGGCAGTTTTGTCAACACTTGGCTGGGCAGCAGGCGCTTTTTTGTCTTTGTGGGGTTGGGCTGTTTTGGACATGGCGGTTTTCCTTGTTGCTTAACTTAGTAAGAGACGTTTTGTGATAAAATCTCTTCTAATTGCCAATAACCTGTGGGTTGGTTGGTGTTTTTGTCAATTTCTTGGCGCACTTTGATTTTGTATTTTATTTGGCTTTTTGCTTCAAAACCAAGAATATCGCGGTAGCCAATGCCAAAGATGCCACCGTCAGTGTCGCCATCTTGTTTGACAAGCAAGCATTGCATGGGGCTAGACGAATTACAAGAAGCGCGCTGGGGCAACACTTCTAGCACCACGCTGGGAGCAAGCACCACATCGGGGATGTAGCGTGGCTTGGGTGTGGGTGTGCTTTGACAAGCGGTCAATAAAATGGTGCCAACAATCAGGCTTTGGGTCAATATTTTCATCATCATACCTTTGATTAACCAATTCTGCGAGTAAGTCCTGTGATTTGTAAAATGCGCGTGGCAATCTCTTCAACGCTCATCTCTGACACATTAAGATTGGGGACTTTTTGGGTGGTATAAATTGCTTGAATGGCGCGTTGTTCTTCTTGGCATTGAGCCAAACTGGCATAACGACTGCCTGCTTTTCTTTCTTGGCGAATGCGCACCAATCTGTCGGTGTCAATGGTGAGCCCAAAGAGCTTGTGGCGATAGGGTTGTAGCACTTTGGGTAAATTGTTGGTGTCTAAGTCGTCTTCGGTCAGGGGATAATTGGCGGCGCGTATGCCAAATTGTAGGGCAAGATACAGCGATGTGGGTGTTTTGCCAGAGCGCGACAAACCCACAAGAATAATGTCTGCGCCATCATAATGGGTTACTCGGGCGCCGTCGTCATTGTCCAAAGCAAAATGCACCGCATCAATTCGTGCTTTGTAATCTTCGGAGTCCACGCGCCCATGTGCCATGCCAGCGTGCGGGTCAGGAATTTCGCCAATTTCGTCAGCAATGCGCGTGATGAGCCCTTCATAAATATCTAGGTTACAAGCGATGGCTTCGTTGATGATGTTTCTGATGGTGTCGCTGACGATGGTGTCAAACACCAAGGGTTTTAGTCCAGACAAAGCGTGGGCGTTGTTGATGCGTTTGACCGCTTCATAAGCCAGCTCGGGCGTGTCCACATAAGGAATGATTTGAATGTCAAATTTGACATTGCCAAATTGGCTCAGTAAGGAGCGACCAAGCGTCTCGGCGGTAATGGCTGTGCCATCGGAGATGAAAAAAGCGCTGCGTATCGGCTCGCTGGGGGTGGCTGCTAAAGTGGTGGTGGGGTGGACGTACATGTCAAACCTTTGTTATGGGTAGCAAAACTTGGCAAAGTATAGCACAAAACACAAAATTTGCGTAGTTGGCAAACTGGGTTATTTGGTATAAAAAATAACCACGAACAACATTGACAGTCAAGGTTTATTTTGCCACAATACGTCGCCACTTGATTGATGGGCAATGGTTGAATAATAACAAGGAAGCCTATGTTTTCTTTTTTGTCTGTAGAATTTGCCTTATTATTTATTGCATTTTTTATCATTTATTGGCTGTTTAAGCAAAAGCCACAAATCCAAAATTTATTGCTGTGTGTTTTTAGTTATGTCATTATTTATTTAATGGCAGGGTGGGTAGCTTTGGTGGCATTGCTGATTTTTAGTGTGTTTATTTTTGTCATTGCCAATATCATAGAAACAAGCAACCACCAAAAATTTTGGCTTGTTTTTGCGCTTATTGTTACTTTGTTTAATTTAAGTTTTTTTAAATATTATGACTTTTTTCGTGCGTCTGTCAGTCAAACAATGCAGTTGTATCAGCTGGACACTTCAGGATTGATTGCCAACATTGTTTTTCCTTTGGGGATTTCTTATTATTCTTTTCAGGCAATCAGTTGTTTGGTGGGTGTGTATCGTGGCGAAATTGAATTCTCAAAATTGACATGGCTACAATCGCTGAGTTATTTTTCATTTTTTGCCACCATTAGTGCAGGGCCAATTACACGCATGAATGACAGTAAGGGTTTGTTGGACATAAAAAAACAGCCCTGTGGCATGCAATCTCAATTAAGCAGTGTTGAAACTAGAAAGATTTTATTGCCCACTTTGGCATTTGCGCTGATTTTATTGGCATTGATAAAAAAGTGGTGGCTGGCTGGTTATTTGGCGGATAATTGGGTCAATCCTATTTTTGCCAATCCAACGGGTTTTCATAGTTTGGAAGTGTTGGTGGCAATTTATGGTTATACATTACAATTATTTTTGGATTTTTCTGGTTATAGCGAAATGATGGTGGCTTTTGGGCTGCTGTTGGGATTTAGATTGCCCATGAATTTTAATGCCCCATTATTGGCGCACAATATTAGGGATTTTTGGGACAGATGGCACATCAGTTTGTCCACATGGATAAGGGATTATATTTATATTCCTTTGGGGGGCAGCAGGGCGGGATTTTTGCGCACACAAGTCAATTTAATGCTGGCGATGGTGCTGTCTGGCATTTGGCATGGTTCTACTTTTAATTTCTTTTTTTGGGGATTGTTGCACGGTTTGGCAATTTGCTTGTTAAATATTGGCGATAAGGTGGGGCAGACATTGTCCAACAATCCCAAAGGGCGCAACTTTTTGGCAAATACTGGAGTGTTTGGTAAAGTACTTGGGGTGTTTATTACCGTTCATTTTGTGGTTTTTGCTTTTGTGTTTTTTAGAGCCACCACTCTAAATGAAGCATTATTGGTGTTTGCAGCTTTGTTTGGCAATCATGTCAATGTGGCTTGGACAAATAATCCTTTGTATTTGTTGTCTGTCTTGTTTTTTGCTTGGTTGTTGTATCCAGTGGTCAAAAATAACACAAAAAAACTTGCGCCGCTCATCAATAAAATACCCAGCGTGTTTATTTATATGGCGCTGTTTATTGGGTTTATGGTTGTGGTGATATTTGCACCATCTGGAATTCCAGGTTTTATTTATGCAAACTTTTAATGCCAATTTTGGGGGTGTCAATGGATAAGTCAACGAATGATGTGTGGGCAAATACAACAAAGTGCCATCATTGCTCATTGTGGGGTGCTTTGCTTTTTTTGATGTTGTCGGCATTATTGGCAATTTGGATAATGCAAAAGTCGGTCAATGCTTATTTTATACAGACTTATCATCAACCAAGCCCTTTGACCAATATTGACCACCCTTTTTGGAAGCAAGGAGCAATGATTGGTGATTTGCTTTATGATTATCATCAAACATTAACAACCACGATTGATACCTTTAATCAAAAGGTGGTGGCAAATTTTAATGAATATTATGCATACACCCCACAATACAAAGCCGATTTGATAAACAAACAAAAACAAGAAGCCATACGCCTTGCCAAAGAAAAGGCATTAAAAAAACAACAATTATTGGACAACCAATTGCAAGCGTCTTTGACTATCAACAAATCACACAAAGTGTTTTTTGCTGGCGATTCTATGATGCAAGGCATTGCCCCACATATACAAAAATATTTACAAGGCTTGGGCATACAATCCATTAACTTAAGCAAACAAAGCACTGGTTTGGCATATCCTAAATTTTTTGATTGGCAAAGCACCATCAAACAAACCATTGCCGATGACAAAAGCATTAAAGTATTGATTGTCATGCTTGGACCCAATGACCCTTGGGACATGCCAGATGGTCAAGGCAAATATTTGACTTTTAATACCCCACAGTGGAATAAAGAATATCAATCGCGTATTGCTGACATTATTACTTTTGCAAACAAAAGCGGCGTGGGCGTAATATGGATAACACCGCCCAACATGAAAAAAGATAAATTAAATGAGCAAATGGTGCAGCTTAATGCAGTGATTGCCGAAGAGTTGGCGCGCCATCAAATCAAAGCCATAGACAGCCGCCCAATCATGGGGGGTGTTAATAATCGTTACAATGATTATCTGACAAAAGACGGCAAACAGATTAAAATGCGCAGTGGCGATGGCATTCATTTTTCGCCCGACGGACAAAAAATCTTGGCGCAAGTGGTGCAATCACAGTTGATTATTGAATAAATTGTAATGGGTATCTGATGTTAAAAAAAACCGCCTTACTATTGTGTTTTCTTGGTGCAGCGCCAATGGTTTATGCCAATTATTTGAGCAATTACGGTGAACCAAACACCGCCAATTTGGTCAATGCCATCAACAATCGCTTGCTGCATGTGGTGCAGTTGGGCGACTCACATACCGCAGGCGACACCATGACCGAAGCCACCAGAAGTCGCTTACAAAGCGTGCTTGGTGATGGTGGTATGGGTTGGGCAATGCCGATGTATTTTAGTGGGCAGCGCATGGCGCGTTTTGGTTATGACAACAGCAACTTTACACCGATTTCTAGTCGTAGCAATAGTAGCGAAAACTACACGCTTGGCGGTATGATTGCCAGACCCAAAGCCAATGGTGCAAGCCTGACCCTAAAAGCCAAGCGCACCGAAGTTGCCCAAAAAATCTTGGTGAGCATTCGCCAGATGGCAGGCGATGGCAGGTTTGTGGCAACAGACGCAACGGGCGCACGCTTTGCCATAGAAACCCCTTACAAAAATGGCGCTTGGCAGATGGTTGCCATCAACGCCAAATTGCCCTTAACGCTTTATAATGAAGGGGCAAATCATTCGGCGATTGGGGGTTGGTGGGCATTTAATCCCAATCAACAAGGCGCGGTGGTCTCGGCGCTGGGCATCAATGGCGCAGAGTTGTCGCACTGGAATCGCTGGAGCGAATCGGCGTGGCAAAACGAACTAAAAACCATCAATCCGCAGCTGATTGTGATTGCCTATGGCACCAACGAAGCCTATAACGGCGTTGATGCCCAAAGTGTCAAAAATCACTTACAATGGCGCGTGCGCCAGCTCAGACAGCACATACCCACAGCCGCCATCATGATTGTAGGAGCGCCAGAAGCCCTAAAAAGCACCGCAGGTGGCTGCGGCACACGTCCTGCAACGCTCAATGCCATTCAGCAGGCGCAACGAGAAGTCGCCCAAAGTGAACACACTTTGTATTGGGATTGGCAAGCGGCAATGGGTGGCAGCTGTTCTATGAAAGCGTGGATAAATTCAGGCAAGGCCAATCGTGATGGTGTGCATTTTAGTGCGTCAGGATATGGCGCGCTTGGCACGCAGCTGGCGGACGATTTGTTGGCGTTGGGCAGTCGTGGTGGTTATTACCATGGTTATGGCGCAGGTCATGCCAACCAACCGAGCGCACCTTATGTGCCAGCCAGTACGCCCAACGTCCCAAGCAGCACCCAAGGCTTTATTCGTATTGAGCGTGCCAACCCACAATAAAATAAAGTGTTCTTTGGCGGTTTTATCAGAATTTATTTAAAAAATATACCCATTTTTATAAGAAATAAAATTGAGTATCGCCACAATAGTCGTTATAATTTGATAAATTTTTCTAATGATGAAAAGGTATTTTGTATGGCACAGGTTATCCCTTTTGACAAACTTGGCAAACATGATGTAGAAATCGTAGGCGGTAAAAACGCTTCACTTGGTGAGATGATTAGTCATTTAGGCGAGCTTGGCGTGAGCGTTCCTAATGGCTTTGCCACCACCGCCGAAGCGTTTAATCGTTTTTTAAATGAAACAGGTTTGTTGGATAAAATCAACAGCGAGCTTGCCACATTGGATGTTGATGATGTGGAAGCCTTGGCACAAACAGGCAAAAAAGTGCGTGGCTGGGTGATTGAGCAAACTTTGCCCCAAGAGTTAGAAAATGAGATTCGCGCTGCTTATGAGACGCTCACAGGTGGTCAAGATGTGGCGGTGGCGGTGCGTTCTTCTGCCACAGCCGAAGATTTGCCCGATGCGTCTTTTGCCGGTCAGCAAGAGACTTTTTTGAACATTCGTGGCATTGACAATGTGCTTGTCGCCATTAAAGAAGTGTTTGCCAGTCTTTATAATGACCGTGCCATCGCTTATCGGGTGCATAAGGGTTTTGAACACGCAGGCGTGGCACTGTCAGCAGGCGTGCAGCGTATGGTGCGTTCTGAGACGGGCACATCTGGGGTGATGTTTAGCATTGACACCGAAAGCGGTTTTGATGAAGTGGTGTTTGTTACTGCCAGTTATGGCTTGGGTGAGATGGTGGTGCAAGGGGCGGTGAACCCTGATGAGTTTTATCTCTCCAAAGTATTGCTTGAACAAGGTCGCCCTGCGGTCATTCGTCGTAACTTGGGCTCAAAACACAAAAAAATGATTTATGGCGATGAAGGCAGCACCACCAAATCCACCAAGATTGTTGATGTGGAAAAAAATGAACGCAACCAATTTGCCCTAAACAGCGATGAGCTGACAAGCCTAGGTAAGCAAGCCATCATCATTGAAAAGCATTATGGCTGTCCGATGGACATTGAATGGGCAAAAGATGGCGATACAGGCGAGATTTTTATCGTCCAAGCTCGCCCAGAAACGGTCAAATCTCGCCAAGACAAAGGCACGATGGAGCGTTATGTTATCAACTCCAAAGGGGCAAAAGTACTTACCGAAGGGCGTTCTATCGGTCAGCGTATCGGTGCAGGCAAAGTGCGAGTGGTGCACAACCTAGCCGAGATGAGCAAAGTCCAAGATGGTGATGTGTTGGTGTCGGACATGACCGACCCAGATTGGGAGCCTGTGATGAAGCGTGCTTCTGCCATCGTTACCAACCGTGGCGGACGCACCTGTCATGCGGCGATTATTGCCCGTGAGCTGGGTGTGCCTGCCATTGTTGGCTGTGGCAACGCTACCGAAGCACTCACCGATGGTCAAGATGTAACGGTTTCTTGTGCCGAAGGGGACACAGGCTTTATTTATGAAGGGATATTGCCCTTTGAAGTGCAAAAAAATTCCATCAATGCCATGCCACAGCTTGCTTTTGATGTGATGATGAACGTGGGCAACCCTGACCGTGCCTTTGATTTTGCAGGCATTCCTAATAAAGGCGTGGGTCTGGCTCGCTTAGAATTTATCATCAATCGTATGATTGGCGTACACCCCAAAGCGCTGCTCAACATGGACAGCTTGCCAAGCGAGACCATCGCCGCCATCAATGAGCGTATGGCAGGTTATCCATCGCCTGTGGATTTTTATATCAACAAACTCATTGAAGGCATTGCCACTTTGGCGGTGGCGTTTCGTGATAAGCCAGTCATCGTGCGTATGAGTGATTTTAAATCCAATGAATACGCCAACCTTATCGGTGGTAAACTTTATGAGCCGTCTGAAGAAAACCCCATGCTTGGCTTTCGTGGGGCAAGCCGTTATGTGTCAGAAAACTTCATTGACTGCTTTGAGTTAGAATGCCGTGCCCTAAAATACGTGCGTGATGAAATGGGTTTGACCAATGTCAAGATTATGATTCCCTTTGTGCGCACCACAGGCGAAGCTGCCCAAGTGATTGAACTGCTTGAAAAAAATGGGCTAAAACGTGGCGAAAATGGTCTGCAAATCATCATGATGTGCGAGCTGCCAACCAACGCACTGCTTGCCGATGAGTTCTTAGAATACTTTGATGGTTTTTCTATCGGTTCAAACGATTTGACCCAATTAACCCTAGGGCTTGACCGTGATAGTGGTATCGTATCGCACCTGTTTGATGAGCGAGACCCCGCGGTTAAGAAGCTCTTGGCAATGGCGATTGAAGCCTGCCGCAAACAAGACAAATATGTGGGCATTTGCGGTCAAGGACCATCAGACCACCCCGACCTTGCCAAATGGCTGATGGAGCAGGGTATTAGCTCGGTATCCTTAAACCCTGATACGGTGCTGGATACTTGGCTGTTTTTGGCAAATAAGGCTTAATATTAGGGACGATTGGTGCAAAAATTGTTCTTGATATCGGCTTTGGCGGTGGTGAGTGCTGCCGCTTTTGCCGATGAGTTTTTTATACGCCATCAGGCAATATCCTATGTCAAGGTGGTGATACGGGCGTAACCTGCTTTATTCTTAAAAGACACCAAAACCACGTTGCCAAAACCTGCCGACTGTGATTTGGATTGGGGACAAATGTTTTTTTGAACGCATGGGGCAGGGCTTGGCTGTCATGGCGATGCCTTAGATTTTACAGACAGCAAGGTGCTGTCCTATGGCAGGAAGTTTAAAGGGCAAAGACTGGCAATGCACCAGCCAAAAAACAGCCAAGGGCATGGCTTTAAGTGGTTTTTTGGCCAATCTGACTTTTTATAAAGGAGAGATTGATGAAAAAGATTGCTTTGATGTTTGTGTTGGCAATGTGTACTTCTGGTGCTTTTGCTGATTTTCAATCACCAAGTGGCAATATCATCTGTGGCGATATTGATGGCAGTATGTTGATTTGCGATGTACAAAAAAGAGACAATAAAAAGCCTGCTCGCCCAAGACCACACGATTGTGCGGGCGATTGGGGCGACAGATTTGTTATAGAAGCTCGTGGTAAGGCTCAGATGGAATGTGCGTTTGATTACCCTTTTGACGAAAATGTGCAAACTTTGCCTTATGGCAGCACCATCAAAGGTAAAGGCTGGCAATGCACCAGTCAAAAAACAGGCATGACCTGCAAAAACAGTCAAGGGCATGGTTTTACATTAAGTCGTAAAAAACAAACTTTGTTTTAATTGTTGGCTGGATAAATCAAGCGACCTTGTGGCATAATTTGTTATAATAATGCCTTTTAAGAGACGATTATGCAACCAAGCCATCGTTTTGAGCGTTTGTTAAACGTCCATGCTTTGTATGCCCCACGAGATTTTGCTCCGATTGCTAACACGCCCATTTGCTTGGAAATCGGGGCAGGCAAGGGCAAACACGCCCTAATTTTTGCCCAAAATCACCCAAATACCATGCTGTATGCCGTAGAGCGTACCCAAGAAAAGTACCAAGCCTTTATCAAACTTGCCGAGCGTGAAAACTTGCCAAATCTGCACGTTATTCATGCTGATGCCATTGCGTGGACGGCGTTTGCTGTATATCCCAAACAAGTCCAAACGTGTTTTATTTTATATCCCAATCCAGAACCAAAAAACAAAAATCAGCGGTTTTTAAACATGCCGTTTTTTGAATTGTTATTGTCAAAAATGGCAGATGATGGGCAAATTATTTTGGCAAGCAACATCGCCGATTATATCAGTGAAGCCGAGCAATTGTTAAGCACGGTTTGGCGACTGCCTTATGTCAAAAGGCAAATTCTTGGCTCATCTGCTCGCACCCATTTTGAAATCAAATATTTGGCTCGTGGCGATGTTTGTCAAGAGCTCATCATCACCAAGCCTGTGGGCTATTGCACCCGTTTTGATACGCTACCGCCACTGTCTTTGGAGCGGACATGAGACCGACTGTTGCCATCATTGGGGCAGGGGCGAGCGGTCTGATGGCGGCAGATTGTTTAAGCACTTATGATGTTGATGTGCAGATTTACGAGCAAATGCCCAGTGCAGGGCGCAAGATATTATGGGCAGGCAAAACGGGGCTAAACATCACGCACAGCGAGCCGATGGCGGAGTTTGTGGGGCGTTATACACCTGATGATTGGCTAGATAGGTTTTTGTATCGTTATGATAATGATTGGCTGGTGAATTGGCTAGGTGGGCTCGGCGTGGCGACTTTTGTGGGGTCGTCAGGGCGGATTTTTCCTGTGGTGATGAAGGCATCGCCGTTTTTAAGGGCGTGGCTTGGGCGTTTGGACAGTCGGGGGGTGCGCTTTTTTTATCGTCATCGCTGTGTGGCGATTGATAATAATATGCTTAAGTTTACCGCCACCGACAAACACGGTCAAAGCACCACTTTTGATAAAACTTTTTCTGCCATTATTTTGGCGTGTGGTGGTGGCTCTTATGCCAAACTTGGTAGCGATGGGCGGTGGCAGGCGTGGTTTGCTGATGACGAACTGTGTCCGCTTTATGCCAGCAATGTCGGTGTGGTCAAAGCGTGGTCGCCCTTTATGCGTGAGCATTTTGGCAAGGCACTAAAACGTGTTGCCGTGTGGGTGAACAGTCCTGAGCAAAAAAGCCAAGGCGACATCATCATCAGTCATTATGGCATGGAAAGTGGTTTGATTTATCGTTATAACCGCCAAATGCGAGACGATTTGGCTCGGCGTGGGCGTATTTTTATGATGGTGGATTTGTTGCCTGATAAGCATGAGCGTGATATTGAGCAAATATTATCCCAAAAAAAGAAATCACTCAACACATTGCTACAAAAAGCAGGGCTAGATAAAGTCAAAATTGCCCTACTTAGAGAATGCACCAACAAAGCCGACTGGACAAATCGTGATAAAATGGCAAGTTTTATCAAGGGTTTGCCTGTGGTGTGTGATGGTTTCCGCCCTATTGATGAAGCCATCAGCACAGGTGGTGGCGTGGGGCGGTCGGCATTGACAGACACTTTGCAACTAAAATCCAATCCTTATGTGTTTTGTTGTGGGGAGATGTTGGATTTTGACGCACCAACAGGGGGCTATCTTTTGACAGCGTGCTTTGCTACGGGCAGGGCGACGGGTGAAAGTGTGGCACAGTTTTTAAATTTACCATGAAAAATAAGGATTAAAGAGATGTGATAAAGCAGTGATGTGGTGAAGTTTGTCCGTCAGATTGTTAAAGGCGAATGTTATTGATGTAAAAACTGTCCATGCTCCAAAAAATAAATCACCTGATGAGCCACAGTTTGGTCAAACAGTAACTGACCGTGTGTAACAGGCAGTATCAGCGTGTCGGCAGCCGTTGGGCATAAGGCTTCATTTAAGTATACTGTTCCGTCATTTTCGCCAAAGGTGGCGGTGGCACTGTGCCGATATCGGCGATTGTGATGTTTTAAAAAAGGCGTGCCTATGCCCCAAGGTTTGTTGCCTGCGATGACGCCAAGGGCGATGTTTGGCGGCAAAGGCGGACACGTGCCATCTAATGCGCCAAAATAGGCACGACCAAGCAGCGTGGGCAAATAACGCTGAACATAATTGGCGCAAACACTGCCTTGATGTGGCGTGCCGAGCGTAACACAGCGATTGAGTTGCCAAATCCGATGATGTGCGATGAATTGGCGCAGCACTAAACCACCCAAGCTGTGAGCAACGACGTTAATTGGTTCTTGGGGGTCGTGGTGTGCTTTAAGCCAAAGGTGTAGATTTTGGCTGTGGATGTCAGCACCTTGGGATAAACTGGCATAATCATGCACATAGGTGCGATAGCCTGCCCGACCAAGTCGCCAAGAAAGCGGGTACATCAAGTGGCGGTTTTGATATAAACCGTGCAACAAGACTGTTAAAGGTTTTTTTGGGATTTGGTCAATCTTGGCGTGGATGAATGTGGTCAATCAGTTTTTACCACGGTAGGTAATGCGACCTTTTGACAGGTCGTAGGGAGTCATCTCAACTTTGACACGGTCGCCAGTTAGGATACGAATGTAATGTTTACGCATTTTGCCTGAGATGTGAGCAATAATCTCATGTCCGTTGTCAAGGCGGACTTTAAATAAGGTGTTTGGTAGGGTGTCAATGACTTCGCCTTCAAACTCAATGATGTCGTCTTTTTTTGCCATAGTTTTATAAAGATAAAATAAAATGTCAATTATAATATAAATTTTGATAAAAATCTAGTGAATTAGACTAAGATGGTGCGCAATGGCTTTTATGTGGGCAGATTTAGCCAAAGGGGTGTGAGCGGTAAATTTGGCATGTGTGTTTGAAATTTGTCAGGATAATAGGCATTGATAAAATACAACCCATCGGCGTCTGCGGTTGGGGGAAGTTGTGAGCGGTCTTTGAGTTTAATCAAGTGGGGAATGTCATCGGCAGACAGTTTGTTTGTACCCACAGCAAACAGCGCCCCCATGATGTTACGTACCATGTGATGTAAAAAGCCGTCTGCTTGAATGTCTAGCACCAGATATGCCCCGTGTTGAAACAGTTTGATGTGATGAATATCACGCACGGGTTTTTTGGATTGGCAAAGTGATGAGCGAAAACTGCTAAAATCGTGTGTGCCATGAAAATGAAGGGTGGCAGTCATCATGCTATCCACATCAAGTGGCTCATAAAAATGGGTAACTTGGCGGTATAATATGGCAGGGCGGTAGGGTTGATTGAGTGTAACGTAGCGATAACGCCGAGCGATGGCACCAAAGCGAGCATGAAAATCTGACGGCATGGGAGCAACCCAGCGTAGAGCGATGTCTTGTGGCAGCAGGGTATTGACGCCACGAAGCCACTGATGACTGGTGCGTTTGGCATGGGTGCAAAAGTGTGCAACCATGTTGCTTGCGTGCACTCTTGCGTCTGTGCGTCCAGCGGCGATGACTTCTATGGGGTGATTGGCGACTTTGGATAGGGCGTGTTCTAGGTGGGCTTGGATACTGTCCACTTCTTGTTGGCGTTGCCAGCCCTTATAATGCGTGCCAATAAATTCAATGCCAATGGCATAAGTGGTGGGTGTATTCATGATTGCCATGCCCCAAGCGTTAGGTTGTCTGTTAAATAAAGCCATAGCAGTTTGCTGTAAATTCCAGCAACTGTCAAATTACCCCCTGACCACACACCATGTTGATATTGCCAAGCACCCGCACCATAGTGGCTATCCACCCCACCAAAGGCACACATACTGGTGCAGACGACAGGTATGTTTAGGTCATTTAGCCTATCAAGTGCTTGTATGACATCTGGCGATGATGCCACGTTGCCCGCCCCAAAAGCGATGATGATGACAGCAATGCTGTCTGTGGCGTGTTGCAATTCATCGGCTAAGACATTCGGGCTGTTGGGAGTCAGATAGATGGGTTTGATGGGCGCGCGCCTAGCTTTTTGGTGGAGTATGTCCACAGGTGGGGGGGTGATTTGTGTTGGGGCAGGCGTGGCGATGGCAACAAAAGCGTCGTTGGCTTGACTGTGGATTTTTTGGGTGTTGTGCGCCAAAAAAATATCACCCACCACCACAAACACGCCTTTTTTATGGGTGTTTTTTAGGCAGATTGATAAGTTTTGCCAAGCGTCTCCTATTTTGTCTATGGTATAGGGTAGGCGGTCAGCGACAAATAATGGGTGCATACTGCCCATCACAAACACACTAATATCGCCAATGGACGCCAAGGCATGGGATAAAAAAGCTCCCAAAAAACTCAAACTGTCCGTGCCAGTGATTAGGATAAACTGTCTAGCCCCTGCCTGATACGCCTTGATGATAAGCTCGTAAAAATGCACAAAATCGGCAGGGGTAAGTGTGCTGCTGTCTTTGATGATGTGGTTTGGTAAAATGGTGTGGTCATACTGATGAATGAGCGAGCTAAAAGCAGGTAAAAACTTATCGGCAGGCAGCGGCTTTAAAGGCGTGCCATGACTGCCAAAAGTGCCACCTGCATAAATCAGATGGCTGGTTGCAGGGTTGGTGATGTGCATCATGTTGTCTATAAAATTTTTGCAAGATTATAACACAAAATTATCGCACAAAGTCATGGCTAAGCGTCTACTAACCCAAACGCATGATAAGTTCTTGGGCGTACTGTTGTTGGTTGTCATTGCCTGTTTGTATGATTTCGTCAAGCAAGCGTTTTGCTGCGTCATATTCCCCCAGTTTTAGATAGTGTTTGGCAAGATTTAGGGTGATTTGGGGGTTGTCAAATTGATTGACAAAATCTAGCCTATCAGGCTGTGGCTGTGGCTGTGGGGTTTGTGTGATGATGACGGGTATTTCTCGCACTTGGGGGGTGCTGTCGTCCTTGCTGGGCACAACGTCGACGCTAAGCACGCGAGATGGTGCGGGCGCAGATGGGGTTGTTGTCGCGTCAGTTGACACATCTAACGACAATTCATCAAGGTCAAATGACAAGTCATCGCTCGTGTTTGGTGCTTTTTGGGTGGGCGCGATGTCGTCTTTGTCATCATCGTCGGCAAATATCAAGTCGTCAAAGCCAAACGCAAACTCGGTTTCGTCAGTTTTGTCAGCGCCGCTTTTGCTTTGGTCGGTTTTGTTGTGCTCTTTGATTGCAAAAGTGGGTGCAACTGACGTTGTTTGTTGTGTTTGTTCAAAATCAGCCGACAATGTTTGTTCATTGATGACGGTATTTGTGGTTTGGGGGACATCATCAAGCAGCAGTCCATCAAACGCCAAATTAAAATCGTCTGTGTTTTTTGCGGTTTGCTGTTCTTGGGGGACAACGGTACTCTGGGCTGATTTTGGTTTGTCGTCTGGCTCAAAATCCAGCATAAACCCATCATCAAAATCCAGTCCATCATCAATTGTGTCGGTCTTGCTGGTTTCTGGAGTGTGAGTGGTTTTTTGTGTTGGTTCAAAATCAAACACCAAATCTTCTGTGATGGGCGCAGGCTTTGCTGGTGTCGCTGGCGCTTTTGTGGTGGTTTGTGTTGGTGTGTCAAGCAGTAGGTCAAAATCGTCCAACACCGAATCATCGGCATGCGTTGTTTCTACGGTGTCGGCAAAGGTTCTGGGTTTGGACAAATCAAAAATATTGCCTTGCTGCGATTGCAGACGGTCTTGGTCGCCATCATCGTGTTTT
Source organism: Moraxella sp. (assembly GCA_030528385.1). Lineage (GTDB taxonomy): Bacteria > Pseudomonadota > Gammaproteobacteria > Pseudomonadales > Moraxellaceae > Moraxella. The sequence goes on from JAUMYZ010000003.1 coordinate 74,976, forward strand.
GTTGCCACAGTCTCAAAGCGCGACGGCTCGGCACTGCTGGCGGATTTGGCCGGACTGACAGGCGTTGTTAGTGTGATGGGCTCATCTAAGAGTAAATCAAAGTCGTCATCGTCAGACGGTTGGGCTGCTGGTTCATTGGGAGCAAACGCCAAATCAAACTCTTTGGTTTTGACCGCTGGTTTGGCCGCAGGAGCGCTTGGGGTGTCTAAAGAGAACTCTATGGTGTTAAAATTTGGCTGGGCAACGGGCGCAGCAGGGGGTGTTTGGGCAGGTTTAACGCTTTGACTGGCAAGCTCATCGTCAATTAAGGTCTTTAAAAAGTCGGCTTCGGCGATGGTTTTACTGTCGGCGATTTCTTGGATTTTTTGATAAAGTTGGTTAAAAGCACCATAGCGCTTGGCGATGCCGTACACTTGTAGCAGCTTGAGCATGGCTTCGTTGTGATGGGGGTTAATCATCAACCGACGTTTGAGCTCATCAATGGCGTCGTCGTAGTTTTGGTTACGAATATGGGCTTCAACGCTTGACAACCCATCAGCTGGCGCAGGTGCGGCAACGGGCTTTGGTGGTGCGCTTGGCTGCTGCGGTTCTGGCTGGTTTAGTTGCTGTAACGCTTCGGTAATCGCTGTTGAAGTAACAGGCGTGCCAGTTTCGGGCTTTCTGACCTTTAGGTAGTTGTCCAAGGATTTTTTGGGTCGCTCACCTTTTTTGGTTTGTAGGTGTCTTAGACCAAATAATGCCACAACAGCAAGAATGATGATAAAAATAACGGCAATAAGTAAGATGTCCATGATAACTCCAGTAACCAAATAGCGCTTGTTAAAAATTTGCCAATAATAAGTGCTCTACTTCTTTTCTTTGAGAGCCTTTAAGCGAGATTCCAGTTCGGCAAGTTTTTGATTTTGCAGTTGCAATTTTTGTGTTGCCGAAGAGAGTTCTCTGTTTAGGTTATTGACGTGTTTTGCGTTGCTGGCGGTTTGTTGACGTGTGTGTTTGAGTGTGCCAACCAAGTTACTCTCGCCGCCTGCGGTGGCATTTTTGACGGCTTTGTTGTTGGTGCCTGTGGCTTTGCCTTGTTGCGTTGGGGTTACCAGCGTAACTTGTGCTTTTGGCAGAGCTTGTTTGGCGAGCTTTTTGGTGGTTTGGGTGCTTGTTTTGCTCGTGCTCTTACTGCTTTGTTGGTTGTTGGTTTTTTTGTTTGTGGCGGCTTTTTGGTTTTGTTGTTTGGTGCCAATGGCTTCTTGAATGGCCTTTTGTGAAGGAATGACATCATAGTCGGGCAATTGCAAGCTGACATTGGTTTTTAGTTGGTTCATTTTGCCGTGGTTAAAAGCGTCAGGATTGGCAGTGTGAATGGCTTTCATCACTTCATTGACACTCATGTTGTTGGCAATGGCAATTTGATGGGCAATGCTCCACAAACTGTCGCCACTTTGTACCACATAGCTTTTGTCTGATGGGGAACGTGTGTCGGTTTTGTCGTCCGCGCCGTCTTGGGTGCTGGCAAGCACATCATTGGCAGTTTCGGTGTCTGCTGGCGTGAGTTCTTTGGGCGCTTGTCCGATTGGATAGACTTGGCGCGTAACTTGCTCGGTTAAAATTTGTATTTGTTTGTTGCTGTTTGTTTTATCTGTGTTGCTGTTTTGGTTTGGTTGCTTTGTTTCACTGATGCCACTCATTATTTCTTGTGCAACAACGTCTGCTGGGTGCGTTTTGTCCTTTGGCGCTGGCGTTACCACAGGCAGGTTTTGTTGTTGATTGGTGGTGATGACTTGTGTGGGCTTTTCGGACAATGTAAAGATGCCAGACTTTGGCAAAGGCATCAGCAAAGTTTGTGGCTCAATGATTTGCTTACCATTGTCGTTTAGGTTGAGCACGATGTCTGCAAATGGCGCAGAAATGGGCGTGTTAGACGTCAAAGTAATGCGACCTGAAGACTCTGATGTGGGGGTAAATGTTGCCGAAATTTTGGCATTGGCATCAAGCCCAAGCTGCTGATAAATGTCAGCGGTGGCAATGGACACATGAAAGTTTTTGGCATCAATGTCAGACACTTCAATGGTGGCAGACAAAGGCTCATGCTGTGCTGACTGAATGTCAGTTTGACCCAAGTTGATGGCATGTGCCAAGCTGGTTGTACCAAGCAAACAAGCAAGTATCGCTTGGGAAATAAGGGTGGTGCGATGAGTGTGATGCCACGACATAGTTATCCTTGAATTAACAGTATGGCAAAAGATGCCAAAAAAAGTTTTACCATAGCTTTATAGCAAAATACCAATGCAAAAGCCAGTTTATTTTGATAATTTGCAAAGGTATGGTATCAAAAGGGGGTTTTGGTGCGCTGTCTCGGCATAAATCATTTGTGATATCATGGATTTGTTTAGTGCTGTTTGAGACAATTTATGCTAAAAGCTGCTATTTTCATGCAAATTTTATTCTTAAAATAGCAATAAATGTTGGTATATTTATTAAAATATGTAAAGTTTTATTTCTATTAAATTGCTGGTAGACGACATGACTGACTTGTTGTCAGTATAAAACACCATCAAATTGGTCTGTGTGGTTTAATTTTTATGATAACTTACTGATTTTATTTTATTTTTAAAATTTGGGTTGAGTTGAAAAACGGCAACAAAAAGCGTATGATGACCACAAATCATCACAAGCAAGAAAGTTATGTTGGCAAATATTGAGCATGCCACCGAGCAGACAAAGGTCGCCACGCTTTGCCCCAAGACTTGGGACTTGGTGGGTTTGATGTGGTTTGGTCGCTGCGTTATTTTGTATTTTTTAACGCCGATTTTGACACCCAGAACAGACAATTTTTTGACAATTGAGTAAAGAATGATGACAAAAACACAGCATTATCCGTTCGCAAAGGCGCAGCGATTATACGATGTGTTAAGTCGCCATATTGAAGTGCTGCTGCACGTTAGTGAAAAACCATTGACCCATCAAGAACTTAAAAAGCATTTGAATGTTGACGATGACACATTAAACACCGCGTTATTGTTGCTTCAGGAGCGATTAAGTCATGGCGTGCTGCAGTTAAACAAAACCGCCAGTGGTTATCGTTTGCAAATCAAAGGCGAATATGGTGCACTGATTTGGCAGGCATTTCCTGAACGCATTGAAAACTTAAGCCAAGCCTTGCTTGAGACTTTAAGCGTCATTGCCTACAAACAGCCTGTAACACGCTCAGACATTGAGCAGGTACGCGGTGTTACAGTGTCAAGCAACATTTTGCGTCAGCTGTTTGATAAGGGCTGGATTGTGGAAAAGGGTCATAAGGATACGTTGGGGCGACCAGCACTACTACACACCACACCTGCCTTTTTGGACGCTTTTGGTTTGGGCAGTTTGGCAGATTTACCGCCTTTGCCTGACCTACAAAGTCTAAAAGTTGATGGCTAAATTTTAGCAAATTTGCTATAATGGGCGGTTTACACATTGTGAAATGTCATTTTCCAACCACAGGATACCATCATGAGCGATTTATCTGCCAGAACCGAAGGCGAAAAGTTACAAAAACTCTTGGCACGCATGGGGCTGGGCTCACGCCGTCAGCTTGAAGAAGTGATTAAAGCAGGGCGTGTTTCTATCAATGGCAATCTTGCTAACCTTGGCGACAGAGCCACACCCCAAGATGAGATTCGTGTTGATGGGCGTTTGGTGCGTCTAAAGAGCGAAAAACAAAAACGTCGCCGTGTGCTTGCTTATTATAAGCCTGAGGGTGAGATTTGTTCTCGCACTGACCCAGAGGGTCGCCCCACCGTTTTTGACCGTTTGCCCAAGCTCACAGGCGACCGCTGGGTGATGGTCGGGCGTTTGGACATCAACTCATCGGGTCTGCTATTGTTTACCAATGATGGCGAGCTGGCTCATCGGCTGATGCACCCATCAAGCGAAGTGGTGCGTGAATATGCGGTGCGAGTGCTTGGCGAACTTAGTCCCCAGATGGTTCATCATTTAACCGAAGGCGTAATGCTTGATGACGGCGTGGCAAAATTTGACGACATCAAAGAAGGCGGTGGCAGTGGTGTCAATAGATGGTATCATGTCAGCCTAAAAGAAGGTCGCAAACGTGAAGTACGCCGTATGTTTGAATCCCAAGAGCTCAAAGTCTCACGCCTGATTCGCACCCGCTATGGCACGGCTTATCTGCCCAAAGAGCTGCGCACGGGTCGTTTTTTGGAGCTGGACGCCAAAGAGATTGACCAGCTGGTTAAATTGGTGGGGCTGCGTTCACGTCTGGGTACGGGGTTAAATAGCAAAACCCAAGAAAAACAAGCCCGTATCCACAAAAAACCATTAAAATCTCGTGAAGTGCACCGCCAAAAAGGCGATAAACGCCCCCAACAATCTTCTAACAAAAACCCAAACAAAACCACCAACAAATCCCACAGCCCTAATCTTAAAAACAATCAGTTTTATCCCGTATGACAACCGCCATTGCGGCGATGGCTTTGGGCTATAGGTGTAAGTCATGCCCACAGCGGTCGCAAAATTTGGCATTGGACGCATGACCGAATTTGCCGCAGTTGGGGCAAGAAATGGGGTGTAATTGTGGTCGCATGGTGCGTGTCAGTTCGGCAGTAAAAATCCCTGTGGGCACGGCAATGATGGCATAACCGGTTATCATCACCATGCTGGCGATGGCTTGTCCGATGGGGGTTTTGGGGGAGATGTCGCCATAACCTACGGTGGTGAGTGTTACCACCGCCCAATAGATGGACAAAGGAATGCTGGTAAAGCCGTTTTCAGGGCCTTCAACCACATAAAGCACCGAGCCAAAAATTGTTACCAACAACAACAGCGATAAGAAAAACACAGTGATTTTGTGGCGACTGGTTCTAAAAGCGGCCGCCAAAAATCCCGCTTGCTGCATATAGGATTTTAGTTTGAATACCCGAAAAATACGTAATATGCGTAATATGCGTACGACAAGCAAATACTGCGTACCTGCAAAAAAAACGCTCAAATAACTGGGCAGCAGTGCCAACAAATCCACCACCCCAAAAAAGCTAAAAACGTAGCGATGGCGATTGGGAGCAGAATACAGCCGCAATAAATACTCAATGGTAAACAAAATGGTGAAAAACCATTCGGCAAAATAAAACAGACTTTTGTATTGCAAACGCAAATACAGCACACTGTCTAACATCACCACAATCACACTAAGCACAATGGCAACGAGCAAAACCACATCAAAAAACTTGCCTGCTGGGGTGTCTGTGCCTTCAATGATGATGTGAATGTGCTCTCTTAGCTGAAGTTTGGCTTGGTGTTTGTGGAGGTGAATGCTCATAAATGCTGGCGTGATAGACAAAGCTCTGTGGTATTTTATAATAAAGACCGCCATTAAGATACTTGTTTTAACAAAAAAGTTATTCTGTCTTAAAATAACACAAGACCGCCATTAAGATTGCTTATATTTTGTACTTTTGTTTGCAAAGCCCTTTGTTTTTGGGTAACATAGGACGATTATTTTTGTGATTTTGGGAGCGTATTGTGTTTAAAAAAAGTGTGTTTGTTGCTTTGTTGGCGGTGAGTACCACCGCGTGCATTGGTTTGGACAACTTGAGTTTGGACGGCGTCAGTATTGGCGGTGTTGCCAGTGATGGTGGCAGTGGTTCTAAAAAGACCAATTTTTATTGCGATAATGGCTATAAAGTGCTGGTCAGCTACCAAAATCCCAACAGTGAGATACGCCTTGCGTTTAATAATGGCAAAGACACCTTTATTGTTTCGGCTTATAACCAGCAGCCAGCCACGCACGAGCCATTGTACATCAACGACACGCAGACGGTACGCTGGCAAGACAAAAACGGCGTGGGCACTTTGACTTATCCTGATAATAATTATCGCGATACCAAACTCATTCATCAAACGACTTGTCGCACGCGTTAATTGCTCAGTGAGCTGGTGATAAAAGTTATGCATCAGTGCTGGCAGTGTTTGCTGTTCTAAGTGCTTGTCAAAGCGTGCCAAGCCAAGACTGGGGCGACAAAGCCGTCTTAGTTATGATGACCCAAATTGCCAAAGACATCAGCCCAAGTCTAAACCATCAGCCATGCACCCCAATGCTGCCGACCATGCCGAGCACTATGCCCACAGACATCAATGTTGGCAGTATTGATGGGTGTATGCCAAACAAGCGATAAAATTGCTAGATTGTTCGTTTGTGGTGAGTTTTAAGTCAAACCACAACGAAAAGCCGACCAAGGGCAAAACTTAAGGGTAAGCCTTTTGTGTTGCCTGTGGGTTTATTGGGTATAGTTAATGATACAATGGGGTTTTGCTTAGTCATTGTATTTAGCGTTATTGCATTTAGCTCATTGTATCGGCATGGTACTTGGCATAAAACTTATCAGCAAAGTCATCAAACTGCTGGTTTTCAATGGCAGTGCGAATGTTTTTCATCAAGTTTTGATAAAAATGCAGGTTGTGAATGGTGCCAAGCTGGGCTGAGAGCATTTCACCGCATTTGTGCAAATGGTGCAAATACGCACGGCTAAAGTGTTGGCAGGTATAACAATCGCACTGGTTGTCTAATGGACGCTCATCAAAGCGGTGCACGGCGTTTTTAATCTTAACCGCCCCTGTACTGGTGAAATAATGACCATTGCGGGCGTTACGCGTGGGCATGACGCAATCAAACATGTCCACGCCACGGCGTACCGCTTCAATGATGTCGCTGGGCGTGCCCACTCCCATCAGATAACGGGGTTTATCGCTTGGCATGGCTGTGGGCAGATAATCTAGCACCTTTATCATCTCGTCTTTGGGTTCGCCCACCGACAAGCCACCAATGGCATAGCCATCAAAGGGCATGGCAAGCAAGCCTTCTAGCGACTGCATACGCAAATCCTTGTACATACTGCCTTGGACAATGCCAAATAGGGCGTTTTTGTTGCCCAGCTTGCTGTGTTCATTGATACAGCGTTCGCCCCAACGCAAGGACAACTCTAGCGACTTTTTGGCTTCTATGTGGCTGGCGGGGTAAGGGGTGCATTCATCAAATTGCATGACGATGTCAGAGTTTAGACTGTGCTGGATTTGCATGGAAATTTCAGGCGACAAAAACACCTTTGCCCCATCAATCGGCGAGCGAAAGGTTACGCCGTCTTCTTTGATTTTACGCATTGCCCCAAGGCTAAACACCTGAAAACCGCCCGAATCGGTCAAAATCGGCTTGTGCCAACCGATAAACTCATGCAGTCCGCCAAATTTGTCAATCACCGCCGTGGTCGGGCGTAGCCACAAATGAAAGGTATTGCCCAAAATAATGTCCGCTCCGATGGCGTGAATGTCGCGTGGGAGCATGCCCTTGACCGTGCCATAAGTACCCACAGGCATAAAAGCAGGTGTTTGTACATCACCATGTGCCAGATGTACCGTGCCACGGCGGGCGTGGTTGTTGCCGTTGTCGTTGTTGTGTAGGGTGAATTTCATAAGATTGTCTGTGCTTAAAAGGGCGAATTATAGCACATCTTGATGGTGGGGTCGTGGTTTGTTGGTGCTTGGGTGGCAAACAAGGGATTTAAATGTGGGCGTTGCTTTTTAGGTTTGTAAACGGGTGTGGGCTTGTTTTAAGGCGGGTTTATTAAGCGGTGCTTGGTTTGCCACAGTGGTTTTTATAACGAAAGCTTACAAGGTTTGCCAAAAGTTATTGGCTTGATTGGTGGTATGGCTAACCATTTTTTAATCTTGTGTTTGCCTTTGGGCAAGTTGGTTATTAGCTTGCCAAAAGGCTTATCACCAATGCTTGCTAAGTTAATCTTTGATTTTATCAAGCAACATCGCATCGCCATAACTAAAAAAGCGGTACTGCTGGTCAATGGCGTGGGCATAGGCTTGTTTGATGTTGTCCGTGCCAGCAAATGCCGAAACCAGCATAAGTAGGGTGGATTTGGGCAAGTGAAAATTGGTAATCAGCCTGTCCACCACGCCAAAGCGATAGGGGGGATAAATAAAAATATCGGTATCGCCCGACCATGCTGATAGCCCGTCTGTGGTGGCGTCTCGGTGCAAAAAGGCGGTCTCTAGCACACGCGTTACGGTGGTGCCAACGGCGATGACTTGCCTGCCTGCCTGCTTGGTTTGGTTGATTTTATCGGCGGTGGCTTGGGGTAGGTGGGCGTATTCTTTGTGCATGACGTGCGTGCTGATGTCGTCTGTTTTGACGGGAGCGAAGGTGCCAGCACCCACATGTAGGGTAACAAAGGCGGTCTCTATGCCTTTGTTTTTTAGGGCGTGCAAAAGGGCGTCATCAAAATGCAAGCTGGCGGTAGGGGCGGCAACACTGGCGACTTTGGCAGGGTCATAAAAAACCGTCTGGTAGCGCTCGTCGTCAGTGTCATCAGCCAATCGCTCAAAATAGGGCGGAATGGGCATTTGTCCAAGTTTGTCAAGCAGTGGCAAAATCGCACGCTCAAAACCGACCACAAATAAATTTTTTAGCCGTCCAAAAGTGCAGGCGTGCACACATCCATCGGCAGATGTGTTTTTTGTGTTGCCGAATTTGAGCAGTTGCCCTGCTTTGGGGGCTTTACTGGCTTTGATGTGGCATAGGGCAATGTGGGGATAGGCTGGCAAATAACTGTGAATGACTGTTTTGTCAAGCACACCATCGGCGGGCAAGTCTGATAAAATCCGTTCAATCAGCAGTTCAACTTTACCGCCTGTGGGTTTGACCCCAAATAGGCGGGCTTTCATCACTTTGGTGTCGTTTAGCACCAGCAAATCCCCAGTGTTGAGTAGCTTGGGTAAGTCGCTAAAGTGTTTGTCGCTAAGTGTGTCATTATCTACGCACAACAGGCGAGACTGTGAACGCTGTTCAAGTGGATAACGGGCAATCAGCGTGTCGGGCAGGTGATAATCGTAGTGGTTGATGTGTAAGGTGGTGCTGGTTGTTGGTTGGTGGGCGGCGTGGGGCATAACTACCTTCTAAAATTGGCAATTATACCATAAATGCCGTCATTGTGATGTTCTTTGCTCTGGCATTTACCGTGGCACAAATTGCCGACAAGGACATGCTAAAAGAATTTCATCAAGCCATGCAGCAAGCCATAGAAAACGGCACACCCTTTCACGATTTTCAAAAACGCTTAAAACCCTATCTGATGGCAAAGGGCTGGCTTGCCCCCACAGGTGAGCCAACAGATGAGTTACTAAAAGCACACCAAAAGCACTTAGGACAGCGTTTAAGGGTGATTTACCACACCAATAAACAAACCGCCTATGCAGCAGGTCAGTGGGAGCGAATTCAACAGACTAAGGAATTTTTACCATATTTGCAGTATATGCCCAGCCTGTCAGAAAACAAAAGAGACAGCCATCAGCGTTATTATGGCTTGGTGCGTCCTGTTGATGACCCCATTTGGGCAAGTCTGATGCCGCCTAATGGCTTTGGTTGCAAGTGCTGGGTCAAACAAATCACCAAATCCGAAGCCAAACGCCAAGGCATTTCAGAGCCCATAGAACTTGAAACCGAAACCATCAAAAACCCCGCTACAGGTGAGATGGTAGAAACACCCAAAGGCGTGCATTTTAGCTTTAACCACAACCACGACCGATTGACGGCGATGTTAAAATTGGCAGAAGATAAGCATGGGACGGTGTTTGGCGAGAAACTAAGAGCCCACCTTGATGAGATAATGCTTGGACTGACAAAGGATAAAGGGGTGGCGGTGGCGAACTTTGCGGGGATTACGGTTGCTCAAAGTGAGGTGGAACGCCTACTCATTGATAAATTAGACAATAAGCCCAAACTACACGAAGCACAAGCAGGAGCAGAGTATCAAGCCCATTATGGCGTTCGTCTTGAAAGACCAGAGCCAGTGTTTGACAACGGCAATCCACAAGCAGGCTTTGATTATTGGGTAGCGGATGATGGCAAGAAGTTGGATTTTATGTACACCATGCACGGTTACAATGAATTTAAGGTTGGTAAATTCAATGAGTTTTTCGCCAAAACTCATGAGCATTGGCAAAAGCAAATTGACGATATCTTGAACCACTTACAAAAAGCCGACATTGTACCGCTTGATTTACGGTATTTAAGCACAGAAAATCGTACCAAGCTAATTGCTTTTGTGTTATCATTGAGCGAGAAGCAGAAAAAACAGATTGTCTTAATTGAAGGTAAATTATGACAGCAACATTATTTGTCAATGGTCATAAAAACACGCTACCCATGATAAGTACGGATTTGGAACTACTTTATCATGACATTGTGCCGACACTAGCAAAGCGAGTAGGCGGTGATTTTGCTGATGTTGCAGAAGTAAATCTATGGCAAGAAGCATTACATTTATCGCATTTATCCGCTGATGATTTTGATTTAGCTTGTGATTTGATAATTAAGTCTTGTAATAAACATCAAACCCTACAAAAATACAAGACAAAATTACAAGCACTATTCAAATCCGACCCCCGCTATACTGCCTAAATTAAACCCACTACTTTGGTGGGTTTATTTTTGCAACATACCCCATGCCACAGCCATCACAATACCACATACCACCAAAATACCCACAAACAGACAATTTAGCTTGTCTTTGCCCTGTTGACCCTGCTGGGTAATTTTGATAATCATATTCGCCAAAAAGTACAGCAAAGACACCACGCACATGAGTGCCAAAGCAGTTAAAAAGACAACGGTTGCCAGTGCTGCCATATCTCATATGTTGGCCGCTCTTAGCTCGTCATCTGTGTAATACAAATCTTCTTTGGCTCTTAAAATTTCTAGCTCAAAATCCTTCCATGCAGGTTCTTGATGGGTGCGATCAACCAGCTCAAAAGGACTGCAATTTAGCAATTTATCCAGTACAAATGTTACCGATTGTCTAAACACTTGGTCTTTGTCCAGCGTGGCGTTTTCTACATCAGTTTTAACAAATTCCAAGTTAAAAATATCATTTGAAATCAGGTAGGCAGAAGGCTCGGTAATCAGTGATTGTCCGTAGAGTTTAAATTGATGATAAACGCTTTTTACCACAGGTCCAAACTGCCACTTACTGACTGGTTCACTGATAAGCGGTCTGTTGGTTTGTTTTAGGTGCTTTGCCACCACATAATACAATAGCTTTTGTAGTTTCAGATGGGTAACAGGCTTGCCCAGCTCATTGGCACGCCATACGATGTAGTTGGCAACATCAATCGGATTGTGGGGTGCTTGTTTCATGACAATGCTCCTGTTTAAAACTCCTTTAAAGTCTTAGATGGCACAATCTTAGATGACACAAAAAGCACCAAGTTTGTTCAACACAGGTGCTTTTATTAAAGTTAAAGAATGCGTTCTTGTAAAGTGATTATAAAGGTGCTGATACCAGAAATCAATCAAAATACCCCCAAAAAGCCAATTTTTACCCCCAATGGCTCTACCACCCCACCAAATAGCGTTTAACAGCGTTTAAATCGCGTTTAAAATCTTTTAAAAATCTTAAATGGTGTCATTGCCCCATTTTGCCCAAAAATCGCTTAAAACGCTTGTACGGGCGTTCTAGGGCTATGTTTAAAAAATAAGCAGTTTTACACTGATTAAAATTTAATCACTTTTTTTAAAATTTCCCCCAATTTTTGCCACTTTTGAGAAGTTTTTAAAGGCTGTAAGCCTTGATCTAAACAGGTTTAAAGATTTTTTAAAGATTTTTCTTTAATTTTTAAAGGCTAAATTTTAACCAGCTTTTCCTGAAAAGCGTCATCTAAACAAACCTTGTCCATCGTGCCACAATAGCCCCAAATCTTAATCGCCCCCATTGTATGCACCATTTTATCCTAACTGACACCACTAACGCCATCATTGATGACAAATCGGGCAAACGTACCTTTACAGGCATTGCCAACAGTGGCAAGCCCTTTGTCTATCATGGCGAGCGTGCCATTGCCGATTTGTCGGACATCACTTTTGCCGACAAAGTGCCTGCCCTGCTACTGCACAACCGTGATAAACGGGCAGGCTTTGGCAGTTTGTCTGTGCAAAATCATCAGCTTATCGTCTCTGGTGATTTGCTGGACAACGAGCATGGCAAACAAATCGCCAGCGAAGCTGATGCAGGCTTTCCTTGGCAAATGTCAGCTCATATCATCGCGGGCTATGTGGAAACTTTGCCAAATGGACAATCTGTAGAGATAAATGGGCAGACCATCACAGGTGATATTAAGATTTTACGCAGCTGCCGTGTCTCTGAAATCAGCTTTACCCCCACAGGGGTGGACAATCAGACCATGGCGATGATTTTGTCTGAGCATTTTGCCAGTCCAAACACCACCCACCCAAACAAGGAACATACCATGACCGACAATGTCAAACTAAGCGAACTTACCCAAAAAATTACCGAGCAAGACCAACGCATCAGCGAGCTTGAAGCACAAAATCAGAGCCTAAAAGACACCAACGCCCAGCTAGAAGCTGATGGCAAAAAGGCAAATGTAGAAGCCAAATTGTCCGCCAAAGGTTTTGTTAAAGATGACAAAGGCAACTGGGTGGGTGTGGACAGTACCACCTTTGAGGTGCTTTTGGGCTTGGACGGTGATAAAGCGGGTGTCATCATTGACAGTCTTGCCACGCCCAAAGCCGATGTGCCCCAAGTTTTATTGGGCGAAAATTACACAGATGGCAATGCCAACAAGCAAACACCCACCAGCCCACTGCTGGCGGTGATTGGCGGTGAGTAAGTTGTGCCTTTTGTATCGATGTTTGCTCAAAAAATAGGCAAATATGACAAAAGCCCTAAGTCAAATCATGTTTGGTTATCGTGTGCCGTTGGCATTTAATCCCCATAAATTTTTAAAGGTGAATCCTTATGAACATTCCCACGCTGTCAATCACCATCGGCGAGCTCTTAAAATCCGAAGCCGACCCACTAAGCCGTATCGCTATAGCTGCCCCAAAAGGCACCAAAATCGCTCAGCTGGTCAAATACGAGCTAAGAAAACAGTATCTGGTCGCTTTGTCAGACGAAAAAGATGGCAAGGTGCTGGTTCAGCCGCACAACTGTGTTATTAACCTTGATGTTGTGAGCGAAGCTGACATTACAGGCAAACAAACAGGCGATGAAGGCAATATGCCTTTGACCGTGGATTTACTCAAAAAAGAAGGTGATGTCTATGGCATTAAATACATTGGTACACCTAAAAGTGCTTAACATCTGGTTTTGCTTAATATCTAGTTTAACGCCCAATTAACCCATATTTAAGGAGTGATTATGCCCCTATCTAACGATGCTCATTATGGCGTATTGCCAATGAGCGAAGCCATTAACCGTGTTGCCAGTGTGCCAACCATCATTGATGAGCTGGGCATTTTTAAAAAAACCATGCTCACCACCACTTATGTCAGTGTAGAAAGCAAAGGCGGTGCATTGACCCTAGTGGACGCTGTGCCACGCGGTACAGCGGGTATGCCAGTCAGCGAGCAACGCGGTAAAACACGCACCTTTAGCTGCTTACACCTGCCCAAAAATGACGTGGTGCGAGCAGACGACGTGCAAAACGTGCGTAGCTTTGGCAGCCATAAAAACACCTTGACGGTTGCCCAAAAGGTCGCCGATAAGCTCTCTGCCATGAAAGCAGACATTGATTATACCATTGAGCACCTGCGACTGGGTGCATTAAAGGGCAAACTGCTCAATGCCGATGGCACAGAGCTGGTGGACATTTATCAAGAATTTGGTATGGCTCGCCAAAGCCACGCCCTAAAACTTACCGGTAAAGATGCCCATGCTGGTAAAGAGCATGGACGCCGCCATCACCCAGCCGGCTCAAGGTTTATCTGCTGGAGCATTGCGAGGGGACGAGTTTAATAGTGTGGTAGAACAATCGCCACGCCTTGCCCAAGCAATGGCAGACGGGTTGGGTGTCAATATTGGCAAACTGCGACAGATGGCGGGCGAAGGCAAATTGACCGCCGAAGTGGTTATTGGGGCGTTAAAAAGCCAATTAGAGACCATTGCCAAAGAATTTGCCCAAATGCCAAGCACTGTCGCTGGCTCGCTGACCGTGCTTAAAAATACCGTGCTGGGCTTTGTGGGTGATTTGGACAATGAGCTAAACTCATCATCAGGTTTGGCAGGATTTATTGGCTCTATCAGTGATGGCATTAAAAACATTGACACTGCCAATATTGAAGCCCTAAAAAATGCCCTAGGCAGTTTGGGTGAGATTGCTCATGTTTTGTGGTCGCAGTTGGTATTGACTGCAAAGAATGCCCAAGACTTGATTGATATTTTTGCGGGCGTCTCTGACGCCAATGAAAAGGTGTTATTTTTAACACGCACCATACAAGGTCTAGCGATTGCCACAGGCACGGTAGCAGATGGCTTTAAAGCCATTCAAATTGTTGTGCAGACGGTTATGGGTTTTGTAACCGAGCAAGTGGGCAAAGTTGTTTATGCTTTTAGCCTTATCACAGGCAAGGGTAGCGAACTTGCCGACAGCCTAATGACTAAGGGCAAAGAAATGTTGGCAAGTGCCGAGCAAAATGCCCTAAATTTTAGCTCTAGTGCCAAAGCTGCTCTAGATGACGCCGCTAAAAGCAGCGCGCAGCGCCTTCAAGAAACGGTCGACAAAGCCAAACAAATTTATGATGATATGGCCCAAGACGGCAAAGCAAGCTCATATGATGGTTAATAAAAGAGTGGATAATAAATTTAGGTACTTATTTTCTAAGCCATCTACATGATGGTTAACTTGGATAAGTTGGGGATATATGATTGTCTGTATTTCTAAGCCATCTACATGATGGTTAACTTAGTAAAATGCGTCCCTTTGTTGTTGGCATATTTCTAAGCCATCTACATGATGGTTAACAAAATACAGTTAATTAGGGCATTGACGGCTCATTTCTAAGCCATCTACATGATGGTTAACACCATGTCTAAGATGTCATTATGCAAGCGCTTTTTCTAAGCCATCTACATGATGGTTAACTTGCGGGCTCTAAAACCAAGTGGGAACTTCTCTTTCTAAGCCATCTACATGATGGTTAACACAACAAGAAAATAATGAAGAAATGCAGAAACTTTCTAAGCCATCTACATGATGGTTAACCTGACGCTAATGCTATGCTGGCGACTGGTGATTTTCTAAGCCATCTACATGATGGTTAACTATCACTTACAATGTTGTGCAGTGTTGTGTTTTTTCTAAGCCATCTACATGATGGTTAACACCTAAAAGACAACGGTGCAGGCACACTGGTTTTTCTAAGCCATCTACATGATGGTTAACATGGACGCAGTCATCAAAACAAAGGTTATTTCGTTTCTAAGCCATCTACATGATGGTTAACAAGGACTTAAGTTTGTTCAGCGTTATCTTCTTTTTCTAAGCCATCTACATGATGGTTAACATTTGGTTTTTGACTTCATCAAATTTACCGTATTTCTAAGCCATCTACATGATGGTTAACTATTACGCACGCAACCTTTGACGTTTGCGACTTTTCTAAGCCATCTACATGATGGTTAACGATGTGCAAGCGTTGTATAATGCCATCAATGATTTCTAAGCCATCTACATGATGGTTAACAATCTGTTCTGTACCGTCCAACTCATCTAAACTTTCTAAGCCATCTACATGATGGTTAACTCTGTTCGCACCAGTTTACCGTCTCGGTTATCTTTCTAAGCCATCTACATGATGGTTAACGCCGTCCATTGTGCCCATCGCTTTAGAGATGATTTCTAAGCCATCTACATGATGGTTAACTGGTATCTGGCCACCAGTTTGTCCACGTTAATTTTCTAAGCCATCTACATGATGGTTAACAAGCCTGCCGATTTATTCAATGATTAACAAACTTTCTAAGCCATCTACATGATGGTTAACTGCTCACCGCCTTCGTTTTGCCCGTAAAATTTTTTCTAAGCCATCTACATGATGGTTAACAGTTTGGAGGTTTCAGGCATGAGTTTACGGTTTTTCTAAGCCATCTACATGATGGTTAACGCAGGGGGCGGACTTGAACCGCCGACCTTATGTTTCTAAGCCATCTACATGATGGTTAACTCTTGAAAACCCTTACGAGTACCAGCGGCTGAATTTCTAAGCCATCTACATGATGGTTAACACAAGGCTATCCAAGAAACCGCCCCAGTCTTTTTTCTAAGCCATCTACATGATGGTTAACCATGAATTTGTAGGCATTGATTATCCTGTTGGTTTTCTAAGCCATCTACATGATGGTTAACCTGTCGTCCCAACCTGTAAAAGACGCTTCAATTTTCTAAGCCATCTACATGATGGTTAACAGGCTAAATGCCACTGATTGGCTGTTGGCAAATTTCTAAGCCATCTACATGATGGTTAACCAGTAGCTTGGCATAAGTAGGCGCTTATGCGTTTTCTAAGCCATCTACATGATGGTTAACTTCTTCAATCCCCACATACCAGATTTTATAAGTTTCTAAGCCATCTACATGATGGTTAACTTAATGCCAAGATTGATGGGATTAATGTGGGTTTTCTAAGCCATCTACATGATGGTTAACATAGTGATGACAAAAACAGCCAGCACAGCACATTTCTAAGCCATCTACATGATGGTTAACGATGATTTACGCCTGATGCAGTTTCGTGTCATTTTCTAAGCCATCTACATGATGGTTAACACTACAATTAGTAAAAGACTGGCAAACAGGCTTTTCTAAGCCATCTACATGATGGTTAACATCAGGCAGTTGATTACCCTTGCTGTCAGTTTTTTCTAAGCCATCTACATGATGGTTAACTCATCATTTAAGAGAAATGCCAACCACAATCATTTCTAAGCCATCTACATGATGGTTAACGTAAATAAACTAGGGTTGGTTAGAGTTGGTTAATTTCTAAGCCATCTACATGATGGTTAACCATCTATCACGCATATCAAAACTACCCCCTTTTTTCTAAGCCATCTACATGATGGTTAACTTGCCGATTTGATGAGCGTAACCACAGCTGATTTTCTAAGCCATCTACATGATGGTTAACACGTGCTTGCAGTAGTATATAACACAACTTCGTTTCTAAGCCATCTACATGATGGTTAACATACTCGGTTTGCTCACGGTTCATGCCATCTATTTCTAAGCCATCTACATGATGGTTAACTGTATACACTAGGCAAAATAACCAAGCGCGCCTTTCTAAGCCATCTACATGATGGTTAACGGACGAAAGCTCCCCACGAATAGGCTCCGTTATTTCTAAGCCATCTACATGATGGTTAACACCACAAGGGCTTCTAGGGCTTCAAGATAAGTTTTCTAAGCCATCTACATGATGGTTAACGCGTTATATGCGCACCAGAAGTGGTACAACATTTTCTAAGCCATCTACATGATGGTTAACAATGAGCTAAAAGCCATTTTGGACAATATGTCTTTCTAAGCCATCTACATGATGGTTAACTAGACAAAGAAACTTGCCTTTGTTTGGTGGCATTTCTAAGCCATCTACATGATGGTTAACTGCTTGCACCTGTTTTGTTGGTAGGTGCAAGGTTTCTAAGCCATCTACATGATGGTTAACTTGTGGCACAAGGGCTCAACATCGGAAATGTATTTCTAAGCCATCTACATGATGGTTAACCGCTTCTTAGCACCCAGCAAGAAGCACCAAAATTTCTAAGCCATCTACATGATGGTTAACACTTATGACCCCGATAACTGGTAGTTCTCATATTTCTAAGCCATCTACATGATGGTTAACTGTCCAAATTATCACAAATTTGGTGCGAGAGCTTTCTAAGCCATCTACATGATGGTTAACCGCCCGCTTGTGCCATCCACATGCCTACGTGATTTCTAAGCCATCTACATGATGGTTAACCTGATTTGAGCCAAGCACGCCTACAACGGTATTTTCTAAGCCATCTACATGATGGTTAACTCTTTAGATGATGGGCAAGCCCTGCAATGCTTTTTCTAAGCCATCTACATGATGGTTAACACAACGGACAAGAAATAACCATTCATCAGTTATTTCTAAGCCATCTACATGATGGTTAACTTGCTGTTGTAGGGTGGTTATTTGCTCATCTTTTTCTAAGCCATCTACATGATGGTTAACACGCTACAACGCTACAAGACTTGATACACAAGTTTCTAAGCCATCTACATGATGGTTAACACAATCACGCCATAACATTCATTGGCATTGGCTTTCTAAGCCATCTACATGATGGTTAACAGTCTGAGATGATTGACGATTTGATGACCGTAATTTCTAAGCCATCTACATGATGGTTAACATGGCGCAAAAAACAGCGTCAAGATTGTCGGCTTTCTAAGCCATCTACATGATGGTTAACGCGGTGGACAACCTGTCCACTGAAGATTTGGTTTTCTAAGCCATCTACATGATGGTTAACAAGAATTCTACACCAACAAAGCCAGACATAGCAATGGTTTGGTAGTAAAATTTGCTTTTACCCCTTTATTTTTAGCACTATTATAAAATATTGATTTTATTAAATATTTTTTAGGTCAAAAATAAAAGGGTTGTTTTTACCAATGGGGAACGGTAACGCCATCTAAAGCATTATTGATGCCATAACTGTTAAACGTGCCTTGGGTGGGGCTGTCCACCTGTTTTTGTTGGATAAACAGGCAGTACTTGTGTCCATTGGTTTGGCTTTGTAGGGTGATAAATGGATAAGGTTTGGCTTGCTTTTTGTATTTTTGGCAATGTGCCAGCGCATCATCAAAACTTATCCCCTTGTGTTTGGCAAGGTTTTTGGCTTGAGTGTTGAGATTGGGTCGGCGGTAACGGCTGACCACGACATGAGCGCGCATTTTGTCTTCATTGACGCGGTCAATGCGCTTGATGTGCACATAGTCGTCCAGTCTGTTTAGCCATTTGGGCAGGTCAAGCGCTTCTAACAGTTCGCGACTGGGAGCAAACACCCTAAGTTTATAACCCAAAGTGGCAAAACCGCCTTGGCTTTTTTCTGAAAAATGATAATTGGGAAAACTTATGCCAATGGGTTGATTGCCCAACGTGTTTTGCAAATCTGCCAAAGCGATATGGAGCTGATTGTAGAGCTTTGACCAAATGGCATAAGGGGGAATTTCACTGTCGGGAATTAAGCTGATTTCTTGATAAAATTTCATGATTCTTTACCACTTTCACCAAAGACGCCACCACGAATCAACACAGCCATCACATAGTGCTGCTCATCAACCGATGGCACAGCGCCTTTGAGCACCCAGCTGTCAAATAGGCTATAAAAATCTTGTTTTTGTTTGGGTTGGCGAAACGCTGTGCCAAGCGTGGTAACCGCTCCATAAGGCTCAATGGCGATGGGAAATTGGGCGTCAAGATACCAGTCATCAATGGTGCGAATGGCGTTACTGACTTTTTGGGAGTGCATGGCGGCGTGGTTGTTTTGGGTGTTGCCAGCGCGGTACAACACTTTGCTTTTTTTGTTGCCTGTGTCCAAAATCAACTCTTGAGATGGATAGACTTCTTGGGCATAACCAACTTTGGCTTTGGCAGTAACGTTTAAGATGATGAATTGTTCGCCAAGCAAGCCTTGTTGTATCCATGTGCTTAGTTGTGTCAGCTCTGGACTGGTTTGGTTGAAGTCATTGAATTTGATGGCTTTGGCGTCTGCAAAAACAACGGTTTGCTTGCCACAAGAAACGCTGACTTCAATATGCTCAGCGCCCAAGCGATTGCGCCACAAAAAGCGTGCGTTGGCAATGTTGATGGCATAACGTTTGGCAAGCTCGCTAAATTGGTGGGTTTTTTTGTAATCGCTGACGATGTCAATGACCGCTTTTTGGTAGTCTGGTTCATTGCACACGTTGGGCGTACCATCAAAGGGCAGCACTTTGCAGCTGAACTTGACCACCAAGGTGTCGCAATCTTGGTCTAAGCTGCTGGCATCAACGCGTTGCAAGTTGGCTTTTTCGGTTTCGGCATCCAGTTTGGCGGGGTCGCTGGTGATGGCGTTTTTTAGGCGGTTGCTGATGGTGCCACGCACGGACTTTTCTTGTACGCTGACAATGCGCGCGTTTTGTGCTTTGTCTTGGCTGTTGAGTTGCCAAAAGTAGGCATCGGACACATCAAGTTTGCGCTCAAATGCCAAAACGGTGGGGGTATGTAATTTTGTCATAAAACTTCCTTAGGGTTGGTTGGGTTGTTGGGTAACTAAATACAAAGACGATTGTGGGTCATGACGACAAAACCATAGGGCTTGTGTCAGCTCAACAAAATGAACAAACTTCCATTTGCCAAGACCATAAACCGCTTCAACATACTGGCTTGGATATTGCTGGCTGCGGCTGTTTTTTAGAGTGTTGGCGTCAAACAAAGGTGAGATGCCCACAAAGCCCATAGGCATTGGCACAAGCCAGCCCCGCCCTGTCTTAACCGATGTGGTGTGCCAGCTGTCGTGGGTGTCGTCTGGTGGGTTGTGATATAAGGTAGAAACGGCAATCAAAGCATCAAGCGCGGTTTTGTTGGGGTCTTGTTCTTGGAGTTCTTGGGTGATGTCTGACAGCTCTTGATGGGCATCCATCAGCACAAAAGCGGGGCGCAGTTTGTTTTTGATTTTGGCGGCACTGCGCTCGTGGTGGCTAAAGAATGACACCTTTTTTAGGCTGCTGACGCTGCCCCCAGCAAACCGCTGCTGCTGCGCCAGTTGGCTGACGGTGTCGCACAACAGGTGTTTGGCAGTCTCTTGGCTGTACCCTATAACGTCTGTATGATAAACACCGACCACCAAGCTCACCACCAAATGGCAGCGACCTTCTTCAATGATGGGGGCGGTTTTGCCGGTTTTAAGCAAGGGGTTGCGCGTTTGTACAAAGCTAAAGTCGCCAAAAGGATGGTTGCGATAACTTTGTACTTGGCATTCATGACAGGCAATCATCACGCCATCTAGGGCAAAGTCAGACAGCGCATCAATTTGGGCAAGTTTGCGACTTAGGGCGTGTGTGGCGCCTGCAAAGCCAGTAATTGCAGGAAAGCCATAGGTAAGGGGGCTGGAGATGGCGTTGGCATTGATAATCTGTATTCTTTCAAGCAAAAGATAGCCAATAAGTTCTGACTGCGGATAAATATAACTCATACAAAAACCTTTTCTCCCAAGTATTGGCTGTGGGCGATAGTTTGTTTCATGTGCTTAGCCCACGCTTGATGTTCTGCTGCACCAAAATGATGGGCGTTCTTTTTAAAGTTGTGTTTTAGCTGTTTTTGTAGCCAGTTGGCAAAATCTTGAGCGATTTGGGCGTGCCAATCGCTGTGCTCGCGCTCGGTGTCAAATGCTGTATCCAGTTCAGCGCGCTGCGGGTCAAGCCAGTACTGCTGGGCTTTGGGCAAATGGCAGTCTTTGGACCAGCCAGCAGGTTGATTGTGTTGAATGTCGCTTGCCAGCTGGATGATTTTGAGCAAAATCTCTTCAATGATGTCATCGCGTCTGCTGCGAACTTGAACGTTATTGGTTTGGCTTGCGATGTTTTTAAACAGAGCGCTGAGTAACTCATGGGTATAAAAACGTATGCCTTTAATGTCAAAAAAATTGCTGGCAGATTGGTGAATGCTCAAACTGCTGCTGGCTTTAAAACTTGGTGGAACAGAAGGCAAAAGATACACTCGTCCACTTTTTTTGCTGATAAGCTGCGAGACGTTTTGGGGTTTGGTGCCACCTAAGTGCAAAATCGTCAAATCTGGAATGCTGACATAGGCCATTTGTTTGTCGCTTTTTTTGTGGCGACTTTCTTTGGCGCTTTGATTGGCTGCTGAGTAACGCAATTCTTGGATTTTGTGATACACATCATGTGTCAGCACAGATGGATAAAGCGGAACAATGGTGTGATACAGGTCTGTTTTGTCAATCGCCCACAAGAGCTGTTTGTTGCGTTCGTGGGTTTTGGGGTTTGTGGGTTGATTGTTTAGGCAGGCAAAAAATAATTGCTGATAGCTGTCAGAGACCGTCAAATCATCATCAAAACAACCAGTCAGTGCTGGGTGTTTGCCAAGAATTAAATCGCGCATTTTGATGCTTTGTTCGTCGTCTATCCAACAATCAAAAAACGTTGCCAAGGGCAGGGCGGCGGCATTGCCATTGGCATCAAGATGAAGATTGGGCAGGGTGTGTGTGCCAACATAGGCGATGGGCAAAGATGGGTTTGGTGTGTATCTGACGTTGTCGCCTTTAGCGTCGGGGTGAACACCTTTTGAGATGTGCGTGCCAAACTTTAGCTGTCTGGCCATTTTTTGGGCTTCTTGTGCCAGCCATTCGCTTTTGCAAAATTTTAATTGCAAAGACTGCAACACTGCCAAAAGTTCATTTATCTTGGCAAGGTCGTTGTTTTCTTGAGCTTTGGCGAGCTGTTTTAGGTCTTTGTCGGCTTTTTTGTGATAAAGACCTAACAAAAAATCATCAATCGCCTTTTTGATTTGTTGTTGGCTAATCGTATCAATATTTGCCATATTCGTTCCCTATCGTGATGGTGTGTGTATTAAAACACAGTATTTTTTTAAAATCAACCTATTTATAGTTTATAATATAAAAATTTTGACTGATATGGTGCGTTCCTTTATAATTAGTTACCCATCATACAGATGGCTTAGAAATATTTATAGTTAAGTTGTTTGCCACCGTGTAGGTGGTTTATTTTTCTTGTTGCCAGCACCCCAAATATTCATCAAAAAACCACGGTCGGCTGTCGTCTGGTCGCTCAGGAGTGCTGAGCGTACAAAAGCGCATCAGCAGCGTGGTGTTGCTAAGCTCTGGATAATGCTGACAGATGTTTTGTAGTTCATCGTATAGGCGCGCGTTCAGCCATGGGCACACGTGCCGATTGTTGTTGCTGATGGGTTGGTGTATCAGTCCCATGTCGGTTTTGCCATGCTTGCCATCTTCTTTGATGGCTTCATAAGTATGCACATCAAATGTGCCATCTGGGTGGGGGTTGATGACGTATTCTGTTTCTTGCTCGCCATGGCGAAAAGGGGTCAGGCAGCTTAGATGGACGTGCAAGCGGTTGGACGTTTGTGGGTCTTGCCAATAAGCGTTGACAACGTTGAGTGTTGGATTGTTCATCAAAGTGTGCATGACTTGCTGTTCTAGGTCGGCAAGGTTGCCTGTGGCATTGAGCTCTTTGGCTTTGTCAATGCGCGGTATGGCGTTGATGTTTTGGTATTGCCAAGCCGACAAAAGTGCGTTCATGTCGTGCGTAACCAGTTTGTTTTGGGCGCTTTCAAAACCAGGTTTTGTAAAGACAATATCCCTGCTATTGGGGTTTGCTTGTTTTTTTAATGCCTTGATGTTGTATTGCAAAATGGCAATGTTGGGCGTATCAATCACGTTGTGATGACGATGTCTTTGTACTCTGCCTGCCAACTGAATGACAGAGCGCATGGAACTTGGTTCAACAATTGCCCAATCATAATCATGGTCTCGTCCCACTTCAGCAACAGGCGTGGCAAGCACCATAAAGATGTGCTTGCGTTTGTGCGGGTGTTTGGTGATGTTGTTGGCGATGTCAGCGTGGGCGCTGATGTCTGTGTTGTCTTGGCGTTTTAACAAAGTGTCCAAGCGGTTTTCTAGTTGGTTTCTAAGCAGCAGCACTTGCCGAGAGTGATAGCAAGCCACATAAAATTGACAATCGGCAAAGTTTTCTTGACAAAAGTCGCCAAGGCGCTGCGTGGCTTTGACCAGAGCAATCAGCGGTTCAATATTTGCCAAGCGCACCAAACCAATGCTGACGCTGTGCGTTGTGGTGGTGTTGTGGTGGTCGTGCAAGACTGCTGCTTGACTGAGTATCTGTTGGGCAATTTGCTCAAAAAATGACTCACCTTGAGCGCGCTGTATGCAGATGGGCATAATCTTGCCCATGCGTTTGTTGGGCTGACTTGCCAAAAACTTAACGCGCTTTTGGATAAATGCTGTGTGATGGCTGACAAAGTCAGCATCAACTTGGCAAGTTATGCTGTGATTTTCGTCAAACCATGCGCACACTGTCTTTGGGTCGGGTTTGTTAAATTGGGCGTTATAAATCTTGCGCCCCGCTTGATAGGCGTTAAACAAACCAATCACCATATCGGGCGGCAAGGTTGCCGATGACAACAGCACCCGACTGCCAAACAAACCTGCCAAATGCACTAGGCGTGATAGGGCGGGCAGGTCGTCTTGGTCAAAATCGTCAGGCTCGTCCAAAATCAAATCGCTGCCAAACAATCTTAGTGCTGGCACGACATAGCGACCACCGCGTTTGCATTCGCAGGCTTGGATTAGGTGGTCAATGGTACAACTGACCACAGGCGTCAACAAAAGTTTTTTGGCGTTGTCATCAGCAATCACTGCGCCCAATTTTAGGTCATCGCTGTGCCAGCTGTCTTTGGCGTCCACAAACTCATCAAAGAGCCCTTGAGCGGATTCACTGCCGCTGTCTTGGCTGTCTTTGTCGGATTGGGCAAGCTCAAACAGTTGTTTTTGGGCAAGTCCGCCCACCAAAATGGCGAGTTGGTTGTCGTTTAGTTGTAAATCGCGGCGAAGGCTTTGTCCTGTTTGTAAAGTCAAAACGCGCAGTCCCAAAGCGATGGTCAGGCGCGAGCCTTGTTTGGGGTCGCTAAGTGCGCACATGATACGGGCGTTGCCAATGGTTTTGCCTGTGCCAGTGCTTGCCATATTGACCCCAAAAAAGCCGTGGGTTTGGCTGCTTTGTTGATGCTTTAAAGCCGCTTTAAAGGCTTTGTTTTGCCAAAGAAATCGGTCTTTGTCGGTGTTTTGTAGTAAGGGGTTGTGATTGGTGAGCTTGGGCAAGCTGTGGTGCAAAAATGGCAATGCGCGCACAAAATCGCCTGCAAATCTTGCCACCCCAAGCAAATGCTCATCCAAGGTTTGTTTGGTTTTTGCTTTACTTTTGCCCGATGGATAATAGGTGTTGGCAGCCAGCGTGGTGCAATGATTTGTTTGGCGCAGTCTTTGGGGGCTGTTGGCTGGCAAACCAGAATAACGATGGTCGCCCACCATCAGGCTAAGCCGAGATAAATACAATAAAAACGGGTCGGCAATGGCTTGCTTTTGGGCAAGCGCTTGAGCGCTTAATTGGGTAAGATAAGGGCTGTGCAGCGCTTTTTGGGCATAGCGTTTAAGCTGTTTTTGCCATAAGGGGTTTTGTACAATAAACTGACTAAATTGCCAAAAAATATCGTTATCTGACCGTGCTGAGTCGTTTTTTACCCATTTTTCTTTGGCTGTTGGCTGACTTTTATAATATTTTTGTAGGTCATAATGAAGATAATTGGGGCGGCTTTCTTTGTTTTTGTCAGGATGGTATTCGGTCAATGGCGGCAGACGGTGATGGGTAACAATCAACCAAGCCAGCCACTGAGCCAAAGGCGGTAATCTGTCCAGACATGGTTGGTCAATGCCGTCTTGCAAGGTCTGTGGGGTTGGTGCATCAATGGTGCTGTCTAATTGGCTGAAGCGTTCAAACATTTGTTGGTCGCTTTGACAGCCTGTAATCAGCCAGTTAAACAGTTTTAGAGAAACCCATTCGTGGCGGTAGGGGTCGCCCTTTGTGCCAGCTTGGGCAAGTTTTTGTTGAAAGCCATCGCTGGATTTGCCAATGTCATGAAACAGCCCCGCCAAAGTGGTGATGATTTGTAGGGCAGACAAAAAATGCCAGTCGTTTTGCCAGTCTTGGTGCAAAAGGTCGCGCTTGGTGTAATTGACCGCCACTTTGCCCGTGTCATCAAAGCTGCTGCGACTGCCCACAATCCACAAAAGCTCGGTGGTGTGGCGACTTTTGATGCGATGACAACTGACGCAGAGCAGTTTGGATTTGCTGGCGGCGGCTTTGAGTTGCCCATAAACGGCTTGCAGACCAGCTTGGGTGATGGTGGTTTGCCAGACGTCGTCGCCAATGCGGTTGGCAAAGGCATCTAGAATTTGGTTGGTTTTGTTTTTTGCTTTCTTTTGTGATTTTGAGATGAAAGTAACAATCATAGGGTTTCCCAATGTTGATTGAGCGCCATCGCTTTGACCGTGTCAAACATCACATCAAGCGCGTTGTATGTGATGAAATAATTTAGGCAAGTTTGGCGAAACTCTTGCTCGCTGACATTGTCTTTGGCGCAAATAAACGCCAGCGGCAACACGATGGCGTCTTTGATGATGTCTGCCACATCAAACACCAAAGCACCGCGCCGCGTTTTGCCGTGCATGATGGCGAAACCGTGGGGAATGCCAAGCACCCAAGTGGTGGTGGCCGCCAACCCATAAGCCAGATAATTGCCATGATTTAAAAAGACGTTGGCTTTGTCAATGCCGCTGCTGTCTCTGCCAAAACCTGCTTGTTTGGTGTTTTTGGCGGCGATTTTATAAAGTTCTTTGGTCATGCGCCCTTCCAAGGCGAGCAGGTCGTTGACATGATTTTGGCACAAAATGGACTGTTGATAGTGTTTTTGTAAGCTTATGATGGACTCTGAGCGGCTGTCAAAACCGATGTGATTAAATTCTTTGTCCTTGTCCCATACCGTCTGCATGAACCATAAGCGCGCCAGTTGCAGGCGTTTTGCCATGTATAAGCGTTTGGCATCGTCCCACCACCATGACAACCAGCCTTGAATGTATTCGGTGGGGCGGTACTCTGACTGTGGGGTCAGCCACTCAATCTCGCTGCCCATCAATAACGGCGTGCCCCCACCGCCACAAAAGCCAATCAGCACACCAGCCCCAGCAAGCAGTCGTACGGCGGCTTGGGTGATGGACGTGCCTGTGCCCAGCAAAATGCAGGTGGTGTTAGCGATGGGGATGTTGTAGTACAGATTGTGTTTGTCGCTTTGGGTCAGGTACAAAACTCGCCCGTCTTTTTGCATGACGCGGCAATGCTCCAGATAAAAGATGTTGGCGCGTTTGGAATGTAAGATGGTTTTAAGAGCGGCATGATTAAGGGCGCTGGTATTTTTGCGGGTGGTTTGCATGGTGATGTATCTGGTATCTATTTGTAAACTTAAAACCAAAAAGCAATTATTATACCAATTTAATAAAATTTTTGGTTTTTAAGACAAATGGCTTATTTTGCAGATAAAATAATTTTTGCACACAAAAACCCCATCAATCAACGCGATTGATGGGGCAGATAACAAATAGCTTGGCGGTGAAGAAGGGATTTGAACCCTTGATACGCTATTAACGTATACACACTTTCCAGGCGTGCGCTTTCGACCACTCAGCCACTTCACCAATCAATATATTATAACCCAGTTAAATAAAATTTGCAAAACTTTAATTGGGCACAAACACGCCTTGTTGACAATCAAAGCAATCAGCGATGGCATGCTCAGCAGTTTTACTGTCGGTAAATGCTTTGTCATCAAACACTTAGGCGGGTAATGTTGGTGTTTGGTTTTGTTGGTTGGCAATAAATCGTGGGAATGGATAAGGTTTGGTGGGCATAAGTTTGTGATGGTGCGGCATGTTGGTAACAATGCACCATCAAAAGCACAAACAAAGCCAAGCAATTATTTGTTAAAATAACAAATTTTGATTAACATAAAGGTCGTTTATGAAGATAAAACACGTCGCGGTGATGGTTTTGGTGCTGGCAACGGCTGCTTGTGGCAACCCAAGCACCACCCAAGTACATGCCGCCCATCTTGACACAACAGCCAACAAGCAAATAGCCCAATCGGGGATTTGGCTTGATGTGCGCACCTTGGCAGAATATCAAGAAGGACACCTAAAAAACGCCATCAATGTGCCTGTTGATGACATCAACCAAATCTTTGCCATCACCAATGACAAACAAGCCACCATTTATTTGTATTGTCGCAGTGGCAGGCGCGCCGAAGTTGCCCGCAAAACCTTGATGGATTTGGGCTATACCAACGTCATCAATCAAGGCGGTTATCAGGATTTGTTGGATAAGGGTGTGGAATGATTAGTTTTCATCCAACAAATCTTGCTCACGAGCGACAGTTAGTAGGGTGTTTGAGCGGTTGCCTGTGCGACAAAACAGATGTAGTGGGCGCTCGGTGCCATTAAAAAAGTCGGCAAAGGCTTGGACGTGGCTGATGTCCATCATGCCCCCAGCAAAGGCAATGTGCGCATAGTCTATGCCGTGTGCTTGACAAGCGGCGGCGATTTCTGCTGAAGTGGGCTGTCCTGCTTCTTCACCATCAGGGCGGTTATTGACCATGCTTTTGACACCTTGTTTGGCAAGCTCTGCCACGTCAGCGACCGTCAGTTGTCCTGAGATGGTGATACAAAATTCTGGGGCGACATCACTCATAAAAACTCCTAATACTAAAAATCCAAATAGCATAGCGTGATTTTGTGCTTTTGGCAATCTGCCTTCTTAAAATTTTATCTTGGCTCAAGACAAAGATGACTTATAAGTCATTTGTGGGGTATTTTGGTTTCACAAAAGTTGGACTGTGGTAAAATCAAAATTCGCCAGCCATTTTGGCAAGCCATCTACAGTTAAGGACAGTGATGAAAATTTTGCAACAACCGTTTTTTCGCCCAAAAACGCAAACAACCACCAATCTGGGTACGCCGATGGCATATCCGCACATTTTTATGCCGTTGGATTTGGGTTTTACCACGCTAAAAAACCGCCTTGTGATGGGCTCAATGCACACGGGGCTAGAAGACAGATTTTATCATTATGGCAAGCTGGCAACGTATTTTGAAGCGCGCGCCAAGGGTGGAGTGGGGCTGATGATTACGGGGGGCATTGCGCCCAATCGCGAAGGCTGGCTAACACCGCTTGGTGGCACATTAAATCGTCTGGCAGACGTTGTTCACCATGCCCGAGTAACGCGCGCGGTACACAAACACGGCGCCAAGATTTTGCTGCAAATTTTGCACAGTGGACGTTATGGTTACCATCCTTTTGTGGTTGCGCCCAGCGCCATCAAGTCGCCCATCTCGCCTTTTAAGCCGCGCCAAATGTCGGTTAAAAACATTGACAGCACCACCCAAGACTTTATACATACGGCAATCCTTGCCAAAAAGGCGGGTTATGACGGCGTAGAAATCATGGGCTCTGAAGGTTATTTGTTGAACCAATTTTTGTCCATGCGCACCAACAAACGTACTGACGACTATGGTGGCAGCTTAGAAAAACGCGCCAAATTTGCTTTGCAGATTGTCAAAGGCATTCGCCAAGCGGTGGGCGAGAATTTTATCATCAGTTTTCGCTTGTCCATGCTGGAGCTGGTTGAAGATGGTGCGGTGATGGCGGACGTGATACAACTTGCCAAGTGGCTTGAGCAGGCGGGCGTAACCTTAATAAATACAGGTATTGGCTGGCATGAAGCGCGCGTGCCAACCATTGTAACGTCTGTGCCAAGGGCGAGTTTTGTGCGCTTTAGCCAAGCGGTCAAACAAGCCATCAAAATACCTGTGATTGGCGCCAATCGTATCAATATGCCAGACACTGCCGAAGCCATCATTGCCAGTGGGCAAGCCGACCTTGTACAAATGGCGCGCCCCTTTTTGGCGGACAGCGAATGGGCAAACAAGGCTTATTATAACCAAGCGCATTTGATAAACACCTGTATTGGCTGCAATCAAGCCTGTCTTGACCATACTTTTAGTGGCAAGCGCTCAACGTGCTTGGTCAATCCTTTGGCGTGTCATGAAAGCGAATACATCATCAAGCCTACCAAAAAGCGCAAAAACATCGCGGTGGTTGGTGGCGGGGTGGCGGGCATGAGTGCGGCTTTGGTGTTGGCGCAGCGCGGTCATCAGGTGGTGCTTTTTGAAGCCAAAGACGTGCTGGGTGGGCAGTTTAATTATGCCAAAGTGATTCCTGGCAAAGAAGAGTTTTTTAATACCATTCGCTATTTTAAACAAATGCTGGCGTTGCACAAGGTGGATGTGCGCACCAACACGGTGGTGGACAACGCCATGTTGGATGCTGGCAATTTTGCCGAAGTGGTGATTGCCACAGGCGTGGTGCCAAGGAGCACTAACATCACAGGCGTGGCATTGCCGCAGGTGATGAGTTATGCCCAGCTGTTGTCGGGCGAAAAACAAGCGGGGGCGCGCGTGGCGGTGCTCGGCGCTGGTGGCATTGGTTTTGATGTGGCAGAATTTTTGGTGCATGGTGCAACCATTGATGATAAGGTGCATGACGACGATTTTGTGCCCACACCCCAAACGCCCGACGCATTTTTTGATGAATGGGGCGTAGATGATCGCGCCAATTATACCACCAAGGGCGGACTGGTGCCCGCCCAAATCCCCGCACCCAAACGTCAAGTTTATCTGCTGCAAAGAAGCGATGGCAAGCTTGGCAAAGGGCTTAACAAAACCACAGGCTGGGTACACAAAGCTGTCATCAAAAAAATGGGCGTGATACAAATGAGTGGCGTGCAATACGACGCCATCACCAATGAAGGCTTGTGGGTGTCGGTGGGCGGTCAGTCCCAACTGCTTAGGGTTGATAGCGTGGTGGTGTGTGCAGGTCAAGAATCTGTCAACACTCTGATGCCCAAATTGGGCGATGTTCCCAAAGTGGGTTACCACATTATTGGCGGGGCAAAAAACGCCGAGCGACTGGACGCCAAACGTGCCATCAAAGAAGGCTTTTTATTGGGGATTGCTTTGTGATTGGTTGGATTTTGTATATTATAAATATGGACAAAATCACAACAAAGCACTGGCGCAAGCAAAAGCACTTGCCCATGCCCAATGAAAATTATAACCGCCCAACTGTCCTGTAACGTCCAGCACTTCGCCAATAAAATACAAATTGGCACACAGCTTGCTTTGCATGCTTTGGCTGCAGATGTCTTTGGTGTCTACGCCACCAAGCGTTACTTCGGCGGTGCGGTAGCCTTCTGTGCCTGAAGGTTTGATTTGCCAGTGGTTGAGTGTGTTGCCAAGTTTGATAAGCGTTTGGTCTTTGATGTTGGCAAGCTCGCTGTCTTGGTGTGCTTGCCAAAAATGCGTCTGCAAAGCCAGCAAGAGTTTTTTGCTAAAATAGGGAGCAAGCACCGTGCGGATAAATTGCTTGGGGTGCTGTCTTTTGTGTTGGGTGAGCAGTGTACCGATGTCAATGTGGGGCAACAAATTAATGCCGATGGGCTCGCCGATTTGCCAGTAATTGGACAGCTGTAGCATGGCAGGCCCAGACAAGCCACGATGGGTAAACAGCATGGGCAGCTCAAAGCTGGCTTTGTCATTAAAGGCGATGACATCAAGGCTGACACCGCTGAGCGCTTTTGTCATTTGTCCAACGTCATCGGTAAAGGTGAACGGCACCAGCCCTGCGCGCGTAGGGACAATCTGATGACCAAATTGGCTGGCGACTTGATAGCCAAAGTCGCTTGCGCCCAGCGTGGGAATGGACAGCCCACCTGTGGCAACAACCAAGGCAGAGCAGCTTAGCGTTTTTGGCGCGCTTGCTTTGGTTTGGGTGTTTAGACAAAATTTGTCGGCATGATTGATGGACAAAACGGCGGTGTTTAGCTGTATATTGACGCCTTGTTCATCGCATTCATCAAGAAGCATGTTCAAAATGTCTTTAGAAGAGTGTTCACAAAACAGCTGTCCGTGCGATTTTTCAACAAAGGCGATGTTGTGTTTATAAACATACTGCAAAAAATGCTCAGGCATAAAGCGTGCCAGTGCTGAACGCACAAAATGACGGTTTTGGCTGATGAAGTTTTGTGGGCTGGTGTGCAGATTGATAAAATTGCAACGCCCACCACCACTCATCAAAATCTTTTTGCCCGCTTTGTTGGCATGGTCAAGCACCAACACCTTTTTGCCACGCTTGGCGCTGTTGATGGCACAAAACAGCCCAGCTGCACCTGCACCGATAATGATGACATCAAAGTGAGTGCCTTGCATGACGTTTAACCCCCAAAAAGCACGTATTGTACCCAAAAGTGTGCAAAAGTCCAAATCTTTGTACAAAATTGACTGGATTTGGGGTATCATAAGCGGACATTTTTAAGCAATTTTTATCATGTTTCAACCAAGTCCGCCCAACAGCATTTTTAATTTGCCCAACAATTTGACCATTGCACGCATTGTGATGATACCGTTGTTTGTGGCGATTGCT
Organism: Moraxella sp.; assembly: GCA_030528385.1. Classification (GTDB taxonomy): domain Bacteria; phylum Pseudomonadota; class Gammaproteobacteria; order Pseudomonadales; family Moraxellaceae; genus Moraxella. The sequence goes on from JAUMYZ010000003.1 coordinate 107,004, forward strand.
TATTGGCCACCTGCGTTGGGCATTGGGCTGCCTGCCATTCCTGACAATGCCATTGCGCGTCTGGGCATGCTTGAGTACAGCGACAATATGCTGCGTCATTTTTTGCTGACCTTGGTGTTTGTGCTGGCGGCAGTTACCGACTGGCTAGACGGCTTTTTGGCGCGCAAAATGGGCATTAGCTCCGCCTTTGGGCGTTTTTTAGACCCTGTGGCGGATAAACTGATGGTGGCGGCGGCGCTGATTGTGCTGGTGCAGTGGCACCCCAATATCGTCATGGCAATCAGTGCCATTGTGATTATCAGCCGTGAAATTGCTGTGTCGGCACTGCGTGAATGGATGGCGGAGCTGGGCAATCGCACCAGTGTGGCTGTCTCGTATGTGGGCAAGCTCAAAACCACCTTTCAGATGGTGGCGATTACGGTGCTGCTGCTCAACTGGCAAAGCCTAGAGATGGTGGGCTATGTGTTGATGTTGGTGGCGGTGGTGCTTACTTTGTGGTCAATGATGATTTATCTAAAAGCGGCTTGGCCTTATCTAAAACAAAGCTGATAATCTGTTGTTGGCAACACACAATTTAACTGCTTAAATTCAACAGCCCAAAGCGGGTTTAATGACAAAATACCATCAAATCTAGCCCATTTGCCACACAAAAATTGATGTTCTCAATAATGCCTTTGATGTGGGCAAGGGCATAACCTTGTTCTGCTTGGTCTTGGTTGTCGCTGTGCTGTAAGGCGCTGATGTGTGCTTGGTCAATGCTGATGTCAGACAATAGGCGTTGTAGCTCTTGCAGCCAAGTTTGGTCAAGTTTGCCAATGATGGGAAACTCTTCCATGGCTGGAATGTCAAAACCATGATTGTCGGGGTATGGAAGAAGCAGCACTTCTATGGGCTCGCTGACACAAAATTCATCATCAAGCACCCGATTTATCCAATCGGTCTCAAAGCCAAGTTTGATGTCTTGAGTATAAGGCAGCTGCTGCCCAAGTTTAAAACACAACTCAATCAAAGCGTAACCATAATGATGTGTTTCTAGGGTTTTGTCTTGAGCGTTGATGATGTGTGATAAGGCTTTTAGGGCGTCATCAAAACACTCGCCATCGCTGGCGCATTTGTCCAGTAATGCTTTGTCGTGCGAGCCAAATGCCGCGTCAATGGTTTTGGAGCTGACCGCCGTCATATAAATATACAATCCCATAGCGCTTCCTTATTGTGCCGATTGAGTTGTGATTACAGGCATTATAATCTAAAATAATCCCAAAATCTCACCGTTTATCACGTCAATATGCTCGGCAGCAGGGACTTTGGGCAGACCTGGCATTTTTAATATGTCGCCACACATCACCACCAAAAAGCCAGCCCCACCAGAGACTTGGACTTGGCGTACCGTCAGGGTAAATCCTTGCGGGCGACCGAGCAATTTGGGATTGTCAGACAAGGAATATTGGGTTTTTGCCATACAAATGGGCAGTTTGTCAAAACCCAATTTTTCTAGGCGTTTGATGTCTTTTTGGGCGTCGTCGCTAAAACTTACCGCTTGTGCGCCATAAATCTTGGTGGCGATGGCGTGGATTTTGTCTTGGATACTGTCATCTAATGAGTAGGCAAAGCCAAACTGGCGGGGGTTGTTGATGGCTTTGAGCACTTTGTCTGCCAGTGCCAATCCGCCTTGTGCGCCCTTGCCCCACACTTCGGTCAACGCCACTGCCACGCCGTACTGCTCGCACGCTTCTTTGATAAGTGTCAGCTCTTCATCGCTGTCGCTGTCAAAGCGGTTGAGCGCCACCACCACACCCAAGCCAAAGACCTGCTGCATATTGTGGATGTGTTTTAGTAGGTTGGGCAGTCCCTGTTGCAGTGCGTCAAGGTCGGGGGTTTGTAGGTGGGCTTTGTCCATGCCACCATTGTATTTTAGGGCGCGCACGGTGGCAACAATCACGCAGGCACTGGGCACAAGATTGCCCAGTCGGCATTTAATATCACAAAACTTTTCAGCCCCCAAATCCGCGCCAAAACCCGCTTCGCTAACCACATAATCTGCCAAATGTTGTCCCAAGCGGGTGGCAATCAGTGAGCTGCAACCGTGCGCAATGTTGGCAAAAGGTCCGCCATGCACCAACGCAGGCGTGCCTGCGATACTTTGTACCAAATTGGGGGAAAAAGCGTCTTTTAATAGGGCACTCATCGCTCCGTGAGCGTTTAGGTCTTTGGCAAAGACAGGCGTGTCATCAAAGCGATACGCCACCAAAATGTTGCCCAAGCGCGTTTTTAGGTCGTCAAGCGAGCTTGCCAAACAAAAAATCGCCATCACTTCGCTGGCAACGGTGATGTCAAAGCCGTCATGACGCATGACCCCATCGCTGGGTTTGCCCAGCCCATTGATGATGTGGCGTAGTTGGCGGTCGTTCATGTCCACCACGCGCCGCCAAAGCACGCGTTTTGGGTTGATGCCCAGCGCATTGCCTTGATAAATGTGATTGTCAATCATCGCCGACAATAGATTGTTGGCACTGCTGATGGCGTGAAAATCCCCTGTAAAGTGCAGATTGATGTCTTCCATGGGAATGACTTGGGCATAGCCCCCGCCCGCTGCTCCGCCTTTGACGCCAAATACAGGTCCAAGTGATGGCTCACGCAAGGCGATGGCAGCGGTTTTGTTTTGTGGGGCGAGTAGCTGATTTAGAGCGTCTGCCAAACCAATGGTAACGGTGGTTTTGCCTTCGCCTGCTGGCGTGGGGTTGATGGCACTGACCAAAATCAGCTTGCCGTTTTTGGCAGGTTTATCAAAGGCAGTAGGGGCGATTTTGGCTTTGTATTTGCCATACAAAGTATAGTCATCGGCACCTAGCCCAAGTTTGTGCGCAATGTTATCAATGGGTTGGGCGCAGCTCAGTGCGTTTTTGGCGATGTGAGCGTCTGTTGGGTGCATAAATTATCCTTAATTATCCTTGTAAGTGGGTTGATGTGGTGGGGCTGTTTTGTTGGCTTTTATGCCAGCCATAAAGCCCGACGATGGTATTGAGCTGATAAACACAGGTTTGAATGGCAAAAATATAATTGCCCGACATGACATTGACCGTCAACCAAAAACAATTGACAACAGTCCATAGCCACCAACTGAACGAATAGCGCATCATCATCGCTGCTTGGGCGGTGATGGACAAAATAAATGCGACAACATTTACCCAAAAAAAGCTGATCGCGCCCAAAAATTGACCGCCATCGTCATCAATAATGCCATAACCTTGGTGAATGAGCCAGTCATTGAGCGACGGAAAGACCACCAAACCTGTGATGATAAATAAGGTGGTGATGACCCAAACGTATTTGTTGGCGGCTTGGGGGAGCATGTCGCCGTCGCTGCTGGTGTTTTTTTGCCAAGAAACCACCCCACAGGCATGGGTAAAAAAATTAAACAAGGGCGCCAGCATAAGCCCCACAGCGCCTGCGGTGGCTTGAACAATCACTTCGCCTGATGTGGCAAGCATGCCAAACCCGTTGCCTATGATGTTTTTACGAAAGGACAGTCCCACCACACACAGCAGCCCGACATAAGAGACGCCCAAATAAAACCAATCCAACGCGGCGCGTTCAGTGGTTTGCCAAAAACCAACAAACAAAACCACAATGCCAAACAAAAACCAGCCAACCACCCAGTGTTTGCTCCAGTCTTGTTTGCCAAAACCAACGATGTTGTCTAAAAAAGCAATGTTTATCATATAGCAAAATTGTTGTCAATCGTCTGATGTGATGGTGTTTTGATAAAAGCAGCCCTTGTAGATATTTTGGTGCTCATCATTGTCAATCACTCAAGATTGTGGTTTGCCACCAATGCCACCAATGCCACCAACGACGCAAGTCATTTGTGCGGTGCATGCTGGCGCTGACAAAGTGATGAATGGGCTGACAAAAATATTTGGTTGTTAAAATGCTGCCATAGAAGTTGTATTGGCAGACTGGCAAACGTTGATGTTTGACTGTATGGCACTGGCTTGTGGCGCGGTGTAAGCGCTCCAAACACAGCGACTTAAAATAACCAATAAGAATGTCTGTTGTCATGTTTTTAAAGTTTAAAGAAAATATGCACCATTGTTGTTTATTGTAACCATCAAACAAAATGGATTGCTAAAACAAAAATCACCACCATCTATATCACAACCTTAAGCGTTGTTTTTATTATAGCGTATCTTGGAGAGATTTATGGCAAAATTACAAAAATTGCACCGCTCACAAAACCATCGTATGTTGGCAGGCGTGCTTGGTGGCATCGCTGAGTATATTGGTTGGACGCCCACCGCGGTGCGCATTTTGTTTTGGCTGGTGATTATTTTAAGTGCTGGCGTTACTTTGCCAGTGGCGGCACTGGCGTATGGGTTGATGTGGATTTTGATGCCAGAAGCCACCCCGCAGTCTTATATTGAATACAATACCAGTGCGGTACAAAAATCCGCCAATCGCCATAAAACCTAGGTTCGCCTAGGTTTTGTTTTGGTGCTTGGGGCGTGCCTGACATTGGTTTTTGCGATTAAAAGTGAGCTAAATCGCCAGATTTTTTAGGAAAAGTTTGCAGGCGATATAAATATATTGGCAAGGACTTTGACAACAAAAATCCAGAGTTAGCCAGTTTTAATGCAAAAATAACACGCCAAAACATTAACATAACAGCGTATTGTTTAGTTATGTAACGAATGTTGGGCATGCCCTATTAACAAATATCGACAAAGGGTGATGGCTTTGTTAGTATATTTTGGCGTGTTGAAATAGGACAAAATATGAAATTTGCCACCCATTATGACAATTTGGGCGTTGCCAAAAATGCCCAGCCTGAAGTTATCAAAGCCGCCTACAAAGCCCTTGCCCAAAAATACCACCCTGACCGCAATCCTAATAACCCTGATGCCCAGCGGATTATGACCATCATCAATACTGCTTATCAGGTGTTAAGCGACCCTGCCAGCCGTGCCGAGCATGACCGCTGGATAGCCCAGCAACAAGCTAGGCAGAGCCAAACTGGGGCACAAGAAACCCATCAAAAACCCAAGCCCGAGCAGGTTTACCAAGAGTTTTATAACACCAAAACCAATGATACCAAACACACTCAGCAAAACACGCCCAATACATCTGTAGCAACTTCTAAAAAACTGCACTGCTCTGACAGTCAGCGTCTGGTAGCAGGCGTGCTAGGCGGAATTGCCGAATATGCAAACTGCCCACCCATCGTGGTGCGTGCGGTGTTTGTGCTGGCTGTGATTGTTGTCGCCAAAGCGAGCTGGTTTTTGGCACTGCTTATTTACGGTTTGTTGTGGTTTGTAATGCCCAAGAATGCTGATTAAAGGCTTGACACTAAAGTGCTTTTTGTAGCGTGTCTGTATCGATAAGATGTCCCATTTTGTCTTGTTTGACAGTTAGATAGTCTTGGTTGTGGGCATTAACCCCAACAACGAGTGGTACTCGCTGAACGACTTCTATACCCAAATTGGTTAAATCATTGATTTTATTTGGGTTATTTGTCATTAGGGCGACTTTGGATACACCAACATGGGCGAGCATGACCTGACACATCTCATAGGTGCGTGCGTCCGCTGGCAACCCCAAAAGCAAATTGGCTTCTAGGGTGTCGTGCCCTTGGTCTTGTAGGGCGTAGGCGCGGATTTTGTTGGTGAGCCCAATGCCGCGACCTTCTTGGCGCAAATACAATATCGCCCCACAGCCGTGTGCTTGTATGGTCTGCATGGCAGCGGCAAGCTGTGGGCCACAATCGCATTTTAGTGAACCAAAAGCGTCGCCTGTTAGGCACTCTGAATGGATACGAATGATGGGCAGTTTATTTTGTGTGTCTGGCAAGCCAACACTTAATAAAATGTGCTCTTGACCGTGTTCATTTTCAAAGACATGAATGACAAACTCACCATAAACGGTGGGCAATTTGGCTTGGCTGATAAACTGATACAAAACAAATCCTATAAGATTGTATGAAAAATCAATGAAAAAGTGTCGCGATACAAGGTGTTTTTATGGCAAAAACACAGGCTATCTTGTACAATAGATTTGTTTTGCCAAAAAGCGTCTTATTATGCCACATTCTTTTTGACAAGCAAAATCCCTTTGTATTGATTATTTTAATAATGTCATTTGGAAAATTAGCCAGCCATGTCAAGCCATTTTGCCCATTCGTCTGCTCGCCCCATACAACAATTTGATGAAATTTTAACCAAGCGTCCCACGACACCAATTTTGGACAAGGTGGACAGTCCTGACGATTTAAAGGACTTGTCTATGGATGAGCTTTTGCAGCTGGCAGACGAGCTGCGGGCGTTTTTGCTCTATTCGGTGGGGGTATCGGGCGGTCATTTTGGCGCAAATTTGGGGGTGGTGGAGCTGACGGTTGCTTTACATACAGTGCTGCACGCGCCCGATGATAAGCTCGTTTGGGACGTGGGTCATCAAGCCTATGCGCACAAAGTCCTGACAGGAAGACGCGAGCGGCTGACCAGTATCCGCGCCAAGGGGGGATTGACGGCGTTTCCAGAGCGCGACGAAAGCGAGTATGACACCTTTGGGGTGGGACACAGCTCAACGTCCATCTCAGCGGCGTTGGGCATGAGTTTGGCAAACCGCTTGCTTGGCAAAGATGACCGCGTGGTGGCGGTGATTGGCGATGGGGCGATGACGGGGGGCATGGCCTTTGAAGCGATGAATGACGCGGTGCAACAAAATGCCAATTTGACGGTGGTGCTCAACGACAATGACATGTCTATCTCTCAAGCCATTGGTGGTTTTAGTCGTCATTTGGCGCGGCTGTGGCAACGGGGCTTGGCGATGGACATTGACAAACATGGCAATATCTTGATGACCAAACGTCAGATTAGTGCCGATGACCGCCGCGTGCGCCATTATTTGCACATGGCAAATGACGCCTTTGAAAACATTTCTGGCAAATTGCCTGCCAAAATCAGCGACAAGATTGGCGAAACCATCGGTGGATTGTTGGGCAAAAACGCGCCACCTGCACCATTGGCAGATAAAATCGCCGAAAAACTCGCCGACCACGTGTTTGCAGACAATTTGTTTAAGGCCATTGGTTTTACCTATCTTGGGCCTTTTGATGGACACGATTTATCCAAACTTATCAGCGTTTTTGAGCGTGCCAAATCGCTGAATGGCGCGGTGCTCATTCATGTGCATACAGTCAAGGGCAAGGGATTTTTGCCTGCCGAAGCCGACCCTGTGGGTTTTCATGCCATTGGTAAATTGCCCAAAGAAACACCCGCCCAAATCCCACCTGCCAAATCTGCCAAAAAGTACGCCCAAATCTTTGGTGAGTGGCTGATGGATACCGCCAAAACAGACGATAACATGGTCGCCATCACCCCAGCCATGTGCGAAGGTTCGGGCATGGTAGATTTTGCCAAAGCCTATCCAGAGCGTTTTTTTGATGTGGCAATCGCCGAGCAGCACGCGGTAACTTTGGCGGCAGGCATGGCAACCAGCGGTGTGTTAAAGCCTGTGGTGGCGATTTATTCTACCTTTTTACAGCGCGGTTATGACCAGTTCATTCACGATGTGGCACTACAAAACTTAGACGTTACTTTTGCCATTGATAGGGCAGGCTTGGTGGGCGAAGACGGCGCAACGCACGCAGGCGTGTTTGATTTGGCGTTTATGCGCTGCGTGCCAAATGTGGTGATTGCTGCGCCAAGTGATGAACATGAGTGTTATCATTTATTAAACGCTTGTTATCGTTATCAAGGCGTGTCTGCCATTCGCTATCCTAGGGGTGGCGGTGTTGGACGCAAAATCATCAAAGAAACCAACGAAGCGTTTGTGATTGGTCAAGCCAAAACGGTTTGGCAAAGCGATGGTTTTATCAATCAAGCAAACAAAAAAGTTGCCCTACTTGCCTTTGGCACGCGGTTGACAGACGCGCTGTTGGCGGCTCATGCTTTTTTTGACGACACAAAAACACCCATCACAGTGGTGGACATGCGCTGGGTCAAACCATTGGATAAGGGCTTGTTAGACAACTTTGTCGCCTGTGGCGTTACACATTTTGTTACTGTAGAAGAACACCAAAAAATGGGCGGCGCTGGCTCGGCAGTGGGTGAGTATTTGGCAGCGGTTGGCTTTGTGGGGCGACTGCTGCAGCTTGGCATTGACGATATTTTTGTGGCGCATGGCAGCCATCAAGAGCAGTTGGCAGAGTGTGGCTTAGACACACAGGGAATATACCAAGCACTGACAAATATGGTGCGCCATGATGATAAAAAGGTGGTTTAAATGGGCTTTGAGCCAACAGCTCAGGGCAAGCAGAGCATCTTTAATTCATAAAACAGATTGTGGCGCAAGATTAGGCTGGTTCGCCTTGTCAAATAACCTGTCTTAGCGCTGACACTGATAAAGCCATAGCAATTTGCCCCATTTTATTGTATCATGCAGCGCTTGGTTTGTGTGGTGGGTACAAACTTATTATTTAACATAATCTTAGTTTTTAAGGGTGAATTATGGAACCGATGGTAGTGATTGCTTCGCAAGTTGCCAAAAAGGTGGGCTATGAAATCTTAAAGGCACACCAAAATCGTCATCGTTTGGAGCTGGCTGTTGAATCCAAAGGGGTTGATGGTCTGGTAACACAAATTGACCGTCATGCCGAAGAGTTGGCGATTGCTTTGTTAAAAGAAAGCTACCCAAACCATAGCTATCTGGGTGAAGAGTTTGGTTTGCAAGAAGGTAAGGGGCAAGACAAAGCATGGTGCTGGATAATTGACCCATTGGATGGCACCCAAAACTTTGTCCATGGCGTGCCGCATTTTTGTGTGTCCATTGCTGTCCAAAAAAACGGCGTAACTGAACATGGCGTGGTCTATGACCCTGTGCGTGATGAGCTGTTCAGTGCCAGTCGTGGGCGCGGCGCTGTGCTCAATCAACGCCGATTGTCGGTTGGCGGCAGACAAACCATCGCTGGCGGATTTTTTAGCACGGGGCACCCGTTTGAGCGTATGATTGATGGTGTGCGTACCAGTTTTGCTCGTCAGCATTTTGCCAGTTTGCAAGCCATTTGCGAGCAAGGGGGGCAGGTGCGTCGCTTGGGCTCAGCAGCGCTGGATTTGTGTTATGTGGCGGCAGCGCGTTTTGATGGCTATTTTGAGATGTCTATTAAGCCTTGGGACATCGCAGCAGGTGAGTTGATTGTTACCGAAGCGCGCGGCGTGGTGGTTGACCATAAAGGGGCAAACTCTGCTTTGAGCACAGGTTCGGTATTTGCTTGTAATGTTAAGTTGTTAAAACCACTCATGCAGTTGATTGTGCCAACTTGGGAAAATGTTTTGTAAGCGTGTTGTGGATGCGCCAGCGCGTTTATCTGACTTTGATTGTTGCTTTGTGTCATCAGCCCAAGCCGCTGCCGCTTTTTGACCATAAAGCGTGATTGTGTCAGACTGTATTTGTACAAACACAAAGCATTGATGATTGATACAAAACAAGAATAATTAGCAACAATAACAAAAATTGTGATAACTGCTGGTATAATGATTGTTATTAAGCTAAGAGTATTTTATAATGAAAAAGCGTTTTTTGGCGTTAATGAAAAGATAAGGAGTTATGATGACCCGTTTGCCTGCTTTGCCAGCGCGTTTTGCTCAGCTTGCTGGTGTGAGTTTATTGAGTGCCATGTTATTTGCTTGTGGCGGTGATAAAGCGTCCACCAAAACAGACGCCGCTCCTGCCACCAATGAAGCCAAAACTTTGGCGATTACTGCCATTGTGGAACACCCTGCTTTGGACGATGTGCGTAAGGGTGCGCTTGAAGAACTGGCCAATCAAGGTTACACAGAAGGACAAAACCTAACGGTAAATTTCCAGTCTGCCCAAGGCAATATGGCAACCGCAGGACAAATCGCCAAGCAGTTTGTGGCGGACAATCCTGACGTCATCATCGCCATTGCCACACCATCGGCGCAGGCGGTGGCTTCTAATACGTCAACCATTCCTGTGGTGTTTTCGGCGGTAACTGACCCTGTTGAAGCAAAACTGGTCAGCAAGCTGGACGGTTCTGGCACAAACATCACGGGCGCGTCCGATGTGTTGCCACTTGAGCCACAGCTTGCATTGATTAAAGAGATTTTGCCAAATGTCAAAAATGTGGGCTTTATTTATAACCCAGGTGAAGTCAATTCAACCGTTACTCTTAAAGCCTTTAAAGAACAAGCTGTGGCGATGGGCATCAATGTGATTGAAGCGCCCGCCCAAAAATCTACCGACATCGCCATGGCAGCCAACAGTTTGGCAGGCAAGGTAGACGTGATTTATACACCAACCGACAATAACGTGGTCAGCGCCTATGAAGCCTTGGTCAAAGTTGCCAAAGAAGCCAAGATTCCCTTGGTGGGCGCAAGCACTGATACGGTGGAGCGTGGCGCAATCGCAGCGCTTGGGGTAAATTACCATCATTTGGGCGTGGAAACTGGCAAAATCACCGCACGCATATTCAAAGGCGAGAAAGCTGGCGACATTGGTGTGTATAGCGCCCAAGAGCTGGATTTGTATGTCAGTCCCAAAAATGCCAGCGAGCAAGGCATTACCCTGCCACAAAGTGTGCTTGACAAAGCCAAAAAAGTGGTGCAATAAGTTCTTATCATCATAGTGGTACAAATGCACGCTTAATTTGTTTGAGTTAAGCGTGTGTTTTATTTATAGTGTGGGGTTATTATGTCGTGGATTGCCTTTTTTGGCGCCTTAGAAAGTGGATTGATTTATGCGTTGATGGCACTGGGCGTGCTGATTTCTTTTCGGATTTTGGATTTTCCTGATTTGACCGCTGATGGCAGTTTTCCTTTGGGTGGGGCGGTGGCTGGATTGGCGATTGTGGCAGGCATCAATCCGTGGTTGGCGTGTGTCTTTGGTATGATGGCAGGCGCGATGGCGGGCGTGGTAACGGCGTGGCTCAATGTCAAACTTGGCATTTTGCACCTGTTGGCAGGGATTTTGGTGATGACCGCTTTGTATTCGGTCAATTTGCGTATTATGGGCGCACCAAACTTATCTTTGCTTGGTGAACCCACAGTATTTACACCATTTATTGAAGGCAATAATGGTGTTTGGGTGCGTGTGGTGGTTGCTGGCATTGTTGTGTTGGTGGCCAAGTTGTTGTTGGATTGGTTTTTTAGTACCGAAACAGGACTTGCCATGCGTGCCACAGGCTCAAACGTCAAGATGGCACAAGCCCAAGGCATCAACACACCGTGGATGATTGTGTTGGGCATGGCAATCAGTAATGGCTTGATTGCTTTGTCTGGAGCGCTGTTTGTACAAACCCAAGGCAGTGCCGATGTGTCTATTGGCATTGGCACCATCGTTATTGGTTTGGCGGCGGTGATTATTGGTGAGACGGTGCTGACTGCTAAAAAAATATTTTGGATTACTTTTTCGGTGATTGTCGGTGCGGTAATTTATAAATTATTTATTCAAGTTGCGCTGTCTAGTCAGCTGCTGCGCGGCATTGGTTTTGGCCCACAGGATTTAAATTTGGTAACATCGCTTTTGGTGGTGATTGCTCTGATGTTGCCAAAGTTTCGTTCTCGTGCCTTATCAGCGTTGGGGCTCGGGCGCAAAAAACCCAGCACTGCCAAATAAAAGGAGAATGTCCCATGATGCAAGCAAGCGATTTGCGCTTAACTTTCAATCCTGGCACACCCATTGAAAACCCTGCATTGCGTGGTATCAGCCTAAATATCCAAGACGGCGAGTTTGTAACTGTGATTGGCACCAATGGCGCGGGCAAGTCCACCTTTTTAAACACCATCAGCGGTGCCCTAAAAGTGGACAGCGGCTCAATCGTCATCAATGGCACCGACGTTACCAAAAAACCCACCCACCAGCGCAGTCATTGGGTGGCGCGTGTGTTTCAAGACCCGATGGCGGGCACTTGTGAAGCCTTGACCATTGAAGAAAATATGGCGCTGGCGTACAAACGTGGCGACACACGCACATTAAAAGGGGCACTCAATGGTCAAAATCGTGAACTGTTTCGTGAAAAATTGGCCATCTTAAAATTGGGGTTAGAAAACCGTTTGACCGACCGCATGGGGTTGCTCTCTGGTGGTCAGCGCCAAGCGGTGAGTTTGCTGATGGCAAGTTTGCAACCATCAAAGATTTTGTTGCTTGATGAGCACACTGCCGCGCTTGACCCAAAGACGGCGGCATTTGTGTTGGAGCTGACTGATAAGATTGTCAGTGAAAACAAGCTGACCACCATGATGGTAACCCACTCTATGCAACAGGCACTGACTCACGGCACGCGCACAGTCATGTTACATCGCGGGCAGGTGGTGCTTGATGTTTCTGGGCAGGAGCGCCAAGGCATGAGCGTTACTGACCTGCTGCATATGTTTGAAAAAACGCGCGGCGAGAAGGTGGAAGACGACAGTTTGATTTTGGGTTAGTGGCTTTTTGCCAACAATTGACAAATATCAAGTAAACGATTGGCGTAGCCCACTTCGTTGTCATACCAAGCAAAGATTTTAAATTGGTGGTTGGCTTGCATAAGCTGCTGACCATCAATGACCAAAGAATGACCATCGCCAATAAAATCACTGGACACCAATGGGTCGTCTGTGTAGTCCATGATGCCTTTTAGCGTTGTTTGGCTGGCATTTTTTAGTAGGGCTTGTAATTCGGTCAATGTGGTGTTTTGTTCAAAAACCACATTCACATCAATGCACGCCACATTGATGGTGGGCACGCGAATGGAATGTCCGTTGAGTTTGCCTTGCAATTGGGGCAACACTCGTTCTGTGGCGTTGATACTGCTGGATGTGGTGGGAATGATGTTGTGTCCTGACGCTCGCGCTCGGCGCAAATCACGATGGGCATGGTCAAGCACCATTTGGTCGGCAGTAACGGCGTGTATTTCGGTCATCATCACGCTTTGTAAACCCAGTTGTTTGTCCAACAAATGCAGCAAAGGCACAAGCGCTTGGGTGGTGCAAGACACTCCCGAAATCACCGACAAATCACGGCTGAGCGTTTGCTCATTAACGCCCATAACGATGCTGGCGTCAACTTCATCAAAGGGCGCAGCACCAATAATGACTTGCTTGGCGCCTGCGCGCCTGTGTTGATTGGCTTGGTCATAAGAACGAAAATATCCTGTGCATTCTAGCACCAAATCAATGTCCAAACTGTCCCAAGGCAAATTTTGGGGGTTGGCTTGTGCCAGCAACAAAATTTTTGCCAGCGGCTGGCGGTTTTTTTCTAAAACCAAATAGGTGTCTTGATTGTTGCGCCACAGCGAAGCTGTGACCCCCATATTTGACAGTTTGCCGTGCGTGCTGTCAAAGCGCAGCAAATGCAGCAGCGTATCAACATCGGCGATGTCATTGATGGCAACGAACTGGATATGGTCAAAGCTGTCTGTGCGCGCCAAAAATACCCTGATAAGCATGCGCCCAATGCGCCCAAAGCCGTTGATGGCTAGCCTAAGTGTTTTCATTTGTTGCCTTGGTTTTTGGTTGTGTGCTTTGTTTGGATTTGCGGTCATTTTTGGTGGGTCTTATCACTCCACCACAGTTTTTGATAAACTGCTGGTGCATTTTTTTGATGGCGGTTTTGTCAAGGCGACAAAAGCGCGTTTCGTGTTCTTGGCTGAGCTCAAGCAAGCGTTTGTCAACCCGAAACACCCATTCATCAAGCAGTAAGCTGTTTTTGTTGAGTCCAAGCAGTTTTAGACCGTCCAGTGAGCGCAAACGTGATAGGGCGACATAGCCTTGTCCTGCTTCAAAGGTGTAAGATAGGTCAATTTTGGCGGCGTCTAAGGTCATGCCTTGTGATTTGTGAATGGTGATTGCCCATGCCAAACACAAGGGCACTTGACTATAGCTTGCCAACACTTCGCCTTGATGGCTTTCTATGACCCACTCTTCGGGCTCAGCAATCACCGTGCGACCTGTCGTCAGTTGTACCACAGGATAGGCGCTGTCGGTGGTGTTTTTGCTCAAACTGGTTTGGGTGCTGGCAAAATCAATCACTTTGCCCATCGTGCCATTGGAAACGTTAAGCGTGTTGTTGTTTTTTACAAACATTACCCGCGCGCCCACCTTGAGTGTGAGCGTTTCGTTGGCACGCACGTTCTTTTTTAGGGTTTCTACGAGCACTTTGTCGCCATAAGTGGTGCATACAAATGTGTGGGGTTTGCCAGTCAAAGCGCTCAGCTTTTCTTCATTAATGTTATCCACATCAGCATTATGGGTATAAAGGTGGGTGCACGTTGCGTCAATGTTATGGTGCTTGGTGGCAAGCAGGGTGTCAATGGCGCCTTGTTCAACGTCTTGCTGGCGAATTTGGTTTAAGATTTGGTTGAGTGAAATGCCAAACTGCTGCTTTTCGTGTTGGGCATTTTGTCGGTGTTGTTCGCCAAGATAGCAAATTTGAAAGTTGGCGTGCAGCCACGCCTTTGCCATAAAAGCAAATTTTTCTTTGTTGTTTTCGCCTTTGTTGCCAACGGGGGGTAATTGAAAAAAATCTCCTGAAAAAATCACTTGTACCCCGCCGAAGGCATGCTCATTATCTCTGATGGTGCGCAGTATCTCATCAAGCAAGTCCACCTGTTTGGCGTGCAGCATAGAAATTTCATCAACAATAAGTACTTTGGTGTCTTTAAGGCGTTCGGTGAGTGTTGGTCGGTGTTTTAGGCGCTGATAATCGTTGTTGTCAAAGCTGTCTTTGATGCCCATGCCTGACCAAGCGTGTATGGTCATGCCACTGATGTGAGTTGCGGCAATGCCTGTGCTGGCGGTGATGGCGACGGGCACTCGGCGCGCGCGCAGATATGCAATGTATTGATTTAATACATGCGTTTTACCAGCACCAGCTTGCCCAGTTAAAAAGACGTTTTGACCCGTTTTTAAGATGTCAAGTGCGGTGGATTGTTTCATGATGGTTGGTATGGCGATTTGTTGCTTAGCATAGCATATTTTGTCAGCTCAAGATAGGCAACAAATCTATGGTAAGGGCAAATGATAATGGGGAAAATATGAGACCATGTAAAAACCCCACCAGTTGGCAGGGCTTTGTTGGTGTAACGATTAACGCTTTGAGAATTGTGGGCGACGACGTGCTTTGCGCAGACCCAACTTTTTGCGCTCAACTTCACGGGCATCACGCGTAACAAAACCAGCAGCTTTTAGGGCGGGTTTTAGGGTTTCGTCATAGTCAATCAACGCACGAGTAATGCCATGGCGGATTGCCCCTGCTTGACCGCTGGCGCCACCACCGGTAACCGTGATGTATAAGTCATAGCTAGAAATGGCGTCCAACAGCTCAAGTGGCTGGCGCACAACCATGCGCGAAGTTTCGCGACCGAAGTATTCATCAAGCGTTTTGCCATTGATGATGATGTTACCAGTGCCTTTGGCCAAGAAGACACGAGCAGTAGAAGTCTTGCGACGACCAGTACCGTAATTGCGTTCCATAATGTCTCCTTAGATGTCTAGCACTTGTGGCTGTTGAGCAGCGTGTGGGTGCTGGCTGCCTGCGTACAGTTTGAGTTTTTTAATCATGGCATAGCCAAGCGGACCTTTAGGCAGCATGCCTTTAACGGCTTTGTGCAACACGTCTTCGGGCTTGTGAGCGATAAGTTTGGTGAAATTGGTCTCTTTAATGCCACCTGGATAGCCTGTATGACGATAGTATTTTTTGTCCTGAGCTTTTTTGCCAGTAACCGCAACTTTGTCGGCATTAATTACCACAATATAATCGCCAGTATCAACATGGGGAGTATAAGATGGCTTGTGTTTGCCACGCAAACGAGAAGCGATTTCGCTGGCTAGGCGACCCAATGTTTTGCCTTCAGCGTCCACAACGTACCAGTCATGGACAACTTCAGCGGGTTTAGCACTGATGGTAGTTGTCATATAAAACCTATTTAATGTGAGTTTGAGAGTACAATAAACAAAACAAATGTTTGCTTATTTTAGGAATTGGGGAAACGAGGGCTCTCAAAAAACGTCAAGTATTATAGAGTATTTTTGGGTTTGGTGCAACAGTTTTGGTAAAAAACCATTTTTGCTTACAATAAGCAAAAAATGTACTTTTATCATAAATTGTTTTACAAAAAAAGCGATTTTTTAAGGAGTATTTAACCTTTTATAGTGATAAAAAAGTCATTTATCGGATTTTTATTACTTATTAACATAAATGGTCTGAATATTGCATGTACTTTTTTAACCATAGGTTTTATTTACAGAGTGTGGTGGATATGAAAAAGTACGTAGTTTTCGCCTTAGCTTTATCTTTTTGCAGCCCATTGCTTGTGCAAGCAAAACAAAATTCCAGTGCCGATAATCACACCAATTCTGGCCATAAAAAAACACATGGTAAAAAAGAAAAGAAAGAATCTTGGACGCCAGCCAGCAGTGTGTTTATTGACATGCGTGGCACGATGTTTTGGATAAGAGCAGACAATGTAAAAAAGAAATGACAAAATGTTGGGTGCAAATGGTGGCGATTGTTGTTGTGTTTTGTGCTTTCTAAGCCATCTATGTACTGGTGTTGGATTTATTGGGGCGTGCGGCAGCGTCCATACAATAAACAACCCAAAATCTATAGCTATAAAAGCATAAAGCATATTGATGACTTTTGAGCAGCAAATTTAAAAGGAAAACCGATATCAGCCCTGCCCGCGATAAGATATCACCGACACACATTTTGCCAAATGGCAATAAATGTGCTATCTTGTAAACATTTGAAGGTCAGACCATGAACACCCTTGAACAGCTTGCCCAGTACACCACCATCGTTGCCGATACGGGTGATTTGAACGCCATCGCCCGTCTAAAACCCAAAGACGCCACCACCAACCCCAGCTTAGTAACGAGTGCTCTGCTGTCAGGTCAGCATGACGCACTTATCAACAAAATCAAAGACTTATCGCTTGATGATGATCAAATCATAGACCGCTTAACTGCCGAGCTTGGCAAACAAATACTCACTCACATAGACGGACGAGTTTCCACCGAAGTGGATGCACGTCATTCTTTTGATACTGACAAAACCATCAAAAACGCCCTAGAATTTATAGAGCTGTACGACAAACTTGGTGTGGATACCAGCCGAATTTTAATCAAAATCGCCGCCACTTGGCAAGGCATCCAAGCCGCCAAAGAGCTAGAAAAACAAGGCATTGGTTGCAATCTTACCCTACTATTTACAGACGCCCAAGCTCGTGCTTGTGCAGACGCTGGCGTTACGCTCATCTCGCCTTTTGTGGGACGAATCACCGACTGGCAAAAAAGACAAGAAAATAAACCCACCATCGCCATCGCTGATGACATGGGCGTAAATTCCGTCAAAGCCATTTATCAGTTTTATAAACAGCATGGCTACACCACCGACATCATGGGAGCAAGTTTTCGCTCGGTTGAGCAAATTTTGGCATTGGCGGGCTGTGATTTATTGACCATCTCGCCTGCCTTGCTTGATGAGCTTGCCAGCATGGACACGCCTGTATCTTGTCAGCTCATTGATGGCGGCAAACACACGCCAAAACCACCAGTGATGACCATGACAGAATTTATGGACGCCCAAAACAGCCACTCACTCAATCAACTACTACTCTCAGGCATTGATGGCTTTGTTAAAGCCAGAGCGGATTTGGCAAAACAATTATTTGCTTAATCTTTGTAAAGCTCACTTTTTGACCGATTTTTCAAGTGATGGCACCATGAAATATCCATGTATCATCAGCACCTTAGTAGCGTCTTTGTTTGTCGTGCCTGTCCATGCCAACCCATCAAGCGTTGTTTATCAAGATGGTTTGGCAGAATACGCCTGCCACAAACCCGCCATCACCGACCCCAAGTTACAAAACGCCACGGTGAGCTGTTTATTTCATGATGACGGCAACATCGCCCAAATCAAACATCAAGACAAATTTGGCTTAATCAACAAAGACGGCAAACTCATCAGCGACATTCGTTATGATGACATCAGTTCTTATGATGATGAGCACCACACCGCTTTGGTACAAATTGACGACAAATATGGGCTGATTAGCACCAAGACAGGCAAAGAGCTGACCGCTGTTCATTTTGACAAAATGCACTTGTTTAGCCAAAACCGTATGGCAGTATCCCTACATGGCAAATTAGGCTATATTGACAGCATAGGCAACATGGTCATCGTCCCAAAATACGGCAATGCTTATCGCTTTGAAGATGGGCTTGCCATCGTTAGCAATGACGGCAATGTCAAAGATGACACATACAGAATGGGGGTGATTGACACAACAGGCAAAGAGATTTTGCCGCCCATTTATAAAAGTGTCAGTATCAATGACAATCTCATTTATTTTGCTGATGAAGCAGGCTATCACGGTGTGATGGACAGCCAAGGCAATATCATCATCAAGCCAGAATATCCACACATGGACAGTTTTCGTCATGGCTTTGCTGTCGTTGCTTTGATGAGAGACCTAAATGGCTATATTGATGAAACTGGCAAAGAAGTGATACCGCCACAATACCTATACGCCAAAACGCCTGTCAAAATCGCTGATAAGGTGCTGTTTATAGTCGCCAAACGCCAAGGAAACAAATGGCAATTTGGGGTGGTGGACAAAGACAATCGCGTCTTGATTGATTTTATCTATGACCACCTGATTGGCATTGAAAAAAGCAACATCATCATCGCCAATCAAGACAACCATCAGCTGATATTAAATCACGAATTTAAACCCATCTCCCCACACCTTTATGATGACATAATCGCTTTTGATAAAGAGATTGGCATTTATCAAAAAGACAATAAATACGGCTTTATCAAAACCGATGGCAAGCACATCACCGAGCCGATATTTGATGACATCAAACCACTATACAGCCAGCGATACGCCTTATCAAAAGCACACACCACCTATTATGGCTACAAGGTGTGCGTGGGTGATAAATGGGGATTTGTTGATTTATATGGCAAAGAGCTGCTACCTGTCGTCTATGATGAGATTGTTAATTGGAATGACAATCATTTATTCATCAAACAAAACCATCGCTATGGCAGAGCAAACAGCCAAGGCAACATCATCACACCGCCTGTCTATGAGCAATACCGACCACTTAATGACGGCTACATCAAAGCCAAAATGGATGACACTTGGTATCTGATTGACCCCACAGGTAACAACTTGGGCAAAACATCATCACCTAGGTATGTCAATTAATCAGCAACCAACCTGCCAAAAAGGACTTTACAAAAAACGAAAACGATTGTAAACTTACGCCAATTTTTAATCTTATCAAAGAGCTGTCGCCATGAAAAAATATCAATGTATCGTCTGCGGTTGGATTTATGACGAAGCGGTTGGTTGCCCCGAAGAAGGTTTGCCTGCTGGCACTCGCTGGGAAGACATTCCTGATGACTGGACCTGTCCTGAGTGCGGCGTGGGCAAAGAAGATTTTGAAATGGTTGAGATTTAAACAAACAACAAACAGCCATGAGCGAATTTAACCCACTTACCACCTTGCCCAGTGTGCCGCCTGACAGTTGGTTAAGATTTAATCAAACTTGGCGACCATCTGACCTATCGCCCCACCTATATCAAGCCATGATAGACGTGGGCAACGGCATTGAGCTATGCGTAGAAGCAGGGGGCAATCCTGACAATCCGCCTTTGTTGTTTGTGGCAGGCTTTGGCTCACAGATGATGTTTTGGTCGGACAACTTTTTAAAGCAGTTTATGGGCGCTGGATTTTTTGTCATCAGATTTGACAACCGAGACACGGGGCTTTCTAGCAAAATCAACCACTTAAGCAAACTGCCCCGCACCAATATTGTCAAAATGATTGCCAAAAATACCATCGGTCTGTCCAACGCCCGCGAAAAAGTCGCCTACACTTTGCCTGACATGGCAAACGATGTCGCAGGGCTGATACGAGCCTTAAACCTGCCTAAAGCCAACATCATCGGGGCAAGCATGGGGGGCATGATAGGTCAAATCTTGTCTGCCAAATATCCTGATTTGGTGGACAGGCTGATATTGATATTTAGCAGTGCCAACAGTGCCTTTGCCAGATTGCCAAAACCTGTGCAGTTTTCTACTTTTTTTAGAAAACCACAAAGCCACTCTGAGCGAGACATGGTACGCCATGCCGTGTGGTTTATGACGGCGGTCGGCTCACCAGGTCATCTTGACATCAAAGGCACGCGAGCGGTGGCTCACAGGCGTTATCAACGCTGTTTTCACCCACTGGGCATGGCTCAGCAGATGAACGCCATACTTGCCAC
This sequence comes from Moraxella sp., assembly GCA_030528385.1. Lineage (GTDB taxonomy): Bacteria > Pseudomonadota > Gammaproteobacteria > Pseudomonadales > Moraxellaceae > Moraxella. Next base: position 127,275 of record JAUMYZ010000003.1, read on the forward strand.
AGGCTCCATAGAATCCTATACCCGCCAAATCACAGTGCCCACGCTCATCATTCACGGCACAAAAGATGGGCTGATTCACCAAAGCCATGGCAAACACATCGCCAAACTCATCAAAAACAGCCGTTTTGTGGCAGTAGATGGCTTGGCTCATGATTTGCCCGCCTACTATCAGCCGCATTTGGTGCATTTGGTTAAGGTGCATTGTCTGGGTGTGTAGTTAGCGCAATGCTAGGTCGCTTGCTGTCCTTGTTTGTTGATTGTCAGCCACTCACCATCTTTTTTAGCCACCACCAAATTCCCCACAAAACCATCAACATCATCATACATCAAAGGAATAACCACCTTGCCAGTTTTATCCTAAATAATTTGGTTGGCTGTGGTAAGTGCTTAATAATAAAAGTTCTTTGTTGGACTGATTTGTGTTATGATAGGATTTTTGCAAAATTATTGCCATGTCCCATATCCGCTTTACCGATGGCACGTCCTATGCCATCAACACCATTTATTGTATCGGTCGCAGTTATGCCGAACATATCGCCGAGCTTGGCAACGCCACGCCTGATGAACCGTTGGTATTTTTAAAACCAAACAGCAGTGTCTGCACTGGCGATACGCTACATTTGCCCAAGTTTTCTGACAATGTGCATTATGAAACGGAGCTGGTGCTGCTGATTGGTGATGATAAACGTATCGCAGGCTGTGCGGTGGGGCTTGATTTGACCGCCCGAGACGTCCAAGATGTCTGCAAAGCCAAAGGGCTGCCTTGGACAAAAGCCAAAGGTTTTAAAGGAGCGTGCTGGCTTGGCGATTTTAAGCCCTTTACCAATAAACCCTATCAATTGTCTTTGACCATCAACGATGAAATCCGCCAAGATGATAGCACTGATAAAATGATGTATTCTTTTGATTACCTAGCGGCGTATTTGGACAATCTATACGGCTTACAAAAAGGCGATATCATCATGACAGGCACGCCAAAAGGTGTGGGAAAATTAAACGCAGGCGACAGGCTCGTGGTGTGTGTGGACGGTCTTTGCCATACACTGCTGATAAAATAAACTAGGGCAATCAACCCTTTTTTGTTATAATGGTAAAATTCACATATAAAGGGGTCATCATGAAAATTTTAGTAACTGGCACAGGTGGACGTGAGCACGCATTGGCGTGGGCATGTGCCAAAGACGACAAAGTAAGCACCGTATTTGTCGCCAAAGGCAATGCTGGCACGGCACACGAACCAAAGCTGTGTAATGTGGATTTGGACATCAGCGACCACAAAGCCGTGATTGACTTTTGTGGACAAGAAAAAGTTGACTTTGTGGTGGTTGGGGCAGAAGCACCATTGGTGGCGGGCATTACTGACGATTTGACTGAAGCGGGCATCAAAGTGTGGGGCTGCTCAAAATACTGCGCACAGCTAGAAGGCTCAAAAGCCTTTGCCAAAGAATTTATGCAAGCCATCAACGTGCCCACCGCCTTTTATCAAGTCTTTACCGAGACGGACAGCGCCAAAGCCTTTGTCAAACAAAAAGGCACGCCGATTGTCATCAAGGCCGATGGACTGGCAGCAGGCAAAGGCGTGATTGTTGCCATGAATGAAACGGAAGCCTTTGCTGCCATTGATGATATGTTATCGGGCAATAAGTTTGGTGAAGCAGGCAGCCGTGTGGTGATTGAAGAGTTTTTGGCAGGCGAAGAAGCGTCCTTTATTTGTATGATTGATGGCGATAATATTCTGCCAATGGCGACCAGCCAAGACCACAAACGCATTTTTGAAGGCGACCAAGGGGCAAACACAGGCGGCATGGGTGCCTACTCACCTGCCCCTGTGGTAACCGCTGATGTGCACGACAAAGTGATACAGCGAGTTATCCGCCCTGTGGTGGACGAAATGAAGCGCCGTGGCACGCCCTACACAGGCTTTTTGTACGCAGGACTTATGATTGATGACCATGCCGACCCTTATGTCATTGAATTTAATTGCCGTTTTGGCGACCCTGAAACTCAGCCGATTATGATGCGTTTAAAATCATCATTGGTGGATTTGATTTTGGCAGGGCTTGACGGCAAGCTGCCCACAACTGCCGATTGGCATGATGACGTGGCGTTGGGCATCGTGCTTGCCAGTCGTGGCTATCCTGAAAGCTCATCAAGTGGTGATGTGATTACTGGCTTGCCACAGGTAGGCAGCGTAGAAAAAGTCAAAGTCTTTCATGCAGGCACCAAACAAGGCGACAACGGACAAATACTTACCAATGGCGGACGTGTCTTGTGCGTTACCGCCCTTGGCAAAGACGTGGCAGAAGCTCAGGCGCGCGCCTTACAAGCGTGTGGCACGATTGCTTTTGATGGCATACAATACCGCCGTGATATTGGTTGGCGGGCGATTGGGCGCTAAATCCAAGCGCACAAAACAACAACCGATATGGCAAAATCCATGTCGGTTTGTTATGATAAGCGATTTGATTGGTTTAAGATATACTGATGAGCAAACCACTTGACACCTTAAAAGTTTCTTCGCTACAACGACAATTATCCATTGCCAAAACATCGCTGAACATTGGCAGAAACTGGGCAAAAAGCGGCGTTACTGGATTTTTTTTGAGCAAAGAAGAAAAACAGCGCCAAAAACAGCGCTTTTTACAAGAACAAGCCAATTATCTGGTCAATGAACTGGGTCAATTAAAAGGGTCGGTGGTCAAAGTTGGGCAAATGTTGGCACTGTATGGTGAGCATTTTTTGCCTGCCCAAGTGGTGAGTGCTTTGCATACGCTGGATGCGCACACTGCGCCGTTGGCATGGCACATCATTTATGACGCCATCAAAACCGAACTTGGCGAGCGCGTTGATGATTTTGACATTGAACGCACGCCTATCGGCACGGCCAGCCTTGCCCAAGTGCACAAAGCCACCCACAAGTACACAGGGCGACAGGTGGTCTTAAAAGTGCAATACCCCAATGTGGCTGCTGCCATTGACTCGGATTTGTCCATTTTTAAACGACTGCTCAAAGTAACCAACGCCGTGCCACAGACCAAAGCCCTAGACGCATGGTTTGACGAAGTGCGCGAGCTGCTCTACCGTGAAGTGGATTACCATCTAGAAGCTGCCACCACCAAGCGCTTTGCCAGTCGTCTTGGCGACAATGCCGATTATGTTGTGCCTACCATCTATGACAATTATTCTAGCGCTCGTCTGATTTGCATGAGCTTTGAAGCGGGCATTCATTTGGGTGACCCTGCGCTGATGACCTTGTCCCAAGACAGGCGTAACCGCTTGGGGCAGCTTGCCATTGATGTGGTCATCAAAGAGATTTTTGGGTGGGGCGAAATGCAGACCGACCCCAATTTTGGCAATTATCTGGTGCGCTTGGGCGAAGATGGCGCGCCTGATAAACTGGTGCTGCTGGATTTTGGGGCGATTAAGCAGTTTGATGACAAATTGCTTGCCATTGCCAAAAACTTATTGTTGGCAGGTCATCATCAAGACAAAGCGATGATGAAAGCAGCGATGACGGGTTATGAGTTTTTTGACAAACTAAATGGCAAACCCAAAGACGACGTGGCAGATGTGTTTTTGTTGGCGTGTGAGCCATTTGCCAATCCTGACCGACTGAGTGATGACAAATTGGACAATGGGCGTTATATTTGGGCAAAAAGCAATCTATACCAACGGGTGATGGACAACGCCAAAGACGGCATGACATCACTGGAGTTTAGTTTGCCGCCCAAAGAGATGATGTTTATTAGTCGTAAGTTTATCGGTGCTTATGCGCTCTTGTCAGCCCTTGATGCGCGCACCGATGCCAAGCAGTTGATGACGCCTTATTTGTAGAACAAAGTTTTGCCAAAGTTGCTTGGTCAGTCAAGCCGCTTACAATCCAAACTCGGTCATAATGGCTGCTGTTTTGGTCAGGCGACCGTCTTGATAATCGGCGCGGTGGTGTGTTGGTTGCTTTTAAGCCAAAAACTGTGAAGCAAAAAGAAGACGCCAATTTGCCCTTGGGGTGGGGTGGTCAGTTCATGTGCTTTGAGTTGCCACGAGCCGATAAAGTTAAAGCTAGAAGCGGTTTGTGTTAATGGGGGTCTTTTTGTGCCGACGTCTTTTGCGCTGCTGGCGCAGTGCTTGAAATCTAATCATGCGTTGCGATTTGATGTACCATTTTTCCATGTGTTGATAACTCATCGCCGAAAATAAAATGATGGCAATGGGCAGCAACATAGACCAATACCCAAAACGCGCGTACAAAAACACCGCCACAAAACCGCCAATAAAAAACCCCCACCACAAACCGCTGTGTAACATCATCTTGGCGATGTCTATTTTGCGTCCAACCAGCCAATTGCCAACCGTCGCCCCCAAATCTGATGTTGTGCCTGTTAGGTGGGTGGTGCGCACAACCGCCCCATGATAGGTGGCGACCATGGAGTTTTGTAGTCCGCATGCCATGGCAATCATCATTTGTCCAAAATAATTGTCGTGCAGATACAACAGCAAACTAAGACACAAAAGCACGAATTCAAGATACATGGCATAGCCATAGTTGCGGTAAATGTTGAGTTCGCTGCCACCAATAATCATGCCGCTCAACACCGAACCAAACCAAAAAGAAACGATGGAGATGGCAAACAAACGTATGTTGTCGTGGTCTGATTCAAAGACCGCCACCGCAAATTGGCTGATGTTGCCTGTAACGTGTGAAGCGGAGATGTGTGTAAAGCCCATCAGTGCTGTGGTGTTTAAAATACCTGCACTAAATGCCAGTACAACCGCCCCAAACAACACCCAAGTGGGGATTTTGTCTTGCATGGTAAGTTGGTTTGGAGTAAATTGATTATTGTAATATTTTTGTAAAGAAAATAAAAGCACAAAGCGAGCTTTGTGCTGTTAAGGATTGGGGATAAATGGTGTTTATTGTTCGCTGCTGGCGATTGTCATGATGTGTTCGCTGATGGCAACCGTATTAAAGCCTGCGTCCACAAACAAAATCTCACCTGTGATGCCGCTTGCCCAAGGCGACAACAAAAACAGCGCCGCGTTGCCCACTTCTTCTTGGCTGACGTTGCGTTGTAGGGGGGCGATTTTTTCGCTGACGTCTAGCATGGTGTGAAAGGATTTGATGCCACTGGCCGCCAAGGTGCGAATGGGTCCTGCGCTGATGGCATTGACACGAATGCCTTCTTTGCCCAGTGAGTTTGCCAAATAGCGCACAGACGCTTCAAGGCTTGCTTTTGCCATGCCCATCACGTTATAGTTGGGCAGTACCGAAATGCTGCCTTCATAAGTTAGGGTCAAGAGTGAGCCTTGGCGAGCGGCCAGCAACTTGCGACCTGCTTTGGCAAGCGCCACAAAGCTATAGCTGGAGACATCGTGGGCAATGCTTGAGCCTTCACGGGTGGTTACGCTGGTAAAATCGCCGTTGAGTTGGTCGGCAGGCGCAAAGCCAATGGCGTGTACAATGCCGTTGATGCCTTGGTCGTCGCCTTGTCCCCACAAACGAGTAACTTTGGTAAAACAAGCATCAATGGACGCATCAGAAGCCACATCGCATTCAATGACGGCGGTTGCGTTAAAGGCTTCGGCCGCCATCTCAACACGTTTTTTGATTTTTTCGTTGGGATAAGTCAAAATAAGCTCGGCACCTTCGCGGTGCAAACACTCGGCAATTGCCCAAGCGATGGACAGTTTGCTGGCGATGCCCGTAACGACAAAACGTTGACCTGTTAAAAGCATAAAAATATCCTATTGTCATAACTTCGTGCAAATTATAGCACAACTTTATCAAAATGCACCATAAAAAAGTACATATGTAAACAAGAAATTGACAAGGCGCTTTGGTGCTGTTAAGAAAATTTATGCAATTTTTGTGATTAGTGCTTGATAAAATCTGATTTTGGGTTAAGCTATAGCCTTTTAATTGTGCTGGCCAAATTTGTCATGTCAAATTCTGATTCTATTGATGTTGTTTTGGATTACCAACAAACCGCTGACCATTATGCGCAAATCATTGAAAGTTGCGGCGAAGACTTGTGCCGAGAAGGGTTGTTGGATACGCCCATGCGCGCCGCCAAAGCCTTTGGTTATTTGACGCGTGGGTATCATCAATCGTTGGATGTGGTGGCAAATGGTGCGATTTTTCCATCGGACAATCCAGAGCTGGTGCTGGTGCAAAACATTGAGTTTTATTCTTTGTGCGAACATCATTTGTTGCCGTTTTATGGGGTGGCGCATGTGGGGTATTTGCCCAATGGCAAGGTGCTTGGCTTGTCCAAAGTGGCGCGTATTGTGGACATGTATGCCCGCCGCCTACAAATCCAAGAAAATCTCACCAAACAAATCGCCCAAGCTGTCCAAAATTTGACCGCGTGTCGCGGTGTCGCGGTGGTGATGGATGCCAGTCATATGTGCATGATGATGCGTGGGGTGGGCAAACAACAATCCACCACGCGCACGCTGAGCATGCTTGGCGATTTTGGCACAGACAGCCAAGCACGCCAAGAGTTTTTGCAAGCCATTCCCAAAAGAACGCCTGCCTTTTAGTGTCAAATAGCAGCCATTATGATGGGGCGTTGGTACCCAGCTGATAACCCACCATCATAAAGGACTTTTGAAACAATGGCACATACTTTAATAAAAATCCCATCACCTTGCCCATTTGCCAAATCTCTTGAAACTCAGCAAAATAGTGGTGTTCTATGTAGCGCCAGCGCTTATCCCACGTTTCTGGCGTTCTTGGATTGTTTAGCCCAAAAGCAAATCTGGCGCGCGTGTATTTGACCGTTTCATGATATTGGCTTTTTTTGCTAAAAAACACGCTGGGACAATCAAAATACAAATAGGCGTGCGTCAAATAATCGGCGGTATTTTGGATAAAGCGCTGATTGTCAGTGGCGCTAAAATACATCATCACCCCTTCAGCGAGCAACAATACTGGCTGCTGGGGGTGTTTGCTTGCCAACAACTCCAGCCAAGATGTGTCAAACATGGACGCCTTAATCAGGGTTTCGTTGGCGGCTTTGGGCAAATGGCGCTCCCTTAGTTCAATGACTTCAGCGATGTCCAAGCTATAAAAAGGCGTGTTGCTGGCAAGCTCGCCAAGTCGCTCCAACCTGCTGTCTAGACCGCAACCAAGATTGACAATGACTCCGTTTGGGTGTTTGGTCAAAAAGAGTTTGGCTTGCTCGTCAAAAAATCTGGCGCGTATCACCACCCCCACCAAGCTGGCAGGCTTGTTGTCAAAGCGACTAAAATCATAATCTAAGGACGCCACCAACTGACGGGCAATGGGGTCAAAGATAATCGGGTTGGATTTTTGGGATTCTACCGCCCGAGCATAGAGCGTGATGAGTAAGGTTTCAGCAACAGCGTCATGGATAAAGGACATAAGCACACCATTAAAAATAATTCTCATTATCATTTTAATATAAAGTGGCAGTCTACGCAATTTGGTCAGCACAAAACTCAATGCTGTCGCTGTCTTTTGATGTCATCTTGAGAATGATGTGCGTTTGCCTTGGGCGTGCGTTGTCCGTTGCTGCATTTTGTCGGACGTGATGGGCAACTTTTGGGTTATGGTTTTTTATGTCTTTTTCTTTTTGCAATATTTTGCTGACCACAACAAAAGAACGGCTCGCAATGTGTGTGCATACGCTCTTATGCTTTGTGAAAAAGCCTGTCTTAGCCATAGCGCGCCACGCTCCCTAGCAATCAGGGTCATCATAGTTTGGCATGCACGAGCGTTTCTTGCTGTCTGACCACCAATTTAAACCAAAAGCCATAAACGGTCAGTCATTTAAATCCCAAACTTGGGGCTTGTCGGCATGACAAAGCAGCTAAGAGTTGATGCCAAAACCTTTAAGAAAAAAACGGTTTGTTTATTGTGGTCAAAAGCAGCTTGGTGCAACTGGCATTGCCGTGGACAAAAAGACAAGCTCAGGCTTGCCAATTGTCCAAAGCACCGACAAGACCAAAGAAGAAAATGCCCTATACCGCTTTGTTGTTAAACACTGCTGTCTGCCTAAGGTTGCTGACTAAATGTCGCTCAGTAACTTGGCAAGCGCTTGTCCTGCGTCGTTGGTTTTCATAAACTGTTCACCAATCAAAAAGTGGTGGATATGATGTCTTTGCATAAGATTGACATCAGCAGCGCAATGTATGCCACTTTCGGTAACAATCAGTGTGTCGTCGCCCAGCTTTTGGCGCAGTCTGTCAGCCAGCACAATGCTGTTGTGCAAGTCCACAGTAAAGGTGTTAAGATTGCGGTTGTTGATGCCATAAATGTTGTGTGCTGACGCTGGCAACATCAACGCGCGCTCCAGCTCATCATCGGTATGAATCTCAATCAACACATCAAGCCCATATTCTAGCGCACGAGCGTGCAGGCGTGCCACCGTTTGGTCGTCCAAACACGCCATAATCAGCAAAATGCAATCTGCCCCCAAAGCTGCCGATTCTACAATTTGATACTCATCAATCATAAAATCTTTACGCAGTATGGGTAAAGTACTGACATTTTTGGCTTGTTTTAAATAATCATCAGCCCCACAAAAATACTCCACATCGGTCAGCACCGACAAACAAGTTGCGCCCGCTTTTTGGTAGCCAATGGCGGTGGCGACAGGGTCAAAGTTTTGGCAAATCACCCCTTTGGATGGGCTTGCCTTTTTGATTTCACTAATCACGCCAATGCTTGCTTGGGTGTCCACAGCGCGCAAAGCCCGCGCAAAGCCCCTTGGGGCGTGGGTTTTGGCTTGTGCTTGTAGTGTTTCAAGGCTGACCTTGTTTTTGGTGTGAGCGACATGTTTTTGTTTGCTGGCAACGATTTTTTGTAGAATGGTGGGGGTGGTCATAAAACACCTTATTGGCTCAATTCTTGGCTAAATTTGGCAAATTCGTGCAGTTTTTGCAGCGCATTGCCACTATGAAGGATGTCTTGGGCGAGCATGACGCCAGACAAATGGTCGTCTGCCTTATCGGCGATATACAGCGCTGCGCCTGCATTTAGTGCAATCATGTCGCGTGCCTTTTGAACAATAGGACTTGATTTTTTGCCCGATAATGCCTGCTCAATGATTGCTAGGCTTTGGGCGGGCGAAGACACCACCAAGCCATCAAGCGACTGGCGCTCAATGCCCACATCTTCGGGCGTGATGACAAAACTGCGTTGTATGCCGTCTTTGATTTGGGTTACTTTGGTGGGCACAGCAAGACTAATTTCATCCAAGCCGTCTTCGGCGCAAACTGCCCACACGTGGCGCGAGCCAAGCTCCGCCAGTCCCCCCGCCAGCAGTTCACAAAGCTCAGGGTGAAACACGCCAAGCAAGGTATAAGGCACAGACGCAGGGTTGGTCAAAGGTCCTAAAATATTAAAAATGGTGCGAATCTTGAGCATGGCGCGCACATTTTTGGCGTGGCGCATGGCGGGGTGGTGATTGGGCGCAAACATAAAGCCAATGCCGTGTTTGTCCACGCTTTGGGCAATTTGCTTTGGCGTCAGTGCCAAGTTTACGCCCGCTGCGCTCAATAAGTCAGACGCGCCAGAGCTGCTTGACACCCCTGTACTGCCATGTTTGGCAACAGGCACGCCAGCGGCTGCCACCACAAAAGACACCGCTGTGGAGACATTAAATAAATTGGCGCCATCACCCCCTGTGCCCACAATGTCAATGGCGTTGTCGGTGGTCAAAGACACTTTTTTGGCAAAAGCGCGCATGACGCCTGCCGCTGCCGCAATTTCGGCAACACTTTCGCCTTTCATGCGCCACGCACTGATGATGGCTGCCAGTAGGGGCTCAGGACACCTGCCTGACATGACAATTGCCATCAGTTGCTGGGTTTGGCTGCTGTCCAAAAATACATTTTTGGTCATTTTGCCCAGAATGTCAGTTAAAATGGTGTGGATTTGATTGTCGTTGGCGTTTTGGATTTGTACAATAATGTCGTCTATCATAGTGCTGCCTTATCCAACGCTAGGAAGTTCGTGATTGCCCAGCACCGCCAGACCGTGTGTGTGTAAAAAATTATTAAACAGCTGATAGCCATGCTCGCTCAAAATGGATTCTGGGTGAAATTGTACCCCTTCTATTGGCAGCGTTTTGTGGCGCACGCCCATAATCTCTTGGACACTGCCGTCTTGACATTGTGTCCAAGCGGTCAGCTCAAGGCAGTCAGGCAGTGTGTTTTTGTCAATCACCAGTGAGTGATAGCGTGTTACTTTAAAGGGATTGCTAATATCAGCAAATACGCCAACGCCTGTGTGATAAACGTCAGAGAGCTTGCCGTGCATGACTTCACCCGCTCGCACCACTTGACCGCCAAACGCCTGACCGATGGCTTGATGACCTAAGCACACGCCTAATATTGGAATAACCCCAGCAAAAGTGTTGATAATGGGCAGTGTAAGTCCTGCTTCGGTGGGCGTGCAAGGACCTGGACCTAAGATAATGGCACTGGGAGTGAGCTGTCTGACATCGTCTAAGGTTGCTTTGTCGTTGCGCCAGACCACAATGTCTTGTTGTAGCTCGCCAAAATACTGCACAATGTTGTAGGTAAAGCTACAATAGTTGTCTATCATTAAAAGCATTTGATATTTAACCCTTTGATTTGCTTATACTTAGCCTATAAAACGGCGCGTTTACTCATTGATTAATAAGGGGGGGTGAAAAAGCCGTGCACTTTTGTCTTGATGCACGAGCGGCTGTGTCTGTCTTTTGCGGTATTTTACCATTATTGCACCGTCTGTCAAAGGCTGAAAAGACGCGCGACAAATGGTATAAATGAGCAAATAAAGACCAAGCATTGAGCGCTGTTGCGATAAAAACATGGTGTTGTGTAAATTTTGGCACAATCGTACCTTTGTTGTTTTTGGTGGTTTTAATTGCTGATGACCAAAATACATTAAAACAATCAATGTCTTATGAAAAGTTAAACAATCCACACCGCTTGATTGGCAAAATGTCTGTGCCCGTTAAGCGCTGTGCGTTTTTAAACAAAGGTGGCAAACGTTGAAGCAAAAGCGCGGCAGATTGGGGGCAAAAGCGCTTGTTGCACATAGCAGCACTGTCTTGTGATACAATAACGCCATTTAACAAAATTTAGGAGATTGTGTGGTTCAATTTGACCCCAACTGGCAATCTGATGCCCTAGACCCAAGTCTTGGTTTTTGTGAGCAAACGCTTGCGGTGCGTGGCGGTTATCATCGCACAGACGAAGGCGAACACAGTGAAGCGATTTTTGCCACCAGCTCTTATGTGTACAAAAACGCCAAGGACGCTGCTGAGCATTTTGACGGCACAAAAAAGGGCAACGTCTATTCGCGCCACACCAACCCAACTGTGCGCGCTTTTGAGCGGCGTTTGGCGCTGTTGGAAGGCGCTGAGCGTTGTGTGGCGACCGCCAGTGGTATGGGGGCGATTTTGACCATGTGCCTAGCTTACCTAAAAGCAGGCGACCATTTGTTGTGCGCCAAACAGCTGTTTGGTTCGTCGGTGGCGCTGTTTGACACTTATTTGAGCGCCTTTGGGGTGAGCGTCAGTTATGTGGACTGTGTTGACAATGATGCGTGGCAAAATGCCATACAGCCTAACACCAAGGTGGTGTACTGCGAAAGTCCTTCCAATCCGTTGGCACAAATCGCTGACCTTGCGTTTTTGGCAGATTTGGCGCACCAGCACCAAGCGTTGTTTGTTGTTGACAACTGTTTTGCCACACCCGCTGTCCAAAAGCCGCTGTCGCTGGGGGCTGATGTGGTGATACATTCTGCCAGTAAGTATATTGATGGGCAAGGGCGCGTGCTCGGCGGCGCTTTGTTGGGCTCAGATGTTTTGATGGAAAAAGCCTTTGGCGTGGTGCGCACAGGTGGCATGAGCTTGTCGCCATTTAATGCGTGGGTGCTGTTAAAGGGACTTGAGACCTTGTCTTTGCGTATGCGCGTGCATTGTCAGAACGCCAATCAAATCGCACAATTTTTGCTTGATTGCCCCAAAGTGGTTAAGGTGCATTTTTCAGGACTGCCAAGCCACCCATCGCATGAGCTTGCCAAGCGCCAACACAGCCATTTAAACGCGACAGGCGGTGCTTTTGGGGCGATTATCGGTTTTGAAGTGGCAAATAAAGCACAGGCTTGGCACGTCATTGACAGCACCAAGATGATTTCTATCACCAATAATCTGGGCGACGCTAAGACCACCATCACCCATCCTGCCAGCACCACCCATTTTCGCATGACCCCAGAGCAGCGTGCCCAAGCGGGTGTCAGTGATGGTTTGATTCGCTTATCGGTGGGATTAGAAGATGTGGGCGACATCATCAACGATTTAAAGCGCGGTTTGGACAGTTTGTAAACAACAACATCGGGAGAAAACATGTCAAAAATTCATGTGGGCATTGTTGGCGGCACAGGTTATACAGGCGTTGAGCTTATTCGTTTGCTTGGTCGCCATCCGCAGGCAGAACTGAAAGTCTTAACATCTAGGGGCGAAGCTGGCAAAGCGGTCAGTGAGATTTTTTCCAGTTTGCGCGCTGTCAGTGATTTGCTTTATAGTGAGCCAAATGATGAAGCCTTGGCAGCGTGTGATGTGGTGTTTTTTGCAACGCCGCACGGTGTGGCGATGAATTCGGCGAAGTTTTTACTAAAAAATAACACCAAGATTATTGATTTGGCGGCAGATTTTCGTTTGCAGGACTTGACAGAATTTCACAAATGGTACGCCATCAACCACGCTTGCCCTGATGTCTTAAAAAGCGCTGTTTATGGTTTGCCTGAAGTCAATCGCAAGCGCATCAAAGCCGCCCAAGTGGTTGGCAATCCTGGTTGTTATCCCACCACGGTGATTTTGGGATTAAAGCCTGTGATTGAGCAACAAAACACACAAGGCAGATTGATTGATGAACACATCATCGTTGATGCCAAGTCTGGAGTGTCGGGCGCAGGACGCAGCGCCAAGCTCAACCTGCTCTTTAGCGAGCTTAGTGATAATTTTAGCGCTTATGGGGTGTCAGGGCATCGGCATTTGCCCGAAATGTTGCAAGGCGTGCACGAGCTATTGGGGTCAAAATTTACCCAAAAAATCCGCTTTGTACCCCATTTGGTTCCGATGATTCGCGGCATGTTTAGCACCATTCATCTAAGATTGACCAAGCAAGGTCAGGCACTAGATTGGCAAAGCATTTTTAACCACTGTTACCAAGATGAATGTTTTGTAGAAGTGCTTGCTGGGGGTGAGCTGCCCGACACGCGTTCGGTGCGTGCGTCTAATCGTCTAAAAATAGCCGTTCATCAAGATGGCGACACACTGACCATTTTGGTGGTACAAGACAATTTGGTCAAGGGCGCGGCGGGTCAAGCGGTGCAAAACATGAACATTTTGTTTGGGCTGCCTGAAGTGATGGGGCTTGATGGCGTGGCGGTGGTGCCATAAACGCACAAAACTGACCCCCAAGCTTGGCGGGTTTGGGTGTTGTTGCCAGCCATCTGTGCCAATTTGTCAAAAGTTTGATTGGTGATGGGTTTGCTTTAAACCCAAAGTTGCGGTGTTTAAAACCTTGTGGGCGTGTTCGTTGGGTGGGTTGGCGCTGCTTAAATAAATCGCTACCAACAGTTTGGTTTGGGGCGCTGTTTTGTATAATGGTTGTGCATTCTAAAATTTGGCAATAAAGCCGCACAGTGCAAATCTTTGATTGACAAAACTGGACAACAAACAACCAAACCGATCACGAAAGCCAATTTGATGACAACATGCCAGTGGCTCAATTTACGATACCAAAAGAGCATGATTTATTATACAATTAGACCAATAAATCCAACAAAGTGCAAATATGCTGTGTTGCTTTTTGGCGCGCAAGTATGTTTGCAAACCAAATATCAATGTTATGTGATGAAAAACAATGCAAAAGTTAATTTTTACGGTTGATGGCATGACTTGTGGCGGTTGTGCCAGCGCCATCAAAAAAGCGCTGAGCGCGTTATCGGGCGTGTCTGGCGTTGAAGTGGCGTTGCCCAGCAAACAAGTAACGGTCATGTATGATGATAAGCCACCAAACAAAGACGCGATTGTTGAAGCGATAGAAGACGCAGGGTTTGATGTGCTGTAAGTTTTTGGGTTTGGCAGATTGCTGACGCGGGTATTGATGGTGTGTGATGGGTGTTTTGCAACAAGATGAACAAAACAAGCAACAGACAGTGCGTTTTGCCATTAGGGGCATGACCTGTCAGGCTTGTGCCAGTCGTATTGAAAAAGTACTAAGTAAAAAAAATGCCATCAGTCAAGTGGCGGTCAATTTTGCCAGTGAAACCGCCACCATGCGTTTTGACACGCAGCTGACCAACCCCGAGCAAATCATCGCTTGGATAGCCAAAACAGGCTTTGAAGCTGTGTTGGTGAGCGACAAGCCAAGCGCGCCAGCAGCGCACAACACATCAGTGCCTTGGGTTTTGCTGCTGCTATGGCTGCTGTCTGCACCGTTTTGGGTGGCGATGGCGGGCATGCTGGTTGGCAGTCATGCGTTGATGTTGCCAACTTGGCTGCAATTTGTGTTGGCAAGCGTGGTGCAGTTTGTGTTTGGGGCACGCTTTTACCAAGGGGCTTTTGAGAGTATCAAAGGCGGTCTTGCCAATATGGACGCGTTGGTGGCACTGGGTACGACCGCCATTTGGGCGTATTCAAGTTATGTGTGGTGGGCAGGCAGCCACGAAGTGTATTTTGAAGCGTCTGTGATGGTGATTGCTTTTGTCAGTTTGGGCAAATTTTTGGAGCAACGCACCAAAAAACAAGGACTAGACAGCGTGTCAGCGATGATGGCGCTGATTCCTAGCACAGCGCTGGTCAAAAAACAAGACGCTTGGGTACAAACCAAGATTGACAATATCCAAGTGGGCGATGTGTTGCTGGCGCGTCATGGCGATAGGGTGGCGGTTGATGGTAGGGTGCTTGATGGGGTGGCTTATATCAACGAAGCCCATCTGACCGGTGAGAGTCAAACCTTGAGCAAGCAAGTTGGCGACAAGGTGCTGGCAGGCAGTGTGGTCGCAGAAGGCAGTTTTAGTTATCAAGCCACCGCCACAGGCAACCAGACCGCTTTGTCAGACATGATACAAGCACTTGATGACGCCCAAGGCACCAAAGCCCATATTGCGCGTATTGCTGATAGGGTGGCAGGCGTGTTTGTGCCTGTGGTGGTGGTGATTGCTGTGCTGACTTTTTTGGCGCATTTTGTTTGGGGGCAAAGCGCTGATGTGGCGCTGATGCGCGCGGTGTCGGTGCTGGTGATTGCTTGTCCTTGTGCGCTGGGGCTGGCAACGCCTGCAGCGATTATGGCAGGCATGGGGTTGGCAGCTCGTCATGGCGTTGTGTTTAAAGACGCTCCCAGTCTTGAGCTGGCGGGGCGTGTTGATACGATGGTATTTGATAAGACAGGCACTTTAACGCTGGGTCAGCCCACTGTACAGGCATCGCATTTATTGGATAATTCAAAAACTGGCGAAGACGTGCTTGCCATCACTGCCAGCCTTGAGCAGCACGCCGCGCACCCATTGGCAGTTGCCATCGTTGAGTATGCCCAAGACAAATCGTTGTCGCTGTATCAAGCCACCAACGTACAAAGCATTATTGGACAGGGCATTTGTGGTGATATTGCTGGAGTGGGTCATGTCAAAGTGGGCACGCCCCAGTTTATTGGTGTGGACAAAAATACACTGCCAAAGGGTGATGTTTGGCAGATTGCCAGCATGGTGGCGGTTTCGGTTGATGATAAGGCACAAGCCATTTATGCGCTTGTTGATGAGCCCAAAGCCGACAGCGCACAGGTCATTGCTCGCCTAAAAAATGACGGCGTCGCCAGCGTGATGATGAGTGGCGACCATCAAGCGGTGGTGGATTTTGTGGCGGACAAATTGGGCATTTGCCATGCTTATGGTGGTTTGTCGCCCAGAGACAAAGCCAACAAAATCAAATCTTTGCAAGATAAGGGTAAAAAAGTCGCTATGGTGGGTGATGGGGTTAATGATGCCCCAGCGATGGCACAGGCACAGGCAAGTTTTGCAGTAGGCAGTGCGTCCGACATTGCCAAACACACCGCTTCGGCGTATTTGGTGGGCAATGCCTTAACCCACGCTTATTATGCCCAAAAAGTTGCCAAACTCACCCTAACCAACATCAAACAAAACTTATTTTTTGCTTTTGTGTATAACTGTATTGGTATTGCCTTGGCGGTGGCAGGGTTATTAAATCCAATGATAGCAGCGATGGCGATGGCACTAAGCTCGGTGTCGGTGCTTGCCAATGCCATGCGTTTAAAAAAGGTGCAGCTGCTTTGATGGTTGCCAAATATTGTTACAAAACCTACCCGACACACCAAAAATCGTGTATTATGTGATGATTTTTAATCATGATTAGAGAAACAACATGAGCCAAGTTCCCAACCTAGACACCACCCAAATCCACGATTTACGCCAGCAAATAGATACCATTGATGAACAAATTCAAACACTCATCAATGAGCGTGCCAGTATTGCCCAACAAGTTGCCATCGCCAAAAAAGACAACGAAAACCATCCCATTTTTTATCGCCCTGAACGTGAAGCCCAAGTGCTAAAAGCGGTGATGGCTCGCAATACTGGACCACTCAGCGGTGAAAAGATGGCACGGCTGTTTCGTGAGATTATGTCTGTGTGCTTGGAGCTTGAAGCCCCACAAAAAGTGGCTTTTTTGGGGCCTGTGGGCACTTTTACCCACGCTGCCGCCCTAAAACACTTTGGCAAAGCTGCCAGTGCTGTTCCGCTTGCCACCATCACCGATGTGTTTCGTGAAGTGGAAGCAGGCTCGGCGATGTATGGCGTGGTGCCTGTGGAAAACTCATCAGAAGGCGTGGTCAATCATACACTGGACGCTTTTTTAAGCTCCAGTCTAAATATCATCGGCGAAGTAGAATTGCCCATTCATCACAATTTTTTGGTGGCAGAGCATACCAAAGTGGACAGCCTAAGCCGAATTTATAGTCATCAGCAGTCTTTGGCACAGTGCCGTCATTGGCTTGATGTTAATTTCCCCAATGTAGAACGTGTGGCGGTTGCCAGTAACGGTGAAGCTGCCAAACGCCTGCAAAACGAGTGGCACTCTGCCGCCATCGCAGGGGACGTGGCAGTGGCTGAATACGGCTTGCACAAGCTGTACGAAAACATAGAAGACAACCCAAACAACACCACCCGCTTTTTAATCATTGGACATGAAGCGATTGCCCCCAGCGGACAAGACAAAACGTCCATCGTGGTGTCTAGCCCAGACAGAGCAGGGGCACTCATTGAGATTTTAGAACCGCTAAAACGCCACAACGTTTCTATGACCAGCATTGAGACCCGTCCTGAGCGTCCAAACAAATGGGCGTATGTGTTTTTTATTGACATGACGGGGCATATCAATGATGATAACGTCAAATCTGCCATAGACGACATCAGCAAAATCGCCAAAGACGTGCGAGTGCTCGGCTCTTATCCCAAGGCGGTTTTGTAAAGCAGTCCAAGCCGTGTGCCAACCCTTGATTAAGGAAAATCCCATGACAAAATCCGATTTGCCCCAGCCTTTACAGACCTTGCTTGACATCTCAAAGGTAAATTGTATAAAAATTGAGCTATCCAAAAAAGACAATGACTTTATGCCAAGCGTCAATAGCAAAATCGGTGGCACGGGTTATTTGCCCGCAGGCGAGCAGTACCCTGTCAAATCAGATGGCACACCGCTGGTATTATTGGCTCAAATCAATTTTAAAGAATTGTCCACAAAAGTGGATATTAACCAATTATCGCACCCCTTGCCAAAACAAGGCATTTTGCAGATTTATATTGATGGCAAAGACGATGATTATTTGTATGGCTGTAATTTTGATGATTATCTGCCCCATGATGGTTATCAAGTGCGGTTTTGGCAAGATGACAGTTTGCCATTAAATATTGCTGAATTAACCCAAATCAGCGAGCAATTAAAACGCCTTGATACTGACTGCTTACCCTTTGATTTTAATTATCAATATAATATGGCTTTTGTGTTGAGCGAGCAATCCTGTGGCACAAACTGCTTTGAATACAGTGCCATTGCCGACACCGTTGAGCCACTAAAAGGCAATAATGTTTGGGATTATTTAGAAGAAGTGTTGGACGTGGACGACCCTGATGGGTATTTGGAGCGTTATGACGAACTGTCGGGCAATGGTTATGGACAGCATTTGATATTGGGCTATCCTTATTTTACCCAGACCGACCCCCGAGAATACAACGAGCAATTACAAGCACATATTTTATTGTTTCAAATAGACACCGATGACGATAATGACATCATGTGGGGCGATTGTGGTGTGGCAAACTTTTTTATCCACCCTGATGAGCTAAAAAACCAAGATTTTAGCAAACTTGTTTATAATTGGGACTGCTGTTGATGGGCAATGCTATTTTGTTTAAAAAAACAGCCATCATCGGCTTGGGGCTGATTGGGTCAAGCATTTTATCCGCCATGCGTGATAGGGGCTTGACCGAATTTGTCATTGCCACTGACCGTGATGGCGATAGCCTAAAATTTGCCAAAAATGTGGGGCTGATTGATAAGAGTGCCAGCGGTATTGATGAGCTGTGCCAACAGGACGTGGATTTGTACATCATCGCCACGCCCACGCGTGCCACCGCCAGTATTGTCCGTGAACTTGCTTGTGCCAAAGCAGGCGGCAAAATCGCCGATACCGCCATCATCACCGATGTTGCCAGCACTAAAGGCAGTATTTATCAAGCGGTGGTCGGTGCGTGCGACGATTTGGACAAGCCTAATGATTGGCTAAATTTTGTGCTATCGCACCCCATTGCAGGGGCAGAAAACTCTGGCGTCCACGCTCGCAATCCACGCCTATTTGTGGGGCGACAGTTTATTATTTGTGCAGACAAGCCGCCCACCGCCAAAGAGCATTTTATCTGTCAAATCAAAACCTTATGGGAACATATCGGAGCCAATGTCATCATCATGAACAGTCAAAGACACGATGAGATTTTGGCTTATACCAGTCATCTGCCCCATTTGTTGTCCTTTAATTTGACCCATCAGCTGGCAAGCCATGATGACAACTTGGACATTTTTCGCTATGCGGCGGGTGGATTTGCCGATTTTAGTCGCATTTCAGCAAGCAGTCCTGTCATGTGGCATGACATTTTTATGGACAATAAAGACGCTTTGTTAAAGTCGCTTGATGAATACGAAGCCAATTTAGCCACCTTTCGCCAGCTGATTGAACAAGAAAACTCTGCCAAACTGACAGAATATCTTACCACGGCACGCCATGCACGCCGTCATTTTGGGCATATGCTCGCCCAAGCACAACTGCATAAAGCCACCCACAACCACCATTTATCACGAGAAACCACCATGACCGACCAAACACAAAGCTATCACATCACACCAAGTCAAGCCATCTGTGGCACGATTAGCGTGCCGGGGGACAAATCCATTTCGCACCGCTGTATCATGCTTGGGTCGCTGGCGGATGGCGTTACTCATGTGTCAGGATTTTTGGAAGGCGAAGACGCCCTAGCGACTTTGCAAGCCTTTAAAGACATGGGTGTCAAGATTGAACGAGACGGCGATAAAGTAACCATTTATGGCGTGGGCGTGGACGGCTTGCAAGCCCCCAAAGACGCTTTGTACATGGGCAACTCTGGCACCAGTATGCGACTTTTGGCAGGGATTTTATCCGCTCAGAGCTTTGACAGTGTGATGACGGGCGATGTCAGCCTATCAAAACGCCCTATGGAGCGTGTGGCAAAACCGTTAAGAGAGATGGGGGCGGTGGTGCAAACTACGGGCGAAAAAGGCACTGCCCCAATTTCCATCACAGGTGGTCAAAAACTAAGCGGCATTGAGTATGCCCTGCCTGTGGCGTCCGCCCAAATCAAGTCTTGTTTAATCTTGGCAAGCCTATGGGCAAACGGCACAACCACCATCATAGAGCCTGAAATCAGCCGAGACCACACCGAGCGTATGCTCACCGCTTTTGGCTATCCTGTGGTTACAGATGGCAACAAAATCTCCATCACAGGGGGTGGGCGGCTGACCGCCACAGACATCACTGTGCCAGCAGACATTTCTAGTGCGGCATTTTTTATGGTGCTTGGGGCAATCGGTGGTGGTGAAGGCTTGACCATACAAAAGGTGGGTATGAACCCCACACGCACAGGGGTGATTGATATTTTAAAACTCATGGGGGCAGACATCAGTATCACCAATCAAACGCTGGTGGGCGGTGAGCCAATCGCTGATATTAGCGTGCGTCCATCTGATTTGCATGGCATAGATATTCCGCCAGAGCTTGTGCCACTGGCGATTGATGAGTTTCCAGTCTTGTTTGTGGCGGCAAGCTGTGCCACAGGTACGACCAAACTGACGGGAGCAAAAGAGCTTAGAGTTAAAGAATCTGACCGCATACAAGTGATGGCAGATGGGCTGACCACGCTTGGTGTGGATTGTACGGTTTTAGAAGATGGTATCATCATCAACGGCAAAGGCGTGCCAAGCGAGCGTAATGCAGTCTTTGGTGGTGGGGTGATTGACAGTCATCACGACCACCGTATCGCCATGAGTTTTGCCATTGCCAGCAGCCGAGCGTCTGATGAGATTGTCATTCATGGCACACAAACGGTGGCAACCAGTTTTCCTAACTTTGCCGAACTTGCCAATCAAGTTGGGCTTAATATTTTAGTCAAATAAACCAAACCAACGTGGTGGGCTAGGCAATGTTTAGCCCAACCATTTTTATACGCCGATTCATGACCAATAATCTTGCCACCACCCAAAATGCCAAGCACGGCATTGTCATGGGGCTGACGGCTTATTTTATATGGAGCTGTTTTCCGTTTTATTTTAAACAGCTTGATGGTTATCATGCCATTGAAATCATCGTTCATCGTATTGTTTGGACTTTTGTGTTATTGCTGTTGTTTTTAATCGTCACAAAGCACACCCAAAGCATTGCCATCATCAAACAAAACCCCAAAGTACTTTTTTGGACATTTGTCTCGGGACTACTGATTGCAACCAACTGGCTGACCTATGTGTGGGCGGTGGCAAACGATAAAATCATAGACGCAAGTTTGGGCTATTTTATCAGCCCCTTAATGGGGGTGGCGTTGTCATTTTTTATTTTAAAAGAAAGGCTTAGACCCTTACAAATTGTCGCAGTCAGTTTAGCATTGGTGGCGGTCATCACGCAAGTTGTCATGCTTGGATTTTTGCCGATTGTCTCTTTGCTTTTGGCATTGAGCTTTGCGTTTTATGGCATCATGCAAAAGAAAACGCCTTTAACGTCCATTTTTGGTTTGTTTTTGGAAACAGCATTGCTGGTGCCGTTTTGCTTGATTTGGCTTGGGGTCAATGACGTAACCAGCAGTCAATTGGCGTTTTGGTTGTCTGGCGATATTTGGCTGCTTATGCTTGCAGGTCCTATCACGCTCATTCCGTTGTTGCTTTATAATCAAGCCACAAAACTGGTCAGTTTTAATACCCTAAGTTTTATGCAGTACATCACGCCCACCAGCGTTTTTATGATTGCGGTGTTTTATTATCATGAGCCGATAGATGTGCCGCGTTTGCTGATTTTTGGGCTGATTTGGGCAGGACTTGCCATATTTAGTATGGACATGGTCAAACATCGTAAGGTTTAAATGGTGTTTAAATAAATCAGTGTAGAGTATAACTATGAATGACATTGTTTTTATTAAAGATTTACAAATCAATACCTTAATCGGCGTTTATGACTGGGAGCGTGCCATCAAACAGCAGCTTGTCATCAGCTGTGAGATGGTTTGTGATATGAAAAAAGCCGCCCAAAGTGATGATGTCGCCTTTGCCATCAACTACAAAACCGTGTGCGAAGACATAGAAAGGCTGTGCCACCAAATCAAAGCCAAACTGTTGGAAAAATTGGCCGAAGAGATATGTGCTTATATTTTGGCAAACTATCCTTGTCAAGCCATCACGCTCACCATCAACAAACCCAACGCCATCAAACAAGCCAGTAGCGTGGGTGTAAAAATGACTCGCCAAAAACGATATGGTGATTAAGGATTTGTCGCTTATCGCCATGCCTGCGATTGGGGCGATGGTTTTGTCTTTGGGCAGTAACCACCAAAGCGAGACGTCTTTTGAGACGGCATTTGGACTGCTTGACGGGCTGGGCGGATTTGTGGCGTCTGACATCACAACAAGCCAAGACCACACAGGCAAAACCAACACCATCTATCACAATGCGTGCGTGCTGCTGACGTTAGACAAGTGGTGGGATTTTTGTGGGCTGGCAAGTCGCTTAAAGCACATAGAGCATTTGTGTGGCACAAGCTGGCTGCTCAAACAACAAAACGTTGTGCCAATGGACATTGATGTCTTGGCGGTCAAGGCACAAAATGACTGGCAAATCAGCCAAAGGCGTTTGCCCTTCAAACAGCATGAGCTGATGGGACTGACACAGATTGCGCCCTTTTTGTGTGAGATGAGCCACTAAATAAAAAAGTGCAACACAAGCGCCACCAATGCCACCAAACAGGCGATGATTAAGGCGGTCTTGGTGCTTTGTTGTTTGCTTTTTAGCTCAATCAGTGATGTGCTAAGACGGTCGTTTTCAACCCTGAGTTGGCTGATGGTTTTTTCTTGTTCAATGATTTTGGCTTTGTAGTTTTCTCGTTTTTGTTGGCGCTCTTCTTCGGTGGGTTTGTGCTGTTTGCCTTTGATTTTTTCTAATAAAGTTTGCACAGCGCCGCCTATGCCCAAACGCACCAAAAATGCTTTTAGATGAGCCACATCTTGGGTGTCTCCACGAATTTGTAAGCCATCAACGCTGGCAGGATTGTGGTTGGTCAGCAGCCCCAGCAGCTGAAAGCTGTAAGCATTGATGGTCATGTCGGCATTGGGCTTGTGGGCGGGCAGTCTGTCGTCTAAGAGCACACCGCGATAACCAAAGCTGGCGTAGAGTTGTGTGTGGGGCAAATAAGTGCGAATGCACACAACCTTATCGCCGCTGGCAAGCGGATAGGCCAGTTCGCGCAATTTGGGGTCAAAACGCAAAGCCAAGGTGATGGCAGATTCCAAAAACACCAACAAAACATTTAAAAAACCACGAGAGATTGTACCGACTTGATTGTCGGCTGTTGTTTGGGTGGGTTGCTCCAATGATTTGTTGGTTGTTTTGTTCATAAAGATTCCAAATGTCGCTGCAAATTCAATAATAAAAGTATCTTGATTAAAAGTAAACCATCGGTCTAAGATTTTATCCAAAATCGCGTCGTTGTTCCAATCAATGTTACATAATTTAATCATTTGTCATCATTTTGTCAAATACTGATGGCTTTACTCACAATAAGGAAAGAATGCAATGATTGGTGGACTAAATTTGCGCTCAGGACAAATTTTTTTGTCGCTACCCCTTGTCAAATGTGTTTCTTGCTTTTACAATGCTAACCACGGCAGCCTTTGCCTGCAGGATTTATTTTGACAAAAAACTGTTTGGTGTTAAGATAGGTTCAGGTTGATAGTTTAATTTTTGCATGAGGAAACGTCATGAATAAGTCAGAATTGGTTGATAGTATCGCCACAGAAGCGGGTCTTACCAAAGACCAAGCAAACAAAGCACTAAACGCATTTACTGCCAGTGTACAAAGCGCACTTGAGCGCGGCGATGACGTGGTGTTGGTGGGTTTTGGTACCTTTAGTGTCAAAGAGCGCGCCGCTCGCACAGGTCGCAACCCAAAAACTGGTGAGACCCTACAAATCGCTGCCAGCAAAGTGCCCAGTTTCAAAGCTGGCAAAGGGTTAAAAGACGCAGTAAACTTGCCAGCACCAAAAGCCAAAAAAGGCAAAAAATAAGCCAATTTGACGCTTGATGAGACGCATTGCCTAAAGGCAGTGCGTTTTTGCTTTTGGTTTCATACAAAAAATTTTTGAGTATTGCACAAAAATAACGTATCATAACAAGTTTGTAATTTGTCAAAACAAGAAGCGAATTTCTATGGAAAAAATGCGTGAATTTATGCAAAGCTGGCTGGGCAAAGTGGTGCTGGTTTTGGTGCTTGTTCCGATGGCGTTTTTGGGTGTGCAAACCTTTTCAGGTGGCGCTGGGGTGGCGACCGATGAAGTGGTCAAAGTTGGTGATGTGGCGGTCAGTTTGCGCGATTATGAAGCAGAGATTGCCAATTATAAACAAGAGCTCAGCGCTGCTGTAGACGCAAGTTTGATTGACGAAGTGGCATTGTCCGACCAAGTGCTCCAAAGCATGATTGACCGCGCATTACTAGAAAACCAAAGCCGCTTTTTGGGCATGACCATCTCAGACGCTGCCATCAGCAATTTGTTGCAACAAGACGCGACTTTTCATGATGCCAATGGGCAGTTTTCTAACGATTTGTTCGCCGCTTATCTTAAAAACCGTGGCATGAGCAAGGAGATGTTGTTTGACATATTTCGCACGCAGCTGAGTTTGCGCCATCTGACCAGAAGTCTTTTGGGCACGGCGATTTATCCAAGCAAACAAATCAGTCGTCTGCTTGACTTACAAATGCAAAATCGTGAAGTTTGGTTGCAGCGCTATCGTTGGCAAGACTATGCCAGTCAAGTGGCTGTCAGCAGCGCAGAGATTGAGCAATACTATCATGCCAACAAGGACAAATTGGTTAAATCAGCGACGGTGGATTTGGCGTACATTGAGCTGAGCGCTCAAAGTGTCAATGTGCCAGAGCCTACCCAAGAAGAGCTGCAAGCACAGTACCAAGCCTATCTAAAAGAAAGCGGCGCTGCCAACAAAGAGCTCGCACAAATCCTATTAACAGGCGACGACGCCCAAAACAAAGCCAAAGAGCTCAAAGCCAAGCTGGACGCAGGACAGTCTTTTGCCGCGCTTGCCAAAGCGCATTCACAAGACCCAACGGGCGAAAATGGCGGGCACATTGGCGCGTTTAATCCGGCGGTTTTTGGTGATGACGCCAAAGCGGTGGAAGCGGCGATTGCCAATTTGGCGGTTGGGCAGGTCAGTGAGCCTGTCAAGACCAGCTTTGGTTATCAGATTTTTACGGTGGTCAAACAGCCTGATGCGCCAAGTTTTGACAGCGTCAAGGCGCAGATGTCAGAGCTTGTCAAAGCCCACAAACGCCAAGCCGCCTTTGATGAGATGGTTGCCAAGATTGACACCATGACCGTTGATGGCATGAGCATCACAGACATCGCCGCCGCTGTTGGCGCTAAGGTGCACACCATCAAAGAATACAGCCAAAAAAATAACCAAACGCCACTGTCGGCGCCAAGCGTCATCAAGGCGGCTTTTGATGAGTATATTTTGGACAATCAATCGGTCAGCACCAACATTGCTTTGGCAGACAAAAGGGTTTGGCTGCAACCTAGCAATTATCAATCTGCCAAAACTTTGGCGCTGCAAGAAGCAGAACAGTTGGTCAAAGACAAAGTTGTTCAACAAAAGGCAAGCAAACTGGCGTTTGACGCTGCCAACAAAAAGGCTGCCGAAGCCAAAGAAAACCCCAAAGCAATCACCGCAGCGATGACCCACGTTGGCATGATAAATTTTGCTTATCAAGGTTTGGAGCGCGCAGAGCTGGCAAGTTTGTTTATGCACAACGACGCCGACAAACCCAGTGTGTGGGCAGTACAAACCGACCAAGGAGCAACCTTAATGGTGGGCACGCCCATTGTGTTAAACAGCCAGTCGCGCCTAAGCGCTGCTGACCGCCTACAAGCGTCCAACATCATCAAAGCCAATGTTGGCGAAGATCAATTGCAAGATTATTTGTACTATTTGCGCGACAGCAAAGACGTTCAAATCAACGAACGCGCCTTGCAACAAAAGCAATAACCCCAAATAATAAACGACCCATGTTCTGAAGAATGTGGGTTGATTTTATTTTAACTGATTGATTATGAAGAATTTACCCATAAATACCCCCAGTTTAAAAGCAAATTACATCACCCATTTTGAACCAATAGGCGGCTGCGCCAAGGCGTTTTGGCTTAGCTGCTATGTCCGCCAAAAAACCGCGCCGTTGGTGGTGGTTGTTACCAATGACCAAAATGAATTGACCCAGTTGGAGACGGAGCTGGCATTTTTTGGGGTGCAAGCGCACGTTTTTGCCGATTGGGAGATACTGGTTTATGACCAGCTGTCTGTGCATCAAGACATCAGCTCAGAGCGCATTGGACTGCTGAGCAACATGCCAACGTCGGGTGTGTTGTTGGTCAGTATTCAAACACTCATGCAACGCATTGCGCCGCCAAGTTGGCTGTTGGGTCAACATTTTGACCTAAAAGTGGGCGACAATTTTGACCTTGTCAACATGCAAGCAAAACTAAGCAAGGCTGGCTACTTAAAAGTAGAAAACGTGTTTGAGCCAGGTGAGTTTGCGCTGCGCGGCAGTGTGATGGACATTTTTGTGATGGGTCAGCCTTTGCCGCTGCGTCTGGATTTGTTTGACGAACAAATTGATGGCATGAAGTTTTTTAATCCAGAAACTCAGCGCACTTTGCAAGACGATGAGCTAGAGCAACTAAAAAAAAGCGCCACCACCGATGGACTGCTTGCCGACAAATTGCCCACGCAGGCGCTGATTGAGCAATTTAGTGTTTTTCCCGCCCATGAATTTCCGTTAGAAGAAGGCAAAGAAACCTTTCGCCGCAACTTTGCCAGTATGTTTGCCGACACGTCAGCCCGTCAATTTGAACTGTATAATGACGTGATGAATGGCATCGCCGCTGCTGGCATTGTGTATTATGCGCCGTTGTTTTTTGAGCTGCAAGAATGGCAAGCGTCAGGAAGGATGTTTAATTATTTGCCCCAAGAGACGCTTTTTGTGGTCGGCGACGACCTGATGGCGCGTCATGAAGACTTTTGGCAACAGGTTTTGGCGCGCTATCACAATTATGCCCACAACAAAAACGCGCCAGTCGTTGCTCCAGAGTATTTGTATTTGCCAAGCAATGAGTTGTTTGCGGCGCTAAAAAATTATCCGCGCGTGGTTTTTGGCAAACAAGGTCGGGTGTCTGCTTTTGCCCAAACTGTTGTTCAAGAAATGCCAAACGTGCCCATCAACCATCAAAGCAGCCAACCACTCAAAAATTTGTTGGATTTTATTCGTCGGTGCTCGTCGCCAGTGCTGCTGGTGGCAGAGAGCGCAGGTCGTCGCCAGATGTTGTTAGAGCTGCTAAAAGAGCATTTGGACATTGAAGTGGTCAAAGACTTTGCCAGCTTTTATGAGCGGCGTTTGTCTTTGGGCAATAAGGTGGCTTTGAGTGTTGCGCCCATTGAACGTGGCTTGGTGGTTGAGCACGACGAAGGCATGTGCATCATCAGCGAAACACAGATTTTTGGGCGTCAAGTGCTCCAGACGCGTCGGCGTAAAGCAACGGGCGTTTCCCAAGAATTTTTGGTCAAATCCATCACTGAGCTGACGACGGGGTCGTTGGTGGTGCATATTGAGCATGGCATTGGGCGCTATCAAGGCTTGGTGGTGCTGGATGTGGACAAAGAAGGCGAGCAAGAATTTATCCATCTAAAATATGCCGATGACGACAGCATTTATGTGCCAATAACGCAGCTGTCTTTGATTGGTCGTTATGGCGGTACGGACACCCAAGCGGTGGCATTGTCAAAAATTGGCTCTGGCAGATGGGACAAAACCAAACAAAAAGCCTTGGAGCAAATCCATGACGTGGCCGCTGAGCTGCTCAATATTCAGGCGCGCCGCCAAGCCAAAGCGGGGGTGAGCTTTGTCATAGACATGGAGCAGTATGAACTGTTTGCCAGCGGTTTTGCTTTTGAAGAGACGATAGACCAGATTGCCGCCATTGAAGCGGTGATGTTTGACATGAAACAATCCAAACCAATGGATAGGCTCATCTGTGGCGATGTGGGCTTTGGCAAGACTGAAATTGCCATGCGCGCGGCGTTTATTGCGGTGCAAGCAGGCTATCAAGTGGCGGTGCTTGTGCCAACCACGCTGCTGGCAGGTCAACACGAAGACAATTTTAAAAACCGCTTTGCTGATTGGGCGGTGCGCATAGAAAGTTTGTCGCGTTTTGGCTCAAAAAAACACCAAGAGCAGGTGCTAGAACAGTTGGCACAAGGCAAAGTAGACATTGTGATTGGCACGCACAAACTGCTGCAAGATGACGTCAAATTTCACAAGCTGGGTTTGATGATTGTTGATGAAGAACATCGTTTTGGGGTGCGCCACAAGGCAAAAATCAAGGCTCTGCAAGCCGACATTGACAGTCTGTCCATGACCGCCACGCCCATACCGCGCACGCTTAATATGGCACTTTCTGGCATGCAAGACATCTCCATCATTGCCACACCCCCTGCCAGACGTTTGGCGATTAAGACCTTTGTTATGCAAAAAAGTGAAACGACCATCAAAGAAGCCATTTTGCGCGAAGTGTTGCGTGGTGGGCAGGTGTATTATTTGCACAATGACGTTGCCAGCATTGAAGGGGTTGCCCAAATGTTGCAAGAGCTCGTTGGAGATATTCGTGTGGCGGTGGCGCATGGACAAATGCCAGAGCGACAACTAAGCGCAGTGATGAGCGATTTTTATCATAAAAAATACCACGTGTTGGTTGCCAGCACCATCATTGAAACAGGCATTGACATACCCAACGCCAACACCATCATCATCAACCGCGCCGACAAATTTGGTTTGGCGCAGCTGCATCAGTTGCGTGGGCGCGTGGGGCGCAGTCATCATCAAGCCTATTGTTATTTGTTGGTGCCATCCATCAAAGCATTGACAAGCGATGCCAAAAAACGCCTTGATGCCATCAGTCGTGCCAATACTTTGGGCTCAGGATTTGTGTTGGCGTCTGAAGACCTAGAAATTCGCGGTGCAGGCGAGCTGCTGGGCAAAGAACAAAGCGGGCATATGCAAAGCATGGGTTTTGGGTTGTATATGGACATGCTTGCCAATGCCACCAAAGCCATCAAAGCAGGCAAAACACCAAGTCTGACAACGCCTTTGGACTTGGTGAGCGACATCAATTTGCACACATCGGCACTGATTCCCAATGAGTATTTGGGCGATGTGCACGAAAGGCTGTTGTTTTATAAGCGCATTGGCAGCGTTGATGCGTTGGACGAACTGACAGACATTCGTGCCGAGATGACAGACCGTTTTGGGGCGCTGCCCGTACAGACACAAACCTTGTTTTTGATACATAGAATTCGTCTTTGTGCCAAAGCGGTTGGCATTGCCAGCATTGATGCGAACAGTCGGACACTGACGATGACCTTTAGGGCAGATACGCCAGTAGAGCCGATGGCGGTCATCCACCTTGTTCAGTCTCATGATGGTTATCGCATGCACGGCGCAACAGCCATCAGGCGCACTTTTAAAGACGAGCAAAGCGTCGCTCAGCGCGCAGAGACCATTTTGGAGTTGCTGGCTTATTTTGCCGAACACAGCAAAGCAACCATGTAGCAAGCATTGGGTTTTTTTGGTAAAATAATTCATTTTTAGGTTAAAATAATGATAAGGTAAGACCATGTTTCAGTTACACCCAACCCTAGCCAAAGACACGTTTTTGGTGGGGGATTTTCCGTTGTCTACGGTGCGCTTGATGAACGATTGCCAATTTCCTTGGCTGATTTTGGTGCCCAGAGTTTCGGGGATTAAAGAAATTTATGAATTAAGTCAGACCGACCAAGTGCAATTTTTGCGCGAGTCCAGCTGGACATCAAGTCAGATGGCAAAAATTTTTTCTGCCGATAAAATCAACGTTGCTGCACTGGGCAACCAAGTCCCACAGCTGCATTTTCATCACATTGTCCGTTATCACAATGACAGTCGTTGGCCAAATCCTGTGTGGGGGGTGCCTGCCATTCCTTATACCGCCGAAGTGCTCACGCACATGAGCCAGACGCTGATGATGGCGCTGCGTGGACATCACCAGATGCCTTTTGACTGGAAGTTGGGCAGTTAGTGTCGGTTGAGAAACTAAAGCTGATTAAATGGTTTTTTGGTCATGGCACAAACTCTGGTTGATACCCCTGCTTGACGGGGCATAATTCTCTTTATCTGATGGCAAAATGACAATGAGCTTAATGCGCGATTGTTGTGGAAAAGTCATCAAATGATACGCCATCAAACCCAATATGACAAAGGCTTTTCTTTGTATTGGGGCGTATTGATTGTTTTTATCGGCAGTTTGTGCGGCAGTGCCACAATAAGAAATAAGACACAGTTATGATATTACAAAGTGATGGTTCGGCGCCAACGATGGCAATCATTTATCATTCCAATTATGGTCATACGCGCCGCGTTGCCCAAGCCATAGAGCAGGGGGCAAGTCAGCTGGTGGCGGTGCGTTCGCTAGACATTGCTGCTTTGAGCGAAGACGATTGGCGGTATATGGATGACGCTGGCATGTTGGTGTTTGGTTCGGCGGTGTATTTGGGGGGTGTTACTGCGGCATTTAAGACTTTTATGGACGGCACATCAAAACGCTGGGTGGGCAGGACTTGGCAGGGCAAGCTGTCGGCAGGCTTTGCCAACTCTGGTGGACTAAGTGGCGACAAATTGGCGGTGCTACAAAGTTTGTGTTTGTTTGCCATGCAACACGGCATGACTTGGGTGGGTTTGCCATTATTACCAACAGGCAGCAGCGAAAACGACTTAAATCGTTTGTCTGGGTTTTTGGGACTGATGACCCAGTCGGCGGACGCGCCCCCAGAAGTTACTCCCTGTCAAGGCGATATCAACACGGCGATTTGGTTTGGCGAGCATTTGGCAAAAACACTCATCAAGTACCGTGTCTGATTTGCAAATAATAAAAAAGCCAAGCGATAACTTGGCTTTTTTGCTGTGATTAGTAGGTGAAATTGACACCAATACGATAATCGCGACCTGCGGCAGGCAGTCCAGCATTGGCGCGCTGACTGTGCGGAATGTAGTGTTTGTCAGCAACGTTGTTGATGGCAAAATTCACATTCATTTTGTCATTGCCATAGGGTTTCCAGTTGGCAAAGACATCGGTTACGCTGTAGCTTTCGCGGTTTTGTGGTGCGATGTCTTGGCGCAGTGCTTTGGTTGATTTTTCAACGCTGCGGTTGCGCACGCCCAGTTCTAAATTGGGATTGTCAAAGCGATATGCCAATGAGCCCGTCCAAGTGCGTCCAATTTTTGCACCAAACTCTGGGTTTAGGTCGTTAGTCCCTGAAGTGATGATGCCTTCAAATTTTGGGTTGCTGTCAGACACGCCCACTTTTGCAGTAAAGCCTTTGAGCTGATAAGAAGCGCCAACTTCATAGCCTTCATTGGTGATATGACCTGCGTTAACAATCTCACGAACACCTGCTACGCCATGACGGTTTTGTGGGTTGACCACAGCGTCATCAATGCGTTGCCAAAAATAACTGCCGTTTAGCGACACTCTGCCACTGTTGGCAAAGCGATGATTGTAGTTAAAGCCCACTTCGGTGTTGCGCGCGCGTTCGGCGGTGGTGCCGTTGGCGATGGAAGTGATGCCGCGGTTGCCATGACTGAGCAGAGCGTCATAGAGACGGGGGCTGCGCGTGGCGTAGTTGTGGTTGGCGTTTAGGCTAAGGCTGGGCAGTGGCTGCCAAATCAAACCAACGCTGGGGTTAAGGGCGGCGTTGGAAACGGTTTTGCCGTCCATTGCCTTAAATTCAAAATAATCATAGCGCACACCAGCGGTGGCGGTTACATTGCCAATGTCGCCAATCACTTCGGCATAAGCACCCACGTCGGTTTTTTCAGGTTTGCTTAGGTTGGGCTTTAAAAATCTGTCTGGAGAGACCACTTGGTTGCGGTAGTTAACCCCTGTTTTGAGCACGGCAACGTCAGCAGCGTTCCAATCAAGGTTTAAGTTGGCGCCACGCGTTTCAATCAAGGTGGTGGTTGCTCCAGCGATGTTGCCTGCGTAGCCGTTTTTGCTGTCATCAGCTGAATAACGCTCTTTTTTCATCTGATAGACGTTGGCGGTGGCATTTTCTACCAAACCCAAATCTGTGGCAGACCATTCAAGATTGCTGTTGCTTAGGGTGGTTTTGCGATAAGCGGGTGCTTGACGGGCAGTTGTTAGGCGAGAGCCCGCTGAGTTGTCAAGGGCAAACTCTTCGCGCACCAAACGATTGCCTTTGTGCTGCTCCTGAAGATGGCTTAGGACAAAACGATGATTGCCTAAATTGATACCAGCCTTAGCCAAATAACCAACCTTGTCCAGTCCGCTGTAGGGCACTTTGTTTTTGCCATCTACACCGTTTTTAAAGCCACTGCCTGCTTTATAATCGTCTTCGTTGACGCGATTGCCAGAAAGCAAGAAGTCAAGGTTGTTTGTTCTGCCAAAAACGCTGGCGCCATAAGAGTGCCCGTCATTACTGCTGTAACCAGCATTGACCTTAAAGCCATAATCTTTGTCGCTGCCTGCAAGTAAATCGGCGGCATCTAAGGTCTTGGCAACGATGGCGCCGTTGGTTGCGCCAATGCCAGCAGACGCCGAGCCTGCGCCTTTTTGTACGCTGACGATTTTGACCAAAGCAGGGTCAAGCATAAAACGACCTTGGTGGTACAAAATTTGGCTGTCGGAGTAGGCATTGTCAACTTTAACGTCAATGGAGTTTTGACCCATGCCACGGATAAAATAGTATTGTGAAGTGCCATTACCGCCGCCGATAGAGATGGCAGGCTCTTCTGTCAATAAGCCACGCAAGTCTGTTTCGGTGCTTTCATCTTTTTGTTTGGTGGTAACCACATTGGTTTTTACTTTGGTGCCTTGACGGTCAAGTTTGACAACGATTGTGTCCAGAGTAACTTGGGGCGCTTCTTCTTGTGCTAAGGCAACTTGAGCAGACAAAACCCCAATAATGGCTGTGGCTAGGGGCAATCTTTTTAGAGATGAATGGTGCATGATTTACCTTTCAAATTGGTTGCAAAAAAATAACAAACTTTGCTAGGTTTTATGGTCAGCAAAATACCAGCAAGAATTATATCAGAATAGTAATGGCACTGTAAATGAAAATTATTTTTGTTTATTTAATAAAAAATATTATCAATCAAATAAACCCACCAATATTGATGGGCTTAAGCAAAAAATAAAAAGCAAAGTTGGCGCCAAACCATCAAAAGAAGACGTCTGTATCGTTGGTGGTGTCCATCATGTCTGGTTCGCCATTGTTAGCGTCGGCGTCGTTGACATGGTCTTCGGTGTCTGCCACATCGCTTGCGTTGTCTGTTTCAACATCAATTGTGTCGGTCAAATTTGGCTCGTCCAAGCAATGGCCACTTTGTCTGGGCGTAAATTTGTTTAAAACAGGCACATAAATGGTATTGGCACAATGTGCTGCAGCAAGCAGTCCTGTGCCGTTTTCTAGCCAGAGCCACGCTATGTTTTCGGGCTTGTCAAAATGCACAGGATTTAGGCTAAGGCGCTGCATATAAGCCATCCAAATTGGCAGCGCACCACTGCCACCAGTAAGACCAATGGGTTTGTTGTCATCGCGACCCACCCACACCACACTGACATAGTTGCCACTAAAGCCTGCAAACCATGCGTCTTTGGCGTCATTGGTGGTGCCGGTTTTGCCTGCAAGGTTTAGGTGTTCTCCCAGCGACAATGCCGATTTGGCGGTGCCTGAGCGCACAACTTCTTGGAGTGCTGTGTTGATGGCGTACATGGCGTCTGCTGGAATGCGCGCGCTGGTTTTGATGTTGTCATCGATGCGCTTGAGCACTTTGCCTTTTTCGCTGATGACTTGTTTGATGCTGTGAATGGGTGTGTGATACCCCCCCGAAGCAAATACCTGATATACGCCCAGCATGTCCATAGGCGATAAATCCACCGCGCCAAGCAAGACAGATGGGTACTTGGGCAAATCGCCATCAATGCCAAATTGGTGCAACTGGCGATGAAAGACGTCCAGCCCAAACTCCATGCCCACATTGACCGCCGATTGGTTATAAGAGTTGGCAAGCGCGTTGATGAGTGGCACTTTGCCATGGCTTTTGCCATTGTAGTTTTTGGGTGTCCATGACTGGTTGCCCAGAGTGTAGGCAATGGGTGCGTCGTTGACGCCGCTGGCCAGATTGTAGGCACCAGACTGTAGGGCGGTCAGATAAATGATGGGTTTAAGCAGTGAACCAACTTGGCGTTTGGCATGAATGGCGCGGTTAAAACCAGTAAACTCGCTGCCGCTGCCAATGATTGCCACCAGCTCGCCTGTGTGTGGGTCGGCACTGACCAGAGCTCCTTGTAGATTGTGCGTGGCTTTGTTGCTTTGTTTGAGTTTTGCCAGCTGACTGCTCATGGCTTGGTCGGCAGAATTTTGGGCAATGGGGTCAAGGGTGGAGATGATTTTCAGTCCCGCGCTTTGTAAGTCTTTTTCTTGGTAGTATTTTTTGAGTTCGCGTTGTACCACGTCAAAAAAGTCGGGAAATTGGCTTTTGGCGATGGCGGGTGTTTTGACCACATTCAAAGGCTCGTTGATGGCGTTGTCGTAGTTGTCTTGGGTGATGTTGCCCATCACCAACATGTTGTTGAGCACGGTGTTGCGTCTTTGCAAGGCGCGTTCTGGGTGCTTGCGTGGATTATAATAACTTGGGCCTTTGGCAAGACCCACCAACAAGGCATATTGGTCAAGGTGCAACTCTGACAGGGGTTTGTTAAAATAAAACTGCGATGCGGTTGCAAAGCCATTGACCGAGCGATTGCCATTTTGACCCAAATTGATTTCGTTAAGGTAGGCAAGCAAGATGTCGTCTTTGGTATAATGCCGCTCCAAAATCAGCGCCATCATCGCTTCATTGATTTTGCGTTTAAGGGTGCGTTCAGAGTTGAGATAAAAGTTTTTAATCAGTTGCTGGGTGATGGTAGAGCCGCCTTGTGTTGCGCCGCCACGCAAATTAGACAGCAGTGCTCTGCCTGTGCCACGCAGTGAAATGCCGTGATGTGCATAAAAGTTTCTGTCTTCGGTGGCGATGAGCGCGTCCACCAAGCGGGTGGGGATATTGTCTTTGGTCAGCAAAATGCGTTCTTCGTTGTTTTCAGGATAAATGCCGCCGATTTTGACAGGCTCAAGACGCAAAGTGCCATTTGTGTCGGGATTGGTGCTTTGTAGGTGGGCGATTTTGTCTTGTTGTAGGCTGATGCGCAGCACTTGGGGTTTGTCTTTGTCATCATCGCCATAATCAAAGCCACGTGTATAAATGGTATAGGTGTTGCCCGATTTGTGGTAACTGCCTGTTTTTGAGACTTGTTCGCTGACTTTGTCATAATGCAAAAGTCCCAGCCAAAATTCCAAATTTTGGGGGCTTAGGCTGGTTTGTGGTGTCAAAAGCAGCGGGCGAGAATAAATGGTGGCAGGAATGTCCCAGCGCCGACTTTCAAACTTGGCAACGATGGTTGCGTTAAGTTTATAGGTGTACATTGCCAAAAACACCACAATGGCAATCACCACCAGCAGCAACACAAAACCTGTCAGCATCAGCCCTTGTTGGGACTTGGGGGTGCTGGGTGGGTGATGGGGGCGCAATGATTGGGGCTTTGGACGGTTCATAAACGATAATCATGACAAAATTTGCCATACTATCGCCTAAATCGGAGCATTTTGCAAGTGAAAATGTGATGAAGCGCTGATGGAAATGTGGCGGGGCATTGGTGATGACCAATTGTCTTGCTGCGACTGGGTCAAGAAAATAGAGTGTCAAGCAAACAAGGCGATTGTGTTATAATGGCAAGTCTTTTTTTGCCGATTTGATTATGACAGATACGCCAAACCAGCACGATAAAGCCAGTCAATTTCTGGTGTTGCCTGCCGATGGGCATTGTTTTCATTGTGGTGAAATTTTGCCCAAAGAGCCGTTTTTTACCACGATTTTTGATGAGCCAAGGGCGATGTGTTGTCTGGGGTGTCAGCTGGCTGCCCAAAGCATTGTAGAAGCCAATTTATCCCAATATTATCTTGACCGCCGTGAAATCAGCCCCACTGCCAGCTTGCCCAATGCCATCAATTTTGATGCGTATAATCATGAGCAAATCAAAGCGCAGTTTGTGTATGCCGAAGATGGCGCAAGCACCGCCGAACTGTCGGTGGCAAATTTGCGTTGCAGTGCTTGCACTTGGCTGATTGAGACGCGTCTGCGCAAGATGGCGGGCGTTAGGGCTTGTCAGGTCAATCTTACCCAGCAGCGCATGCGCGTAAACTGGGATGAGACGGTGTGTGATATTGGCGACATTTTGCAGGTGGTGCATTCGGTGGGCTATGACGCCAAGCCTTATCGCCAAGACACCCACGAAGCCATGCTCAAGCGCCAAAACAAACAAATGCTCATTCGCTTAGGCGTGGCGGCGCTGGGGGCAATGCAAGCAATGATGTTTTCCATCGGCATGTATTTTGGCGAATATTCGGGCATGCTGACCGAGCATCGCGATTTTTTGCGTTATGTGGCGCTGTTTGTAACCATTCCGGTGATTTTTTATGCGGGTGTGCCGTTTTTTACTTCGGCATATCATGCCCTAAAGGCGCGCCAAGTCAATATGGACGTGCCTGTGTCCATCGCCCTTATCATCACTTTTTTGGCAAGTTTGTTGGCGACATTGACCCAGTCGGGTGAGACTTATTTTGACTCGGTGTCTATGTTTATCTTTTTTTTGCTCTCAGGGCGCTATATTGAACAAAATGCCCGTCTGCGTGCATCAAGCATGGCGTCCGATTTGGTGGTGATTGAGCCAACGTTGGTCAAAAAACTCACCACCGCCACTGAGCTGATTGCCCACCACCAAGCACAAACCTTGACTGTTGATGTCATCAACGATTGGCAACAAAGTCAGCGCTTGGATGGCGACAGTGCCACAGACAAGTTGCTGGCTCAGATGGTTGGGGTGGGCGATGTGATTTATATAGAAGCGGGCAGCCAAATTGTTGCCGATGGCATACTGCTGTCAAAAACCGCCACTGTGTCGCAAAGTTTGCTGACTGGCGAGAGCGATTTGATTGTCAAAAAGTGTGGCGAAACGGTGGTAGGCGGCTCACAAAATGACGCTCAGTCCTTTGTGATGCTCGTTACCAATAAGATGAGCGACAGTCAAATTGCCCTGATTGACCGTTTGATGAACCGCGCCATGAGCGAAAAACCCAAAATCGCCCAAGACGCCGACAAAATGGCGCGTTGGTTTGTGGCGCGCGTGCTGGTGTTGTCGTGTTTGGTGTTTGGGGTGTGGCTTTTTATTGACAAAAGCCAAGCGCTGTGGGCGACCATTGCGGTGCTGGTGGCAACGTGTCCTTGTGCGCTGTCGCTGGCAACGCCGATTGCTTTGACGCTGGCAACCAACCGCTTGGCAAGTTTGGGGTTTTTGGTAACGCGCGGACACACAGTACAAACCTTGTCCGAAATCAGCCATGTGGCATTTGACAAAACAGGCACATTGACTTTGGGTCAAGCCAATTTGCTGGCAACGGTCGCCACCATAGACCAAGAAGCAGCGCTTAAAATAGCCGCCACCTTGGAAGTGGGTTCTCGCCACCCTGTCGCCAAGGCACTTTTGACGTCGGCGCATGGACTGCATTTGCCCCGTGCCACCAACATCACCCATCACAGCGCAGGCGGCGTACAAGGACAAATTGATGGCAAGACTTACCGCATTGGTCA
Organism: Moraxella sp.; assembly: GCA_030528385.1. Lineage (GTDB taxonomy): Bacteria > Pseudomonadota > Gammaproteobacteria > Pseudomonadales > Moraxellaceae > Moraxella. Next base: position 164,944 of record JAUMYZ010000003.1, read on the forward strand.
TGTGGCGTTTGTGATGGACAATCAGTCCAAGACCTTGCCCGATGAGCTGCAAGAAAATTTGGCGCTGTATCGGGCAAATATGTCGGTGGTGTTGTCGGTGCAGACCACCGATGGTTATCAAGCGCTGGCGCGGTTTTATTTTAATGATGTGTTGCGCTCTGACGCTCAAGACTTGATTGCGCGCCTAAAAGGCAAGCACATCACGCCCATCATGTTGACGGGCGACCCCAATGACAATGCGCTAAAGTTGGCGGAGTTTTTGGGCATTGAACAGGCTTATCATGGGCTTAGCCCTGCCGACAAAGTGGCGCACATCAAGGCGCTGCAAGCCCAAGGACACAAGGTGCTGATGGTGGGTGATGGCATCAACGATGCGCCTGTGCTGGCAGCGGCGGACGTATCAACGGCAATGGCAGGCGCGGCGGATTTGGCGCAGGTGTCGGCTGACAGCGTGCTGCTTGGTGGCAAGTTGATGGCAATAGCGCAGGCGGTTGGCTTGTCCGCCAAAACCCAAAAAATTATCCGCCAAAATTTGCGCTGGGCGGTGGTGTATAATTTGCTGGTGCTTATGCCTGCGGCATTTGGCTATGTGCCGCCTTGGTTGGCAGCGATTGGCATGTCGCTGTCTAGTTTGTTTGTGGTGCTCAATGCGGTTTTTAGAATCAAGATGGCTCACTAGCGACCAGCGTTTGCATTATTGGTTGGGTATTTATGAAACATGATGACAATAATCAAAAGCGCCACATTTTATCCATGATGGGTGTGGCATGGTGGGTGAATAAGCGTCATAAAACCCAGACCGTGCCGCCAATGGCAGACAGATTGGTCAATCCAAGAATCAGCCATTTGTTGCCAGCTGCCAACCAAAAGCCCCAAGCAGACAACGACACAAACAATGCCCGCCCCATTGTTCGCGCCCAAAAAAAGCCTGCATTGGTCAATGCAGATTTACCAAAAAAGCCCGCCCCACCGCCCAAACAAAAAAACAAGCAAAAAGACCCACGCAGTTACCAAGCGTTGCCCCAACGCCCAACTGACGGCGCAGACAACAAGATTGAATACCAAATGCAAGGCGTGCGTTTTGGTCATTGGGTGCTGGTTGCTGACATGACGTTGATGGACAGCGAAGCTCGTTTTTTGTGGTCGTCATTGACGCAGGCGCTTGGGGTTCAGGCACAAAGTGCTGCTGTGTTATATCACTGCCACCAGACCCACTATCCTTTGTTGCCAGACGCAGAACATCATTCTTTGGCGCTTGCCAGACAAACTTTTTTGGGCTTTATGCTGCGTTTGTTGTTTTTTGGGGGGGTCAACATACAAGAAGTGAAAGTGGCGTTTTTGACCCCTTTGACCGCTGGCGTGGATTATACCAAACACGTTCATCATCTGCCCAGCATTGATGAAATGCTCAAAAACCCCCAGCTTAAAAAACAGCTTTGGACAACTTTGCTAAATGACTGACCAAAAAAGGGCAAATTTTGATGGATTTTTCTTGTGTGTGGGCACTAAGCAATAAAAATCTGCTAGAATAGACACATTTGATTGAAGTGAGTACAACGATGAAGCGTTTAGCAAACTTTTGCGCAGGTCCTGCGTCCATGCCAACAGCGGTATTACAAAAAGCCCAAGCCGAGCTGCTAGACTGGCAAGGTCGCGGCGTGTCGGTGATGGAGATGAGCCACCGCAGCAGCGACTATATAGAGATTGCCGAGCAAAGTGAAGCCAATTTGCGCAAGCTCATGAACATCGGCGATGAGTATGCGGTGCTGTTTTTGCAGGGCGGTGCGTCTTTGCAGTTTTCGGCGGTGGTGCTCAATTTGCTTGGTGGCGGCACAGCCGATTATCTGCAGACGGGCACATGGTCGCAAAAAGCCCACAAAGAAGCCAAACGCTACGAAGCGCTGGGCTTGGGCAAGGTCAATCTGGTGGCACAAGGCGATGGCAAAAGCGTGCCAGATATTCAAACGTGGCAGCTTAGCGACAACGCCAGTTATTTTCATTATTGCCCCAATGAAACCATTCACGGTGTGCAGATGTTTGATGTGCCAAAGGTGGACGCACCGATTGTGGCAGACTTTTCGTCGTGTATCTTGTCTGAGCCGATTGATGTTGGTCAATTTGGGCTGATTTATGCTGGCGCACAAAAAAACATTGGGCCTGCGGGACTGACTTTGGTGATTGTGCACAAAGATTTGTTGGGACGTGCATCGGCGTGGTGTCCTGCCATCTTAAACTACAAAAACCAAGCCGACAGCGACTCCATGCTAAACACGCCATCAACATATGCTTGGTATTTGTCGGGATTGGTGTTTGAGTGGCTTTTGGAAAATGGCGGCGTAGAAGCCATCGCTGATGTGAATCGCCAAAAGGCACAGCTGCTTTATCAAGCCATTGATGGCAGCGATTTTTATCGCAATGATGTGGACGTGCGTTATCGCTCTGTCATGAATGTGCCTTTTTATTTGGCCGACGATGGTTTGGATAAATTGTTTTTACAAGAGAGCAAAGACGCTGGACTGCTAAATCTTAAGGGTCATCGTGCGGTGGGCGGTATGCGTGCCAGCATTTATAATGCCATTACGCTTGAGCAAGTGTCGGCGCTGGTGGAGTTTATGCAAGCCTTTGAAAAAACCCATGCGTGATGGTTGATGAACTGCCACGCCCCAAAGCCACAAGCAAAACTGCTTGGTGTGTGGTTTTGTTGGTTGTTTTGTTGGTGGCGTGCAACAAGGCGGAATCCCAAAAAGCGCATTTGGTTTCCCAAGTTGCCAATCAAGCCACCGAACAAGCGCCGAGAGCTTTGCCAGATTTGTCCGCCAAAACGGTCATCACCACACCAACGATTGCCATCAAAAACACCGCTCAATACGCCACTGTGGCACATTTGCCTTATGCCAATCCCAATGCCCCCAAGGGCGGTACGCTCTCTATGATGGCGACAGGCACATTTAACAGCCTAAATCCTTTTATTGACGTTGGCATAGCCGCCACAGGCACGTTTTATTTGTATGACACCTTGATGACAGGTTCGTTGGACGAAGCCCATGTTTTGTACCCACAGTTGGCAGACAAAGTAACCTATGACACCGCCAACACCAGTTGGGTGATGTACCACATTCACCCGCAGGCAAGGTTTTGGGACGGCACAGCTGTTACAGCGCACGACGTTAAAGCCACTTTTGAAGCGATTTTGCACAAGGGCTTGATGTCGTGGCGTGGATTTTTGGCGGGCATTGAGCACATACAAGTCATTGACAAACAAAAAGTGCTGTTTTATTTTGCCGATGGCGCGCCCAAAGAAATGTATGCCAACGTTGGTTTAATGCCAGTGTTTGCCAAAAAAGACATTGAAAAACGTTTTGATGTGGTGTCGCTTGAGCCGCTGATGGGCAGTGGTGCGTATCGGCTGGGTAAGGTTGAGCCTGCGCGCTTGGTGGAATATGTCCAAGACCCACATTACTGGGGTAAGGACGTCATGGCAAACCGCGGGCGCTTTAATTTTGCTAAAATAAAATTTATTTATTATCAAGATGAAGTGGTGGCACAAGAAGCCTTTAAGGCTGGGCAGTTTAATTTTTATACAGTTCAAGACGATAGGGTGTGGATAAATTTTCCAGACACACACCCCCAAATTGTCAAGCGCGCGTTGCCCAACCACAATCCTGTGCTCATGCAGGGCTTGGTGATGAATCTGCGTCGTCCGTTATTTGCTGACAAACGCGTGCGCCAAGCGCTCAATTTGGCATTTGATTGGACGTGGATAAATAAACAGTTGCTCTTTGGGCAACAAAAGCGTCTAAGCAGCTTTTTTTATGGTTCGCCTTTGATGGCGGTGGGCGCACCCAGTCAAGCTGAGTTGGAGATTTTGCAAGGCTTGCCCCTAAATGCTGATGAGCGCTCAGCGTTGCACGGCGTGCCAGTGCCACCCGTTTCTGATGGCGATGGCATCAATCGGCAAAATCTGCTCAAAGCGCGCCAGTTGTTATTGGACAGCGGTTTTGTGTATCGCGATGGCAAACTGCTGGACAAACAAGGCAAACTGGCAACGCTGGAGATTTTGCTGACAGAAGACAAGCACCAAGCGATACTTTTGGCGTATCAGCGCCATTTGATGCGATTGGGCTTTGTGGTGCGCATTCGCCGTATGGACAATGCCAGTTTTTTGCACAAAAAGCGTGCTTTTGATTATGACATGCTCATTGACAGTTTTATGCAGGGCAATTCACCTAGTGCCGAACAAGCCTATCTTTGGGGCTCGCAGTCGGCAAAGCAGGCGGGCAACCAAAACACCATCGGTATCCAAAGCCAAGCGGTGGATATGGTGATTGACGCACTGACGCAAGCCACAACGCGTGAGCAGGTGGTGTTGTATGCCAAAGTGCTGGACCGTTTGTTGTTGGCGGGCGAGTACATGGTTGCTTGGGGTGGGTCAAACAGCACCAAAGTTTTGTATCACCAAGAAATCAGTCCGCCGCCCAGACTGCCAACGGCGGCGCTTGGTTTGGATTATTGGCATATAAATAGGAAACAGTGATGGACATTTTTGCCGTTCGTGCTTTTACGGACAACTATATATGGGTGCTGGTCAAGGACGCACAAGCCGTCGTGGTGGACGCAGGTCAAGCTGCGCCTGTGGTGGAGTTTTTGCAAGACAAACGGCTAAATTTGGCAGCGATACTTATCACCCATCACCACCATGACCATGTTGGTGGCGTCCAAGAGTTGCAACAAAAGTATCCACAAGCGCAGGTTTTTGCTCATGCGCTGCATGGTGTGCCAGCTGCTCAGATGGTTGCTGAAGGCGACAGTTTTGAGCTGCTTGGGCATCGGTTTTTGGTTTGGCAAACGGCAGGGCATACCGACAACCATCTGTCTTATTTGTGCCAAATAGACGGCGTTTGGCGTGTGTTTTGTGGCGACACGTTGTTTAGTGGTGGTTGTGGGCGTGTGTTTACAGGAACGATTGACGCGTTGTTTGACAGTTTGACAAGGTTTAATGCCTTGCCTGCCGACACGCTGTTTTATGCTGCGCACGAATACACGTTGTCAAATTTGCGTTTTGCTTTGACGCTGGCAGACGATGAGCTAAAGCCCGTCTTACAACATGCCATCGCTGATGTGCAAGCACAACTTGCCCAAGGACAAAGTTCACTGCCAACCACATTGCAACGCGAGCGACAAATCAACGTATTTTTGCGCACCGATGACAAAGCGCTCATTGCAAACTTACAGGCATTGTATCCACAATATCACCAGCAACTGACCGACCCTTTGTCGGTATTTGCGCTGCTGCGTGCGCTCAAAAATCAGGCATGACGATGAATATTTTTGCGCTTACTTCTTTAACCGCCAAGGGCGCAATCAATAAACATTCCAATTTTATCAGGACATTACAAGCTGGCTTGTTTTTTGGGGTGGTTGAAGCCGTTGCGCCATTGATTGGTTATGGGTTGGGCAGCGTCGCCAGCGAGCAAGTGGCGAGCATTGACCATTGGTTGGCTTTTGTGTTGCTGACGATTTTGGGCGTGCGCTTTATTGTACAAATATTCAACGACAAGCCCTATGACAATGAGCAACAAGGGCGGTTTGGACGCGCGCGTGGCATTGGGCGGCGTGGTGCTATGGTGATTGGTGTGCTGATTTTGTATAGCCATTTGACTGCTTAAGTGATGATGATGCGTTATGTTATCAAGCGTTTACTGTTGCTGATACCAACCTTATTGTTGATTTTGCTGACCAATTTTGCCATTGTGCACGTTGCGCCCACAGGTCCTGTTGAAACACAACTTGCCAAAATTGCCAGCGAACAGCACGCTCTAAACCAACAAGGCTTTTTAATCGCCCAGCAAGTGCGCTATCAGGGCAAAGATGGCCTGTCCGATGAGATGATTGATGAGCTTCATGCGCGTTTTGGTTTTGATAAGCCTGCCCATGAGCGCTTTTGGCTGATGTTAAAAAACTATGCCACTTTTGAGCTGGGGCAGTCCTTTTTTCAGGGGCAATCGGTGGCAAGTTTGTTGGCACAAAAACTGCCCATCAGTCTTGCTTTTGGGGGGCTTAGCTTGCTGGTGATGTATGGCGCAGGCGTGTTGCTGGGTGTCTTAAAGGCGCGTTTTGATGGCTCTTTGTTTGACAAATTGACCGCGCTGCTGTTGGCAACAGTTTATGCGTTGCCTGTGTTTTTGGTGGCGTTGGTGCTGATGATGCTGTTTGCAGGGTCGCGTTTTTGGCATGTTTTCCCCATGCAAGTGGTTTTTGCAGAAAACTTTGGGCAGCTGCCTTGGTACGAACAGCTAACAGTTGCTGTGTATCAACTGACTTTGCCCGTGATTGCCAGTTCGCTCTCAGGGGTGGCAAGCATTGCTTATTTGAGCAAATTTGGTGTTTTGGCAGAATTTTGTCAACCTTATGTGTTGGCGGCCAAAGCGCGTGGGCTCACGATTGGACAAATCATTTATGGACACGTCATAAAAAATGCCTTGATGGCGGTCGTTGCCCAAATGCCGATGGTGGTGGTTGGTGTGCTCTTTGCGGGCAATTTTTTGGTGGAAGTGATATTTGGCATTGATGGCTTAGGCAGATTGGGTTTTGAAGCGGTGCTAAGTCACGATTATCCTGTGATGTTTGGGGTGTTGTATGTGTTTACACTGATAAGTTTGCTCACTCAGTTGCTTTTTGATGGGCTTTATTGCTTGCTTGACCCGCGCATCAGTTATCATTAACGTGGTCTAATGTCATGTTTTTTAGCAACTTTAAACAAAACCGACTCGCTTATGGCGCGCTGATGGTGTGGCTGTTGATGAGTGTGCTCGTTGTGCTGGCACCACTGTTTGCCAACGATAAGCCCCTTTTGCTCAAGTATCAGCACACGTGGTATGTGCCGCTGCTTTATGAATACCCCGAAACAACCTTTGGTGGTGTTTTTGAAACCCCCACCAATTACAAAGACCCTGCGCTACAAGCACTGATAGCGCGCCAAGGCATGATGGTGATGCCCATTCATCGGTATGCAGGCGACACTTTGGTGCTAGACAGCGAATTGCCCCACCCAGCAGCACCAACAACCAAACATTGGCTGGGCACTGACGCTATGGGTTTTGATGTGGTCAGCCGCGTGCTGTATGGACTGCGTGTGTCGTTGCTGTTTGGGCTGTGTTTGACGTTACTGGGTGGGGTACTGGGGGTGATGGTTGGGGCGCTGATGGGGTATTTTGGCGCGTGGGTGGATTTGCTTGGACAAAGGGTGCTTGAAGTTTGGTTGGGTTTGCCGCAGCTGTTTGTGCTGCTGATACTCTCTGGTGTTTTTGAGCCGTCGGCGCTGGTGCTGTTTGTGGTGATGTTGCTGTTTGCGTGGCTGCCGTGGGTGTCTGTGGTGCGGCTGCATTTTTTTAGGCTGCGCCAAAGCGCTTTTGTGTTGAGCGCAAAAAATTTGGGTGTCTCTAATTGCCGCATTATGTATCGCCACATCTTGCCAAGCATGCTGCCTTTGCTGCTTGCTCAAGCGCCATTTGTGCTGGCAGCCAACATCATCTCTTTGACGGCTGTGGACTTTTTGGGTTTGGGTCTGCCGGTGGGCGCTGCCAGTTTGGGTGAGCTGCTGCTGCAAGGTAAAAATCACTTGGATGCGCCACATTTGATATTGACTGGATTTGCTGTGTTGGGTGTGGTGTTGACGCTGTTGATTTTTATTGGCGAAGGTTGTCGGCAGGCATTGGCGGCGGATAACAATGGCTGATGTGTTGGTGGTTGAAGAATTGGCGGTCGTTTGTGGTGAGCAAACGCTGCTTGGCGGGTTGTCTTTTGAGCTGACTCAAGGTCAAGTCTTGTCGGTGATTGGGCAATCAGGCGCAGGCAAAAGTTTGGCCATGTTGTCGCTGCTTGGCATGCAAACAACACTAAAGGTCAGCGGACAGGCGGTGTTTTGTGGTGAGCGCTTGCCCATTGATAAGCCCCAAGCCAAGCGTTGGCAAGACATTCGCGGACGTAAGATTGGTTATATCTTCCAAGACCCTAGGCGCACCCTTAACCCACTGCATAGCATTAAAACGGCTTTTGACAAGATTTTTGCTCAATTGGGGATTGCCAAAAAACAGCGCCGCGCCAAAATGCTTGAGCTGTTGTGTCAGGTTCAGCTGCCCAAACCGCAAGATTTTTTTAATCGTTACCCACATCAGTTGTCGGGCGGCGAAGCGCAGCGCATTGCCATTGCTTTGGTGTTGGCGCTAGAGCCAACGTTGATTATTGCCGATGAGCCAACCAGCGGTTTGGATGCGCCACTTAAAGTACAAATTTTGTCTTTGTTTAGAAGTCTTGCCAATCAGCGCCGCGCCGTGATAATCATCAGTCATGACACCGAGCAGGTGGCGGCAGTGAGCGACAAATGTGTGCGTTTGCACCAAGGCAGACAGCTCGGCAAAAAAGCCCCTGCGCTGATGGAGTGTCATATATCGGCAATGCTAGGCGTGCCAAGCACGTTTGATGTGTGCAAGCACAAATTATTGTTACAAATTCGTGCATTGACATTGGCTTATAAACAAGGCTGGTTTGCTCGCTTGCCAGTCATTGATGGGTTGGACATCAACATTTATCAAGGTCAAATTGTGGGCTTGGTGGGGCGCTCAGGCATTGGCAAAAGCAGCGTTGCCAAAGCGATTGTGCGACTTGATGATGATTTGTTGATTGGCGGGCAAATCACATTTTTTGACGATGAGCAAGGCGCGCAAGCGGTGTTAGAGTTGGATAGGCGTCAGCGACAACATTACCGCCCCAAGGTGGTTTGGGTCATGCAAAACGTGGCAGAAAGCCTAAATCCTGACATCAAAATTTTGGACAGTTTGACCGAAGGCAGTCCCCAAACCAGTCTTGATGAAGTGTATCAATGGTTGGCAATGGTGGGGCTGAGCGATGATGTGCTGGGTCGTTATCCGCGTCAATTGTCGGGGGGTGAGTGTGCTCGGGTGTGTTTGCTTAGGGCGCTGCTGGTCAGACCAAAGTTGTTGATATTGGATGAACCAACCGCCATGCTTGATGTTCAAACCACCCAGCAAATATTGCAGCTGCTAAGACAAATCAACCAAACCACCGGTGTGGCGATGTTGCTTATCAGTCATGACAAAAGCGTGGTACAAGCATTGTGCCATCAGGTGGTGGCGCTATGATTTTGGCTCATCAACCCACAAAAACTCATACAGTCCCACATCGCCATGACTTAGCACACCGATGACGGCACTGACTTGGTGTTGTTGATGGCGCCAATCACCCAGCACCAGCCGACTTTTGTTGTCGCTGATGTGCGTGCAGGGTCGGTGGGTGTGTCCATGAATCAAAACGTCGCACGTGGACAAGGCTTGATTGACGCTTGCAGGATTGGTGTCCATGATTTGTGGGGTTTTTTGGGTTTTGTTTTGTGCCGATTTATTTTTGATTTTTTGGGCAAGCTGTTGACGTTTGTGCAGGGGTTGTTTGAGCAGCAGCCAACTGACCACAGGGTGTCGGACAATGCGCCGATAGCGTTGATATTGTTTGTCGTCTGTGCAAAGTTTGTCGCCATGCTCCAAGCGATAGGTTTGTTTGTGCGTGCAGATAAAATAAGGCTCATCAATCAACGTACCACCAAAAACATCGCACAACCCTTGGCGAAGCATAAAATCGCGATTGCCGCGCATGACAAAGATTTGTGTGCGTTGCCTTAGAGCTTGTAGGGCCAACAACACAGGGCAGAGCCAGTGGTTTGCCCTTTGTTTGGGGCACAAACTCAAATAATCGTCATCGCCAATCCAAGCATCAAGCCAGTCGCCCAGTATGTATAAGCTGTGCAATTTGGGCAAACGACTCAGTTGACCAAGCAAAGCAATAAAAGCGTCTGTGAGCTGCGGCGTGTCTTGAGACAAGTGCACATCAGCAACAAAAACCGTATCAATCAGGCGCGGTGTTGTGGGTGGGTGTGTCAAACAAAGATGTTCAAACGTCATAGACTTCGTCGGGCGTCAGATTGATGCCTGCTTTGGCAGCCAGACCGTCTGGACTGAACACCCCTTCATACACAAACGCTGTCGGTCCTGTCATCATGATGGAGTAGCCGTCTTGGTAGCGAACTGCCAAACTGCCCCCATAAAGCTGGGCACGAATGTCCACGCCTTCATCAAGCCAGCCTTCACGCACGCCAACCGCCACGGCTGCGCACGCGCCTGTGCCACAGGCTTGGGTTTCGCCGACGCCGCGTTCGTATACGCGCAAGCGAATGTGTCTTTGGTTGATGACCTGCATAAAGCCCACATTGACCCGCTCGGGAAAGGCTTCGTGCGCTTCTATGGCTTTGCCAAGTCGGGCAACGTCGGCGCTTAACACATCATCAACATGAATGACAGCGTGGGGATTGCCTACATTGATGACATACAGCGACACGGGCGTGCCATCTACGTCCAAACGATAGGAGTTGCCCACTTTGGTGATGGCTTTGGGGGCAAAAGGAATGTCGGCAGGCTCAAATTTGGGTTTGCCCATGTCCACTTGTACCCAGCCGTAGCGGTCGGTGCTCAAGGTGATGATGCCACTGGCGGTCTCTACCCTAAGGCGCTGTTTAAAGGACAGTTTGCGCGCTTGAACAAAGGAAGCAAAACACCGCGCGCCATTGCCACATTGGGCGACTTCGCTGCCATCGGCATTAAAAATGCGGTATTTAAAATCCACATCGGGGCGGCTTGGTGGCTCTACAATCAATAGCTGGTCAAAGCCCACACCCAAATGTCTGTCAGAGAGCAATTTAACAAGGTCGGTGGTCAGATTCATGCGCTGTGTTACCAAATCAATGACCATAAAATCATTGCCCAAGCCGTGCATTTTTGTAAATTCAATCAGCATATTATTTTCCTTATGTAATCATAACCCAAAAGTTTAGAAGTAATTGTGCGATGATATCTTATCATGTTAAGGGTAAATTAACCAGTATACAGCCACGCTTGTTGGCACAACACTCAAAGTTGCTGGCGGATTTTGGCAAAGATGGCCTGTTCAAGGTGTACCAAAGCAAGGGGTTGGCGACTCTTTAGGGTGTTGAGCGTTTGTGTGGTTGCCAAGGCGTGGGCGTTGGGCAGGCGTGTGTAGCCATCGTTGGGGCAGATGACGTGCTCGTTACCTTGTAGGTCAATGCTGATGAGTTGGTTGGCAGGATTTTTGTGTAAAATATGAACATTGCCTGCAAAGACATATTGGGCGGCTTGTTGTTCCACCAATGCTTTTGGGTCATTGCCATAGACGCTTTGGGTAGTTTTGGCGGTGTTGGTAAATTGTAAGTGCACTGCCAATGGCAACTCATCAAGCACAATCACCGTTGTGCCAATCAGTTTGATGTGCCAAGCACCTTGAATGGTGTTTTGGGGCAGCCCCAAAAGCGTGCAGGCTTGCTCGGCAGTCATCTGGTCGTTCATGCGTTGTAGTAAGGTGATGTCAAGGGGTTTTTGGGCTTTGATGTCGTCAGGCAGGCTGTCATAATGCGCCAAAAACATCATCGGCAGGTCTTTTTGGCAAAGGAGCGTGTCAATCTTGACGTTGTGTACACGAAATGGCAATGCTTCGGTGAATAATGCTTGTAAAACGATGGGTTGGCTCATAAGATTGGTGCATAAAAAGCCTAATATAACACAAATTGTCCAAAAATCCTGTAATAATTTATGGTAAAATACAATCCAAAAACTGCCTTAGGAGACACCATGACTTACCAAACGGACAACATTTTTGCCAAAATCTTACGTGGCGAAATCCCTTGCCACAAAGTTTATGAAGACGACAAGACGTTGGCATTTATGGACGTCATGCCACAGGCAACAGGCCATGTGTTGGTGGTGCCAAAATGCCAAGCGGTAGAGCTGTCAGATTTGCCGTGTGAGTATGCGTGTGCGGTCTTTGCCACCGCCAAAAAAGTGCTAAACGCCCAACGTAAGGCACTTGGGGTTAATGGCGTGGTACAAATGCAGCTTAACCACCAAGACGCAGGTCAAAGCGTGTTTCATTATCACATGCACCTAATCCCTAGCCACGTCCACGAACTTGGTAAACATGAAGGTGGTTTTGCCGACCAAGATGAGCTTGCTTTGCTGGCAAGCAAAATCCGTGCAGAGATTGGTGATGATGTTGTAACAGCTTGAATATTTTTTATTTGGACAGCGACCCTGTCATTTGTGCCACGTACCATGCTGACAAACACGTGGTCAAGATGATACTTGAATACGCCCAATTACTTTGCACGGTTCATCACTTGTGTGATGATGTGCTTGATGGTGCACAAAGGGTGCTGTTGTATCGGTGTACTCACCAAAATCACCCATCTGCATTGTGGGTGCGTCAGTCTCATCGGCATTATGACTGGTTGTACCAATTGTTTATTTGTCTGTGCGATGAATATACGCACCGCTACGGCAAAGTGCATTTGACCGACAAAAAGTTACGCACAATTTTAAAGATTTGCCCTGTCAGTGCTGATTTGCCATTTATCATGCCACCACAAGTTATGCCTGATGAATATCGCTGTGATGACACAGTTCAGGCATATCGTGAGTATTATCGCCATGCCAAAAAAGACATGTTGGCGTTTAGGCATCGCCCATCACCCAGTTGGTTAAACCAAATTTAGGGCAAAATATGAATGGGGGCGTTGTCCACCACCGCCACAAACAGCTCATCTATCTGTTGGTCGGTTACGGCGATACAGCCATGTGTCCAGTCTTTTAATAGGTGATTTGCTCCGATGACATCGCCCAGACCGTTTTTAATGCCGTGGATTTTAATCGCTGTGCCTGCGGATTTGCCATGTGATTTGGCAAAAGCGACATCTTGGGCGTTGGGGTATGAGATACCTAAGTTTTTATGATAACTGCTGTTGGCGTTGCGGTCGTTGATGGTGTAAATGCCTTCGGGGGTTTTCATGTCGCCTTCAAATTGTTTGTGTCCAATGGGGCTTTTCCCCAATGAAACCGGATAAATTTTAATCAATTTATCCTGATAAAAAGCGTGCATTTCGCGTTTGGATTTATAAACAATCAGCTTGTCAATCTGCGTGCCTGCTGGCAGGGCGGGTTGATTGGCCAGTTCCAGTTGTCTTGGGGACAAGACGGTGGCTTGGCTAAATACCAGTGCAAATGCCGACAAAATGAACAGAGCAAATAAGGGTAGGGCAAACTTTTTCATCTTTTTAGCGTGCGACTATAAATTAGCCTAGTGTAGCACGTCTTTATTTATAGAATGTGAAAAAATGATGGAATTATTGGGCTTGTTGTGATTGAATTTGAGCAAAGGCATTGAGTATGACGGGGTTAATTTCTGCAGTATCTGGATATTCTGCCTGCATTTTTTCAAGAGCAGTTGAGCAGATGGACAGTTTATTGTGATGAGTATAAAACTTTGCTAGACAGTCATCAATCGCTTGATATTCTTGGGCAATGGCATTTCTGGGTGCTTGGGGAAACAGGGCGTTTCTAAATTGATATTTGTAAGCCACTAAGGCAATGATAACAAGCAAGATGGTTATAAGTATTATTTAAAGATGGGCTGATGGGGGTTTTGTCTGACACCATGATTTAATGCAGCATGGCAGTTGATACACTCAGTGTTAGTGTGATTGTTGGCGTGGCTCTTGACATTCAATGTATAAAAATCCTACAATGGGCGTGTTTCTTTGGCGTAACGGCTTGAAAAACACGCCCACATTTGGTTTTAAAATCAACCCACAAATGCCCGCTCTACCACATAATCGGCAGGCACGCCCATACGGGGGGAGACGGTCAAGCCAAATTCGTCCAAAATGGCAGACGTGTCGGCGTTCATTGCCATACTGCCACAAATCATCACGCGGTCATTTTCTTTGTTCATGGGGGGCATGCCAATGTCTTCAAAGAGTTTGCCCGATTTTAATAGCTCGGTAACGCGCCCTTGGTTTTTGAACTCATCACGAGTTACGGTGGGGTAATAAATGAACTTTTCACGCACCCACTCACCAAAAATCTCATCGTTGGGCAAGTCTTTTTCAAACAATTCACGATACGCCAAGTCTTCCACATGACGCACGCCATGCACCAAAATCACCTTTTCAAAGCGTTCATAGACTTCTGGCTCACGCACCAGCGACAAAAAGGGAGCAAGTCCTGTGCCTGTTGCCAACATATACAAGTTTTTGGCGGGCAGTAAGTCATCAAGCACCAGCGTGCCTGTGGGTTTTTTGCTCACCAGCAGCTCATCGCCGACCTTGATGTGTTGCAGGCGTGAAGTCAAAGGGCCGTTTTGGACTTTGATGGAGTAAAATTCCAGCTCTTCTGCCCAAGCAGGAGAAGCGATAGAATAGGCACGCACGAGCGGTTTGCCATCAACTTCTAGCCCAATCATGGCAAATTCGCCACTACGAAAACGCAAGCTGTCGCTGCGAGTGGTTTTGATGGTAAATAGGCTGTCTGTCCAGTGGTGAACATAAGTAACGGTTTCTTTGATAAATTTTGACATGGCGTATCACTTTTATTTGAGATTGAGAATGATTTGACTTACTAAGAATACCACAACATTGGGTAAAGACAAAATGTGTGTTATGATAATGATTTTGCCACAGACGGTTACTAATTTTCTGGCAACGCCCACTATTCTAGCACAAATCCCCTAAAAAATCCATGAACACCCATACACTTCCCATCATTGGTTATCATCATTCGCCTTTGACCCAAAAATTTGGCATTCCCCGCCAACCAAACCTTGTCGCCATCAAAAGCCATATCCGCTTTGTCGCCCCTTTTGATACGCCTGACGCTTTTGTGGGCATTGAGCGGTATAGCCATTTGTGGGTGTTGTGGCAGTTTCACCACAACAAAATCCAGACCAATTTTCGTCCACAAGTGCGTCCACCCAGATTGGGCGGTAATGATAAAATCGGTGTTTTTGCCACACGCAGTATGTACAGACCCAGCCAACTTGGTTTGTCGGTGGTGGCTCTTGATAAGGTGGAGATGGTGGATAATCAAACGATTTTACACATCAAAGGGGCAGACATGGCAGATGGCACGCCCATTTTTGACATTAAGCCTTATTTGCCTTATGCAGACAGTGTGCGTGGAGCAGTGGGTGTTGACACACCAATGGCAAAAACGGTGCTGATGAGCAAGCAGGCACAAGATGAGTTTGACAGCTTGGTGTGTGCAGGTGTGCTACAAAGCACTGATGAGCAGGTGATTGTGGACTTGGTCGCCCAAGACCCACGCCCTGCCTATCGCCAAGCAGAAACGGACAGCGTTTTTGCGATGCGTTATGGGGCGGTGGACGTGGATTTTTATATGAATGGGCAAGGGGTTTTGGTGCTGTGTGGGGTGCGATTGGTCTAAAACCCCAAGATGAAGCCATGGTTTATGGATTTGGTGGCTTTGATGTGTGAACTGTCGGTAAGACGGTGTAAATCCGCCACATTCAGCGGATTTAATTGTTGGTTACTTTTGACTGGGTGTGCTGTCTGTATTGATGGCATTTTTTAGTATGTCGTCGCTGATGGTTACGCCCTGATTGCTGGCATGCTTTGGGCTGACATACAAAGTCAATGTGTTCATCACTTCGGGCTTGATTTGGTTGGGCGCTGCGCCTTCTAAAGTTTTTGCCACCAACTTGGCAGTCGTTAGCCCAAAATCAAAATCATTGACCCCCAATGCTGCCGTGGCACCGCGCCTTACCGAAAACTCATCTGACGCGATGATGGGCAATTTGAGCTCATTGGCAACCGCCACCATCGCTTCCATTGCCGAAGCCACGTTATTGTCCAGCGAAGTATAAATCAAGTCCGCACGCCCGTCTAAGGCTCGAGTTGCTGCCGCCACATCTGACGAGCGATTGGCAGGTATGTCCACCAAAGTCATGCCGTATTTGGGCAGTTCTGACAACAGTTGCTCTTTTAGGGACACTGAATTCATCTCCCCAGGACTGTAAACATAGCCGATACGTTTGGCGTTCGGTTTGATTTTGCTAAATAACTCAATTTGGGGCGCCAAAGGCAGTTCGCTGGACAGTCCTGTGATGTTGGCTTGGGTTGCCACACCTTTGTCGTCAATAAGTTTGGCGGCAACAGGGTCAGAAACTGCGGTATAAATCAGCGGAATGGTCTGTGTGGCCGCCGCCAAAGTCTGTGCTGTTGGTGTTGAAATGGCAACGATGGCATCGGGATTGTCCGCCACAAACTGTTTGGCGATTTGTCCTGCGGTTGCCATATTGCCTTGAGCGGATTGGAAATTGATGGTTAAATTTTGACCTTCTGTATAGCCCAAATCTGCCAAACCTGCAATCACCCCGCGACGAATGTCATCTAGTGATGGGTGCTCAACAATGGCGCTGATTGCCACCGTCTTGGCGGGCTTTTGTAAGGTTTGGCTGTCTGGCTGGGTGTCATTGGCTTGTTTTTCGGGCTGACTTTGTTGACAGCCAAAGAACAAAGTTGCACAAACTGCCAAAGCAGAAAATTTATAAGCAACATTCATGGTCATTTCCAAATAACGAACTAAAAGCTATCATTATACCATTTTATGCACCAAAATAAGCAATCAAAGCCCCGATGATAAGCAAAAATTCCAATTCGTCATTGTTTGTGGGAAAATGAACAGCCACTGGTAAATGAATATTTGGCGTGCTTATATTTGGGGCAAGGATTGTACAAAAATTGGCAAGTTGTTATATTGAAACAAATAAGCGTTGTCTGACAACAAAAAAGCGACCAACCATAATCGCTTTTGCTGTTTTGGCAGATTATACTTCGGGGCTGTGCGCTTCAATCAATGGCTTTAATTCGCCAGCTTGATACATTTGCAGTATAATATCACTACCGCCAATCAGCTCGCCATTGACCCAAAGCTGCGGAAAGGTTGGCCAGTTGGCAATCAGTGGCAAGGTTGTGCGAATTTCTGGATTTTCCAAAATATTAACAAAAGCAAAAGGACGACCAATTTGCGTCAGCACTTCCACCGCGCGCGCCGAAAAACCACACTGGGGAAACTGTGGCGTGCCTTTCATATAAAGCAGCACAGCGTGGTCTTTGATTTGATTTTCAATCAGTTCTTTGACTTGGGGGTTGATGTCGGTCATAAAAAACTCCATTTGGGGTAAAACTTGGCTTATTATGGGGTTTTGTGATGATTTTACAAGGCATTTTGGGTTTTATATTGAGTGCATGTTGTGAAAATCAAATTTTCTGCCGTAGCTTTCTTTTATTGGCAATAGCTCAATCGGTCTGCCAGCTTCGCGTTTTTGACATCTGGTTGTTGTAAAGTTTGGTTTTACAATATCGCCCATATGATAAACTTGGTATTTTTTATCGCCAATGGCGATGATGTGCCAGTCGTCTGCAAAAATGCGTCGCATTGGCTTGGTGTCTTTTTTTAAATGAAGGGCTTGTGAAGTGGTCAAATAATCATCAATACTGACATGAGCAACAACAGAGCCGTTTGGCACAACACAAATCAGTTTGGCATCAGGCAGCATGACGGATAAATCCACGATTTGTCCCCGAGCAATGGGCACATTGACATGTTTTTGTAGGGGGCGACTTTTTATGCCGTCATACAGCCAAAGCCCCAAAACAAGCACAATCCCAGCAGCGACCATCTTATAAAGCGTGGACGGCGGTTGCTCTAAAAAAAATTTGACCAATTGCCACAATCGCCCAACAAACAAATATTTCACGGCAATTTTTGTAACAGCACCACACCACTGGCAAAAATACCTTCGCCACGCCCCAGATAACCCATTTTTTCATTGGTGGTGGCTTTAATGCTAATCACGTCCACACTCACGCCCAGCACACTTGCGATACACTCACGCATGGCGCAGTTGTGTGGCGCAAGTTTTGGGACTTCACAAATCACCGTCATATCGGCATTGATAAGGCGATAGCCGTTACTTTGCACCAAGCGATAAACGTGCCGTAATAGCTCTTTACTGTCCACCCCTTTAAAAGCGGGGTCGGTATCAGGAAAATGCTGTCCAATGTCGCCCAACGCCAACGCCCCCAAAAGTGCATCGCAAAGGGCGTGTAGTAGCACATCACCGTCTGAATGCGCTTTAATGCCGTGTGTGTGGGGGATTTTGATACCGCCTAGCGTTACAAAATCACCATCTGTAAAAGCGTGAACGTCCAGACCTTGACCAATTCTTAGCATAAGTTACCCTGTGTCGTCAAAATAATAGATTATAGCATAATTGGCGTTGGCTTGGTGCTGGCAAGCAACCGCCAAAGCACGCACCCATGCATTACCAAAACCACTATTCCACCGCCACCCGCTGTCCGACATCTTTAAGATTTAAGATTAGAAAATTATTCTAGCAAATGTGGCATGTTGTCCAAACTTGTGGCAAAAATCCATAAATAAGTCATCACCGCATAAATGTGCCCCGCCTGTACGTCTTTGGCGGTCGCCATCTGTACAATGCTTACACCAAATAACAGCGTCATTGACGCACCCACCAACAAATAACCAAACGCTTCACGATTAGACAATAAAATAAGCAAATCAGACAATAAATTATAATGCCCTTTTAATCCATTTAAATCGGATTTATCAATCACTTCCACTTCTTTTTCTGGGCGGTTGTTTAATTTTAAATACAATTTATCATTCATTTTGGTGTATTTTGGCATAAAGAAGATAAAAAGCAGCAAAATAACACAAGCCACCACCCCAGACCAAAATTCAATCGCCAATAGCATAAACACCGAACCAATCATAGAAAAAACCGCCGTGATTAAAATTGGCAAATGCTGCTAAAAAAATCCACAAACTTACGCGACAGTGCCACACCTGCGGCAATGGTGGACGTGTCCATGCCTTGCTGACTTAGGCGACAATAATCGGCACCGCCAATTGGCATACAGCCGAGTAAACACACGGGTATCCACCGCACGCCGAGCCGAGCTCACCGACCAAATAATTATCACCAATAAAACATATGACAATTCCAAGTTATGAGATAAAATTTGGCTTAAAGTTTTCATATCTTGGGTGAGTTGTTGCAGTTTTGCTTCGCCAAATTGATAAATGGTAGCTCGCTCTATGTCTTTTAATTTATTCAGCATTGGCAAAATTTGCGTTTTGCCCATGGGCGTTAATTGCAAAGTCTTTTGGCGTTTGTCATTTGTGCTGGTGGTGGCGACAATCAGCCCTTTTTTAATCAGTTGCTGGCAGACGCTAAATACCGTTTGTTTGGGCAAACACCAATCATCGGCAATGTCTTTTTGTCCGCAATTTGGGTGGTAGGCGATGGAATACAACGCAAAAAACTCATTGGGCGACCAGCCTTGCTGTTTTGCCCATTGGCTGTATAAATCCAAAAAATCGCCGATGGTGGTGATGGCGTGGTCTGATTGATGGGGCGGATTTTGATACATATTATCTCCAAAATCGTCTGATATGGTAGTAATTGTCCGTGTTTTAGTCTGATTTAGGACTAATTGCAAGGGGCTGGGCAAACAATTTTGTCAGTCGTTGGCAAATCTTGCTATAATGGTGGTCAAATTTTTAAGCGATGAAAACACATGACAACCCAAGCCTTTACCCTATCCGATGTCGCCAAAACCCTAAACAAAGCCCCCAAAGACATCAAAGTCATCGTTGGTATGTCTGGCGGTGTGGACAGCTCGGTGTCTGCCGTGTTGTTAAAACAAGCAGGCTTTGACGTGGAAGGCTTGTTTATGAAAAACTGGGAAGAAGATGACGGCAGCGAATACTGCACGGCATTGACCGACTTGGCGGACGCTCAAGCGGTGGCGGACAAAATCGGTATCAAACTGCACACCGCCAACTTTTCAGCAGAATATTGGGACAGGGTGTTTGAGCATTTTTTAGAAGAATACCAAGCAGGTCGCACGCCCAATCCTGACATTTTGTGCAACAAAGAAGTCAAATTCAAAGCCTTTTTGGATTATGCCACCAGTCCACAATTTGGGCTTGGGGCGGATTTTATCGCCACTGGGCATTATGCACGCCGTGGCTTTGAGACAGACGGCAAGGCGTGTCTTTTACGGGGACTGGACAACAATAAAGACCAAAGTTATTTTTTACACGCCGTGAGCGGCGAAAAAATCGCCAAAACCTTATTTCCTGTGGGCGAGCTAGAAAAGCCAGCAGTGCGAGCCATCGCCGAACACTACGATTTGGCAACCGCCAAGAAAAAAGACAGCACGGGCATTTGTTTTATTGGCGAGCGAAAGTTTAAAGATTTTTTGCAAAGCTATCTGCCTGCCCAAAAAGGCGACATCTACACTGACGATGGCATAAAAATCGGCACACATGATGGCTTGATGTATTACACCATCGGTCAGCGTGGCGGTATCGGTATCGGCGGTGTGTCGGGTCGCCCTGAAAGTCCTTGGTTTGTATTGCACAAGGATTTGGCAAATAACCGCCTGATTGTCGGTCAAGGGCATGACCACCCTTGGCTGCAAAGCCGTGAGCTTACCGCTTATAAACTGGACTGGGTAATGGACAAACCAGCCGATGGCACGCGTCTCACTGCCAAAACCCGCTATCGCCAAGCCGACCAAACTTGTACACTTTATCACCAAGACAATGACAAAATCCGTGTCGTTTTTGATGAACCACAGCGAGCACTAACGCTTGGGCAATCGGTGGTGTTGTATGATGGTGATGTGTGTTTGGGCGGTGGGGTGATTGATGGGTGTGGTGCTTAGCTTCTTTATAAACATGCACACTTGTTTTCTTATCTGACATTCCTTTTGCCATTTTTAATTGCCTGTGGGTGTTTTGTGTCATTTTTAGCCAAAAATGGCAACACTTACCCTTATGTTGTGCGGTGTTTTTGTGTTTGTCTGACATTTATTGACCCATAGAAAAACCAAAAACCGTCCCCATGGGCATGAACAATTAAATTACAAGCAGCGTGTAGAAATTTATAATTTTTTATTATAAATCAAAAGGTTAATTAAAATTTTTGCCGATTATTGTCATGGATGATTGAAAAAATACCCAGCACATAGCATATATTGAGTAACAAAGCAAATCAAATTTTGATTTGTAAAAAGGAGCTATGATGAATTTTGAAAAATACACCACCAAATTACAAAACATCGTCAGGCAAGCCCAATCTTTGGCGCTTGCCAAAGACAACACTGCTATTGGCTCGGTGCATTTGTTGTCGGTCGTGCTTGCCGACCAAAGCACGCTTGCCACACTACAAAACGCAGGGGCAGACCCACAAGTTTTGCAAGCCCAAACCCAAGAGTTGCTTGATCGCCAAGCGGTGGTTGCCACACCAACAGGTCAGATAACTTTGGGTGTAGACGCGGCACAAGTGCTTAATTTGGCTGAGAGTTTCGCCAAAAAAGCAGGCGATGAGTTTGTGGCAAGTGAGTGGTTACTGCTTGCCTTGGCTTCGCAAACCGACACCAAAAAAGTCTTTGCACAAGCAGGCATAAGCACCGAAACGCTAAGCCAAGTCATTAAAAATTTAAGGGGGAAAGACACTGTGAACAATCCAAACGCCGAAGAAACTCGCAACGCCCTAGAAAAATACACCATCAACTTAACCGACCGAGCCAGAGACGGCAAACTTGACCCTGTGATTGGTCGCGATGATGAGATTCGCCGCACCGTACAGGTGTTGTCAAGACGCACCAAAAACAACCCTGTGCTTATTGGTGAACCGGGGGTGGGCAAAACCGCCATTGTAGAAGGGTTGGCACAGCGAATTGTCAATGGCGAAGTGCCAGAGAGCCTAAAAAACAAAGAAGTATTGTCGCTGGATATGGGTTCGCTCATTGCTGGGGCAAAATATCACGGTGAGTTTGAAGAACGTTTAAAGGGCGTGTTAAACGACCTTGCCAAACAAGACGGCAACATCATTTTGTTCATTGATGAGCTACACACCATGGTCGGAGCGGGCAAAACATCAGGGGCGATGGACGCAGGCAATATGCTAAAACCTGCCTTGGCTCGCGGTGAGTTACGCTGTGTGGGAGCGACCACGCTTGATGAATACCGCCAGTACATTGAAAAAGACCCCGCCTTAGAACGCCGCTTTCAAAAGGTGCTGGTGGACGAGCCGAGTGTAGAAGACACCATCGCCATTTTACGCGGACTAAAAGAGCGTTATGAGCTTCATCACGGCGTTAAAATCACCGACAATGCCATCATTGCTGCTGCCAAGATGAGTCATCGCTACATCACTGACCGTCAGCTGCCCGACAAAGCCATTGATTTGATTGATGAAGCCGCCAGTCGCATTAAAATGGAGCTTGACAGCAAGCCTGAAAGTTTGGACAAACTTGACCGCCGTATCATTGCCCTAAAAATGCAGCTAGAAACGGTCAAAAAAGACGATGATGCAAGCAGTGTTGCCCAAGCGGAGCAGTTGCAAAATCAAATTGATGAGTTAAGTCGTGAATACAATGATTTAGAAGAGATTTGGAAAAGCGAAAAAGCCTTGGTAGAAGGCACCAAACAAGCCCAAGCCCAGCTTGATAAGGCGCGCATTGCCCTAGAAAAAGCCCAGCGTGAAGGCGATTTGGCAGAAGCGGCTCGTTTGCAATATGGGGTTATCCCAGAGCTACAAAAACAGCTTGCCGATGAACACCATGACGACACAGCCACACCCAAGCTCCTTAGAAATAAGGTAACAGACAATGAAGTTGCCGAAGTGGTCTCAGCTGCCACGGGCATTCCTGTTGCCAAGATGATGCAAGGCGAGCGTGATAAACTGCTTGCAATGGAAGACAAGCTCCATGAGCGGGTGGTCGGTCAAGATGAAGCGGTACTATCGGTTGCCAACGCTGTCCGCCGTAGCCGAGCGGGATTGTCTGACCCCAACAAACCAAGCGGTTCGTTTTTGTTTCTTGGGCCAACGGGCGTGGGCAAAACCGAGCTGACCAAGGCACTGGCGAACTTTTTGTTTGACGATGAAAGTGCCATGGTGCGTATTGACATGAGCGAGTTTATGGAAAAGCACAGCGTTAGCCGTCTGGTGGGAGCTCCCCCAGGTTATGTCGGCTATGAAGAAGGTGGCGTTTTGACCGAAGCGGTTCGCCGCAGACCATACAGCGTGGTGCTCTTTGATGAAGTGGAAAAGGCTCACCCCGATGTCTTTAATATCTTGCTACAAGTGTTGGACGACGGGCGACTTACCGACAGTCATGGGCGAGTGGTGGACTTTAAAAACACGGTGATTATCATGACATCAAACCTTGGCAGTCATAAAATTTTTGACATGGCAGGCGAGAGTTATAACAAGATAAAATCAGCGGTGATGGAAGCGGTCAATGCTCATTTTCGCCCAGAGTTTATCAACCGTATTGATGAGATGGTGGTCTTTCACCCGCTTGGCAAAGAGCAAATGGCAGGCATTGCAGGCATTCAGCTTGACCGCCTAAGAGCCAGATTAAAAGAGCGTGAATTGGGGTTGGTTTTAACCGATGAAGCCATGCATGAGTTGATTGGTGTTGGTTATGACCCTGTGTTTGGGGCAAGACCCTTAAAGCGCGCCATCGTTCAAGAGCTTGAAAATCCCTTGGCTCAAAGACTGCTTGCTGGTGAGTTTGTGGCGGGGGATACCATTGTGGCAAATGTGGCAGGCGGGCAATTTATCTTTGACAAGTTAAAACTCAACTAACCCAAACCAAACCAAACCAAACCCCAAAATAGCGATGTTTTGGGGTTTGACTTATTTGTGGTAAAATTTTGTCCCTTGGATAAGGCGTTTTGGGCTTGCTTGCTTTTGTGCTGGTGAGCAAAAATCACCATGAATGCTTTTTAACAGATGGTTTCACACATAGTTTTGATAAGCAATAACGACATTAAATTTGGCTAATTTGGCAAAATAACGATGAATACAACCAACACCGAGCGACAACTTCGCCAGCAAACCCAGCTGGACAAACAGCCCAGTGATGATAATAGTTTGTCAGGGCTAAATGCCACAGGCAAAACCATCGGCGGTCAAGCCTTTAAAATGGTAACGCCCTTTACCCCCAGTGGCGACCAGCCTAGTGCCATCAAACAGTTGGTTGATGGGGTTAGGGCGGGCAAAAAAGACCAGCTGTTGCTTGGCGTTACAGGCTCTGGCAAAACTTATACCATGGCAAAGGTCATTGCCGAGCTGGGTCGCCCTGCGGTGATTATGGCACACAACAAAACGCTGGCAGCCCAGCTTTATGGTGAATTTAAAGAATTTTTCCCGCACAATGCGGTGGAGTATTTTGTCAGCTACTATGATTATTATCAGCCTGAAGCCTATGTGCCAGCGTCTGATACCTTTATTGAAAAAGACAGTGCCATCAATGACCATATTGACCAAATGCGACTGTCTGCCACTCGTGCCTTGCTTGAAAGGCGGGACACCATCATTGTGGCGAGTGTGTCCGCCATTTATGGTTTGGGCGACCCAGAAAGCTATCTAAAAATGCTCTTACACATCGTGGTGGGCGATATTATTGACCGCACGGCGATGATTAAACGCTTGGTGGAACTGCAATACGAGCGTAATGAGCTGGATTTTGGGCGGGGTGTTTATCGCATTTATGGCGAGACCATTGACATTTATCCTGCCGAGAGCGAGAGTTTGGCGGTGCGAGTACGTCTGTTTGATGACGAAGTAGAAAAAATCTCATGGTTTGACCCGCTGACAGGCAAAGCGATGCGTCATGTACCCCGTGTTACCATTTATCCCAAATCACATTATGTAACCCCCAAAGACAAACTTACTGTTGCTAGCCAAACCATCAAAGATGAGTTACAAACCCAGCTAACATATTTTGAGCAACACAATAAACTGGTTGAAGCCCAGCGTTTGCAGCAGCGTACCCAGTATGACCTTGAGATGATTGAGCAGTTGGGTTATTGCAATGGCATTGAAAACTACTCACGGCATTTGTCAGGTAGGGCAGCGGGGGTCGCTCCGCCAACTTTGTTTGATTATTTGCCAAGGGATGCCTTGCTGTTTTTGGACGAAAGCCATGTAACCGTGCCACAGATTGGGGCAATGTACAAAGGCGACCGCTCTAGAAAGGAAACGCTGGTCAATTATGGTTTTCGTCTGCCGTCGGCGATGGATAACCGTCCGATGAAGTTTGAAGAGTGGGAGAGTCTGGTGCCGTATCGGATTTTTGTGTCTGCCACTCCTGCCGATTATGAGCTAACTCATGCCCAGCAAGTGGTTGAGCAAGTGGTGCGTCCCACAGGGCTGATTGACCCTGTCATTGAAGTGCGTCCTGTTTTGACCCAAGTTGATGATGTGCTAGGCGAGATTAACCTGCGTAAGCCCTTAAATGAGCGGGTGCTCATTACCACGCTGACCAAGCGCATGGCAGAAGATTTGACCAGCTATCTAAAAGAGTATCACATTAAGGTGGCGTATCTGCATTCAGACATTGACACCCTAGAGCGCAGCAAAATCATTCATGAGCTGCGTACGGGGGTACACGATGTATTGGTGGGTATTAACCTACTGCGTGAAGGGCTGGATATGCCCGAAGTGAGCCTTGTGGCAATTTTTGATGCCGACAAAGAAGGGTTTTTGCGTTCGGAGCGTTCGCTCATTCAGACCATTGGGCGAGCCGCCCGCCACGTCAATGGCAAGGCGATTTTGTATGCCGACAGCATGACCCCCAGTATGCAAAAAGCCATTGATGAGACCAATCGCAGGCGTGCCAAACAAATCGCTTTTAATCAAGCTCATGGCATTGTGCCAAAGTCCGCCACCCGCCGTATCACCGACAAGATTGATACGGGCGAGTTTGAGAACATTGCTGTGCCTAAGGTTGATGTGCCACTGACGACGCTTGATGTGGAGATGGAAATTATGCAAAATCCCACTTTGCTTGCCAAAGAAATCACCCGCCTAGAAAAACAGATGAAAGCCCTGTCCAAAGAGCTTAAATTTGAAGAAGCCATGCAAGTGCGTGATAAAATGCTTGCTCTAAAAGAGCACCTTATCGGCTAATTAGAAGCTGCTTTGATTAAAAAGACCGCTTTACGGTCTTTTTGATTGGTTTACTTTTGTACGACTTTGGCGGAGTTGATAACGATGGGCTCACGGGGTACATCAGAGTGATAACCGTAGCGACCTGTGGGGACGGCTTTGATTTGATTGACCACGTCCATGCCATCCGTTACCTTGCCAAACACCGCATAGCCCCAGCCTTGTGGCGTTGGGCTTGAGTAGTTCAAAAAGTCGTTGTTTTTGACGTTGATAAAAAACTGTGCCGTTGCCGAATGTGGGTCAGAGGTGCGTGCCATGGCGATGGTGCCAACGTCATTTTTTAGACCGTTGTCGGCTTCATTTTTGATGGGCGTGCCAGTGCGTTTTTCGTTCATGTCAGCGTCCATACCGCCACCTTGAATCATAAAACCATCAATCACACGGTGAAAAATCGTGCCGTCATAATGACCACTTTGTACATAATCCAAAAAGTTGGCGACTGTAACGGGGGCTTTTTCGGCGTTTAATTCAATGACGATTTGACCGTGAGTGGTGTCAAATTCTACAACGGGCATGTCCATAAATTTTCCTAACAATAAAATTGGCAATTATAACACCAAATTTGCCAAAAATCACATTTTGTATTTATTGATAAAATAAATAAATAGACCAAAAAATCCCATTTGTGCTGATGAATGATTTGCTTTAAAGTAGCTCAAAGGGCTTGTAATACCTGCAATAAAATAAGGAAAGCACAATGACCAGCTATGTTGCCCATATTCCTGATGAATATGGATTGATTGCCTATAGTGATGATGAAAACAGCGTTTGGCGTGATTTGATGGCTCGCCAGAGAGGCAATTTGCCAAATAAGGCGTGTGATGAATATTTGGACGGTCTAAAAAAACTGACACTGCCTGCCGAGCGTGTTCCGCAGTTGCCTGACATTGATGCAGTTTTACAGCGTGAAACGGGCTGGCAAACCGCTCCTGTGCCCGCCCTGATTTCTTTTGGCAAATTTTTTAAATTGCTGGCGGACAAAAAGTTCCCTGTAGCGACTTTTATTCGCACACGTCAAGATTTTGATTATATCCAAGAGCCTGATATTTTTCATGAAATTGCTGGGCATTGCCCCATGCTAACTCACCCAGCTTTTGCCCAGTTTACGCAAACTTATGGCAAACTGGGGCTAAACGCCAGCAAAGAAGAGCGGGTTTATTTGGCACGGTTGTACTGGTTTACGGTGGAATTTGGACTGTTAAACACCCCAAAAGGCACTCGCATTTATGGTGGGGGAATTTTAAGTTCGCCCGCCGAAACCCAATACGCCCTAAGCGGTCAGCCCGAGTATCGAGCCTTTGACATCATGGACGTGTTGCGTACGCCGTATCGCATTGATAAAATTCAGCCGATTTATTATGTGCTTGATGGCATTGATGAGCTGTTTACCATCGCCGAGATGGACATTTTGGATAAAGTTCACCAAGCGATGGCACTGGGGCTGTATGAGTTGCACCCAAGTTTGGTAGAATAATTTTGCCTAATTTATTTAACATAATCTTAGTTTTTGCATTAAACTAAGATTTAAAAACTTACCAAACAACCAAAACAAACCAAGTAGTTAAACCAAAGGAATCACCATGAGCGAAAAACTGTCTACTTTGACCTGTGAGGCTTGCCATGTGGATGCACCCAAAGTCAGTGACGCAGAATTGGCGGTATTGATGAGAGAGCTGCCCGATTGGGCGGTGGTGGCAGAAGAGGGCGTGCTACAGCTTAAGCGGGTGTTTAAATTTAAAAATTTCAAACAGGCGATGGCATTTAGCAATCAGCTGGCCGATTTGGCAGAAGAGACAGGACACCACCCAGCCATTTTGACCGAGTGGGGTAAGGTAACCGTGTCTTGGTGGTCGCACAGCATTAAGGGCTTGCACAAAAACGATTTTATTATGGCTGCCAAAACTGATAAGTTGCTGGCTTGATGGCAGTTTGTTTTGGATAAAAGTTGTATAAATTTGGTTTTGTATGGTTTTTGATTGTGCTAGAATAACAAGTTTACTGTTTGTAATTAGTTTGGAACAATCATGACACAAGCCAACGAAAAAAACGACTTTATCCGCACCATCATTCGTGAGGATTTAAACAGCGGTAAACACGATGGGGTGGTTACGCGTTTTCCGCCAGAGCCCAACGGCTTTTTGCACATTGGACATGTCAAATCCATTTGTCTGAATTTTGGCGTTGCCAGTGAGTTCGCTGGCGTGTGCAATTTGCGTTTTGATGATACCAATCCTTTGGCAGAAAAACAAGACTTTGTGGACAGTATCAAAGAAGACGTACGCTGGCTGGGCTTTGAATGGGCAGGCGAGGTGCGTTATGCTTCTGGCTATTTTGAGCAGTTGTATCGCTGGGCAATTCAGCTGATTGAGCAAGGCGACGCTTATGTGGATTTGCAAACGCCCGAACAAATCCGTGAGCATCGTGGCGGTTTTGGCAAGCTCGCCATTGAGTCGCCCCAGCGAAATGCCAGTATTGATGAGAATTTGGCACGTTTTGCCGACATGAAAAACGGCAAATATGCCGAAGGCGAGGCGGTGCTAAGAGCCAAAATTGACATGAATCACCCCAATATGAACATGCGCGATCCTGTGATTTATCGGGTCATGCACGCCAGTCATCATCAGACGGGCGACACTTGGTGTATTTATCCGATGTATGACTACGCCCACCCCTTGTCTGACGCCATTGAGAACATTACCCATTCTTTGTGTACGCTAGAATTTGAAGACCACCGTCCATTTTATGATTGGGTGATTGAAAAAATCGGCTTTGACAATCCGCCATGTCAGTATGAGTTTAGTCGCCTAAATCTTGACCATGTTTTAACATCCAAACGCAAACTCAAGCGCTTGGTAGAAATGGGTGTGGTCTCTGGTTGGGATGACCCCAGAATGCCAACGGTTGCAGGTATGCGCAGACGCGGATACACGCCCGAAGGCTTGCGTGATTTTTGTGAGCGTGTGGGCGTCAGTAAAGCAGAAGGCGTGGTGGATTTTCGTCAGCTTGAATTTAGTGTGCGTGCTTCTTTAGAAAACACCGCCGCCCGCGGCATGGCGGTGCTTCGCCCCTTAAAAGTTAGCATCACCAACTTTGATGAAGCGGTGGCAAAGGCGGACAAGCTCAAAAAAGACAGCGTGCTGGCAGAGTTTAAAGACGATGATAAAGGTGGAGCACTGTGGCTGACTCAGCCCAAACACCCAACGCTAGAGATGGGCAGTCGCCACATTCCCTTTACCAAGACCATTTATATTGATAAAAATGACTTTGAAATTGACCCACCTGCAGGCTATAAGCGCTTATCGCCTGCCAATCCTGAAATTCGTTTGCGTAACAGCTATGTGTTAAAGGTTGAAGAATACAAACAAGATGACGCAGGCGATGTGGTGGAGCTGATAGCCACCATTGATGAAACCACGCTGGGCAATAACCCTGAAGGTCGTAAGGTCAAAGGCGTGATTCATTGGGTGTCAGCCACGCATGGTGTGCCTGCCACAGTGCGTTTGTATGAACATTTATTGCTTGAAGACGATGAACTTGATGGTGCCCAAGGCGATGGCAATCAAGACAACGATGAGTTTTGGATTAGCCAGCACCTAAACCCCAATTCCATCACTGTGTGCCATGCGATGGTTGAACCCGATGTGGCAACAGCAGCGGCGGGTGAGCGTTTTCAGTTTGAACGGGAGAGCTATTTTGTGGCGGATATGATTGAGCACAGCTCAGATAATCCTGTGTTTAACCAAATTGTCAGCTTAAAAGACAGTTTTAAACCTGAGTAAGCGGGCGCAAGCCGCGTGGCGGTGATGGGCACTTGGTGATTTTTCTAAAATTTCCTTGAAATTGTTACCAATGTGCCTTATATTGGCAATGTAGGTCGTTTGGTCTGCATGTGTTAATTTTATTAAGGAATACAGTATGTCATATACTTTGCCTGAGCTTGGCTACGCTTATGATGCCCTAGAGCCATATTTTGACAAAGAAACAATGGAAATCCACCACTCACGCCACCATCAAGCATATGTGAATAACGCCAATGGTTTATTAGAAGGCACAGAGTGGGCAGACAAGTCAGCCGAAGACGTTGTTGCCAACTTGGATAAACTGCCTGCCGACAAACAAACGGGTGTTCGTAACAATGCAGGTGGTGTTGTCAATCACAACTTGTTTTGGACAATTTTAAAAACTGGCACCACACTTGGTGGTTCACTCAAAGCAGCCATTGAGCGTGATTTTGGTTCTGTTGACGCTTTTAAAGAGCAGTTTGAAAAAGCGGCAGCAACACGTTTTGGTTCGGGCTGGGCGTGGCTGGTTTTGGATGAAGGCAAGTTAAAAGTGGTTTCAACCGCCAACCAAGACACGCCATTGATGGGCGAAGCCGTTGCTGGTTGCCAAGGCTATCCTATCATCGCTTTGGATGTGTGGGAGCATGCTTATTATTTGAAATATCAAAATAAGCGCCCAGATTACATCAAGGCGTTTTGGCACGTGGTCAACTGGGATGAAGCCCAAAAGCGTTTTGACAATGCGTAACTTTCAGTAAGCAACTTTTACAATGACAAGCGAACCTTGGATTGGGTTCGCTTTTTTGGGCTTGTGCACAAATAAATAAGCCACATCGCTGTGGCTATTATGGGCGCAGGGTCTTTGGCTATGGCGCGCTGATACGCTCAATGCTTACGTTGCCCGTGCCTTTTTGGGTAATGCCAATGGCTTTGGCAGCGCCATAAGACAAATCCAACACACGATTGCCATGAAACGGTCCACGGTCATTGACTTTGACAACAACAGATTTGCCGTTATCTTTGTTGGTTACCCTGATGTAGCAGTTCATTGGCAAAGTGCGATGGGCGGCAGTTAAGCCATTCATGTCAAAAGTCTCACCGCTGGCAGTTTTGCGTCCGTGAAACTGACGACCATACCACGACGCAATGCCATTTTGTTTGAATTTGCTGACCGTGTTTGAAGCAACGGCGGTGAGCTGACCCAACACATGAGTGTCTTTGCTGTCGGTGATGTTCACTTTGGGTTGGCTGACCAATGCGCTGTTCAGTGCAAGTGATGCAGGCTGGCGCGCACTTTTGATAAGGCTTGAAGAATTGCTGTGTTGGTGGGTAAGCTCGTTGATGACTTTGTCAATGTCGGTGCCAGAGCCAGTTGGAGTGGACTCAGTTGCATGCGCACCAAGTTGGCAACTGACACCAAATAACACACTTGCCAAGGCAAATGTTCGTGGGTTATACAAGTTTTTCATGGTTGATTACCTCTTAGTTTATTTTAACGCAGACAAAATCACGCGTTAACGCTCGATGCCTAAGCTGACCTGTTTATTTATTAAACAAGTTGTCCATGTACTAATAATGGGCTTATTTATACCAAAAACAAGGTCAAAAGACAACAGCCAATCCCGCCAAATGGGGATATTTTTGAGCAAATGGCTTTTATTATAAAAAATTGTTTATTATTATCCTTATAAGTATAGCTTGTATTTATAAGGATATGTGCAAATTTGCCCATTATAGAACATTTGATGTGTCAGTCCTGTGGTGTGCTTGTGTGTTTTTTGCCCGTTGTTCATGGCTTGGTTAGTATGTGTTACTTTGTTGGTGGGTGTGAATGCTGGTTAAGAGTCCAAATCCTGCCATCAGCGTGATGATGGCTGTACCACCATAACTGATGAATGGTAGTGGTACGCCGACCACAGGCAAAATACCGCCCACCATGCCCATGTTGACGAAGATATAAACAAAAAATGACATGGCAAGCGCGCCAGCAAGTAAGCGACAATAAATGTCAGGATTTACAAAAGCAATATAAAACGAACGCATCAGCAAGCAAACATATAAAAAAAGTAACAATAATACACCTGCCAGACCGAATTCTTCACTGAAGGCGGCGATGATAAAGTCGGTGTGTCCTTCGGGTAAAAAATGTAGGTGTGATTGTGTGCCTTCTAAGTAGCCTTTACCAGTCAAGCCGCCTGAACCGATGGCAGTTTGTGATTGAATGATGTTCCAGCCCTTGCCCAAGGCGTCTGATTCAGGGTCAAATAAAGTGATGACGCGGGTTTTTTGGTAGTCGTGCATCAAAAAATTCCACATTATCCACAAAAAAGGAATGGACAGGGCAAACGCGCCACCAATAATCCACCAAGGCAATCCTGCCAAAAACAACACAAACAGTCCACTGGCTGCCACCAAAATGGACGTGCCCAAATCTGGTTCTATGGCGATAAGCAAGGTGGGAACGGCAACGATGGTTAGGGTGATGATGATGGTGATGATGTTGGGCGGCAGTTCTCGTTTGGACAAAAACCACGCGCACATCATCGGCATGCCCAGTTTCATGAATTCAGAAGGTTGCACGCTGCCAAAACCTGGAATGTTAATCCAGCGCTGGGCACCCATGCGCGTTTCGCCGATGACTTCAACCAACACCAGCGATATCAGACCCAAAATATAAAAAATTGGTGTTAAGGTGCGATAAAAATTGGGTGGAATTTGTGCCATGATGCCCATGATAAAAAAAGCAATGCCGTAGCTGATGATTTGGCGAATCACCATAGACATGTCTTGGGTAGAAGCGCTGTATAACACCGTCAAACCAATAAAACAAATACTTAGCAGCAACAAAGCCAGCCAAGGGTCAATGTGTATGCGTTGCCATAGAGTGGGCTCAAGGTCTCTGCCAACAAAATGGTGGCTGTGGCGAGAGAAGCGGTATTGTGGATTGTTCATAAGGCGGCTGTGGGTGGGTGTGATGTAAGGACTATTGTGTTACAATATAACAAAATGTATCAATTAAGACAGATATTTTAATCTATGTTGTTGCATTTTGGTAGTATACTATAACTGGTGAAACGGTGAAAAACAAACAAATTGGTTTTTTGGAGACGAGCGTGTCAAAATTTCAACAATTTGCCATCATAATGTCCATCTTGTCATCGTCTGCGTATTGTTTGAGTGCGCAAGCGGGGCTGTTTTCTTGGATATTTGGCGAAAAAGACAACCAAAAACAAGCAAAGGCGGTGGTCATCTCTGAACAAAAACACATCATTATCCACGGCGAACAAAGCGCAGACGATGAGCATAACCACAGTCATGATTTGCCAAGACAGGTTGGTACACAAGCGGACTATCAGCTTTGGCTCAACCAAAGTACTTATAATCGCCAAAGTGCCACCGATTATCAAAACTTTTTGGTGAGCCAGCTTGGTAAAGACAACGTGCCACCAATGTACGAGCTTTTGACCACCGCGCGTTCTTGGCAAGAGTGTGGTTATGAGCCTTATCAAGTGCCGCCCAGCCACTTGTGGAGTCAAATGATACCCACTGTGCGTTTGTATAATGAATTAAGAGCCAAAAACATTTTGCCCCCACAAACGCAAATCCGCTCGGTGTATCGCAGCCCTGAGCTCAATCGTTGTGCAGGCGGTGCAGCAGGCAGCAAACACATGACCAATGGCGCGATGGACATTTGGATACCTGATTATGAAGTGAACAGTTGGCAGTTTTATCAGTTGCAAGACAAATTGTGTCAGTTTTGGATTGACAGTGGCAAAGCGCATGAATTTGGGCTTGGACTGTACAGCACGGGCGCAATACACCTAGACACACAAGGTTATCGCAAATGGGGTGGGCAGTTTTCTAGGACAAATTCGCCTTGTCGCTACATTGTGCCCAAGCCCGAGACCTTGTATATAGATGGCTATGGTTGGGCAAACTAGGTTAATCCATTGAGCCCAAAAAGCCGCCAGACTGTCTTGCCCACAGTTTGGCATAAATGCCGTCTTTGGCAAGCAATTCTTGGTGGCTGCCCATTTCAACGATTTGACCTTTGTCCATCACAATGAGCTTATCAAGACTGGCAATGGTGGATAAGCGGTGCGCGATGGCAATGACGGTTTTGCCTGCCATCATGGTGTCTAGGCTTTGGGTGATGGCGTATTCTACTTCGCTGTCTAGGGCAGATGTGGCTTCATCAAGCAACAAAATGGGGGCGTTTTTTAGCATCAC
Organism: Moraxella sp.; assembly: GCA_030528385.1. Classification (GTDB taxonomy): domain Bacteria; phylum Pseudomonadota; class Gammaproteobacteria; order Pseudomonadales; family Moraxellaceae; genus Moraxella. Next base: position 198,948 of record JAUMYZ010000003.1, read on the forward strand.
TCGGGCGATGGCAATGCGTTGGCGTTGCCCCCCAGAGAGCTTCACCCCGCGTTCGCCCACTTCGGTGTCCAGCCCTGTGTTGCCAAATTTGTCTTGTAATTGTGTGATAAATTCCCATGCGTGGGCGGCTTTGGCAGCGACAATGATTTCTTCGTCAGTGGCGTCAGGTTTGCCGTAGGCGATGTTTTCACGCACCGTGCGATGTAATAGGGCGGTGTCTTGGGTTACCATGCCGATTTGCTCACGCAGTGAGTTTTGGCTAACTTGGCTGATATCTTGGTCGTCAATGCTGATTTTGCCGCCATGCACGTCATAAAAACGCAGCAACAAATTGACCAAACTGGATTTGCCCGCCCCGCTTTTACCCACCAAACCGACTTTTTCGCCTGCCTTGATGTGCAGATTAAACTGCCTAAACAAGGGTTGTTTGTCTTGTCCATAATGAAAATCCACTTGCTTAAACACGATGTCGCCTGAGTGCACTACTAACTTGCTTGCTTCTTTGACGTCTGTGATGGCATGGGGTGTGGTGAGTGTTTTCATGCCGTCTTGGACAGTGCCGATATGTTCAAACAAACTTGCCATCTCCCACATTATCCACTGTATCATGCCCTTAAGACGCAGCGCAATGCCACTTGCCACCGCAATTGCGCCAGCACCGACACTGCCCATTGCCCATAAATACACACCGATGGCGGTGCTGCCAACAATCATCACCAAAGAGAGCGTCTCGGTGGTTGTGCCAAGAATGGAAACCCAGCGCATTTGGGCGTGCACTGTGTTCATGAACGATTGCATGGCAGATTTGGCGTATTGCAGTTCGCGCTTGGAATGGCTAAAGAGTTTGACGGCGCTGATGTTGGCATAAGCGTCCGTGATACGCCCCGTCATCAGCGCGCGCGCGTCCGCTTGGTCGCTGGCTGTTTTGCGCAGGCGTGGCAAAAAGAACTTCATAATCAGCACAACGCTTGCCAGCCAGCCCAAAAACGGCACAAACAGCCAAAAATCCAAACTCAGCAAAACCACTCCGCTGGTTGTCAGATAAGCCAGCACAAATGACACCATTTTGGCAAAGGTCATGATGGTATCACGCACCGCAAGCGCGGTTTGCATGACTTTGGCAGCAACGCGCCCTGAAAACTCGTCGTGATAAAACTGCATGGATTGTCCAAGCATGTGTTTGTGAAACCACCAGCGCAGGCGCATGGGCAGCACCCCTTGCAGGCTTTGAAAACTGATTAAATTGGCAACAAATTCTGCCAGTATCGCCAGCACACACAGCCCAAGCATCAGCGTGAGTTGTTGGGATTTGTTTTGCCAAAGTGTTTGGGGATTATAAAGCGTGAGCCAATCTATCACATCACCCACCCACGCAAACAGCAGTGAGCTAAATATCCCCAGCAGCAGCGACAAAACGATGTTTAGCACAATCCAAATTCTGGCGCCTTTGGTGCAAGCCCACAAGAAAGCAAACAGTCCGTCTTTTGTGGCGGGCAAATCGGTGTCAGGATAGGGGTCAAGGCGTTGTTCAAAATAGCGAAATAATGACATGGTGTGTACGAATAATCATAAAACAAGTATTATAACAGGTTTGTTGGCATTTTATTGTTGGACGTGCTTTTTGTTGTGCATCAATACTTGTACAATTACGAGCGCCAGTATTTGTACCGCGACAATCACAAGCACCGTGTATGTCCATTTGCCATTGGCATAAGCCAGTGCACACAGCCAAGCTCCGATACTGCCGCCGCCATAATAACTCAAATAATACAAGCCAGAAGCCAACGAACGACCCTGCTGGACGTGGCTGGCGATGTAGCTGATGGTGGCAGATTGGGTAATGAATACCCCCGATGACATGATGGCAAGCCCCATGATAATCAGCCACAAAGGCGTACTTAAGGTCAAACACAGTCCAAACATTGATGTGCCAATTGCCCCAATCATGGTGGCAGTCATGCCAAAACGGGCAATAACTTTGGCAGACAATGGCGTAATCACCATGCCAATCAGATACACCGCAAAGATATTGGCAAGTTGGGCACTGCCAAGCTGATAGGGTTTGTCAGCAAGGTGCAAATTAATAAGGGTAAAACAGCCCACCAAAGAAAACAACACACAACCACCAAGCGCACAAGCGCTGAGCACAAAGCGGTTTTTGCTGTGCTGTCTGAGCAGCGCCAAAGCGTGGCTTAAATTGGGGTTTTTGGTAAAATGTGCCGAAGGGGGTAAAAATTTGCTCACCCACCACATGCCAATCAAGGTCATCAGTGCCATTGCCACATAGCCCCAACGCCAGCCGATAAAATGGTGCAAATACCCCGCCAAAAAGCGACCACTAAACCCCCCAAACACCGTGCCTGCCACATATAAGCTCATCATTGTGGTCAGATGGTTGCGGTATTCTTCGCCAATATAAGCAATCAAAACCACGCTAATGCCAGGTATGCTAAGTCCTTGCAAAAAACGCCACAAACTCAAACTCTCAGCAGAACTGCTCATGCCAATCATGGCGGTTGGCAAACTAAGCAAGAGCAACGAACCAACAATCAAAGGCTTGCGCCCAAAGGCGTCAGAGAGCATGCCCATAAAAGGCGACATCACAGCAATTGCCAGCACGGTTGCGCCAACCGCCACGCCAATTTGTACTTCGCTGGCTTGCAGTGCTTGCATTAGGTCGGGTAAAATTGCTTGTATTGAATAGACTTGCAAAAAGGCAAAAAACCCAATCATGGCGATGGTCAATTTTTCACCTATGGTGGGCGGGTGTTGCTGATTTGTGCTCATAAATTCAGGGGCGTTTGGTGATTGTTTGCAATATTGTAACAGTAATTTACCATTTTGTGCAAAATAGCAAATATTCTATACGTAATCATCAATAAAAGTTTGATAAAATGGGTGTGCCTTTGTTTTAGGTTTGTCAATATTGACAAGATAACAAAAATGCGTGATACAATAAAAAACAGTCAAAATGTGGGTGCAAGATGAATACAACCAATTTATCAACATTTATTACGGTCATGCAAACAAAAAGTATTTCTGGAGCGGCGGAGAAGCTGTTTATTACCCAACCGGCGGTGAGCAAGCGCATCAAAAGTCTGGAGACAGAATTTGATGTGCGTTTATTTGACACTGTCGGTCGCAGTATTACCCCCACCAGCGCTGCCCATGATTTATTGCCCTATGCCAAAAAATGGCTAGAAGATTACGAGTCGTGTAAGGCAAGTTTGATGCATGCCAAAGAAGTTGCCACAGGAAAGCTGGTCATTGGTACCAGCCATCATATTGGTTTGCACCATTTGCCTTCGGTTTTAAAGCAGTTTATACAAAATTATCCTGCAGTACAAGTAGAAGTCAAGTTTATGGACAGCGAAACCGCCCATAAAGCGGTGCTAGAAGGTGAGATATCGTTGGCATTTTTAACTTTGCCACCCACTTTTGACAGGCGTTTGCACTATCACACCTTGTGGTCTGACCCCTTGTATTTTGTAACGGGCGTACTAAGCCCACTGGCTCAAGAATCTGGCGTTACCTTACTGAAGTTGGCGCGTTATCCAGCAATATTGCCCGCCATCAACACCTTTACCAGCCAAATTACCTTGGCGGAGTTTGGCAAACACAACTTACGCCCTTATGCCACCATGAGCACCAACCCTTTGGAGTCTATCCGTATGCTGGTGTCGGTGGGGCTTGGCTGGTCGGTTCTGCCCCAAACGCTCATCAACCAAGACTTGGTTAAAATTGACATGAAAGAAAACATTGAACTGCAACGCCACTTGGGATTGGTGGTCAACCCAAGTTTGACGCGTTCATCAAGCACGCAGGCATTTTTGGACGCGTTGGCGATTGCGTGATTTGGTTATTTTTTGTAAACTTTGTGGCAGCTGCCGCAGTTCTCTGCCATCGCACCAAAGGCTTGTTTGACGTCATCAGCGCTTTTGGCGTTGTTGGCAACACTGACCAGATTGGCTAAGGCGTCGCCAAATTCGTCTTGTTTGGTTTTAAAGCCCGCCGCGTCTGCCCAAACCGCGTCTTGGGAGTCGCCCTTGGTGGCAGCGTCGGCAAAATGTGTCCACATTTGGGCGTTGGTGCTGCTGATGAATTCGGCTTGTTCTTTAAAGGCGGCAGCGTCAAAGCTGGCGGGGTTTTCCAACATGCCTTTCATGATGTCGTTGGCACCGCGCCAGTCCTTCATAAGATTTTGACGGGTTTTAACGGCATCGCTGCCACTGCTGGTTGGGTTATTTTGGTTGCAGCCCACCAAAGTTAGGCTGGCGATGGCAAAAATGGCGATGAATTTTTTTGGTGTCATTTGGCTTCCTTAGTAGGTGGCTAACTGCTAACAATAATAAAGACCACAATATAGCACATTCATTTTTTGTACACAATGGCGACTTTTTTACAATTCTGAGCAAACTGTAAGTGTCTGCTGGTGTTGTGTAAAAGTTATCGCAAAGACAACCAATCCTTGGGCTTAAGATAAAAGTCGGTCAGCTCAAATTCACGACTGCCTGCCGCTGGCTCGTAGCGGTAACTCCAACTTGCCAAAGGGGGCATGCTCACCAAGATGGATTCAGTGCGACCGTTGGACTGTAAGCCAAACAACGTGCCGCGGTCATAAATGAGATTGTATTCTACATAGCGACCGCGCCGATACAGTTGAAAATTGCGCTCATCTTCGGTGTAGGGCGTGTCTTGACGGGCGTCAAAAATGGGAACAATGCCATCAAGATAGCCTTGTCCAACCGCCTGAATAAAATCAAAACATTTGTCAAAACTCCAACCCATGCTTTGGGTGTTGATGTCATCAAAAAACAAACCGCCCACGCCGCGACATTCTTGGCGGTGCTGAAGATAAAAATAATCGTCGCACCATGCTTTGAATTTGGGATAAATGTCATCGCCAAAAGGCTGGCATAAGTCATGACAAACCTTATGCCAGTGAATGCAGTCATCAAGCACAGGATAAAAAGGCGTCAAATCAAAACCGCCGCCAAACCACCAAATTGGCTCGCCATCATCGGGAGTGGCAACAAACAAACGCACATTGGCATGGCTGGTGGGGACGTGGGGGTTTTTGGGGTGCACGACCAAAGAAACACCCAAGGCTTGAGCTTTTGCGCCAGTCAGCTGGGGGTGTCTTTGGCTGGCAGATGGTGGCATGTGCTTGATGTCAATGTGGCTAAACATCACTCCTGCCTTTTCAATGACCGCTCCGCCACCAAGCACGCATGAGCGACCGCCGCCGCCTTCATCGCGTTGCCATTCATCTGCCACAAACACACGGTTGCCGCCGCCTTTTTTTTCTTGGGCTTGCAAGGCGTGGCAAATGTTGTCTTGCAGGGTCAATAAAAAGGCGCGTACTTGTTTAATAGAAGACTGCATAAATCGGTTGTCCTTAGCGTTGGTGCATTTGTCTTAGTAATTGTTCTAACAGTTGGGCTTCTTCGGGGCTTAGTTGTCTGTGCGGTTGTTCGCTCGCTTTTTGGGCATTTGGACGTTCGCCAACGACGATGTCTAGGGTGTGTTGTTGTCCATTGCGATTGATGATGGTGGACAAAGTGCTGTTGGGCGCTTTTTTGGCGACAATGCCAATCAGTGTGTTGGCGTCTTTGGTGGCTGTGCCATCAATGGACAAAACAACGTCATTGGCTTGCAAACCTGCTTTGTCGGCAGGGCCGTTGGGCATGACCCCAGCGATGATGACCCCAGTTTTTTCGGACAAATCGGCAGGGTTGTCATAGGTAGCGGCCAGTTCTACACCGAGCCAACCACGACTGACTTTGCCATTGGCAATGAGCCCATTCATCACTTGTTCTACAATGCTGGTGGGAATGGCAAAACCAATACCCATAGAGCCCCCAGAGCGCGAATAAATCACCGTGTTAATGCCCACCAAAGCGCCGTTGGCGTCCACCAGTGCCCCGCCTGAGTTGCCAGGGTTGATGGCGGCGTCTGTTTGAATAAAGTCTTCAAAGGTGCTAACGCCCAGCCCAGCTCGTCCTGTGGCAGAGATGATGCCTTGGGTAACGGTTTGACCCACACCAAAGGGGTTGCCGATTGCCAATGCCACATCGCCCACTTTGATGGGGTCGGCGCGAAATGCCAAAGGGGTTAGATTGTTGAGTGCAACTTTGATGACCGCCAAATCGCTGTCAGAGTCGCTGCCAACAATGGTGGCACGGCTTTTGCGTCCGTCATTAAATGCCACAGTGATTTCGTCAGCCTTTTCAATCACGTGAGCGTTGGTAACAATGTACCCATCAGCAGAAACAATCACGCCAGAGCCCAAGCTGCTGTTGTTGCTGTTTTGACCTTGTCCATAATACTCAAAAAACTGCTGCAGTGCAGGGTCATTGACATAAGGGCTGCGCGCTTTTTGGGTGGTATAAATGTTGACCACCGACTGGGCTGCTTTGCTCACAGCGTTGTGATAAGAGCTGATGGGTGCAGGCGTGTCAGGGTTGGTTTTGTCGCTGGCGATGGCGGGTTGCCAAGCGTTTGTTTCAGCGGCGCTCTTGGGGGCTTCGGGATGGACTTGGGGCGCAGACTGTGGAGCGATTTGCAATGCTGGGGGCAGATAACTTTGCAGTTCATTGCCGTTTTTTTTGGGATTTTGGGCAATCCAAACCAAAAGAAGCGCCAAAGCGATGACAATGAGCCAAGGCAAGATTTTCCAAATGCTAAACCCATATTGATTGGTCAATTTCATGAGTGTCCTTTAAAATAACGGTTGTTGTGTGTATGATAACAGTGTTTTGCACCAATTTTCTTGGTCAGACTTGGGTGCTGAGTTTAGTATAAAATCACCCAGCCGTCATTGAGCCAATCACTGACTTGCACAAGCAAAGCGTCGCTGATGTCATCTCTTGTCAAGATGTCGCCATTTAGTAAACGCTCAAGCAGCGCCAAACTTGCCTTATCCAAACAAACCTGCTCGCCGTTAATGTACCACTTGTCTGCCACACAAATAAAACGGCTGGCAGGATTGATGCCCAGACATTCACCATCATTTAGACGTACTTTGAGCTGCTTGGGGTCAATGTCATCTTCAAAAGCAATCAGCTCGTATTGGCGTTTGCTCACGAGTTCACTCACCGCTTGGGCGAAAATGGCGTTGCCTTTGTCGGAATTGAGCAGGGCGATTAGCGCATTTTTCATCGCCGAAATGCTCTCATGGGTCAATTCATAGGCGTTATTTTGTGGGGCTTGGGGCAATACAAGCGGCGAAAACAGACGCTCATCAGTGGTGGCAACGTCTGCCACTTCATCTAAAATTTGCACCAAATTTGGACGGCGAAAACCAAACGAAAAGGTCAGGCACTCACCCATCGCAATGCCGTGATGGGCAAGGCGTGGCGGCACATAGAGCACATCGCCTGCTTCTAGCACTTCATCAAAAATCAGCTCGCCCATGTCATCAAGCAAGCGAATGGGCTGACCCTTGACAAAGGGAGTGTTTTCTGGACAAAATTTGCCTAACTGCCAGCGTCTTTGTCCATAGCCCTGTGCCAAAAACACGTCATATTCATCAAAATGAGCCCCCACTGAACCGCCATCTGGGGCGACCGACACCATGATGTCGTCTTGTTGCCATTTGGGAATAAAATCAAAGGCTTGCCACAGCTCACCGAGCTCTGGCGACCACGCTTCTAGGTTTTGTACAAGGATTGTCCAAAGATTGGGTGTGCTTTGTAAATCGTCTTCGCTAAGCGGTGCGTTTTTGAGTGTCCACTCGTTGGGATTGTCGTCTTTTTGGGCAATCAGCCGAGCCGACACGCCGTCTTCTGTCGCCAAATCCAATACGTCTGTCGGCTCAAACATACCGACTAGGGCGGGCAGACCGTTTTTAATCAGTAGTGGTTTTTTTTGCCAATAGTCTGCCAAAAAAATCTCGGGCGTGATGTTAGGTGGTAAACACCACGGACAATTGTGGGTCGGTTGCATGCTTTTGCCTTACTTGTTTGTCAAATCACACAATTTTAACAAGTTTTGCTCCAAAAAACCAACGTAAGTTTGGGCTTGGTGATTTTGATGGCGACTATTTGGTGGTGAATGGACGGTGAATAACGGTTAAAAACATGGTAAAAAGACACACTTTTATTTATAATAGCGTGTTATTTTAGCTAAAAAGTAGGACGATATGCCTTATACCGACATTCACGACCAAACGCACGGCGAGCTTGATGATGACTGGCAACTTGGCGATGATGAGATTGCCAAATTATACGGCGAGCTTGACGAAGCAAAACAAAATTTACGCAGCATTCGTGATTTTATCCGTTTTTGCGTGAGTAAATTGCGTGAATATGATGTGGTGGTTGCCCAAGGCACAACGGACGAATTTGCCGAAGCGGCGGCGATTGTGTTGCATACTTTGTCGCTGGACTGGTCAGCAGATGAGCAGATTTTGGATTGTCGTTTGACCGATGGCGAAAAGCAGGCGGTTTTGACCTTGTTGTCAGAGCGTATCACCCAGCGTAAGCCTTTGTCTTATTTGATAAATTTGGCATACTTTTGTGATTTGCCCTTTTATGTGGACGAGCGAGTGCTTATTCCGCGTTCGCCGATTGCCGAGCTGATTAAACAGCGGTTTTATCCTTATTTTGATGTTGATGATGTCAATAAAGCCAACTTTTTTGAGCATGGCTTGCCCGAAACTCAGTTGTCGCCCCCTGAGCGGATTTTGGATTTGTGCACAGGTTCGGGCTGTATTGCCATTGCCTTGGCGGTTGCCTTTCCTGACGCCAATGTGGACGGTGTGGACATTGACAAAAACGCCCTAGAAGTGGCATGGACGAACATAGAGCACCACGAGCTTGCCCATCAGGTTAATTTATTAGAAAGTGATTTGTTTGCCAAACTGCCCGCTGAAAATCAATATGAGCTGATTGTAACCAATCCGCCCTATGTGGACGCGGCGGTGATGGCAGAGTTACCCCCTGAATTTCTGCACGAGCCTGAGCACGCCTTAGCCGCAGGGCAAGACGGGCTAGATTTGGTGCACCAGATTTTGTACCATGCTCCTGATTATCTTACCCGTGATGGACTGTTGGTGTGCGAAGTGGGCGAGAGCGAATGGGCATTGCGTCAGGCTTATCCTGAGATACAGTTTGACTGGCTAAGTTTTGAAAAGGGTGGTAGTGGGGTGTTTGCCATCACTTGTGATGAGCTTTTGGAGTATCGGGATGAGTTTAAAAGACAAGTTGAGCGGATAAAAGGTGAGCCATGATAAAGATGGCGTTTATAAAAATTGGCATTTCACTTTTTTAAATCATAAAGGACAACCATGGCAGGTAACACAATAGGACAACTGTTTAAAGTAAGCACTTGCGGTGAGTCGCATGGGGTGGGTTTAATGGCGATTGTGGATGGTGTGCCGCCCAATTTGCCTTTGTGCGAAGCCGATTTGCAAGCCGAGCTTGACAGACGCAAACCTGGTACTTCCAAATTCGCCACCCAACGCCGTGAAGACGACATCGTGGAGATTATCTCTGGGGTGTTTGAAGGGCGAACCACAGGCACGCCCATTGGGCTACTTATTCGCAACACCGACCAAAAATCCAAAGACTACGGCAACATCGCTGCCACCTTTCGCCCTAATCATGCTGATTATACCTATACCATGAAATATGGCTTTCGCGATTATCGCGGTGGCGGGCGTTCGTCTGCTCGTGAAACTGCCATGCGTGTGGCGGCAGGAGCGATTGCCAAAAAGTATTTAAAAGAGCGTTTGGGCATTGTCATTCGTGGTCATGTTAGCCAAATCGGCAGCGAAAAAGCAGAAAAATTAGACTGGGACTATGTCAATCAAAACCCGTTTTTTTGTGGCGATAAAAACGCTGTCCCCCGCTTTGAAAAACTCATCACATCTTTGCGTGAGCGGGGAACCAGCTGCGGGGCAAAGTTAGAGATTTTCGCCGAAAACGTGCCGGTGGGCTTGGGCGAGCCAGTATTTGATAGGCTGGACGCCGACATTGCCCATGCGATGATGAGTATCAACGCCGTCAAGGCGGTGGAGATTGGCGATGGTTTTGCGGTGGCAGGGCAATTTGGACATGAAGCCCAAGATGAGCTGACCCCTGATGGTTTTTTGGCAAATCATGCAGGCGGGATTTTGGGTGGGATTAGTAGTGGTCAAACCATTCGTGTGGCAATCGCCCTAAAACCCACCGCCAGCATCACCACAGCAGGCAAAACCATTGACTTGCAAGGCAAGCCAACAGATGTGATAACAAAAGGTCGCCATGACCCTTGCGTAGGCGTGCGAGCCACACCAATTGCCGAAGCCATGCTGGCGATTGTGCTGCTTGACCATTATTTGCGTCATCGTGCCCAAAATGCCGATGTGGCATTGCCCTTTGAGCCGATTGAGTAGGGGATAGTTATGCAAATTCAAACCTTTAAAGAGATTATTGTCCGATGGGTTGCCTGAACATCTAAAGACCCAGCAGACAGATTTATATTATCTGGCGTGTCCAATGCCATCAACTGCATATTTTCTAATGCTTTGATGGCTTGTGGGTTGTTGTCCACTGTCTTAGCAATATACTGTGTGGTAGTAATATCAAAGTTGCCCAAGTGGCAGGTGTGTTGTCTTTGCGTGGTGGGGCTAAAAACAGTTATTGCTATAAGCCAGCTTAAAGCGCCCATCCCACAGCCCTGTATATTGACGGGTTTCGGGGTTGTAGTTGCTTGGCACTTGAATTAACTTGCCCTTTAAACGCACGGCGATTTTGGCAATGCTGCTAAAAGTTTGGGCGTCATACTCAAGCCCCAACAATGCCGTACAAGGATAAGTGAGCTTGACATCAATGATTTCAGTAACGGCGTCCACCGTCATTTTATCGCTGATAAGCTCGCTGTCGGCATTGGCAGTCAAACGGCGTACGCGCACGCTCCAGCCACGCTTGGCACTGGGCAAATCAATACGATGGCTTCTTT
>JAUMYZ010000004.1 GCA_030528385.1 Moraxella sp.
CCAAACTACTGTCAGCAAAATCTTTGCCGTTTTCTAGCAATTTTTGTTCCACAAAGGCAAAACGCCGTCTAAATTTGCCAATCGCCCCCTGCAATGCCAACTCACTGTCCACGCCGACATGGCGAGCCAGATTGGTCAGCACAAACAGCACATCACCAAGTTCATCGGCGATTTTGGCTTGTTGCATGGGCGTGAGTTTGTCCTTTTGATAATCAAATTCGCCTTGGGGTAATTCAGCGTATAACTCACTTAGCTCTTCTTTGAGCTTATCTAAAACACCTTGAATATCCCCCCAATCAAAACCCACTTTGGCAGCGTGTTTTTGTAGGTTTTGGGCTTGGCTTAGGGCAGTGCCTGCTTTGACTTCGGACAATAACCGCTTGGGTCTGCCTGCGTTTTCAAGTCGTTTAATCTCGTCCCAACGGCGTTTGACATCTTCGTCCGTTGTCAGATTTTCTTTATCAAACACATGGGGGTGGCGTCTGATGAGTTTGTCTTGTAAGGCATAGATGACGTCCGCCATGTCAAAGCGACCTTGCTCATCGTACAACTGGGCGTGAAAGATGACTTGCAGCAACACATCGCCAAGCTCACCTTTAATGTCAGAGCTGGCAAGGGCTGAGCCATCGTCCGCTTGTATCGCCCCAATCAGCTCAAACACTTCTTCAATGGCGTATTTTTGTAAGGATTGGTTGGTCTGTTTGGCGTCCCAAGGGCAATCGCTGCGAAGGCGTGCCATCAAAGCCAAAAGGTCAGAAAATTGGTCGGTGGGCTGCATTTTTTATCCCAAAAAACAAAACCCCATTATAGCAAATCAGGGGCTTTACATCAAAAATCGGTCTTTTTATCTGTATTAATGGGTTTAAAATTGATAATCCATAATATAGTCCGTTTCATTTTCACTGACCACCCGAAAACCCAATTGCAAATACCACTTAGAAGCATAATTAGCTTTTTGAACCGATAAGGAAACGCGTTGATAGCCTGCTGTTTTTAGATTGTCAAGCAAAGTTTTAAAAAGTTTTGTGCCGATACCTTTGTGCCGATATGCTGGCAATAATGAAATTGACAGTGAAGGTGTCTCATCATCCAAATGTCCATAATCTTTCATCATCCTTGACCACGCCATCGCCACCACTGTTTCTTCCACTTCTGCCACCCAAGCCATATCGCCTTTTTGTTTGCCAAAATTTTCAATATATATCTGCAAATCAGGGTGTTTTATAATATCTCTTGGCGGAGCTTGTATGCCCTTAGGAACAAATATTGCTTCATACAAAAAATCTTCCATTAAAACATATTCAGAAGATTTTATTGGTCTGATAATGACACTCATCATTTTGTTATTTAATTTTCCTATCCTTTCTAAATGTGTTTTTTATTGAAAAAGACATTTTCAGCCATTTTATTGACAAATAGGCGTACCTAATTTAAGCGACTTTTGAAACGCTTTTTGTAAGCAAACCGTCTTTGACGCGTTACTTTTATACTGGATTGGGATTAAACACCAAAGTCGGTTTTTTAAAATCAGTATTTATACAACGGTGCAACACACGGCTCGTCGTCAGCTCGGCAATTCATCTGTATCTTACCATCTTTGTCAACAGAAGCGATTTTATCTTTAGCGATGATTTTATAACACTCGCCATATTCATCACACATAATCGCTTTGTATTTGCCACGATAAACCACGCCGCTGACAAATTTACCATGCAACTCAATCAGCGTATTGCCCGATTTATCAATACTGATGGTCTGCTCTGTGCCGTTACCCCCTGCAAGGTTAAAATAACGTCCGCCGACAAATGGCAACGCGTCCTTTGCCATTGCTGTTTGCCACATCAGCACACCAAGCAATATCATCACCAACTTTCTCATCACACGCTCCTTTTATGATACTTTAAAAGATGGGTTAAATATATCAGCATAATATCAAAAAACCCAAGCAAAAACTTGGGTTTGTTTGTTAAAATTTTGGGGCTGTCTGTTAAAATTTATTGTGCCAAATCGGCAAACAACGCTGTGGACAAATAGCGTTCGCCCGATGATGGAATGATGACCGTGATGAGCTTGCCTGCGTTTTCGGGGCGTTTGGCGACTTGTAGTGCCGACCACACGGCAGCCCCTGCACTAATCCCCACCAAAATGCCTTCTTGGCTTGCCATCGCACGAGCAGTAGCAAAAGCGTCTTCGGTGCTTACGGTGATGACTTCATCATAAATTTGTGTGTTTAAAATGCTGGGCACAAAGCCAGGGGCAAGCCCTTGTAGTTTATGAGCCCCTTTTTGTCCACCGCTAAATACGGGCGAATCGGCAGGCTCTACGGCGATGATTTTTATGCTGTCTTTTTTGCTCTTTAACACTTCGCCCACACCTGTAATCGTGCCACCTGTGCCAATGCCTGCCACCACGATGTCCACCGCCCCATCGGTGTCATTCCAGATTTCAAGGGCGGTGGTCTCACGGTGGATTTTGGGATTGGCAAGATTATCAAACTGGCGGGGCATAAAATAGCCGTCTTGCTTGGCAAGCTCTTCGGCTTTGGCAATCGCCCCACCCATGCCGTCAGACGCTGGCGTTAGCACCAATTCTGCCCCATAAGCACGCAATAACGCTCTGCGTTCAAGGCTCATGCTCTCAGGCATGGTAATTACAAGACGATAACCACGAGCGGCACACACCATCGCCAGTCCAATGCCAGTATTGCCTGATGTGGCTTCTACGATGGTGGTATTTTGGTCAATCAGACCCGCCTTTTGGGCTTCATTTATCATAGACAGAGCAATGCGGTCTTTGACACTGCTGGCGGGGTTAAAATATTCTAATTTGGCGACCACCCGAGCGGGCAAGCCTTGGCTTAGGCTTTGTAGCTCAAGCAAAGGGGTGTTGCCAATCAGGTCGGTGATACTATTTGCAATATTCATGCGTGTTCCTTAATCAGTGCAATCAATGGACAAATTCTCAATCATCAAGCAGTGGTTTTAATTAGCATAGCAAATTTTTTAAAATTTTTATAGGCAAGATTAACCCTAATTTATGCCGTTTTGGAATTTACACAACAGTTAATTGTTTGGTAAATAAATCATGATAAAATGGTAATGACTATTTATTTTGGATATGTTATGAAAACTTTTGACCCCATTTCCATCACCTGTTTTAAAGCCTATGACGTGCGTGGCGAGCTGGGCGTAAACTTGGACGAAACCATCGCCTATCGCATTGGGCGTGCTTTTGCTCAAATTTTACTTGCTCAAAGCAATCAGCCTAAGCCCATCATCGTCATCGGCAGCGACATTCGCCCATCTAGCCACACGCTCAGACTTGCCGCCATAGACGGCATCACAGACGCAGGCGTAGACGTGCTTGACCTTGGCATGACAGGCACCGAAGAAGTGTATTTTGCCACCAGCCACCATCACGCCATCGGCGGTATTGAAGTTACTGCCAGCCACAACCCCATCAACTATAACGGGCTAAAACTGGTGCGTGAAAACTCTCGCCCCATCAGTGCCGATACGGGACTGGGCGACATTCGTGCTTTGGCAGAAAGTGGCGATTTTATCCCAAAAACCAAAGGCAAAGTTACGCCAAACACCGACAAGACCGCCTATATTGACAAGCTGATGAGCTTTGTGAACACTGCCAAATTCACCGCCAAAAAAATCGTCATCAACTCAGGCAATGGCTCGGCAGGCCCTGTGGTGGACGAGCTAGAAACACGCTTGGGGGCAAACATAGAGCTGATTAAAATCCACCACCAGCCAGATGGCACTTTCCCCAATGGCATTCCCAATCCGATGATTGTCGCCAACCAACAGTCCACATCAGACGCTGTTTTGGCACACAAGGCTGACTTTGGCGTGGCGTTTGATGGCGATTTTGACCGCTGTTTTTTATTTGATGAAGCGGGCAATTTTATTGACGGCAGTTATATTGTCGGTATGCTTGCCCAAGCCTTTTTAAACAAGCACCAAGGCGAGTCCATCGTCTATGACCCACGCGTGGTTTATAACACCCAAGATGTCATCAAAACGCACGCTGGCACGCCCCAAATCAGCAAATCAGGGCATTCTTTTATCAAACAAGTGATGCGTGAGACGGGGGCGATTTATGGTGGTGAAATGTCCGCTCATCATTATTTTCGTGAGTTTTTTTATTGCGACAGTGGCATGATACCGTGGCTGTTGGTGATTGAGCTGTTGTCGGTAACAGGCAAAACACTCTCCGAGCTGGTCAATGACTACATCACTCGTTTTCCCAGTTCAGGTGAGTTAAATTTTAGATTGGGCAATGTGAGTGCCCAGCAAATCGTTGAGCACTTAGAGAGCCACTTTGCCCCGCTCAGCCCCGCCAAAGACACCCTTGATGGGCTAAGCCTAGATTTTGGTGCGTGGCGGTTTAACTTGCGTTCTAGCAACACCGAGCCGCTCATTCGTCTCAATGTAGAAAGCAAGGGCGATAAGAGCCTGCTACAAGCCAAGATTGCTGAGATTATAGCAATACTGACAAACAACGGGGCGGTGCGTGCTGACCATTAGTGCTATACTAAAAGAAATATAAAATTAGTACGCTTTTCGTTCATGGTGGGCTCAGTTAAACCATAACGAAAAACTTAACCCAAGAGCAGGCTTAAGGGCGAACGGCTTTTTATGGCACTTTGCAAGTTTGTTTGTTATGCCAGTAAAAAGGCAATAAAAAAGGACGACAATTCGTCCTTTTGTTTAATTTAAACTCACTATTGTGATGGATAGACCATATTTTCTGGGGCGATGATTTTATCCAGCCCTTGTTTGTCCAGCAAGCCTTCGGACAAAACAACGTCATAAACGCCGCTGCCCGTTTCTTGGGCAGTTTTGGCAACGCGTGTCGCCGCCTTATAACCGATGTGCGGATTGAGCGCCGTCGCCAAACCGATGTTGGAGAGCACCTGCTCATGACAGTACGCTTCATTAAACTCAATGCCATCAACGCATTGGGTGGCAAAGGTCTCACAAGTATTGGTCAAAATCTTCAGACTGCTAAACAGATTGTACGCCATCACTGGCTCAAAAACGTTGAGTTGTAGCTGCCCTGCTTCGGACGCAAAAGCCACCGCTTGGTCGGCACCAATCACATGAAAACAGGCCTGATTGACCACTTCGGCAATCACAGGATTGACCTTACCCGGCATGATGGAACTGCCTGGTTGTTTTTCGGGCAGACGATACTGAGCAAGTCCCGCACGCGGGCCTGACGCTTGCAGACGCAAATCGTTGGCAATCTTGGATAGGCGCACTGCCAAGAGACGCAAATTGCCCGACAACGCCACATAGACACTGGTGTCTTGGGTGGCTTGCACCAAATCTTTGGCGGTGTGATAAGGCTTGCCCGTCAGCTCTGACAACACTTCGGCGCAGGCTTTGGCATAACCCTTGGGGGCGTTGAGCCCTGTGCCAATCGCCGTTGCTCCCATATTGATTTCGTATAGGTCTGCGCGCGTTTGGGAAATGCGTTTTATCTCAGCGGCAATCATTGTGGCAAAGGCACCAAACTCTTGTCCTGCGGTCATCGGCACCGCATCTTGTAAGTGGGTGCGTCCCATTTTAAGTTTGTCGGCAAACGCTTGGCTTTTTTTGTCAAAACTGGCGTGCAAAAGCGCCATTTTATCAAGCAGTTTTTGTACATAACTGTCCAGCGCCACGTGCAGTGCCGTTGGATAGGCGTCGTTGGTGGACTGCGACAAATTGACATGGTCGTTGGGGTGTAGGTACTGATATTCACCTTTTTGATGACCGAGCAACTCTAGCGCGCGGTTGGCGATGACTTCGTTGGCATTCATGTTGGTGGACGTGCCTGCGCCACCTTGAATCATGTCCACAATAAACTGCTCGTGCAACTTGCCGTCCAGCAGTTCATCACACGCCGCGACGATGGCGTCTTTGATGTTACCATCTAGCGCCCCCACTCGGTGATTGGCGATGGCGGCTGTCTTTTTGGTGGTCGCCAGTGCGTTGATAAAGGTGGCAAACTGATTTAGGCGCACACCGCTGATGTTAAAGTTTTCGTAGGCACGCAAGGTTTGAATGCCGTAATAAGCGTCGCTGGGCACTTGGCGCTCACCCAGCAAATCTGATTCTAAACGCGTTGTCATCGTTACTAGTACTCCTTCGCCCAACCCACCGACACTTATGCGCCGATGTTGGGCAAAAATTTATTAAAGACAAAAAGTGTGTTCTTATTATAGAGAGATTTTGGCGATAAAGTTAATGGAAAATTTTAATAAAAATATTATAAAAAGCAAAAAATCACCGCACAAACCCAGCGCCCATGTGTCAATCCAACAACAAAACACTAGATAGCCCAAGTAGCATTTGTTATACTAATCGGTCGTATTTTGCCACAACAAACGCCATCTTTAGACCGCCAATCTTAATTTTACAAGCCACAAATCCCAAGGAATCTGTCAATGACGCCACGCCAGATTTTTCGCGCCGTTTTTTCCAGACATCAGCTTTCTTATAGCCAACTGATTGTCATCAGTGCCGTTTATTTTACTGGCGTACTCAATCTGCCTTTTTTGCTTAAAGTCTTTGACTTATACCAACACAGCAGCAGTGCAGGCATTTATATTTATACCGTGCCCATCTTATTGCTGGCACTGTTGGCGCTGGTGTTTTGTGTGCTGATTGTGCCCTTTTTACACAAAGCACTCATGAGTTTTTTGATATTGGCGAGCTCGGCGGTAAGCTATAACACTTGGCTGTATAACGTCTATTTTAACCGTGATATGCTAGACAATGTGCTGCAAACCACGCCTGCCGAAAGCGTGCGCATGCTCAGTGTGTCTTTTATGCTGTGGCTTTTGTTTACTGGTGTGCTGCCTACTCTCTGGTACTGTCGGCTCAAGATGACACATGGCGTTTGGTATAAAGAACTCATCAAACGCCTAATGACAATGGGCGTTTCTTTGGCGGTGATTGCCGGCATTGCTGGGCTGTTTTATCAAGATTATGCGTCGTTTTTTAGAAACAACCTAAGCATTAAACACCAGATTGTGCCTTATAATTATCTGAATGCCATCAAAGGCAAAATCAAAGAACAACGCCGCAAAAATATTCCCTACCAAGCGCTTGGCACAGGCGCAACCCTTGACAAAAAAGACGTCACACGCAGCATTGTGGTGTTGGTGGTCGGCGAAACCACCCGCAACCAAAACTGGGGCTTAAGTGGCTATGAGCGAGACACCACCCCCAAACTAAAGACTCGTCTACAACAAGGTGAACACTTGCTTAATTTTACCAACGCCAGCAGCTGTGGCACGTCCACCGCCCATTCTGTGCCGTGTATGTTTTCGTCCATGGCCCAACAAGACTACGACGCCGTTTATGCCACCCGCCAAGACAATCTGATGGACGTGTTTAAGCACGCAGGGCACGCCATCAACTGGGTGGAAAATAACAGCGACTGCAAGGGCGTATGCCAAAATGTACCAAACGTCAATGTTACTGAGCTTAATTTGCCCGAGTTTTGTCATCATGGGCACTGCCTAGACAACATCATGCTCCCCAAAATTGACGAAATCATCAAAAGTAGCGACCAAGACGTGGTGCTGGTACTGCACACCTTAGGCAATCATGGCCCAACTTATTATGAGCGCTACACTGACAATGAGCGCGTTTTTACGCCCACTTGCGACACCCAAGAGATTAACAACTGCAACAAAGAACAGCTCATCAACACCTATGACAATGGCGTGCTGTATGTTGACCAATTTTTGGACAAGGTCATCGGTGAGTTACAAAAATATCCCGAGTACAAAACGGCAGTGTTTTATGCTTCTGACCACGGCGAAAGCCTAGGCGAAAACGGCTTTTACCTGCACGGAACTCCGCTTGCCATCGCCCCCAAAGAACAAACTGCCATTCCCATGCTGATTTGGGTATCTGACACTTGGGCAAAGGCTCGCCAAGCCGACATCGCTTGCCTAAAAACCACCATCGCCAATGCCTACTCACACGACCACTTTTTTCATACAGCATTGGCACTTAGCGATATTGACCTGACTACGGTAAAACAGTACGATAAGACGCTTGATATTTTAGCCCAATGCACCGCCCAAAGGTAACCCATGTCTGAATTTAATAAAACCACTGGTATCAAACGCCTAATCAACACCGCCAGCTACTCCAAAGATGGCTTAGCTGCCGCCATCAAAGAACCTGCCGTTTATCAGCTGATTGTCTTGCACAGCGCGCTGATTGCGCTGGTATTTTATTTGGAGTTGGCGCTGGCGGTCAAGATGGTACTGGTATTTGCGTCCTTTTTTTCGCTGATTGTGGAGCTTATCAACACTGCCCTAGAAGCGGCAGTAGACCACACGTCTATGGAGATTCACCCGCTTGCCAAACGTGCCAAAGACATCGGCTCAGCCGCGCAGTTGGTGGCATTGGGACTGCTGGCGGTATTGTGGCTGATGGCGCTGTGTTTATAGCTTGTGCTGCCAAGAAATGCCGCGCGGAGTGATGTTGACTTTTGGACACTTAGAACTGACAAACACCAAAAGCCCATGCAACTTTATTTATTTTGACAAGCAAATATACAAACATGGTTTTGCAATCAGTATCTTACGTTGTCTTTCTTAAAACCTAGACCACATTAAAAGCGGTGTGTTTTGCCACGTCAATCCACGACATTGAGCAAAGCCACACAAAAGACTTAAGACAAACCCAAAATAAACAGCAAAACGTTAAAATGGCTGTCTACCTGCTGATAAAACGCGCCGCAAAGAGCAAACAAAGGGCGCTGCGCCAATCTGCTGATTGTTTTGTTCTTGGTGGCAATTTAACCGCTCACAAAAGCAAAATCCACAGGCGCGTTTTTCCCTTGCACCAGCAAACTTAACGCCAATGCCGAACCACAAGCGTGCGTAAAGCCCAAGGTGCCATGACCGGTGTTTAGCCACAAGTTATCAAACTTCTCACCCTGCGAGCCGTGTCGCACCTTACCTAAATGAGCTCTGCCGATAAGCGGCACATTTGACGGGGTCATCGGTCGCAGCCCTGTCCAATAATTGGGCGTTTGATAATCCAAAGCATCGCCAAACAATTCTTGTACTCTCTTTGTAATTGCATGACAACGCTTGTTGTCCAGCGCCAAATCATAGCCCGTCAGCTCTGCTGTGCCCGCCACGCGCAAAACATCGCGCCCACCACAAAAACGGCTCATCACCAATTTATATTCGTCATCAATCAAGCTGATGTGGGGCACGCGCCGAGTATCACGCACTTGATAGGTGGCAGAATACCCTTTAACAGGAAAAATGGGCAAATCCACGCCAATGCCCTGCAACAACTGCCTGCCATAACTTGCCAAACACAGCACATAAACATCGCTCTGATGGGAAGATACTTGTCCATCACACACAAGGCTAAGATGACTGATATTGGTTGCTGAGCACGTATGTATTTGGGCGATGGTTGTATTGTACAAAAACTTGACGCCTTGTTGCGCACTGTGGCGCGCCAGCTCCTTGGCAAATAAATGGGCATTGCCTGACATGTCTTGATCGGTGTAGGTTGCGCCCACCAACTTATCGCCCAACACTGCTAGGGCAGGCTCAAGAGCAACCGCTTGGCTGGCGCCAATCACATCACGCCCACAACCCAATTCCTGCATGCGTTTGGCGGGAGCGATGGCGGCTTGATATTCTGCTTGACTGGTATAAAAGTGCATAATACCGCACAATTTTTGTTCAAAGGACAAAGGCAGCCTTTCAAGCAACTGCTTTAGGGCATTTCTGGAATACAAACCCAAACGCACCATCTGTAGCAAATTGTCATCGGCACATCTGGCGCGGCACTCGCACAAAAAACGCCCAATAAATTGCCACTGCTCAACATTGCCATTTAGACGACACAACAATGGTGCGTCAGGCTGACCCAGCCACTTGAGCACTTTGATTGGTGTGCTGGGGTTTGCCCAAGGAGTGGCATGACACACCGAGATTTGTCCGCCGTTGGCAAAAGACGTTTCAAGGGCAGCGCTTGGTTGACGGTCAATCACCGTAACTGCAAAACCCGCCCGCGCCAAATACCAAGCGGTTGCCACGCCCGTAACACCCGCCCCCATGACGGTAGCGCTAGGTTTCACGAGCGACACTGCGCTGCAGGGCTGCTGGCAATGGCAAAATGGTCGCCATATCAGCCACGTCTTTGGGTGCACCAATCACCAACGCATGTATGCCATCGGTCATCGGCATGGCATTGACGATGTGCACTTTGTTCAGTTTGTCGCCCGCTTGCACCACCAAATCTGCAGGCAAGCACACCCGATGTAAATAGGCTTTGGGGCTCGCCCTAAAATACAAACGAGCAACAATCTCTTGCCCCAAATAACAACCCTTATCATAGTCCACGCCACCACGCTGGTGCAAACGCAGCTCTTGGGGCTGAAATAACTCTTGTGTTGCTTGGGTTATCCAGTAATTGCCCTGCTCAAGGCTTGCTTGCGCCCACGCCAAAAAATCCGCTTGGCGCTCATCGCTGTCAAACACAGGCGCGCCATCAACAACCGCTGGATACACAGACACAACACTGCTGACAAACTGAGAAAACGCCCCGTATTTTTTGATATGCGCCTGCAAAGCGTCCACACAATCGCTGGCAGTAATCAACGTATAAGTATGCGCGTCGCTGCTGCTTGCCCACAACCCAAACAACACGCGCCCTTTTAGATTGACGATGGCACAGGCTTGTGGCGTGGGGGTGAGTTTGTGGACATTGATGGTCAGCTGTCCTTGTAAAAATTTACCAGCGTCCTTGCCAGTCAATGTCAATGCACTAAATGTTGTCATGCTGTCTGCTCCTAAATTGCGCCAAAATTGTCAAAACAAGATGAGCTTCGCCCCAAACCCAACCACCAGTCGGTGGTTGCTTACTTATTTGACATACCCGATTGTGCAACAGGCGTTTTATGTTCAAAAATGTGGTTGGCGAAATGCTTTTTCAAGACAATGGGCAGATTTTAAAGTTTGACACAATTTGCTATAATAATCGGTTCACAGTATCGGAAATCACCATGAAATTACCTGCCTGCCCCAGTTGCAACGAAAACTACACCTACCAAGATAGCGCGCTGCTTATCTGCCCGATGTGTGCCCACGAATGGTCGCCAAACGAAGCTAGTAGCGACACCCCCACCATCAAAGACGCCGTGGGCAATGTGCTCAATGATGGCGACAGCGTTACGGTGATTAAAGACCTAAAAGTCAAAGGCGCTAGCACCCCCATCAAGGTCGGCACAAAGGTAAAGTCCATTCGCCTGATTTATGACGCACCTGACGACCATGACATTGATTGCAAGATTGACGGCTTTGGGGCGATGAAGCTCAAATCCAGCGTGGTCAAAAAAGCCTAATAAGGCGGCAACAAACGGCGAAAGCCATGCAGCAGCACCAACAACAAAAACAGCAAGTTTCTGATGAAGGTTATCACACCGCCAAAGCGTGCAGGTCTTTGGGGTGTGCCACTGTCATAAACTTGCGCAGCTTGCCCAGCAAGACAAAAAAAGAAACTGGGCTTGAGCTTGGGCTCGCACCATACGCCCTGTAGCTGTTGCAATTTATCGGCATGACACACCCCAGTAATACCACCAAAAATGGCGCAGGTGGTGTCTGTATCGCCACCCATCGCCAGCAGTGCTTGCATGCCTTGTACAGGTCGGTGGCGGTATGTTTGCCAAGTCTGTACCACCGCTGGCACAGTGTGATACATATAACCCGAGACGCCTTTGGGGAAGTGCGTTGGCTGCCCTACCAGTGCCACCAGTTCACTGTCCACATGACTTTGTACAAACGACCAGATTTGCTCACCAGACAAATGATGATAGCGACACTCCGCCCACGCCAGCAGTGCGATTGTCAGTGCGCCTTGTTCTGCTTTGGGGTCGGTGTGGGTAAGTCGGCTGCTGACGGCGACAAATTGCTTGAGTTTTTCTATGTCATCACACAGCACCCCAAGCACACTGGCACGCATGGCAGCACCGTTGCCCGCCGAAAACACCCCAGCGTGCTTGACTCCCAAACACATCTTGATGATACTGCGTGCCGTTGCCAGCCCCACGCCCGCAGGCAAACTCAAAAACCACAACATCAGCCGCCGCTTGAGTGCGCGCTCAAAACTGTCAATCTCACCACCGCTATGGATATAGGCTTGGACGGTCATCACCGCATGTTCGGTATCGTCTGAGACCATCGCACCTTGAATGACTGGCACCAGCATAAAAGACGTTGGCACGCCAAACTTAACAATGCGTCTGGGCGAGAGATTCTCAAAAGGCAATCCATAAGCGTCGCCAATGGCTTGACCCAGCAGACTGCCATACAAGGCGTGAGTAAGACGTGTCAAAACCACCCCCAAAGCACCAATCAATCCTAAGTTTGCATATCACACTTCATGATACAGCCTGCTGCCTTCTTCATGAAATTTTTCTTTCATTGCTTGCATGCCTTGTTCCATCTCTTGCTTGGCGGCATAATCACGCACGTTTTGGGTGATTTTCATGGAACAAAACTTTGGGCCACACATGGAGCAAAAATGGGCTGATTTGTGGGCTTCTTTGGGCATGGTTTCATCGTGCATACTGCGTGCGGTATCTGGGTCAAGAGCCAGATTAAACTGGTCTTCCCAACGAAACTCAAAACGAGCCTTAGACAAGGCATTATCACGCACCTGAGCGGCAGGGTGTCCTTTAGCAAGGTCAGCAGCGTGGGCGGCAATTTTGTAGGTGATGATACCGTCTTTGACGTCTTTTTTATTGGGCAGACCCAAATGCTCTTTGGGCGTTACATAACAGAGCATCGCCGTGCCATACCAGCCAATCATCGCCGCTCCGATGGCTGATGTGATGTGGTCATAACCAGGGGCAATGTCGGTGGTTAGGGGGCCTAGCGTATAAAAGGGGGCTTCTTTACACACTTCTAGTTGCAAGTCCATGTTTTCTTTAATCATATGCATGGGCACGTGTCCAGGTCCTTCAATCATCACCTGCACATCATGCTCCCACGCCCTTTGGGTCAGCTCGCCAAGGGTGCGTAGCTCACTAAACTGGGCTTCGTCATTGGCATCTTGAATACAGCCCGGTCTAAGTCCATCGCCCAAACTAAATGACACGTCATAGGCTTTCATGATTTCGCAAATTTCATCAAAATGCGTATAAAGAAAGTTTTCCTTGTGGTGAGCCAAACACCATTGTGCCATGATAGAGCCACCACGGCTGACAATGCCTGTCAAGCGACCCGCGGTCAGTGGCACATAGCGAAGCAGCACGCCTGCATGAATGGTAAAATAGTCCACGCCTTGCTCGGCTTGCTCAATCAGCGTGTCTTTAAAAATCTCCCACGTTAAATCTTCTGCCACGCCACCGACCTTTTCAAGGGCTTGATAAATTGGCACGGTGCCAATCGGCACAGGTGAGTTGCGGATAATCCATTCACGCGTTTCGTGGATATTTTTGCCTGTGGACAAATCCATAATCGTGTCCGCCCCCCAACGCGTTGCCCACGTCATTTTGGCGACTTCTTCGTCAATACTTGAACCTAAGGCAGAGTTACCGATATTGGCGTTGATTTTGACCAAAAAATTACGCCCAATAATCATCGGCTCGCATTCAGGGTGGTTGATGTTGGCAGGGATAATGGCTCGTCCTGCGGCGACTTCGGCACGCACAAATTCAGGGGTGATTTCTTTTAAATTATTCGCCCCAAAATTTTCGCCCTTGTGCTGACGCATGTCCACGCCTTCACGCTGCCGCTGATTTTCACGAATGGCGATGTATTCCATTTCAGGGGTGATGATACCTTGACGAGCATAGTGCATTTGGGTTACGTTTCGCCCTGCTTTGGCTCGGCGGGGTTTGGTGATGTGGGCAAAGCGGATAGTTTCGGTGCGAATATCATTTAGGCGAGCCTTGCCAAACTCTGATGTCAAACCGTCCAAAATTTCGCTGTCATCACGCTCGGCTATCCAGCCTTGACGCAGCTTGGGCAACCCTTGATTTAAATCAATCTTGACGTTTGGGTCGGTATAAACACCTGAAGTGTCATAGACCAAAATCGGCTCGTTTTTTTCAAAGCCATCTTTGGCAAGCCCTGTCGGCGTGTCGGTCAGACTGATTTGGCGAAACGGGACGGCAATGTCAGCTCGTGAACCTTGCACATAAACTTTTTTAGAAGCAGGCAAAGTGCGGGTTAGGTCGGCGGCTTCTTGTTCGTGTTGGGCGATGGTGGTGGCAAGTTGATTTGTTGATTGGCTCATAAATATTCCTTTTAGCTAAACAAATCAAGCGAGTAAAAGGAAAAATAGCCATCATCATAAAGGCAATGTGGATTTTACTTTGTTCACTTGATTCCTACGCAGGTATTAACCTTGTCAGGTTCGGCGGATTTTGCAACAGCAATCTCAACAGCTAAACTGTACTCCGTCAAGTTCAGCTATTATAAGGGATTTATCAGAGAATAGATAGTATTATTCACTGGCCCAAAGAAAGTAACTTTGGGCTTGCTTGCCACTGCGTCGCTTGCTGCTTTTGTGATTGTGCTTAGGTCTTAACTTACCAATGGCAAAATAAGCAAGACAAGCCACAGCGCTTTAACAAGCGGGTGGTCTGTATGTGATGTCCCCATCAATGGCTTGGTGGATATTAAAAGCCATTTCTTGCAAAGCTGCGTGGATTTTCATTGGTGTCATCACCGCCATAATCCAGAATTGTGATGACCTAACATACCCCACGCCACCGCTAAAAACTCACTCCAGAAGCAATCACCAGAACAGACACCGACAATCCAATGCCATGAGCAAAGCAAATGTTTTTGTGTTCGTCCACCATTTTCCAATAAGAAATGTATCTGCCCGCCAGTCTTGGCGCCGTATAATCCACCGACAAAGTAACCATTTCACCAGGTCTGGTGGTGGCGATGGGAATAAGGGCGCTGTGCGGAATGAGCATATGGTCTTTAATGCTTTGATTTTTTGGATAATTATTTTGCACAACGGGCATGTCGTCCATGCACATCAGACAGCGGTTTTCCCATACCGTTTGTCCTGTGTTTTGTATCGTCCATGTTTTGGTAAAAGGCGTGCCAGCATTAAATATTGAGCCATCTGGTATGGTTTCATCAATAAAACCACTAGAGTCTTGCCAGTCGGTTTGTTCGTCCTGCACCGTCGCTTGGTTGGACACGTCAAAATCACGCCACTTTAGGCGCATCAATACCGTATGATGCACACCCATCGCGTGCGCAATTTTTAATATTTGCTGCGTGCTTGGGCGGCTGCCGTCTTCAAACAAATTGTATAACGTGCTGCGAGAAACCCCCACTTTGTTGGCAAACTCTTTAATAGACAACGAATTGCGCCGACAATATTGACGAATAAAGTCTTCAAAACGAACATTCACAGAAACACCCCCATCAGTTCTCTGCTTTACTTTTTATTATTTAAAAATGACAGCGCCACACCCCAAACAAGCAATCGCCTTACCCACTCAAACCATGATAAAAGACAACAATGATTATCTTGATTGTAAGCAAACACCGCTGTATGGCTGTTGCTCATTTCTGTACTCTCTATGTCTTTATTGTTATCATATCACATTTGCAAATAAGCATGAAGTCAAAATTGTTTACCATCTGTATTAAGCGTGCTGTCTTGCAAACCGATGTCCACCACAGTCGCACCAACCAAAAAATCCAAAGTCAAGGCTGCCTAACGACGAGCAATTATCAGTGTAAAAAACGTACGCTAAACGCAAAGTTGTGAGTAGGAACGTGGCAACGGCGGTGTTTTTTGGTCTGTGTCGCTTGACCCCATAAATGCCAAAGCAGCCATCAACGCCGCCAAATAACGTCGGCTGATGTTAACAAACATTGGGCACAAAATCGCCATTTATCCAAACCACAAAGACATTGACCGCTTTGGTGTTTTATCAATTGGTGCTTTGGCACGCTTTTGTTGTGTTGGTATTTATAGCAAAAAAAAGCGACCATCACAGTCGCTTTAGGGGTGGTTGATGGGGCAGTCAAAGCACGCCTTTCATCGTCAATTTGATGCGACCACGACTGTCAATGTCTTGAACCTGTACTCTGACCGCCTGACCTTCTTTTAGGTAGTCTTCTACTTTTTCTACGCGCTCATCAGAAATTTGGCTGATGTGCACCAAACCATCTGTACCTGGCAAAATGGTGATAAAGGCACCAAACTCCACAATGCGCGCCACCACACCATCATAAACCGCGCCCACTTCCACTTCAGCGGTAAGCGCTTCAATTTTTGCCATCGCAGCACGCGTAGATGCTTTGCTTTCACCAAAAATACGAATGGCACCATTGTCGTCAATATCAATGATTGCACCCGTCTCTTCGGTAAGCTGACGAATGGTTGCGCCACCCTTACCAATGACATCGCGGATTTTTTCGGGATTGATTTGTAAGGTGGCATAATTTGGTGCGTGCGCGCTGATTTCGGTGCGACTGCTGGCAAGCACTTCGTTCATGGCATTAAGAATGTGAATGCGTCCTGCATGTGCCTGTTTGAGTGCCTGCTCCATGATGTCAGCGGTGATGCCTTCAATTTTAATGTCCATCTGCAGCGCCGTAATGCCATTGGCAGTGCCTGCAACCTTAAAGTCCATGTCGCCCAAATGGTCTTCATCACCCAAGATGTCAGACAATACCGCAAAGCGCTCGCCTTCTTTGACCAAGCCCATAGCAATGCCCGCCACTGGTGCTTTTAGGGGCACACCCGCGTCCATCAGAGCCAATGACGCACCACAAACCGATGCCATGCTTGATGAGCCGTTGGACTCGGTAATGTCTGACACCACACGAATGGTGTATGGAAAACGCTCAGGCGTTGGCAACACCGCTTGTACGCCGCGACGCGCCAAACGACCATGCCCAATTTCACGGCGTTTTGGGCCACCTTCGCGACCTGTCTCACCCACCGAATACTGTGGAAAATTATAATGCAGCATAAAATGGTCTTGTTTGGTGCCTGCCAATGTGTCCACCAAATTGACATCGCGCGTTGTGCCAAGGGTGGTGGTAACCAGTGCTTGGGTTTCACCACGCGTAAACAACGCCGAACCATGCGTGCAAGACAACACACCCACCTGAATGTCTAGCGCACGCACGGTTTGTAAATCACGCCCATCAATGCGCGGCTTACCCGACAAAATGTTATCGCGCACTGTGCGGTATTTTAGCACTTCAAACAATTCTTTGATTTGAGCGACTTTGTCTGCATAATCGTCAGCCGTTTCATCACCTGCCAGCGCCAACGCTTCGTTTTGCAGTTCATCAAGACGTGCATAACGCTCCTGCTTAACGGTGATGGTATAAGCCGCACTGACTTTATCGGTAAATTGTGCTTTTAGCGCGTCATTAAGCGCTTGATTGATACTGGGAGCAACAAACGCCTGCTTGGCATTGCCCACCGCTTGAGCAAAAGCATTGATGTTGTCAATCACCACTTGCTGTTGGGCATGACCATAAAGCACCGCTCCCAACATTTGGTCTTCGGACAACTCGTTGGCTTCAGACTCCACCATCAAAACCGCAGATTGCGTGCCAGCCACCACCAAGTCCAGCTCGCTTTGCTTCATCTGCGCCAGCGTTGGGTTTAGCACATATTCATTGCCAATGAAGCCCACGCGCGCTGCACCGATTGGACCGTGAAATGGTGCAGGAGAAATCGCCAAAGCCGCCGAAGCACCAATCATCGCCGCAATGTCAGCGTCTTGGGTTTTGTCTGATGAAATCACTGTGGCAGTAATCTGAATTTCGTTATAATATCCTTCTGGAAATAAGGGGCGAATTGGGCGGTCAATCAGACGCGACGTGAGCGTTTCAAACTCGCTGGCGCGCCCTTCGCGCTTGCCATAGCCCCCTGGAATCTTGCCAGATGCGTACATTTTTTCTTGATAATTGACCGTCAAGGGAAAGAAATTTTGTCCTGCTACGGCTTCTGGACGCACCACCACCGCAACCAATACCGACACCCCCCCCATGTGCACAAGCACGCTATTGGCTTGACGCGCAATGCGTCCAGTTTCCAAAACCACTTGTTGATTGCCATACTGAAATTCTTGACGAATGATGTTAAACATAGTTTTTCCTTTATTTTTGCTTAAATCGGTTTTGTTAAAGCTCTAAAGCATGCACCAACAACAAATACGGTCAAAGCGCACATGCTTTAGAGTTCTAAACAAACACCAAAATAAGCCAATTTACAAAAATCACACAAAAAACGGCACGCCAAAGCATACCGTTTTACAAGCCATACAGGGCAAACCCAGCCAGATTAACGACGCAAGCCCAAAGAGCCAATCAAACTGGTATAACGGTTGACATCTTTGGTTTTGAGATAATCAAGCAATTTACGGCGTTGGTTCACCATACGAATCAAGCCGCGGCGGCTGTGGTGGTCAGCTTTATGAGCCTTAAAATGGTCTTGTAGGTCATTGATACGCGCCGTCAAAAGCGCCACCTGCACTTCTGGGCTGCCAGTGTCGTTTTCGCCACGCTGATATTTAGCGATGATTTCTTCGCGGTCTTTATTGGTTAGCATAAAATTTTCCTAAAAAAAAGCAATGCGATACATTCAGGCAGGCATTGCATTGCCAAAGCCTACCTAAGCCTAATGGCACAATAGGTTATTATAACAAATGTTTTATCATAAGTCATCTAAAATCAAAACCCCCTTAGCAAACAAGGGGGCAATCTCTGATGTTAAGATTTAGAAATTGTAGCGCACACCAACTTTGGCACCATATTGGTCATCAGCAACACCCTTGCCAAGATAGTTGTATTCTACGCCACCGTCAACGGCAATCTTGGGGTTGATGTGATATTGTGCGCCTACAGAAACGCCAGCCGCCATTTTGTATTCGTCTGTTTTGTCATACTTAACAGCGCCTTTGGCTCTGGTTTTGACATAATTTACGCCCACTCTGACACCTGCATAGGGAGTCAGGTTAGAAGTGGTTTGAAAATCATAAATAGCAGACGCACCGATAGAATCTGAGCTGACTTCAAGACCCTTTTTGTGTTCGGCTCTGCCAAAATGGGTATAATCGGCAACATAACGCACATTGCCCATGTCCTTACCCACTGCCACGCGCGCGCCAATTTCTGTGTCGTTGTCCTTGTCAAAGCCAGTTGCGCGCATGCTTAAGTTTGACGACATCACATCACCTTGCACATAAGTAGAAGCATTGGCAGTCATCATCGCTGATAAGCCCAACAGAGCTAATACCATCATCTTTTTCATAAGAAATCCTAGCACATGAGTTTAACCTGAAACATATGGACATTCTACTAAGCGAACACCAAGCGCACAAGCACATCTTACAAAAGTTTACCAGATAAAAAATGCGATACACAAAAAGTATCCTGTGCGGCAAAATACCAAAGCAGCATTTACAATTTAACCGCTCAGTATTCTTATCGGCTGCAATCTGCCCGTTGCTGACAGCTCGCCCAGTCCCACAAAACGCCCATCATGGTACAAACGCACTTGATGGTCATTGCTCACGTCATAATTTTTGTGGCGCACATTGAGCCGTTGCCCCATACAAACGCGCTTTGCTTCATGCGTATCTAAGTGCATTTTGGGCAGATGACTTACCATCGCATCAACTGGCAGCAATCTTGCCAAGCGCTCATCAAAACCGAGCGCCCCAAGCGCTTCAAGCCCAATGGCATCGTCAAGCAAAAACCCACCCGTCAAGGTGCGCTGCAAAACACTTAAATGTCCCACCGTACCCAAAGCGTCGGCAACACACTCACCCAGCACGCGCACATAGGTGCCTTTGGAGCAATTGACCACCAACTCAATCTCATCATCACTGATTTTGTTTAATGACAGCCGATGAATGTGTATTGGGCGGGCTTGGCGCTCAACATCAATACCCAAACGTGCATATTCATAGAGCTTTTTGCCATCTTTTTTGAGCGCCGAATACATGGGCGGCACCTGCTTTTGCTGACCCAAAAACTGCCGAGCAACCGCGTCTAACTCATCTTGGGTGATGTTCAAGATGGGTGCTGTGGCCATCACCTGACCTGTCGCATCGCCTGTGTCGGTTTGGCTGCCCAGCTTAATCACGGCTTTATAACCCTTATTGGCATCTAAGCCAAACTGGCTAAACTTGGTGGCTTCCCCCAAACAAATCGGCAAAAGCCCTGTTGCCATCGGGTCAAGCGTGCCTGTGTGCCCAGCCTTTTTGCTGTCAAATTCTGCCGACATCAACAAACGCTTTGCTTGAGACAGCGCAGTGTGTGAACTCATGCCCGCTGGCTTGTCCAATAGCAACACCCCAGAAACAACGCGCTTAGCCATTGTGATTGTCAGTTTGACTCTTTTGATTGGCTGTTTGGATAAGTGCCATCATGTGATTGGCGCGCGCCGTTATTTCGTCATAATGAAAGCGTAAACGCGGTGTGGTGCGTGTTTTCATCACTTGCGACAGCTGCGTGCGCAAAAAACCTGCGGCATTTTTTAGCACATGAACACTCTCAATATGGCTGTCTTTGTTCATGCCCCCATCTTGGCTGGGTTCCAAAATGGTTACATAAACGTCAGCATAACCCAAATCAGGGCTGACCTTAACGCTTGAAATGGTTACAAAACCTGTCAAACGTGGGTCGTTAATTTCATCACGAATCAATACCGCCAATGTACGCTGAATTTGGTCGGCAAGTCGTTGCAAACGTTGACTCATCTTTTTTCCAAAAATCAAAAAATCATGATAACCAAACCCCGCAATCGGCAGGGTTTGGACAATAATTACAATTCACGCTTCACTTCGTGAATTTCAAAGACTTCAATCAAATCGCCAACCGCCACTTCATAGCCTTTGACCGCCAGACCACATTCCATGCCTGCTTTGACTTCGGTAACATCGTCTTTGTAACGGCGCAGTGATTGTAATTGACCGGTAAAAATTACCTTATCATCGCGCAAAACACGAATTGGTTTGTTGCGATAAATGGTGCCTTCTTGCACCATACAGCCAGCCGCCGCACCAAACTTGCTTGAGCGAAACACTTCACGCACCTGCGCAATGCCCAAGATTTGTTCGCGGTGCTCTGGAGCAAGCATGCCACTCATCGCCGCTTTGACATCGTCTATCAGACCATAAATGACGCTATAGTAACGAATGTCCAGCCCTGCTTCGTCCGCCTTACGTCTGCCTGCGCTGTCAGCACGCACATTAAAACCAAGCAGCACCGCTTCGCCCGACTCCGCCAAAATCACATCAGATTCGCTGATTGCACCCACGCCAGAACTGATGACACGCACCTTAACTTCATCGGTGGAAAGCTCATCAAGCGCATTTAATAAGGCTTCTAGCGAACCACGCACATCAGTTTTTAAAATGATGTTCAAAGTCGCTGCTTCTTTGCCCATGCTCTCAAACATATTCTCTAAACGCAGTTTATTTTGGCGCTCAAGCACTCTGTCGCGCTCACGAGCCATACGAAAATCCGCCACTTCGCGAGCCTTTTTCTCATCAGACACCACAATAAATTCAGAACCTGCCGCAGGCGCATCGGGCAAACCCAAAATCTCCACAGGAATGGAAGGGCCTGCTGTCTTGATACGCGCGCCGTTTTCGTCAGTCATTGCACGTACCTTGCCATAAAACTCGCCCGCCAACACCAAATCGCCTTGGTTGAGCGTGCCTTTTTTGACCAACAAACTGGCAACCGCGCCGCGTCCCTTATCCACACGGGATTCAATAACCACCCCTTGAGCCGCGCCATCCACAGGAGCAGTCAGCTCCATGATTTCAGCTTGAATGCTGATGGTCTCCAAAAGTTCATCAATGCCCGCGCCTGTTTTGGCAGACACTTTGACCATTGATGTATCGCCACCCCAAGCGTCAGTGATGATTTCTTTGACAGACAATTCGGTTAAAACACGCTCAGGGTCAGCGGTGTCTTTGTCAATTTTGTTCATTGCCACAATGATTGGTGTGCCAGCGGCGCGGGCATGGTCAATGGCTTCTTCGGTTTGTGGCATCACACCATCATCGGCCGCCACCACCAACACCACAATGTCGGTTGCCTGCGCACCGCGCGAACGCATGGCAGTAAAAGCGGCGTGTCCTGGGGTGTCCAAGAAAGTAATCACACCACGTTCTGTAGTTACGTGGTAAGCACCAATATGCTGAGTAATGCCGCCCGCTTCACCGCCTGCCACTTTGGTTTCACGAATTTTATCCAGCAGCGATGTTTTGCCGTGGTCAACGTGTCCCATGATGGTAACCACAGGTGGGCGCGCCTGTACATTGCCCATTTTTTCGTCAGCCGCTTCTTGCAAGTCATCTTCTAGCTTGGTGTCGCTTACCAGCACCAAATTGTGCCCAAACTCTTCCACCACAAGCGCCGCCGTTGTTTGGTCAATGACATCAGACTCGCGCACCATCTCGCCCATTTTCATCAGCGCTTTGATAACTTCGCGCACTTTGACCGCCATCTTTTGGGCAAGGTCAGACACCACGATGGACTCGCCAACTTCCACGCTATAAACAATTTTCTCAACAGGCATTTCAAATTTGTGCTGGTTGGCTTGTGATGATTTTAGACCGCGCGCTTTGGTTTTGATTTCGCGCTCTTCTTGTTGTCCTTTGCGTTTAGCGGTCTTGGTGCGGTTGCCAGATGTGCTGCCACGCTTAATTTCACGGCGCTCTTTTTCAAAGGATTCTTCTAAGGCAACTCCCACCAAGCCCTTAGCAAGCGGCTCGTCTTTACGCACCACTGAGCTTGCCGCTTCTTCTTTTTCACTGTATTTGCTCGCCATTTGTTTCATTTGCTCAAGCGTGCGGTTTTGGGCATCGATGGCAGCCTTGCGACGAGTTTCGGCTTCTATTTGGCGCAGACGCTCTTCTTGAGCTTCACGCGCTTTGCGCGCTTCTTTGTCTTCAGGGCACGTGGTTTTGTTAGGCACTGGTTTGGCGGTCGCCTTTTTCTTGGCGGCCGATTTGTCGGCTTTTTTGACTTGGGTCTTGACCACTTCACTGCTTTGGACAATGGCGGCGGTCTCTTCTTTTTTGATTTTTTTGACTACTACAGACGTTGCTGGCGCAGACGCTGCTTGACTTGCCTGACTGTTGGCACGCATGGCAGCCAAAGTAGCTTCTTGACGCTTAGCGGCTTCTTGTTTGCGTCGCTCTTCTGCTTGTTTGATTTCAGCAGCTTTTAAGCGCGCTTCTTCGGCAGCCTTGGCTTTGGCGGCAACTTCTTCGGCAATTTTTGATGTGTCTGGTTTTTCAAAGACTTTTTTCTTGGCTTTAACGACGTTGATGTTTTTGGCTTTGCCTGTGGTGTCGGTGATTTTGGCGGTGGTGGTGGTTTTGGCTTTTAAGCTGATGCGAGATTTTTGAGCTTGTCCATGACTGCGCTTTAAAAAAGCCACCAGTTGTTCTTGTTCGCTTTCGCTGACAATGTCGTTTTCGCTGCGAGTGGGCAATCCTGCATCAACGAGTTGTTTGAGCAAGACATCGGGGGTTTTGTTAGAAAGTTTAGCAAGTTCTTTAACGGTTTTTTCTGCCATTGTTTTACCTAAATTTGTTATGAATTTGACTGGCACAAAGCCAAACTTTGTGCACCCAACAGATTTGCCAAATCACACAAATTTAAGGATTTGGCAACTATAATTGCAACGTACCCATCACAGTACATTTATATAAAAGTTACACATGGCGTCATTCAAACCACGATTGACGCGCATTCATAATCAGCTTGGCAGCAAGCGCACTGTCCAAACCTTCAATGTCTTCAATATCAAAAACCGCCTGTTCAGCAAGGTCATCTAACGTAATGATGTCTCGCTCTGCCAGCTTATAAGCCACTGCGGTGGTCATCTCTTCCAAAGCAAGCAGCTCGGCGCTTGGTTCTTTGATGTTTTGTTGTTTGATAAGCTCATCACTGATAACCACTTCTTTGGCGCGCTCTTGAATTAGGGCAATGGCTTCATCGTCAAGCCCATCAATCTCATAAAAAGTCTCAGCAGGCACATACGCCACTTCTTCAATGGTGGTAAAGCCCACTTCCACCAAGGCTTCTGCCAAATCCTTGTCCACTTCTAAACGCTCATAAAACAAATCCACCAACACTTGGGTTTCGGACGCTTGGCGCTCTTGGTAGTCAGATTCCAACATCATATTGAGCCTATACCCTGTCAAATCCGATGCCAAACGCACGTTTTGACCTTGAGCGCCAATAGCACGCGCCAGTTGTTCATTGGTCTTAAAGATGATGTCGGCGGTTTTGTTGTCTTCGTCCAAAAACAAACTAGAAACATCAGCAGGCTCCAACGCGCTGATGATGTATTGCACAGGGTCATCGCTCCAGACCACCACGTCAATGCGCTCACCATCTAACTCTTGTTGCACCGCCTGAATGCGCGTGCCACGCATGCCAATGCACGCACCGACTGGGTCAATACGATGGTCGTTGGTTTTGACAGAGATTTTGGCGCGCAATCCTGGCAGACGCGCCACATCGCGCACTTCAATAATCCCTTCGGCAATCTCTGGCACTTCTTTGGTCATCAACGCAATGAGCATTTCTTTATTGGCACGCGACAACAACAGCTGCGCGCCACGCCCATCACGATTGACTTGGTATAACAGCGAAGTAATGCGGCTTTTGGGACGCAACATTTCTCTGGGCAGTGCTTGGTCTTTGGCAAGATAGCCTTCAGCGCCATCACCCAAGTCAATCACATAGCCATCGCGGCTTTGCTTTTTGACTTCCCCCATCAACAGCTCACCAACACGCGCTTCAAACGCATCGGCAATCAACGCGCGCTCAGCCTCACGAATCTTTTGGATAATGACTTGCTTGGCTTGAGTGGCAGCAATGCGTCCAAACTCAATAGATTCAATTTGCTCTTCTTTGATGTCGCCAATCTGCCATTCATTGGCATCCAAATCACTGATGGCAAGCTGGCAAGCTGGCATTTCATGGTCTTCATCGGCAACCACCGTCCAATAACGATAGGTGTCATAATCGCCTGTTTTGCGGTCAATGCTAACACGAATGGCAACTTCTGGCTGGTCGGTATAGACTTTTTTCTTGGTTGAAAACACCAAAGCCTGTTCAATGGCGACAAAAACATCTTCAGGATTTAGCCCTTTTTCGTTGCTGACAGTCTCCACAACGGTTAAAATCTCACGGCTCATGTTGTTATCCTTTCATTATCGGGTTAAATAAAGGGGGAAAGTGCGGCTACCAATCAATCACGGACATTTTTACAAATAAGACAACAAACTCAGTCTTGGTACACCAAATTTGCTTTATCCACATTATCAAAAGCGATGTCAAATTCAAGATTGTCGCCAGTGAGCACTTTCATGCTGACATCACTGACTGCCAGCAGACGACCTGTTACCTTGCGGCGTTTATGCTCGCCTGAAACGATGGCATGAATCAGACGCAAATTAACCATCTCACCAACAAACTGTCCTACTTGAGATGGGCTAAATAACGGACGGTCAAACCCAGGTGATGACACTTCAAGCACATACTCACCAGCGATTGGGTCATGCACATCTAACACACCCGACACTTGATGGGTAACCGCCGAACAATCGTCAATGGTGATGTACTTGTCCGCTTGTTTGTTCTCTGGCAAAACTTCAATATAAATTCTTAGCAGCGATTTGCGCCCTTGTGGCATAAACTCAATCCCCCAAAGCTCAACGCCACAGGCAGCCACTGCAGGAGCAATGATTTGGGTCAATTCTAAAACTTTACTTGACGGTTTCATGTAAGTGCATTTATCCTTTTAATACACAATCATTCTAACATACAATCATGAGTGGTCAGCCAGCAATTTGACAAATTGCAAATACAAAAAAACCCAACACATGGTGGGCTTAAAGTTATTCTGCCAGCCTTTTCCTTATCTTGGGAAAACATCTCTCAAGATAGGATTTTAAAATGGTAGCGGGGGCTGGATTTGAACCAACGACCTTCGGGTTATGAGCCCGACGAGCTTCCAGACTGCTCCACCCCGCATCAATTTAGAACTCCATTATAACAAAAAAATTGTATTTGTCAAGCATGATTTAAAAATATTGCCAAATAAAGTTAGGATTGACCATATTTGCTCTTGCTTTATGCAAACCACCACCTATAAATTTAGCCAACACCTAAATGTTTTTATTTGATACTTTACAATGCACCCACCCATCGTTCATGTTGTACC
Source organism: Moraxella sp. (assembly GCA_030528385.1). Classification (GTDB taxonomy): domain Bacteria; phylum Pseudomonadota; class Gammaproteobacteria; order Pseudomonadales; family Moraxellaceae; genus Moraxella. Next base: position 26,256 of record JAUMYZ010000004.1, read on the forward strand.
GTGTCGCACAGGCGGACATTTTCCAGCATTGAGCCAAAGCCAATATGCCAACACATCTATAATTTTGGCAGTTTTATTTTGAGCAATCTTAGCGTAAATTTCTCTTTATTTTACGCATTTTTCGTCCAAAATGTACATTTCAACCAAGATTATTTTATTGTAATTTTGTTGCGAAAAAACAAAAACCCTTGAAATGTATAAGTTTCAAAGGCTTAGATATGGAGCTCTTGGCGAGAATTGAACTCGCGACCTCTCCCTTACCAAGGGAGTGCTCTACCCCTGAGCTACAAGAGCAATGAACTGGAGCGGGTGGCGGGAATCGAACCCGCACCATCAGCTTGGAAGGCTGAGGTTCTACCACTAAACTACACCCGCAAGGGCATCTATGGGTAGATGGATGGTGGTGGGGGAAGGATTCGAACCTTCGAAGCTTTCGCGACAGAGTTACAGTCTGTTGGGTTTGACCGCTCCCCAACCCCACCTAGATGGTTTAGGTATGCCTAAAAAGAAAAGCACCAAATTCGGGCTCTACCTAAATATAGGAATGGTGCCGGCTGCCGGAGTCGAACTGGCGACCTACTGATTACAAGTCAGTTGCTCTACCAACTGAGCTAAGCCGGCGGTGTTTCCTAAGTGCTGCGTATAATAACATATTTTTTAAATTGCGCAAGCCATTTTTTAATAAAAATTTGATAAATTTTATAACTATTTGTTTTTATTAAAAAATTTTATTCCTTGTTATCTTTATTTGGATTTGTTATGATAAATCCAAATAAAAAATACAGTAAAATCAAGGAATATTATGTACACCATTGCTTCATTGATAACACTGATTTATTTTGTGGTAACTGCAATTTTTTTGTTGCCCGATGCCTATATGTGGTTGATATTTGTGATATTCATCATTAGTCAAACCACAGTGTACTGGACATTTAAATGGTTTTTTCCCAAACATCTGTCGGCACTTGACGTTGCTAGCACCCACCGCTTTATCAGCAGTGGCATTGGGGCTTTGCTAGGATATTTACTGGCTTTTAATGCCCACAGCCCCGTGCCAAATGAGTGGCGATGGACTGCTGTCGCACTGCTATCCATCATTGGCAGTAGCGTCATACCACGCCTATGGTCAAAACAAGTCAAACAACCAAGCCCTGACAAGCCATCTCAACGGCCTTGACCACTGCCAGCGCCTTTTTGTTGGTTTCGTCCCACTCTGCCACAGGGTCGGAGTCTGCCACCACGCCTGCGCCAGCTTGAATATGGATTTTGTTGTCTGTGAGCACAGCAGTGCGAATGGCAATCGCCGTGTCCATATTGCCATGCCAGCCCAAATAACCCACCGCCCCACCAAAGACACTGCGGCGCACAGGTTCTACTTCGTCAATAATCTGCATGGCACGCACTTTGGGTGCTCCTGTCAAAGTCCCCGCTGGAAAAGTGGCACAAAACACATCCAAAGCGTCCTTATCATCGCGGATTTGCCCTTCTACGTTGCTGGCGATGTGCATAACCTGCGAGTAGCGCTCAACAAACATCTTGTCAGTTACTTTAACGCTGCCCACCTTGCACACTTTGCCAATGTCATTGCGCCCCAAATCAATCAACATCAAATGTTCAGCGATTTCTTTTTGGTCGGATAACAGCTCCTTTTCTAGTGCCATATCTTCGTCAGTCGTTGCGCCGCGATGACGTGTCCCCGCCAAAGGTCGCACCACCACCTTAGCATCTTCAATGCGGGATAAAATCTCAGGCGACGCCCCAACAATATTAAAAGATTTATCATTGCTTAACAAGCCTTGTATCAAAAACAAATACGGCGATGGGTTCAGATAACGCAGCGCCCGATACACCGCCAACGCGTCGCCAGCAAACTCAGCACTTAGACGCTGAGCTGGCACCACCTGCATGACATCGCCTGCCAAAATGTATTCCTTGATTTTATTGACATCGGCGCAGTATTTTTGTTGTCCTGTCTGAGAAACAAACTGTGGAGCGCTTTGAGCAGTTACTGACAAATCAGGCTTGTGCGACAACAAATTCTCAATGATGTCCAAAGTGCGTTTGGCCTTTTTGTAACCGTCTGCCAAAGCGCAATCGGCATATACCACCACCGACAAGGTATGTTCTAAATTATCAAACACCACCACCTGTTGTGATAATGTCAGCCACATATCAGGCAATCCCATCGGATTGGGCGTACTTCCTTGTCCCACGCTCGGCTCTATCACGCGGATTAAATCGTACCCAAAATACCCCACCAATCCCCCACTAAAGGCAGGCAAATTGGCAATCTCATCTTTGGTAGGCATGCAAAAATCTGCCATAAACCGACGCAAAAATTCAAAAGGATTGTCATCGCATACTTTTTGGCATTGATGGTGGGGGCGGTTGTCCTGATAGGTGATTTGACCGTCTTGATACTCAATCACCACATCACAGCCCAGCCCAATCATAGAATACCTTGCCCAGCGCTCGCCGCCCACAACCGACTCAAACAAATACGCCGATGTAAAAAACTTACGCAAATTGGCAAACACCGACACAGGCGTGGCGTCGTCCATCAGGCGCTTTTTAATTAAAGGAATATGGGTATAACCTTGTCGCTTGAGCGCGTCAAACTCATCTTGGGTTAGCATAACAGTCGTCCAAAAATAAAATAAATTATAGCTTAAATTGGTGTCTCTTGTGGGGACTATTTAAGCGTTTATTTTAAATATTTATCCTACACCAAATCTAACAGCCCTTTATCACCAGCTGCAACACAAACATGCTGATAAAAAGCGATTTTAAGAATTGACAAAAGGTCATACCACTCTTATCAAAAATTGTCCATCAAAACAAACTTTTACTCCCAGCCGATGACAAGAAAAACCACCCTAAACAGAGTGGTCTGGACAAAACACTAATGAGCAATCTTATCAATCTCATGCGCCAACGATTTGACCGCTTGACGCAGTTCAAATTTTTGCACCTTGCCTGTGCTGGTTTTGGGAATTTGGGCAAAAATAACGTGTTTTGGCACTTGAAAGCCCGCCAAATGCCGACGACAATGCTCAGTTACGCGCGCCTTATCCAAGGTGCAACCTTCGGCAATTTCTACAAAAGCCACAGGCACTTCGCCCCATTTGTCGTGTGGCGCTGCCACCACCGCACAGCTGACTATCTCGGGCATGCGATACAAAACGTTTTCTATTTCAATGCTGGAGATATTCTCGCCGCCAGAGATGATGATGTCCTTTGACCTGTCCATAATTTTGATGTAACCATCAGGATATTTTACTCCCAAATCGCCCGTGCGAAACCACCCATCTTTAAATGCCGCTTCGGTGGCTTTACGACTTTTTAGGTAGCCTTTCATCACCATATTGCCACGCAGTGCCAACTCACCCATCTCAGTGCCATCAGCCTCCACAGGAATGCTCGTGCCTTGTTTAAACACCTCAAACCCTGTCATCAAATGCGATTTTAGACCCTGACGAGATTTTTTGCTGGCGCGCTCAGCAACCGTCAACTGTGCCCACTCATCATGCTCCACACAAATCGTTACAGGTCCATACACTTCGGTCAAACCATAAACATGACTGATGGCAAAACCCATCGCTTCCATTTTTTCTAACATGGCTTCTGATGGGGGTGCGCCCGCGACCCAACCTTTGACCTGATGGTTGATGGCGCGTTTTAGGTCTTCATCACCACCTGCAATCATGCTGTGGACAATCGGCGCGGCGCAATAATGGCTGACTTGGTATTTGGCAATTAACCCCAAAATCAAATTGGCATCAATCTTGCGCAAACACACATTGACCCCAGCACGCTCAGCAAGCGTCCATGCAAAACACCAACCATTACAATGAAATAAAGGCAGCGTCCATAAGTAAGTGGCGTGCTTGGGCATGTCCCAATCTAAGATATTAGAAATGGCGTTGAGTGCCGCTCCACGATGATGGTAAACCACGCCTTTGGGAATGCCTGTCGTGCCTGATGTGTAATTTAGACTGATGGCCTCCCATTCGTCTTCGGGCTTTTCCCAAGCGGTCAAATCATCACCACTGTTTATCAGCGCTTCATAAGTCATCTGCCCAAAACTTGGCACATGTATTGCGTTGTCAGTGGCATGAATGACCATCAAATCGGGGAAGGTTTCTTCTATCAATTCAGCATGGCGCACAAATTCACTGTCCAAAATCAGCACTTTGGCTTCTGAATGCTGCAAACAAAAGGTAATGGCGTTGATGTCTAGGCGTGTGTTTAGCGTACACAGCACCGCTCCTGCCATCGGCACGCCAAACGCCACTTCTACCATCGCGGGGGTATTGGGCAGCATGACCGCCACGGTGTCGTTTTTGTCAATGCCCAAGTTTTTGAGCCCTGACGCCAGCTTTTGACAACGCACAAAGGTCTCACCCCACGTCTGGGTCAGCTGATTGTGTCCCAAATCGTCATAAATAATTGCCACTTTGTCAGGATACACCTGCGCGGTGCGCTCAATAAAATCAATGGGGGTAAGTGGTTGATAGTTGGCGCTATTTTTGCCAAGCCCTGTGTGAAAGTCCGTCATCGCCACTCCTTGTATTCCTTGCTTATGACAGGGTTATGGTAGCAGGTATGATGGGTATTGGCAAGGGTTAGTTGGGCTTGTCTTTGTAAGTTTGTAGCAACTCTTTTAATAAAGCGATTTCATTGTCTTTTTGTACAAGCAGTTCATCTTTGTGAGCGATGATAAGGTGGAGTTTTTCTATTTGCTGTTTATCAGCGTAATGACTGTTTAAAAAATTACTATAATTATCCACCAATAAAATACATTAAAATCCTTATTATTTTTTTAATAAATCCGCAACATCAATATTAAATACTTAAGTGAATTTTTTTAGTTTTATTTCTAAAATTGAAGTGAAAAGACGATGATTTTTAATGCGGTCAAATAATATCTTATTTTTATCAATTTCGTCAATGAATTGCTTATGAAAATTTTACAAATTTTCTATGTTGACGCTCTTATATGGCATAAAAAAAGAAAGCTTACGTGCACCAGAAATGTCGCACATTTAAAATAATTTAAATAGCATAAACAATCAGAAATGACAAATTAAAATTATTACTGCAATAGAATACCATATGGTGTAAAAATATTAGACATCTGTCATTTTAACAAATACCAAAAATGCACAAACAGTCAAATTCTGACACCAAAAAATAATTAAAAAATCAGTCAATTAATAAACAAAGAACCCCAAAAAATAAAAAATGACTTGAACAATATTTTAGATATTGCTAATATAAGCCTGATAGCAAATGTCTGATTAACCATTTTCATCTTTTAGGATAAAGTCATGCGGTCACTTTTTATGATGGTGATATGTGGTGTGGTTGCCCTACCAGCTTATGCCCAAATCAATATCGCCAACTGCCTAATCAAAGCCTATCCTGACAGCATTAACGCCGTACAAGATGACACCATCATTTTTAAAAATGGCAAAACTCTGCCCATTGGCAAAGTTGCTAATACGCCATTTACCGAACGTTTAAAAAGGGCTTCTGTTGCCGACCAGCTCTCCCAAACCTATCCTTTGGACTTTAAAATACCCCAACAATACCAAGATGCAGGACGCTTACGAAACGATGAATTTTTTATCAATATGTATGGTGGCACGTCATCAGCAGTCAGCAGTCAGTTAGTTAAAGTTTATTGGCAACCTGCCAAGAAAAACCTACAATTTACCAAAGTCAATGGGGCTGCCAACCAACTTAAAAAAGTCGGTGATGAGATTGCCCAAAATCCTGTGCTGAGCAGATATGTCGCCATCTCATTAGGCACCTTCAACTTTCGCAAAATCGCCGGCACAAACCGCCTAAGCACCCACAGTTTTGGTATTGCCGTAGATTTTCGTCTGCCCAAACATCTGCACAAATATTGGCGTTGGGACGGCTGCAAAAGCGAAAATCAAGCCTGCCCATTCCCACAAGCCATACTGCAAGACCAAAACCTAAACCAAGTGGTACAAATTTTTGAAAAACACGGCTTCATTTGGGGTGGCAAATGGGCAAGTTATGACACGCCACATTTTGAATATCGCCCTGAATTACTGATTAAAGAATGTCGTTCTTAGCCAATACACACAACCAAAAAAGCCAAGATTAAACTTGGCTTTTTATATCAATTATATCAATGCTCCCGTGTCGCTCTAAACACCACTTCTGGATAGCGCTCTTGCATGAGCTGTAAGTTCACACGACTTGGAGCCAGATAAGTCAGATAGCCACCGCCATCTATGGAAAGCTGGTCGTGGGCTTTTTTCTTAAATTTTTCAAAAGCCACTTTGTCATCACAATGCACCCACCGCACCGTGGCGATACTAATCGGCTCAAAAGTGCATTGCACTTTATATTCTTCTAACAATCTGTGTGCCACCACTTCAAATTGCAGTACGCCCACCGCCCCCAAAATCAAATCATTGTTAATCTGGGGCATAAACACCTGCGTTGCCCCTTCTTCACTAAGCTGCTGCAAACCTTTTTGTAGCTGTTTGGATTTCATCGGGTCTTTTAGCACCACACGGCGAAACAGCTCAGGGGCAAAATGGGGAATGCCCGTAAAATTTAAGGTCTCACCTGCGGTAAAGCTGTCGCCAATCTGTATCGTGCCATGATTGTGCAGACCAATGATATCGCCAGCGTAGGCTTCGTCCAGCGTCTCACGGTCGCCCGCCAAAAACATCAGTGCGTCCGACACACGCACTTCTTTACCAATACGCACATGATTCATTTTCATGCCCCGCTCATACCTGCCTGAACAAATCCGCAAAAACGCCACACGGTCGCGGTGCTTGGGGTCCATGTTGGCTTGGATTTTAAAGACAAAGCCGCTAAACGCTGGCTCGTCCGCCTTAACGGTACGCTCTAGTGCCACATGGTCTTTGGGCGATGGGGCATACTCGGTCAGTACATCCAAAATCATATTGACCCCAAAATTACCCAGTGCCGTACCAAACAGCACAGGCGTCTGCTTGCCTGCTAAAAACTCGTCCACGTCCCAGTCTTCATACGCCATCTGAGCCAGTTCAATATTTTCTAAAAACTCGTCCCATAGGATTTGTCCTAGGCGTGCTTTGATGTCGTCATGCTCATAGCCATCACGGCTTTCTATGTCGGTGATTTGTGAGCCAAAGCCTTTTTTATAAAGGTAAGTTTTGCCGTCCACAAAACTATACACCCCCACAAAATCCTGCCCCATGCCAATGGGATAAGCAAAGGGCACGCACTTGATTTTTAGCACACTTTCTATTTCATCAAGTAGTGCCAGTGGGTTTTGGATTTCACGGTCAAGTTTATTGACAAAGCTGATAATCGGCGTATCGCGCATACGACACACGTCCATGAGCTTAATCGTCCGCTCTTCTACACCCTTTGCCCCATCTATCACCATCAAGGCACTGTCCACCGCGGTGAGCGTGCGATAGGTGTCTTCTGAAAAGTCGGCGTGCCCTGGGGTGTCAAGCAGATTTACCATGTGGTCTTTGTAAGGAAACTGCATGACCGACGTGGTGATGGAAATGCCCCGCTCCTGCTCCATGCTCATCCAGTCAGATGTGGCATGGCGGTCAGCTTTACGTCCACGCACTTCGCCAGCGACTTGGATTGCTTGCCCCCACAAAAGCAGTTTTTCGGTCATGGTGGTTTTACCCGCGTCAGGGTGGCTGATGATAGCAAAAGTACGGCGGGTGTTGATTTGGTTGGTGTATGTCATTTTTATTTCTCTTAAAAATTATTATGTACACATATTTGCACACAAGACAAATGACTAATAAAAGCGTGAACAAAAGTTATTTATTATACTTGAAATGAGAAAAATGGGCAAAATAAAACCGCATGGCACGGGAGTGCAGCTTCTATCGCGCTCAAATTTTACCCCGAATAGCTTGTGCCATCATTGCCATGTCATTCATTGTGACTTGTAACCCATCTACAATTCTTGGGGCATGACTATTACCATTGACATAATTGACATTCATGCTTCTTGCAATATCAGACATCTCACCAAACCTGTGATGACGACTTCCCATGAATAAAACTTTGACACGCCACAAAACTTCTATGAGTGTCGGCGTTTTCACATAAATCTGGCGGAAAACAGACAATGGTACGGTTAAAGGCATTAAAAGTGTTGCAAGTGTGATTAACGGTTTGGTTAAACCGATGAAGGCATGATTGGTCTGACCCCAATAATCGCCAATAATTCTGTCATACAAGTTTGCAACTTCAACAATGCGGCAGCGCATCATCTTTGGTTGCCATCCATTGGGAAAATACACTCTTAAAATCGTTATCAATTTGACTTACTTGTCTTTGATTTTTTGCTGAGTATGCTCTTTTTGGGGTCAATATTTTGGTTGAATAACCGATGACAATCCACACAAAGCGTGCAAGTATCTGATAATGACGCAGTAGGACAATTTTTGTCGTAATGGGGTGTTTGTATGCAAATACCAACATTTACCACCATTGGGCGCAACATTAAGATTAAGCACAAATCCATGACCATATATAGGCAACAGAGCTTTTCTTTGGGTTTGGCTTTTTCTATTTCTATTAAACAGGAGAAGGGTTTGATATGAACAGTACGTAGCAAATATGCTGTTCATCACACTGTTATTATTGGTAGATTTTAATAGACGTCAAAAAAACCTAAATCTATATAACTTGGAGCTTCATAGGTGTTAATAGACATCTGTAGACGATTATTTGGTGCGAACGGAGGGACTTGAACCCTCACGCCGTAGGCACCACCCCCTCAAGATGGCGTGTCTACCAATTCCACCACGTTCGCAGATAAGTGCGTATTGTAGCCAGTTTGCGACCGATTTTCAAGTGTTTTTTGGGGCAATGTGATTTCTTTGGAAAAATGCAACAAAATGGTCAGCTTTGGCACATCAGCAAACACAAGTTGCCAACCATCAAAAATCTGCTGAGCGGTCAAATTGGGTGCTTGCACGCATTTTGCCATCAAAAGTGGCGATGCCACAAAGGACAATCGGCGCAGACCCTGATAACGCATCAATTGATACACCATGGGTTTTAGCGCTTTTAAACAAGTCAGCAGCATACGCTCACTCACTGGGTGATATACAAATTTTTGTAACATCAGATTGGCGATATAAGCCACATTGCTTGTCCGCACGCCCAGACCCGTTTGTTGTTTGGCAACAGGATTGAGCATGACTTGCCCAAGTGATAATTCACCCATCATCGCACTTTGGTAATAGCGTTGATAGTTGTCCAAAAACAGCGTCTTGCAACGCGCAACCACAGGGTGCACAATATTGCCGTCGGTGCTGACAGGCAAAACAAACAACTGGGCTTGGCTGTGCAAAAACGGGTCATGTGTCGCTAAAATCTGTGCCATCCGATTATCCACCCAAAACAGCCATCACGCCAAGCTGGCGCAACAAAAAGCCACCCCATTGGCTCTGATATTTGACAGGGGTTATTTTGCAGCAAGCCAAAGACAACTTAAGCGCTTGCTTTGCTTGATTTTTGTAAAATATGGCAGATTGCACAGATGACACACCACTCTTCCAACTTATTGACCAGTTCTTTTATTATAAAACAAAATCTCGCTGCTGTGCCTTTGCTTGCCGTATTTTGAGCCAATTTTTTATCTGCTGACATTCCGTGTTATAATAAGCGATTTACCCACCTATTTGGCAGGCAATCATGACCATCACTTATGCTCCCAAAAAAGCAGGCAAACCCACCAAAAAAACAAGGCAGCGCCTAAGCGAAGCTGCGCCCATCACCTTTGGTATCACGGGATTGGCACACGATGGACGGGCTGTTGGCAGCTATGGCATTGGTGCATGCGACCACCCCGCTGACAAAATCGGCAAAAAAGTCTTTATCAGCCATGCTTTGCCCGATGAAGTGGTCAGCGTCAAAATCAAATCAGCCAAAAAATCCTTTGAAGAAGGCGACGCCCTAACAGTCATTGGCAATCCCAATCCCCAACGCCAAACGCCGCCTTGTGCGCATTTTGGGGTATGCGGTGGTTGCAGCTTACAACATTGGCAAGCCGATGGACAAATCGCCTTTAAGCAAACGGTGCTGTCAGAGCTGCTCAAACACCACGCCAATGCAGAACCACAAACGTGGCTACCCCCTTTGGTTGGTGAGCGATTAGGCTATCGCACCAAAGCACGCATGGGCGTGCGCTACGTAGAAAAAAAAGGTACGGCACTGGTTGGATTTCGTGAGCGCGCCAGCAATTTTTTGGCAGAGTTGAATGAGTGCCATATTTTGGACAGTCGCGTTGGGCAGCACATCAATGCGCTAAAAACACTGATTGGCACCCTAGAAGGCAGACAACACATCGCCCAACTAGAGCTGGCCATGGGCGAAAGTCTGCCTGACATTGCCGACAGCCAAAAGTCCGTTGCCATCATTGTACGCCATTTACAACCCCTTGGTGGTCATGACATAGACGCACTGCAAGCATTTTTTGCCAAACAAAACTGGCAGCTTTTTTTGCAACCCAAAGGTTCTGACAGCGTTCACCGTATTGATGACCCACAAGGCAGAGCCAGCAGTTTGACCGTGCCACCAAGCGGGGGATTATTTTATCGTCTGCCTGATTTTGATGTTACTTTTGAATTTTCACCCCTTGATTTTACTCAAGTTAATTTGTCGGTCAATCGCCAAATGACCAAACTGGCGTGTGAGCTGCTCAATTTACAAAAAGGCGAACGGGTGCTGGATTTGTTTTGTGGGCTGGGCAATTTTAGTTTGCCTTTGGCGCGCTGCGTGGGCGAAACTGGCTTTGTGGTTGGCGTTGAAGGCAGTAGCCAGATGACCGAGCGCGCCTACGCCAACGCCCTTGCCAATGGTATCAGCCATGCCCAGTTTTACGCCCAAGATTTGACCCAAGATTTCAGCCATCAGCCGTGGGCAACTGGCGAAAACAGCTTTGACGCGTTACTGATTGACCCGCCACGCTCAGGCGCCGCCGAAGTGATGTCTTATTTGGGCAAATTCAATGCCAAACGTATTGTTTATGTGTCGTGCAATCCTGCCACGCTGGCGCGCGACACAGCACTGTTACTAGAGCAAGGTTACAAACTTACCCACGCTGGGGTAATGGACATGTTTTGTCATACAGCCCACGTAGAGAGCATTGCCCGTTTTGAAAAAATCTAAAAAACACCCCAAGACTTCGGCTTGGGGTGTCAAAATGCACTTGCTTATTTTTTATCCAGTTTGGCGCTGATTTCACGCAACAGCAAAATGTCTTCTGATGGCTCGGCTGGCGCTGGGGGCGCGGCTGGTTCTTCGGCTTGACGGCGCATTTTATTCATGGCTTTGACCAACATAAAGACAATAAATGCCAAGATAATAAAGTTAATCAAAATGGTGATAAAATTACCATACGCCAACAGTGGCACACCCGCTGCTTTTAGTGCTTCGTAAGTCATTTCGGTGTCTGCTGGCACATCGCCAAGCACCACAAACATATTGGTAAAATCAATCTTACCACCCATCATCGCCGAAATAATGGGCATAATCACGTCTTCTACCAGCGATGTGGTGATTTTACCAAAAGCGCCACCAATGATGACACCCACCGCCAAATCCATCACATTGCCTTTGACAGCAAATTCTTTAAACTCTTGAATAATGCTCATAGCTAAACCTTAATTTCTTAAAATATTGTTGCGACCAATTATCATTTAGTAGTAACCATTGTAAAAAATTTATGAAATAAATACAATGATAAACACTGTATAAAATATTCAGTCTTTTTTGCGACTGTGGCGTTTGCGTTCGTTTTCTGTTAAATAACGCTTACGAATTCGGACAGATTTTGGAGTAACTTCCACCAGCTCATCGTCTTCAATAAACTCTAAGGCTTGTTCTAGTGTGTACTCCAAAGCAGGCGTCAAAATAATCGCATCGTCTGAGCCTGAAGCGCGAATGTTGGTCAGCTGTTTGGCTTTGGTGGGATTGACCACCATGTCATCACCGCGTGAGTTGATGCCCACAATCATGCCTTCATAGACTTCCAGCTGTGGTTTGGCAAACAATCGTCCACGCTCTTGCAAGCTAAATAACGCATACGCCAAGCAAGTGCCTGTTACCATAGACACCAGCACACCATTTTGACGTTTGGCAACCGTGCCGTCTTTGACCGCCCCATAATGGCTAAAACTTGATGTCATGATGCCTGTGCCAGACGTCAAGGTCAAAAACTCTGAGCGAAAGCCAATCAAACCACGGGATGGCACAATCGCTTCAATACGCATACGCCCTTTACCGTCCACTTCCATGTTGGTCATCTCGCCTTTGCGATTACCCATCTCTTGCATGACCACGCCTTGATGTTGCTCTTCCACATCAAAGGTTACACTCTCAAAAGGCTCGCACATCACGCCATCAATCTCTTTGACGATGACTTCTGGGCGAGACACGCCAAGCTCAAAACCTTCTCGTCTCATGTTTTCAATGAGCACCGACAAATGTAGCTCGCCACGCCCCGATACCTTAAAACGGTCTGGGCTGTCGGTATCTTCCACACGCAAGGCAACGTTGTGAATAAGCTCACGCTCCAAACGCTCGCGAATATTACGCGAAGTTACAAATTTGCCTTCACGCCCTGCAAAGGGGCTGTCATTGACTTGAAAGGTCATAGAAACGGTTGGTTCATCTACCGACAAAGGTGGCAGGGCTTCCACCACTTTGGGGTCGCAAAGCGTGTCAGAAATGTTTAGATTGTCAATGCCTGTTACGCACACAATATCGCCTGCAGTGGCACTGTCCACGTCCACACGGTCAAGCCCGTGATAGCCCATGATTTTTAAAATACGTCCATTGCGTTTGTTGCCATCTTTGTCCACAACAACCACAGGCGTGTTGGTTTTGACCAAGCCACGCTGGATACGCCCCACGCCAATCACACCGACAAAGCTGTTATAATCAAGACTGGAAATTTGCATTTGAAACGCACCGTCCACATCTACTTTGGGTGGCTCAACAACATCTATAATGGTCTCAAACAAAGGTGTCATGTCCTGTGCCAAATCATCAGGCTCACGCCCCGCAATGCCGTTAATGCCAGAAGCATAAACGATGGGAAAATCCAGCTGTTCGTCTGTACCACCCAGATTATCAAACAAATCAAACACTTGGTCTATGACCCAATCAGCACGGGCAGCAGGTTTATCAATTTTATTGATAACCACAATCGGTTTTAGACCGCGAGCAAACGCTTTTTGGGTAACAAAACGCGTCTGGGGCATTGGGCCTTCTTGGCTGTCCACCAAAAGTAGCACACAATCCACCATAGACAACACGCGTTCTACCTCGCCACCAAAATCAGCGTGTCCGGGGGTATCAACAATGTTAATGCGATAAGTGGTGTCGGTACGTTTGTCCAGCCAAGTGATGGCGGTGTTTTTGGCAAGAATGGTGATACCGCGCTCACTTTCCAAGGCATTAGAATCCATCACGCGTTCAATCTCACCTGCTCGCTCACCCAAAGCACCAGACTGTTGTAACAGCTTGTCCACCAAAGTGGTTTTACCGTGGTCAACGTGGGCAATGATAGCGATGTTGCGTAAATGTTGAATGTTGTTTGACATAAGTACTCAAATATAAAAGACGCTATCAAGCCACATCTTCGGCAGACAGCCAGTTTATCAATCAAAAGGGAAGAATTATAGCACAACCCAACAATAAATTATATTAAGAATATGAATAATAACAAAAAAGCCGCCCGAAGGCAGCTCTTTTGTAAGACATAATATTCCCTAAAAGAATTATTGCATGTCTTTGGTTTGTTCTACAGTTCTGGTCTTGTTGCCTTGAATCACTGCATACACACGGCGGTTCAACGCTCTGCCTTCAGCAGTGTCGTTTGGCGCTACTGGACGGTCAAAACCATAACCTACAGCATTTAAACGATTTGGCGCAATACCAAACTCATTAGACAACACAGATTTCACAGCATTGGCACGCGCTTCTGACAAGCGTTGGTTGTACTTGGCGTTTGAACGCTTGCTGTCTTTAGAAGCATGACCTTCAATGTTGGCTGTGGCGTTTGGATATTCGCGCATCTTCTCAGCAACTTTGGCAATCTCAGCGCGGTACTGTGGCTTGATGTTAGACTTGTCATAGTCAAAGAACACACGCAATTCTAGGCGCAGATTTTCAACTTCTTCTACGTAAGTTGGGCAACCACGCGCATCAACCACCAAATTGCGTGGAGTGCCTGGGCAAGCATCCAGATGGTCAGCCACACCATCACCATCACTGTCAACAACAGCTGGAGTAACATCAACAATGGTCTCAACCACGTCTGGAACTTCAGGAGTTACAGGCTCAACTGGTGGAACAACTGCTGCAGCTGGCTTCAAACGACCGCCAAGCGTTACTTCCAATCCAGCCAACGCTTGACCTTCCCACCAGTTATTATCAAAGTTGTGCACCGCACGCGCTTCACCACGCAGTGCCAATGCGTCATTGATTAGATAACGAGCACCCAGACCGACATTACCAATGGTGTCTTTTGATTGAGCAACTTGGGTGCCAGCTTTTACAAGCTCACCTCTAACAATGCCTTGACCATTGGTTGAGTCAGCGATATATTCCTTTTGGTTTTTTACCTTGGTTTTAGATTGACCTGCACCAACCAACACATAAGGCTTAAACTTGCCGTCAGTATAACCTGTGAACTGCTGAGTGCCAATCAAGAAGTTACCAGAAATGTTTTCTTCTTTGGCATCAAATCTGTTGGCTGGGTTTCTTGCAGAAGTTTTAGAAGCGCGCGCTTCGGTATCAGTTACACCATATTCTACTTGGAATTGGGTAGAAGGAGTTAATTCAAGACCCAACGCAACACCTGTATAAAGGTCGCTTTTTAGAGCCACACCACCATTTCTTGGCTGTGCAATACCCCCTACTTCTCCTGCGCGAACCTGATTTAGGTGCTTACCTGTACGCAACACGCCACGTTGCTCTTTGTGCGCTTCATCAAAATGCGTATAACCTGCCAATGGTGTTACAGTTACACCTGCTGACGCGGCAGTTGCTACAGTGGCAAAAATTGCTATAGCAATCTTGTTTAATTTCATAAATTCCTCCAAGGAACGGTTGGGGTAGTTAATAAACAGTCAATTACTACTTTCTATTTTAACACCAAAGCCAAACAATGCCAACAAAAATTCATTGGCGTTAACAACGCTTAGGGGTCTAAACTTGCTTTTAGCCTAACAATAAATAATAAATTTTGCAACCTTTATTTCATTAAAACCACAAGTTTAATACATAAAATGCTTTGTTTTTATACCTTATGTTATTTATTTGAAAATAAACGGCATTGTTTTAGTGATAAAAGGCAGATTTCATGGATTTGACCGCTTGGGTCAGACCAACAAAAACCGCATCAGCAATAATGCTATGACCGATATTTAACTCATGAATGCCATCTATTTGAGCGATGGGAGCGACATTGTCCAAGGTCAGTCCATGCCCTGCATTGGTCAAAAGATTAAAATTTTTGGCGTGTGCAACCGCCTTTTGAATACGCACCAGTTCATTTTTAACCCGCTCATCAGCCAAAGGCTCACCATCGCAAGCAAGCCAAACTTGGGCATACGCCCCAGTATGCAGCTCAATGGCGTCCGCACCAAGAGCGACCGCCCTATCAATCTGGGCAACATCAGGGTCTATAAACAGCGACACTTTGATGCCTAAATCTTGTAAGTATTTGATAAACTTAGGTAATTCATCATGAGCGATGACATCAAGCCCACCTTCGGTGGTTACTTCTTGACGTTTTTCGGGCACCAAACACACCCAGTCAGGACGGACATCACCAGCAATGGCAAGCATTTCGTCCGTTACCGCCATTTCTAGATTCATCGGAATGCTGATGGCTTGTTTGATGGCATACACGTCGCTGTCTTTGATGTGTCGGCGGTCTTCTCGTAAATGCAAAGTAATGCCGTCCGCCCCTGCCTGCTCACAAATCTTTGCTCCCTTGATGGGACACGGATAGCCCACACCACGAGCGTTACGGAGCGTAGCGATGTGGTCAATATTAACCCCCAAACGTGGCACATTCATCGTGGTTACCTATATTTTAATTGTTCTGCCCATAATTTTCGGCTATTTAAAGGGCGATAGTCAAGCAAAAAATCAATCAGCGTGCGGTAAATTTGCCCCACATCGTTTAAATAGGCATCATACACGCCATCGTTTTGGGCAATCGCCAATATGCTTTTACCCAAAAGTTTGCCATTTGCCATACTGACAAAACCCTGATTGGGGACAAATTCATAATACGCCACGGGGTCAATCGCTCTGCCTGTGCTGTCAGCCCCCCAATCAATGCTCACACCAAGCTCATCAAACAACACCGTTTCAAAGCGTCTTAAAATACATTTTATGACGGTCAGCTCATCGGTTGTGTGTAGAGCTTGCACGCTTTGATGATAACATTGCCACAAAGTAGGGCAAGGGTTTTCTTGGCTGATAAGCCTAATGATGATTTCATTAAGATACAATAAAGCGTATTGGCTTTGTCCAAATGCGTTTTTTGGGGTGATATCTGGGGGGTTGGTTAAGTTTATTTGGCTAAAATTTTTAAGTGAATTTTGCCCACTGGCAAAGAGCTCCATCAAGACAAAAGATGGCATACCACGCACCCCCACCCCATGCACCACACCATGTTCCATACTAAAAAAACGATAAATCGCTCGTCTTTCTTGGTAAGCTCTGGCGTGTAATAAGTAGCCTGTGAGTGGAGTGTTTTTCACTAGTATCCCAAACTCGTCAATGCCCGCTCATCATCACTCCACCCTTTTTTGACTTTCACCCACAGGGTGAGCATGATTTTACGGTCAAAGAGTTTTTCCATGTCCATACGGGCGTCAATGCCGATTTGTTTGATACGACTGCCTTTATCGCCGATGATGATGGTTTTTTGACCCGCTCGTTCCACAAAAATGGTGGCGTCAATAAAGGTGCACGCCTTACGCCATTTGCCTGTCTCGGGGTCTTTGTGGGCGGGTTCGTCTTTAAAAGCGTCAATCTGCACCGTCAAATCATACGGCACTTCATCGCCTGACGCTCGCATGATTTTTTCACGGATAATCTCACTCGCCAAAAAGCGCTCACTTCGGTCGGTGATTTGCTCAGGGTCAAAAATCGGTGGTCGCACAGGCAAATACTCACCAATCACCGTTTGTAATCTGTCTAAATTTTGACCACGCAGGGCAGATACAGGGATGATGTCAGCAAATTCAAAACTTTCTTGGTATTCTGCCATCAAAGGCAACAGCTTGTCTTTTTCTTTGATGGTGTCGGTTTTGTTAATCACCAACACCACAGGCAAGTTGGTGGCTGCCAGCTTTTCTAGGGTCAATAAATCGTCTTCTTGCCATTTTAAGCCGTCCACCACAAACAGCACCAAATCCACGTCCGCCAAGGCAGAAATGGCAGCTTTGTTCATGCGTTCATTGATGGCTTTGACTTCTTTTTTGTGAATACCGGGGGTGTCCACAAAGACAATCTGCATGGCTTCATCGCTCAAAATGCCATGAATACGATGGCGGGTGGTTTGTGGTTTGCGACTGGTAATGGATAATTTTTGTCCAAGCAAATGGTTCATCAGCGTGGATTTGCCGACATTGGGTCTGCCGACAATCGCCACAAAGCCCGCTTTAAAATCATCAGCAATCACAGGTGTGGCATTGTCATTAAAAAAGGCGTTGATGGTGTCTTCATTGCTCGGGGTAGATTGATCGCTCATGGCTGTCCTGTTGTTATTTTATGGTCAAAAATTGGCAAAATATGTGAATTTATCAAACACTTAGCCCAGTAAACTTGGCTTAAATAGCTTTGGGTTTTTCTAATTTGTTGAGCTGATTTATCATGCGTTCGGCACATTTTTGCTCGGCAATTCGCCGACTTTCGCCACGCTCGGTGATGGGTTGACAGTCTTTGACCGCCACTTGGCATTCTACCACAAAGGTTTGGTTGGGGGCGTTGCCAATGGTGTCCATCAAAGTGTAAATCGGCAAAGGCAGTTTGTTGCCTTGTAGCCACTCTTGTAAGCGAGATTTGGCGTCTTTTAAAACTTGCTCTTGCCCCACTTCGTCTAACAAATCGCCATACCAAGACAGCACCAAAGTTTTGGTTAAAAAACCATCATTGCTGTCCAAATAAATCGCCCCAATCAGTGCTTCCACCGCATCTGCCAAAATGGACGCCCGATGTCGCCCGCCGCCTTTGCGTTCGCCCACCCCCAAAATCAAATGTGCCGACAATCCCAATTTTTCGGCAATTTGCACCAGTGTTTCTTGACGCACAAGCGTGGCTCGCATACGGGTGAGCTTGCCTTCGTCATGATGTGGATATTTAACAAACAAAGCACCAGCAATAATCACCCCCAGCAACGCGTCGCCCAAAAACTCAAGGCGTTCATAGCTCATCTTGGGGTCATAAGAGCGGTGGGTCAAGGCACGTTTTAACACCTTAATGTCATTAAAGGTATAGCCAAGTTTTTGACTAAGCGCTGACACACCTTGCTCAAAATTGACAAAATATTGCGGCGGATTGGTTATGCTGGTTTGTTTTGCCATTGCTTATTCTGCTGCTGGGTCAATGTTTTTTTCAAAGCGATTGACAATGTAGGTTTGTCCATAAAATCTGTTTTCTACTTCGTATTGGCTTTTTACTGCCAACGCCCCAGGAGTTTTATTGGTAAAAACAAGCATCTCTTCAGGCTTGCTGTCATAATTGGCATTGATGGATAATTGTTGACTTAGGCTGTTTAAAAACTGCTTATCGGTCTGCTTGGCGTCATTGGCTCTTTTGAGCTCTTTGGCGACCAATTTGGTAAACTGATAATCACCCACATAAGCGGGAATGACGCTCACACCCAATTTTGCCAGCAATCCCAGCGCAATCAAAAACAGCACAATGGACGTTACGCTGGCGCCACGTTGCTTGGATAACATTGATAAATTTTGCATATCACTTACCTATGGTTGATTGGCAAACTGCCAACACTCAATCAATCTTGCCTGCCCGTGCAAAAGTGGGCAATTTAAAACCTGACTCTTTGTGCATCCAGATGTACGTCGCTTTACCCGCCAAATTGGCTTCGGGCACAAAGCCCCAAAACCGACCGTCTTCACTTTTGTCGCGGTTATCTCCCAGCACAAAATATTGCCCTTGTGGCACGACCACTTGCCATGTTGTCCCACCCGAGACAGCAACTTCTTTGGACTGCTGGTGCAAAAACTCTGCAAACTGAGCGCTGTTTAAATCGCCCAAATAACGCACTTTATAACTGTGCTCACCCAAACGTTCGGTATAATAATGGGCGTGGCTTTCTTCTTGTTTGCCGTATTTGGCGCGCTCATCATCACCAATGGAAACGCCTTGAATGACGCTGGGCACAATGTTGGCATTGAGTTTGTCGGGCATCTCATAAGACACTGGGCGCGTGTCCACTTTTTGACCATTGACAAACAGCACGCCACCGACAAAACGCACCGTGTCCCCTGGCAATCCAATCACACGCTTGATGTAATAAAGTTTTTCGTTCAGTGGATAACGAAACACCACCACATCGCCGCGTTTTGGCTCGCCTGTGCTTAAAATTTTGGTGTGCGTCAGGGGCAAACGCAGTCCATAAGACGCCTTATTGACGACAATAAAATCGCCTGTATAAAGCGTGGGCACCATAGAAGATGACGGAATGTTAAAGGGCTCAATCACAAAAGAACGCACCAGCACAATCACGAGCAAAATCGGCAAATATTCGTACGCCCAACGCACCAAAAAAAACTCTTTGGGTTTGTCGTCGGTCAAAATGCCTTGGGCTTGCACCAAGCTGCGTTTGGCTTCTTGGTAGGCAATGCTGGCGTTGATGAGCATTTGCGGGGTGTGCTCTGTGCCAATAAACTCATCAGGAGCTTCGTCGTGCCCAAACTTTTGTAAAATTTGGGCAAATTCTTTTTGGGTGTTGTCAAAATGCGACTGTGCTAACGCCACTTTGCGGTTTTGACCAGCGACCCGTTTGTGCTGTTTGAGCCAAAATTTATCCGCCAGCCACACCAGCAAAAACACCAAAGTAACAGGCACAAGAATCAGGTTAATGTCAAATTCCATCAGTTTTTACCTTATTCTAGCCGTCCACCTTTAACACTGCCAAAAACGCTTCTTGGGGAATTTCCACCGAGCCGACTTGTTTCATGCGTTTTTTGCCTGCTTTTTGTTTTTCAAGTAGTTTCTTTTTACGGCTCACGTCCCCGCCATAACACTTGGCAAGCACGTCTTTACGCATGGCTTTGACCGTTGAGCGGGCGATAATCTGACTGCCAATCGCTGCTTGAATGGCGACATCAAACATCTGACGGGGGATAAGCTCTTTCATCTTTTCAACCAGCTGATTGCCACGGCGGCGAGCGTGCTCTTGATGGCAAATCATCGCCAACGCGTCCACTTTTTCGCCGTTAATCAGCACGTCCACACGAGCCAGTTTATCCGCCTGATAACGCTCAAAACTATAATCCAATGACGCAAAACCGCGACTGGCGGATTTTAATTTGTCAAAAAAGTCCATCACCACTTCGCCCATGGGTATGTCAAAGACCACTTGCACTTGACGAGCCATAAACTTCATGTCCACCTGCACGCCACGCCGCTCCATCGCAAGGGTGATGACGTTGCCCAAATACTCTTGGGGCACGAGAATATGACAGCGGGCAATCGGCTCACGAAACTCCGCTATCAGCCCTGTGTCAGGCAAACGAGACGGGTTGTCCACATAGATGATGTCGCCATTTTTTTTGACAATTTCATAAATCACACTCGGGGCGGTGGTAATCAAATCTAGGTTGTACTCACGCTCAAGCCGCTCTTGGATAATCTCCATGTGCAGCATGCCCAAAAAGCCACAGCGAAAACCAAAGCCCAAGGCGTCCGATGTGTCTGGCTCAAAAAACAAGGCAGCGTCGTTGATTTGCAGTTTTTGTAAGGCTTCACGAAACTTTTCAAAGTCGGACGAATCAATGGGAAACATACCCGCGTAGACTTGCGGTGTTACTTTTTGAAAGCCAGCAATGCTCTCCACTTCGGGTGTTTTGGCAAGGGTGATGGTATCACCTACGGGCGCCCCTGCAATGTCTTTAATCCCTGCGATAATAAAGCCCACTTCGCCTGCTTGCAACACGCCTGTTTCTAGCGACTTTGGTGTAAACACACCGATAGATGTTACCAAGTGGCTTTCAGACGTGGATTTGATAAAAATCTTATCGCCTGTTTTGACTTGCCCTTCACGCACCCGCACCAAAGACACCACGCCCAAATAATTGTCAAACCAGCTGTCAATAATTAAGGCTTGTAGCGGTGCGTCTCGGTCGCCCGTGGGTGCGGGGATTTTTTCTACCAAGGTTTGTAATAACTCATCAATGCCAAGCCCTGTTTTGGCGGACACTCTGGGGGCGTCTATGGCTTCAATGCCGATGATGTCTTCTATCTCTTCTATCACTCGCTCAGGCTCAACCTGTGGCAAATCAATTTTATTGAGCACAGGCAACACTTCTAACCCCTGTTCCACCGCCGTATAACAGTTGGCAACGCTTTGGGCTTCCACGCCTTGGGCGGCGTCCACAACCAAGAGTGCCCCTTCACACGCCGCCAGAGAGCGAGACACTTCATAACTAAAATCCACGTGCCCAGGGGTGTCAATAAAATTGAGCTGATATTTTTGTCCGTTAGGGTGGGTGTAATACAGTGTAACCGATTGGGCTTTGATGGTAATGCCCCGCTCTCGCTCAATATCCATGCTGTCTAGCACTTGTGCTTGCATTTCACGGTCAGACAGACCACCACACACCTGTATAAAACGGTCGGCAAGCGTACTTTTACCATGGTCAATATGGGCGATGATGGAGAAGTTACGGATATTAGCAAGGTCGGTCATAATTTTTCAAAAATTAAAATAATAACCGCTTATTCTAACAGTTTTTAAAGCAAAAATACATATTGTCCATCACGATGAAATCATAAAACCATCAACATATGCACAGTAAGCATGCCACCAATCATCTCTTCGCCAATCACATCAAAGCCTTGTACTTGCCAAAAGGTTTGAGCATTTGGCAAGGTTGGGTGCGTGTGCAGATATAGCTTTTGCACGCCGTCATTTTTGGCATCTTGCTTTAAATATTGAAATAGTTGTGTTGCATGACCTTGACGGCGTTTATTAACATCAATATACAAATGCACCACTTCCATCACGCCAGTATTTAGCCCAAAAACATCATCAATGCTGCCAAAACGTGGCTCATAAACACGTCTGCCAATCACGCCCACCATATCAGACTATCAGCACATATAACGCTCCCTGCCTGCCCAAATAATGCTGTTTGGCATTGACCAAATCGGCAGGCATGGCGTTTTTATACACTTGTGGCAGACTTTTTCTGTTATCAACAATGGCTTGAACCGCCCACTTAATGGTGTCATGGTTGATTTTTTTAATCATCACATTATCCCTTATCTTCTTTTGTATAAAATTCGCCCACCCAAGGCGATGTGCCATAAAATGAGCCGTTAAGCTGAGTTTGTTCTATCAGATATTCACGAAATTTTAAATAAAAACCACGATTGGGTGCGGTGGGATTTGCCCAAAATTCGTCCAACGGTTTTTGGTCAGTCAAGCCCTTGATGTCATAAAGTGCCCGCCCCATAACTTTGGTGGGTTTTTGGTGATAAATGGACTGCAATCCTGTGGTGCTATTGACCGTAACCATACCAATGCTTGCTCTGATTAAGCTGGGCAGGTGCATATCACAGCCATAAAACACCCGCCCTGTTATGCCGAGTTTTTTGGCATATTGGTCAATCAACGTACGATAGTTGCGGTGTCCACGGTCTAGTGGGTGGTGCTTAAAAACAATCGTTGTGCCCTGCGGCGCGTGGCTGGCAAAAGACGTCAACACTTCTGTAATAAAATCTTTAACATCGGCATAATTGCTGTGATGGGTGATTTGTGAATCATTATGCACTTGTAAGCCAACCAAATAAAAACGACCCCGAGCAACCAACCGCCGCTGCAGACGCTTGTCAGGATAGTACCACAGCCATTTGTACACAGGATATCTTATCCACGCCACCATCTCTTGGACAATATTGAGCCCACGATAATGTTTGTAATGTGGATAACGCCATTGCCACAAAAACACCATCAAATAATATATAATGCTCGCCACGCACATACGCCAAAAACGGTTGGCGGTGTATTTGGGCTGACTGTTGGTGGCTGGTGGTTGTGCGCCGATTAACTTAGGGTTTAGGCACGAATAGCCATTGATGCCATGTTCTTCAAAGGTGATATAGTCAGGTCTTAGGTAACCTTCTTCAAAAACAAAAAACCCAGCGCCCAGCCTTTGACACACAGCCTTGGCAAGCATATGATAAGGGCGACAATCATTAAAACAAACGACGGCATCAATCTGATGCGCGTCCATCACACCGCACAAAAATTGCTCAAAATCTTCTAAACGACCGCGATAATTATCCACCGCTTGCTTGTGGCAATAAAAAAAGGCATCGCCTGCGTTGAAGTTGATTTTGTGGACGTATTTGCCCTGCGTCTTTAAAAAGGTAGCAAAACGGCAAAAAAATGTGCCCATTTTACCTTGTAAAAGCAGAATGTTTTTATGGGACATCAGGCGTTTCATGTGAGCTGACATGGGGGGGGGGGGAGACCTTTGTTCAAAAAAACTTTATGATTGTATCATATTTGGTTATGGTGATTTTTACTGCTTGTTACATTGCGTAATCGCATGACGTAAGTTTTTATCATTTGGGATAATTGTTGAGCAAATTTGGCATAAGGTTCGCTATCTTCTTGATAATTATACAGATAATCAATCACATTTTCAGCAGTAGCAAGCCCTGCGCCATGCGGTAAATGATAAATGGGATATGCAATTAACGTACCAAAAATCAGTTCATTTAAGGTCAAAGGTGGTAAATTGCGGCGAGCACGGCGATTGAGCGCTTGTATTTTTAGGGTGTTTTGTGTCTCTATCACATCATCGGTTAGCCCAAAGCCTGCATAAAAGGGCACGCCATAACACACCACGTCCAGCCCACGCACCAAGGCTTCAAAACCTGTCAGCGAACTGATGGTGTGCACCACCTGACACACGTCCAAACAATCTGGCATGGCAACATGGCGCGCCACCAAATCTGCTTGCTGCAACGTGCATTCATCAACCTTGCCCACCCTTAAACCAGCTTCCACATCAGGATGGGGCTTATAAATCACAATGTCTGTGGCAAAATCGGCACGCACTCGGCTCAGCAGCTCAGCGTTGGTGCAAATTTGGCTGGCGCAGTTTTGTACAGAAGCGTCGTCTTCCACCTGTCCGACCACCAAGCGGATTTTGCTGTTGGGTCTGGCGGTCTTTAGTTGGGTCAATTGTTGCAAAAAATTTGTGTCTGTCGCACCTACGTTGTATTTGCTGACACGTTTGTTGAGCAACAAAGCACGCAGTTGTTTGGCTTGGGCTCGTTGAGCGTCGTCAAGCAACAAATCGGTCAAAATCTGCTCAAGTCGCGATGGCGCGGTGGCATCAAAATAAATGCCCACATCGTCCACCACCACCGACAAGGGCGCAAGCAAACTCGCCCCCAAGCCATTGGAGCGAATAAAACCGTCTTCCATACACAAGATTTTGGGCACGTGTGGGACATCTTGTAGATGGCTGATGGTCTGTGCTAGGCGGCGTTTGGCGGACAACCCCCAAACCAAGTATTGTTGGTCGGGCTTATTTATCAGCGGCATTAGCGCACGCCGATTGTCCTTTTGGGCGCGCTGATGATTGTACTTGTCGCTAAACAACAGTCGCGTTTTGGTTTTGGCTTTAAATTGTAAGTGCACCTTAGGCAATCCCAAAAAACCCCGCACAAAAGGCACTTTCCAGCGACTAAATTCATAAGCTAACACATCACCTGCCCAACGCTGTTGCCACTGACGGTTTAGTATCAAATAATTCATCACTTCATCAATGCCACACGCTTGCAAGGTGGCAGGATTGGCATAATGACTGTAGGCAATATAGGCAGCATAAAACAGCTGATGAAGGCTTGCCGTGTCCACAGCAAGCACCCGATGATGGGCTTTGACTTGGGTGTATAAGGGTGTGTCCGCCACCGCCGTATCCACAGTCAAACCAAAACCTACATACCAGCTCACCCCAAAGCAATGCACAGTCTTACCCAACATCAGCGCTTCAAAGCCCATATGCGAACTGACGCTATACACATCACTGACCTGCGCCAACAACGCAATGGGATTGACGTTGTCTGACAAAATACGCACAGCACCGCCATCAATGCCTTGTTTGGACAAATGGGCTGTTGCAGGCGCGGACAATGCCCCTTGGTAAGTCAAAACGCCCATGCCTGCTGGGTGCGCCTTAATCCAAACAGTCGCCGCCGGATTGTCTTTGATGGCACAAGCAAGCATGGCATAAAAAGCGTCATCGCCCACGCCCGCTCCAGCGATGGACGCGTCGTTTGCCACTTGGTCAATGACCAACACATGCAACCGACTTGCCGACAGCTGACTAAGTTTGGGTGCGTCAATGCTGGCGTTGTATTTGGACAGCCGATAACCAACGATTTTATCAATGGCTTGGGCAGCTTGAGCAGCCTTGTTGTCATTCCATTCGCCAACGGTCTGGGCAATCAGCCGCTGCAGGCGATTGGGGCAAGTCAAATCAAAATAAATCCCCAAATCGTCTAACACAAAGCTCGCCCCATAACGACTGGCTGTGCCACTATCAAGCGAGCGTAAAAAGCCGTCTTCTGCTGTCAAAATGGGCAGCGCCAATTTATCAGCAAGTTTTAGTGCCTTGTGGCGACTGGGTTTTTGTCCCCATGCCAAGACTGCCTGCGGAGCATTTTTGGCAGAATACAGAGCAATGTCCGCCTGCAAAGCCACGCCAAGCAAGCGGTTGTTGTTTAAAATACCTTTGGTGGCGACCGCCAAAGATTTGGGCACAGCCATCATAAATACATCGCTACTATAAACACACAGTCATTACAAATGCCAAGCCATCACAAACGCACAATCACGCCTGTGGCAACCGCCAACTGATAAATCACCTGAGCAATGCCACGGGCAATCTCTACGCGGCGTGTTTTGACTTTGGGTAGCACCATGATTTCATCGCCTTGTTGGATATAATAAGCGGTGTTTACCACGCTACTTTCGCCATTTTGGTGCATGACCAAAATTTGTTCTTTGTCGGCGTTGTCATCAAAACCACCCGACTTGGCAATATAGTCGCCGACAGTCAAATTGGCATTATAGGTCAAAGCCCCTTGGTTTCTGACCTGTCCGTTGACGGTGATGACCGAAGTTTGTTCAGGAATGTGAATAATGTCGCCTTGCTCTAGGATAATATCCTGCCATGAATTGGGCACGACCACCACACGTCCTGTGGGCTCTGCTTGACGTGCTTTGGCAATAAACTGCTCAATGAGCTTGGCGTCTTCGCTTCGCAACTGGGCTTCTTCACGAGTGGTAGACTGGGTGGCAAGGGTCATCTCTTGTAGGCGGTCAAGCGCAGCATTGATGGACGCTTTTTGTTGGGTAATGATGGATTTGCGATAAATGCTCAAATTATTGACGTTCGCCAAACTTGATGGTTCAAGCTGAGCAATCACGTCCTTTAGGCGCGCACCATAAGGCAAAATCAGCGCGCCATGTCCGCGATGAGCGCCCGTAACTTGCACGGCGATTGAGCCTGCGTAGCGGTCTGAAGTTACCACCAGCGTATCGCCATTATTGACAGGCACATTGCGCGCCGCCGCCAGCGTATAATACTCTGCCGTTTGTGCCCTGCCCGACGCTCGGGTAATGCTGATGTTGGTGGCGTCTGCCAAGGGGTTTGCCACCGCCAACACATCACCGATGGTCAAATCATTGACATTAAATTCAAAAGTGTACTCGTTTTGTACCCTACCTGAAATATTAAAGGTCTTTTTTTGTGGCGCAACGGCAATCACATCGCCATCACGAAACGAAAACGGCAACAAACGCCCCACAATCAAAAAGTCATACAAGTTAATTTTTTGGACGATTTGACCATCGCGTAGGACTTGGATGTCAATATAACTGCCGCGCTTGGGGTCAATGCCGCCTGCCCTGTCCAAATAAGACAGCACCGAATCGGCAGCCAGCCCGCCATAATAACCTGGTTGATTGACAAAGCCCGTAACAAAGACTTTGACAGGTTGGGCTTCTTCTAAGGAAGCGTACACCCCCACATTGGAGCGATAAATGCGACTGATGGCAGATTGCACCACGTTTTGTAAGTTGCCGTTTTGTACGCCTGCCACCCTTACAGGTCCAACATTGGGCAAAAAGATGTTGCCTTGTGGGTCAACCGTCATAGTGGCAGCGTATTGATACGCTCCCCACATACGCACTTGTACGTTGTCGCCAGCATTGATGACATAGCTGTCGTTAAAGGTTGAACCCGATGTGGTGGCAAACGCCCCACGAAACAGCTGCTCACCAAAAATTTGTGCCTTGGTGTTGACCGCTTGATAAGGGCGAGTGCTTTGGATAATGGCGTTGGATTTAAGACTGGCAGCGGCCACCGCTTCGGCAGTGGTTGCTTCTGATGGCACTTGGTTGCTGTTTATCACGCCTGCCAATCTGCCTGTGTTGTTGTCTGCATAAGTATTTGCCCAAGCGGCCTGCGCCAACACCAATGAGACAAACAGTACTGAGATTTTGTTTTGATGTTTTTTCATGTCGTTATCCTAGTTTTATCCCATTATTTGGCGTGGTCGCGAATCACCGCCAGTACCAGCACCATAAAACCATACAAAATCAAAAGCAACACAAAAGACGTGCCCAAGACATAAGGGACACGTGGATACAAGGCTTCTTGGGCTTGGTGGGGCGAAGTGATGACCACCAAATTTTTCATTTTGCGCAACACTTCCACGCGCGAGCTCTCAAGCGATGTCAAAGCGATTTTATACAATTCAGTGGCAAATTCAACATCGGCTTTAATGCTTTCAAATTCTGCCGTCTTTTCGTTGAGTTTGGCGTCTTTGGGCGATGTCAGCTTAGATTGTTCATCCTTGATTTGTTTTTCAACGGCGCTGATTTGGCTGCGCAAACTGACCACTTGGGGCGCTTCGGGGTTAAGATAGCTGAGCAGCTGTCGTTCTTCGGTGCGCAAACTGCTTAGCTGACCTTGCAGCCCTGCTATCACCTGATTGACGATTTGGGCGTTGGTTTGTGGGTCAAAAATCTCATTTTGATTTTGGTAATCAAGCAGACGTTTTTTGCTGTCATTGAGCCTTGCTTCAGCTTCTTCGGTTTGTGCAATCACAAAAGCAAGTTGCTCGGTGGCGGCGCGTTTTGAAATGTCATTGACAAAGTTTTCAGACTCTGCCAAGATGGCACGGTTGAGTTTTAGAGCATATTCAGGCTCAAAGCCTTCGGTGGTTACTGTCAGCACATAGCTGAGCTCATCAAGACTGACCGAAACGCGCTTTTTAAAGTACTCTTGGAGCTCTTCGGCGGTGGCGTCGGCTTTGATTTCATTGATAAAGTCAGAGCCAGTAACGCGGTAATTGTCGCGAAACTTAAACTCGCTGTCCAACTTGGCAATCATGTCATTGGACAAGATGTATTCTTTTAGGTACAAAGCGTCTTCGCGGTTGGTGTTGTTTGTGCCAAGCAATGCCGAAATACCAGTAGCGCTGACGCCTTGTTCGGAGACTTGCTTGATGACCACATTGGCGGTACTGACATATCTTGGATTGGTCAATAACAGTGTATAACCAGTAATCAACAGCCAAGGCACAATCACTACGCCACCAAAGAGCAAAACATTGGTGAGTTTACGTTTATTTTTTAATTTGATGGACATGTTCTTTATACACCTCAACTGCTTGTTTTGGGTCATCAAAAACTTGGGCGGTTTGGTTCATTAGCACAATGCCAATATCACAGTTGCGCTCAATATCGCCAAGATTATGCGACACCATCAAAAAACCCGCTTGCTCACGGCGTGCCTGCAGTATCTCTTCACTGCGTTTACGAAAAGCGGCATCACCCACTGCCCCTGCTTCATCTAACATATAATAATCAAAATCAAAGGCAAGCGACAAACCAAAGGTCAGCCGTGAACGCATACCCGATGAATAACTGCGTACGGGCATATCAAAATATTTGCCAATGTCGGCAAACTCTTCTACAAAACGAATCTTTTCATCAATATAAGCCCCGCTTGAATAGAGCCGACACACAAAACGCACGTTTTGCCGACCTGTCAGACTGCCCTGAAAGCCCCCAGCCACACCCACTGGCCAAGAAATGGTGCTGTTGGTAATCACTTCGCCACTGTCAGGCTCATCAAGCCCACAAATAATGCGCAGCAAGGTGGATTTGCCCGCGCCATTTCGCCCCAGCAGACCCACCGATTGTTTGTCGGCGATGGTTAAATTTAAATCTTTAAACAGATAATGACGCCCATGCGGGGTCATAAAAGATTTGGTGATGTTCTTAATATGTATCATAACTACTTACTGCGGATTAAATCACGCTCACAGGCTTTATAAAGTAACAAACCCAAAAAGTTCACACCAACGGTCCACTTGATAAAATACAGCATACTGGCATGATAAATGGGGTAGGTGGGCGACAAAGCGTGGCGCAGTATTTCAAGCACATGAATAAAAGGATTGTACATCAGATAGCTTAAATAAGGCTCTGGCACAACATGCACCGAATATAGCACCCCAGAAATAAAATACAAAATGGTAAAAATAATGCTGATGATTTTGCTAATCTCACCGCCATAATGCCCGACAATCATCAGCACCATTGCCAGCCCAAAGGCAAACAAAAACATCATCAGCCAACAAAACAGCACTATGTCCAAATGCGCCAAACTAAAGCCAATACCAAAAAAAGCAAGCCCCAACAACAAAATCACAAAGGTGCTAAAATAAATCACCAACTCCAAAAACGAGCGCGCAATAATCACATCAATATGACGCACCGCCCGATACATCAAAAGCCCCGCATTGGCAGCGACCGCGCCCAATGAGCGTGTGGCGATTTTTTGCATCATAAAAAACGGCGTAAAACCCGACACCAAAAACAACATATAGTCTATGCCAGGCAGAACGCGCTTCATCAGTGCACCAAAAATCACCAAAAAAATCGCCATCTGCAAAATCACGTCCAAAGGCGCCCACAAATAGCCCAAACGATAACTGCCAAAACGGGTCTGCAGCTCACGCATGAGCAGCGCATGAAACGCCGCCACCATCACCGCAAGACCGCTGCGGCGCTTGATGGGACGATAGGGGGGTAATGATATGGACATAAGGTGCTAAGCTGACAAAGATTTGCTTATTTTAACACAACTTACTCAAATTGTTGCAAAAAAACAAAACCCAAGCACCTAAACTTGAGTTTTGTTAATGTTCTAAACGCGTTCAATGACCGTAGCAATGCCCTGCCCCAGCCCAATACACATGGTCGCCAGCCCAAGTGTGGTGTCTTGTTGCTCCATAACGTTTAGCAGTGTGGTGGTAATCCTTGCTCCTGAACAGCCCAAAGGGTGTCCTAGGGCAATCGCTCCGCCATTGTGATTGACGATGTCTTGTTTGTCATACAAACCCAGCCCCTTTAACACCGCCAAGCCTTGGGCAGCAAAGGCTTCGTTAAGCTCAATGGTTTGAATGTCAGACAAAGCCACTCCAGCACGTTTAAGTGCTTTTTGGGTGGCTGGCACAGGCCCATAACCCATAATCGCTGCTTCACAGCCTGCCACACCCATACCACGCACCACCGCTCGCACTTTTAGCCCCAAATCTTGTGCTCTTTGGGCGGACATGATGAGCATGGCGGCCGCCCCATCGGACAAGGCAGACGCTGTGCCAGCAGTAACCGTGCCACCTTTGGGGTCAAAAACAGGTTTTAGTGCTTCAAAACTTGCCAAATTGGCATCAGGGCGTATCACTTCGTCCACATCGCACATTTTTACAAAGCCATTTTCATCATGCCCCACCACAGGCACAATCTCATTGGCAAAACGTCCTTCTTGGGTGGCTGCCCATGCTTTTTTGTGCGAATTGACCCCAAACTCATCTTGCTCGGCACGACTGATGTTGTGTAAACGCCCCAACATTTCAGCGGTCAGCCCCATCATGTTAGACGCTTTGGCGTAGTGCTTGGACGCTTTGGGGTTTAAATCAAAACCATGCGTCATCGGCACATGAGCCATATGCTCCACCCCACCGATGATGAATATGTCGCCTTGATTGGTCATAATCTGAGCGGCAGCGGTGTGCAATGCCTGCATGGATGAGCCACACAGACGGTTCACGGTTTGAGCAGGCACAGTGGTGGGCACACCAGCCAACAAGGCAGCATACCGCCCCACGTTCCAGCCTTGCTCTAGTGTTTGATTGACACAGCCCCAAATCACATCTTCTGTGTCATTGGGGTCAAAATCATTGCGTTTTATTAATGCCTTAATCATCTCTGCCGATAAATCATCAGCACGCACATTTCTAAACATACCATTTTTGGTTTTGCCCATGGCACTGCGCACACCATCTACAATCACCACATCACGGGGGTTTAAAGTTGTCATCATTTTTTCCTTAAAATTTTAATTATTGATAAAACGTCTCACCACGCTCTGCCATGTCTCTTAGCAGTTTTGGAGCTTCATACGCTTTGCCCAGATGAGCATATTTATCGCACAAAGCGACAAACTCGCTTAAGCCCACTTGGTCAATATAGCGACATGGTCCGCCACGAAACGGTGGGAAACCCAGCCCCATCAGCATTGCCATGTCCGCTTCGCCAGCACTTGCCACGATGTTATCTTCTAGGCAACGCACCGTTTCATTGCAAAACGCCACCATCAAACGCTCGCTAATCTCGTTCTCACCGACCTGCTTTTGACCGTCTTGCACGGGCGATAACAGCTCATAAACAGCAGGGTCTACGCTCTTTTTGGGTTTGCCTTTTTTGTCGGTTTCGTATTTATAGAAGCCTGCGCCGTTTTTTTGTCCCAAGCGATGGTTGTCAAACATCACGGTGGTGGCGGTTTTATAATCGGGTTTCATACGCTCAGGGAAAGCATTTGCCATAACATCGCTTGCGTGTACCCCTGTATCAATGCCCACCACATCAAGCAAATAAGCAGGACCCATCGGCCAGCCAAATTTTTCCATGACTTTGTCAATCACGGCAAAATCCACGCCTTCTTTGACCAGCAAATCAAACGCTCCAAAGTAGGGAAACAACACACGATTGACCAAAAATCCTGCACAGTCATTGACAACAATCGGTGTTTTGCCCATTTTTTGAGCCAGAGCCACAGTGGTGGCGACCGCTTCATCACTGCTTTTTTCGCCACGGATAATCTCCACCAACGGCATACGGTGTACAGGATTAAAAAAGTGCATACCGACAAAATTTTCGGGGCGTTTTAGCGATTTGGCAAGCTCAGTAATACTGATGGTGGACGTGTTGGACGCCAAAATGGCAGTGTCTTTTATCAAACTTTCGGTCTCGGCTAATACCGCTTTTTTGATGGTTTCGTTTTCTACCACCGCTTCAATGACGATGTCAGGCGTACCAAAATCGCCATAATTTAGAGTTGGGCGGATTTTAGAAAGCGTTTGTCCCATTTTGGCAGGGGTGATTTTGCCACGCTCCACTTCTTTGGCAAGCAGTTTGGTGGCTTCGTTCATGCCCAGCTCCAACTGCTCAGCCTTGATGTCTTTCATGATGATGGGCAAGCCCTTGACCGCCGACTGATAAGCGATACCGCCACCCATGATACCCGCACCAAGCACCGCCATCTCGCTGATGTCATGGGCGTTTTTGGCTTGGTCTTTGGCACGTTTTTTGACCAATTGGTCGTTTAAAAAAACCCCCACCAACGCTGTTGCCTGCGGCGTGGTTGCCGCTTTGGCAAAGTTATGGGCTTCTATTTTGATGGCTTCATCACGAGCCAAATTGGCGTGTTTTTCAATCGCTTCTAGTGCCAGTGCCACCGCAGGATAATGTTTGGGATTGGCTTTGGCAAAAATCACCCCTTTGGCGGAGTTAAACGCCATCGCTTGCTCAATGTCGCTTAGCTTAACGGCTGCCAACTTTTCGGCATGTTTGGCTTGCCAATCAATTTCGCCGCTGATACAACGCTTTAGCAAGTCAATGCTTGCCTGCTCCAACATCTCATCGGCGACCACCGCGTCCACCAAACCAATCTTTAAGGCTTCGTCTGGCTTGTAGGCTTTGGCGGTGGCGATGGCTTCTAGGGCGTTGTCCACACCGATAATGCGGGGCGTACGCACGCTGCCACCAAAGCCTGGGAAAATGCCCAGTTTGGTCTCGGGCAAGCCAATCTGTGCCGACTGCCCCATAATGCGATACTCACACACCAAGGTCATCTCACAGCCACCGCCAAGGGCTGCACCATTGATGGCACACACTTTGGGAAATGGCAAATCTTCAAAGCGGTTAAAAATACTGTTGATGTCAAGCAGCCAGTTTTCCAGCTCATCGGCGGGGCGTTTAAAATTTTCTACAAATTCGGTGATGTCCGCCCCTGCGATAAAGACTTTTTTGCCCGATGTAACAATAAGACCCTTGATGTCTTTGGTGTTCTCTAGGGCGGTTACCGCTTGGGCAAATTCGCTGTTGGTGGCTTGGTCAAATTTATTGACACTCTCAGCTTGGGCGTCAAAACACATTTTGGCAATGCCATCATCAAGCATGCTGATGCTGATGCGATTTCCCTGATAAATCATAATCTCTCCTATACTAGGTTGTGGGGCGCCAAATCGCCTGTGTTCACTATAACACAATTTATGAACAAGATTAAGGCGCTATCCCGACTTGTTGGTCAAATTTATCCAAGCCATCGCTTAGGCAGAACACAAGTGTTCATTAGCAACGCTCATTTAAATTGGCTTTTGTGCACAAAGCCTGTGCCCACCAAATGTTTGTCATAATTAAAATACAACACTTCTTTGTAGGGGTTGCTGGTGCTGTTATGCTCAGAGTGTTCGGCGATGATGATGTTGGTGCCGTTGGGGATTTGGCGGATAATGGCGTGCTTATTTGACGCGCCACGGCGAACATTGGTATAACCTTCGGGCGAGTAGATGACGTGCACATCATCGGCACTTAGGCGAGCCGACCCTGTCATGCGACAACCCTTGTCGTCAACTCCCACAATCTCTTTGACGTTTGTGTCATAGCCCAAATAATGCCCATCATCAACCTTTACAAAAGTGCCATTTTTCATCATTTTTATGGGGGTTTTGCTGTATTTACCTTCATCAAAATGGTACTGCACAAACAGCCAATTTTTGCCTTCAGGGCGAATGTCAAAAATCCCCGTTGCTTCTTGCTCAAACACCCACAGTCCTTGTAATTGTTTAAAATTTTGTGTTTTGGGTGGCACAAAGTTGCCCCAACTGGCGCATTTGCCAAAAGCAGAGTTCCCAAACAGCAAACAAAGCGCCACAAGACTTGCGATTACAGATTGCTTCATCGTTTTTCTCCCAAAAGTGTTTGGTTAATAATGGCAGTTTTGCCCAATCCACCCAAGTATATCACATAAAAAAACAGACATGGCACATACCACGTCTGTTCTGAGCACCACATCGCTCATCGGGTCTGGGGGGCTTTGCTCTGCATAATCACATCAGCGTCCACAATGACTTCTTTGACGTCGGTCATGCTCGGCAGCTCATACATGGTGTCAAGCAGGGCGTTTTCTATGATAGAACGCAAACCCCGCGCCCCTGTTTTGCGTTTCATGGCTTGCTTGGCAATGGCAATGAGCGCGTCTTTGTCAAAACTTAGGCTCACTCCTTCCATTTCAAACAAATACTGATACTGTTTGGTCAAGGCGTTTTTGGGCTCGGTCAAAATCTCAATCAGCGCCGCTTCATCAAGCTCATCAAGCGTGGCAATCACTGGCAAACGACCAATAAACTCTGGAATGATACCAAAACGGATTAAATCTTCGGGCTCAACTTCTTTAAACAGCTCGCTGATTTTGGTGTCTTCTTTGGCCTTGACAGACGCATTAAAACCAATGCCTGTGGTCTCGGTGCGCTGCTGGATGATTTTATCAAGCCCTGCAAATGCCCCGCCAACAATCATCAAGATGTTGCTGGTATCCACCTGTATCATCTCTTGGTTGGGGTGCTTGCGTCCGCCTTGTGGGGGGATATTGGCGACCGTGCCTTCAATGAGTTTGAGCAGTGCTTGCTGAACGCCTTCGCCCGACACATCACGTGTGATAGAAACGTTTTCGCCCTTTTTGGTGATTTTGTCAATCTCATCAATATAAATAATACCGCGCTGAGTGCGTTCCACATCATAATCTGCCGCTTGCAGCAGTTTTTGAATGATGTTTTCTACGTCTTCGCCCACATAACCTGCTTCGGTCAGCGTGGTGGCGTCCGCCATGGCAAAGGGCACATCAAGCAAACGCGCCAACGTTTGCGCCAGCAGCGTCTTGCCTGAACCTGTAGGCCCAATCAGCAAGATGTTGCTTTTGGCAAGCTCCACAGGCGCATTGTCCTTGCCGCCTTCTTTGACTTTAAGACGCTTATAATGGTTGTATACCGCCACCGACAGCGCCTTTTTGGCAGTGTCTTGACCAATCACATAATCGTCCAGATGGGCACGGATTTGCTTGGGTGTTGGTAAGGTGGCGCTCGCCCATTTGGTCTCCTTGCCTTGGTGCGCGACACTCTGACCAGAGAGCATATCACCACACAACTCAATGCACTCATTACAGATATTGGTCTTGGGGTCAATGCCTGCGATGAGTTTTTTGACCTGTTCTTTGCGCTTGCCACAAAACGCACAGCTTGGGCTTAATTTGTCATTCATGAACCTTTCCTAAATTGACTTGCAATTATGCGGGGCGTTTTTCTAGCACTTTATCCACCAAACCGTACTCACACGCCACCGCTGCGCTCATAAAATTATCACGGTCGGTGTCTTTTTCAATGCGCTCTAGCGGCTGTCCTGTGTGCTTGGCAAGCAGCTCGTTAAGTTTGGCTTTTAGGGCGATGATTTCACGGGCATGAATCTCAATGTCGCTGGCTTGTCCACGAAAACCACCCAAAGGCTGATGAATCATAATGCGGGAGTTGGCAAGGGCGTAGCGTTTGCCTTTTTCGCCTGCCGACAACAAAAACGACCCCATAGAACATGCCTGCCCCAAACAGATGGTAGAAACATCAGGCTTGATAAAATTCATGGTGTCATAAATCGCCATACCAGCCGTTACCACACCACCGGGGGAGTTGATGTACAGATGTATGTCTTTTTCAGGATTGTCCGCTTCCAAAAACAGCATTTGGGCGACAATTAAGTTTGCCATGTTGTCTTCTACTTCGCCTGTCAAAAAAATCACCCGCTCACGCAACAGACGCGAAAAAATGTCAAACGAACGCTCGCCGCGACCAGATTGCTCAATGACCACCGGCACAAGCGCGTTGGTGGGAGCATGATAAAGGTCAGCTAACTGGTCATAATAAGGATTGTTTTTCATCTTGGTTCCTAAGTTATTCTTGGCACAGAAACGCTTTATTGTATCACAATTAAATGACGGGTAAAACTTGCGCCACTGCCGACAGACAAAAATACCCCAACCAAAGTCGGGGCATCGTGTGCGCTTGGCAGTTTATGCCAACTGCGATTTTTGGGCAGCGGCAAGCAAGTCTTGGTATCTGACTTCTTTTTCGCTCACCCTGCCTTGTGATAGGATATAATCCACCACTTGGTCTTCTAACACCACCGCTTCAATGCTGGCACGTTGCTCTTTGTCGTTGCTGTAGTAGTCAATCACTTCGCTTGGGTCTTCGTAGTTTTCGGCAGCGTCATTGATAAAGGCCGTAACGCGCTCTTGGTCAACTTCCAGTTTTTGTTTGTCAATGATTTGACCAACCAACACGCCCAAGCGCACCGCACGCAAAGCCTGCTCTTCAAAGAGCTCATCGGGCAACATGGATTTGTCAAAAGTCTTAGGGTCGGTGCCAAACTGCTGAGCAAAACGGTTGAGCATAAGCTGACGCTGACGCTCAATTTCTTGGGTAAGCATGGCGTTGGGTACGTTAAACTCGTTTTTTTCTACCAACGCGTCAAAGGCGGCTTGTTTGACTTGGTTGCGCGTGGCGTTTTTAATCTCACGCTCCATGTTTTTTCTTACGTCGGCTTTTAGTTTGTCAAGACCGCCTTCTTTAATGCCAAACACTTCAAAAAACGCTTCGTCAAGCTCTGGCAGTTTTGGCGTTTTGACTTCTTTGACATGGATTTTAAATTGTGCTGCCTTGCCTTTTAGGTGCTCGGCTTGATAGTCTTCTGGGAAAGTTACGTCAATGGTTCTTTCTTCGCCCGCTCTCATGCCTTTCATGCCATCTTCAAAGCCAGCAATCATATTGCCCGAGCCAATGATAAGGCGATAGTTCTCAGCGCTGCCACCATCAAACTTCTCACCATCAATAGAACCTTCAAAGTCAAAAGTTGCTTCGTCGCCATCAACCAGTTCGCCATCTTTGGCTTCAAAAGTTTGGCGCTGCTTTTGTAGATTTTCAATCATCACGTCCACAT
This sequence comes from Moraxella sp., assembly GCA_030528385.1. Classification (GTDB taxonomy): domain Bacteria; phylum Pseudomonadota; class Gammaproteobacteria; order Pseudomonadales; family Moraxellaceae; genus Moraxella. The sequence goes on from JAUMYZ010000004.1 coordinate 63,970, forward strand.
CGCTGTCCGCCACAGTTGCCACTTGGCGTTCAACTTCAATCTCACTTAGCCCTTGCACTTCTACTTCTGGGAAAGTTTCAACGGTGGCCTGATACACCAAAAAGTCATTTTCAAGTTTGACGTCGTCAATGTTTGGTACGCCAACAGCACGCACTTTTTTGTCGCTGAGCGCTTCAAAAACAGTGTCGCGAATCACATCGTTAATCACTTCTTGTTGAATGCCAGCACCATATTGGGCGCGAATGTACGACACAGGCACCCTGCCCTTACGAAAGCCATCAATCTTGGCGGTCTTGGCAAGACGGCGAATGCGCCCTTCTACCTTGCTTTGAATGCTGCCCACAGGCACTTTGACCGTGAGCTTGGTTTCTTTGTCTGAAACAACGCTTACTGCAACATCTAAATTGCTCATAGATTCACCTTAAATCCAATAATATGCCATAAAATTTGGACGTGCCATGCCCAGCCATTAGCAATGGGCGCACGATAAAAACTAAAAGTGCCACAGTATAGCCCTATTTAGTCAAAATTACAACAAAAAAGCCTAGAGTGATGGTTGGGTCAGTTGCACCAATAATGCTTGCATGGCTTGGGCGCGATGGCTCAGTCGGTTTTTGTGAGCTTTGTCCAGCTCGGCGGCTGTTTTATTGAGTGCCGGAATAAAAAATAATGGGTCATAGCCAAACCCCCCGTCGCCGCGCGCGTCGGTCAAAATCTCGCCTTGCCACGCGCCTTGGGCAATGATGGGTAAGGGGTCGCTCTCATGTCTGATAAAAACGAGTACACAAACAAAATAGGCACTGATAGGACAGCCATCTTGGCGGTGTTTTGATAACTCTTGTAATAATTTGGCATTGTTGGCGTGGTCATTGCCGTGCTCGCCTGCGTATCGGGCAGAATAAATGCCTGGTAAATTGTCCAAAACAGGCACGCACAGACCACTGTCGTCAGCCAGCGCTGGCAAACCACTTTCACAACTGGCATGACGCGCCTTAATCACGGCATTTTCTACAAAGCTAAGCCCATCTTCTGTGGCGTCAATGATGCCAAGCTGTCCTTGTGGCACAATCTGCACCGCCAAATTGGCTGTATCAAACAAACTTTGAAATTCAGCCAGTTTGCCTTGATTGTTGCTGGCAAGTACCCATTGTTTCATTATACGCTCCGATACCCATTGGGATTGTTTGATTGCCAGCGCCATGTGTCTATGCACATTTGGGCAATGTCCAACTGCGTTCGCCAGTTCAGCAGCGCTTTGGCTTTGTCGGCATTGGCATAACAAGTGGCAATGTCGCCTGCGCGCCTGTCGGTGATGACATAGGGCACACGCTGTCCTGTATTGTCCACAAATGCCTGCACCAGCTCCAACACGGACGTGCCATTGCCCGTGCCTAAGTTAATGGGACAAAAACCCACCGCCGTTTGTTGCTCAAGATGGCACAGCGCCGCCACATGACCCTTTGCCAAGTCCACCACATGAATATAATCACGCACCCCTGTGCCATCTGGCGTGTCATAATCGTCGCCAAACACAGACAGTTTTTCAAGTTTGCCCACCGCCACTTGGCTGATATAGGGCATAAGATTGTTGGGAATGTCGCTGGGGTCTTCGCCAATCAAGCCGCTCTTGTGTGCGCCAATGGGATTAAAATAACGCAGCGCAATGATGTTAAAGTCGCTTTGGGCGCGCGCCAAATCTTCTAAAATATACTCCACCATCAATTTGCTTTGCCCATAAGGGTTGGTCGCCGAGCGCGGACTGCTCTCCACAATCGGCAACTGCTCAGGGTTACCATAAACGGTGGCTGATGACGAAAAAATAAAGTTTTTGACGTCATGCGCTTTCATCGCTTCTAGCACATTGAGCGTGCCTGTAACGTTGTTTTGGTAATAACTCAAAGGTTTGACCACACTTTCGCCCACCGCCTTGAGCCCTGCAAAATGAATGACCGCAAAAAAGTCATGCCTAGCAAAGGTGCGCGCCAACAAGTCCTTGTCCAACACATCGCCTTTGATAAAGTCAATGTCTTGACCAACAATTTGTGCCACGCGCTTAATGGCTTCGGGGCTTGAATTGGACAGATTGTCATAAACCACAGGCACAAAGCCTTGTTCAATCAGCTCAATCAAGGTGTGCGAACCAATATAACCTGCGCCACCTGTTACCAGTATCTTCTTTGCACTTTTTTGCATAAATGCACCATCACTTTGATTTTAATAGAAATTTTTTATAAAAGTTTTCACGAGTAACATTGTCTTTAGGGTTTTTGTCGCCCAATGCCAAAATACGCGCCCTGATACGCCGCCACATCGTCATCGCTTAGGATGTTTTTGGCATCAAAAATAGGCACTCTGATTTGATTGAGTCTGCCAATATCAGGACGCAACACAGGCGACCAGTTAATGATAAACAAAGCGTCCGCCTGCGTCAACGACCCATAGGGCTCATCGCTAAGTTGCAACAGGGGGTTTTGTCCGTACAATTCTTGCAATTCAAGTTGCGTGTGATGACCATAAACCACCGTACCAATTTGATAAGACCACAACAAACGCAGCAACGGATGAATGGCCGAACCCATGGTGCGCCCTGTGCCGCAGCGATACGCAGCGCCCCAAATCACCACCCGCTTATTTTCTATAAAACCGCCAAAATAACGCCAAAATTTGCGAAAAATCAGCTCTTTTTGGTCTTCGTTGATGCTGCTCACCGCGTCCAACAATGACGTGCTGACGCGATTTTGGGCAAATTTATCGGTCAACAGCTGCAGCTCACTGGGCAACGATTTGCCACCAAAACCCCAACCCGCCGACAAATAAGCACCACCCACCCGCTTATCCTTAGCCATCATGGTTTGGACGTGTTTGATGTTGATGTTTTCACTGTCAGCAAGGCGCGCCAACTCATTCATCAAACTTAAGCGCGTTGCCAGCATGACCATGATGGCACTTCTGGCAAATTCCACCGTTTTTATGTCGCCAATGTGGTGTTGGTTACTGTGGGCGATAAAAAACGCCAAGATGTCCGATTGCAAATGACTGTCGGCGCTCTTTTCGCCAATCAGCACCAAATCTGGACTGAACAAGGTATTAAAATTGGCGCCATCTTTCATAAAAATAAAGGGCAAATAAAACACCCAAGGCGATTTAAAGCGCTCCGCCAAGGCTTGTATGGCACCAACCGTGTCCGTGCCACTTAGCAAAATTTGGCTGTGCGGACTGTGGCAATGCTGTGCAAATTGCGCACAAAAGTCAGCGCCCAATTCATCAACAAATAACCAAAAAGTATGCGCCTGTGTTAGCACTTCGTCTGCCAAAAACAGCCATTTGTCCGTGAGCAGGTGGATTTTTTGTTCGCTTTGATACAGCTGCCAGAGTACGCCCATTTGATGGTCAAACTGATAATGGTGCAGCGTCTGTGCCAGCGCTTCTGCTGAGCCGACCACCACAACCGACATCTTAAGACTTGCCAGCAAAATGGCAACGTTGATGGCTTCGTGATTGACGCCCAAAATGTAAACGGTCTTTGTCATAATCACCCCGCTAGGCTTTATGTTTGATGACTGCAAGCAAGGCGTTGGTGGACGCATCAAAGGCAGCCGCTGCCATCTGTGATTGCATGGCGTGATAGACGTTGTTTGCCATCACTTTGCCCACTTCCACCCCCCATTGGTCAAAGGGGTTAATGCCCCAAATCACGCTCATCACATAAACTTTGTGTTCATACAGAGCAATCAGCGAGCCCAAAGTTTTGGGGGTGAGACTGTCAAGCAACAGCGTGGTGGACGGCTGATTGCCACGATAGCACTTAAACACATCGGCTTCGTCTTGCTCGCTCAGTGCCTTATTGCCAAAGGCGAGCACTTGGCTTTGTGCCAGACAGTTTGCCAGCGATAATTTGTGCTGGTCAATCAAGTGAGCATTGGCGGTTTGGCTATCATGATAACGGCGAATGGGGGCAATAAAATCGCACGACACCCTTTGTGTGCCTTGGTGGAGCAGCTGATAAAAAGCGTGCTGAGCATTAGAGCCGATGTCGCCCCACAAAATCGGACAGGTAGCAAAATCCACCCGTTCGCCTGTGCGATTGACCGATTTGCCATTGCTCTCCATCTCAAGCTGGGTGAGATAGTTGGGAAAATAAGACAAACGCCCATCATAGGGCAAGACGCTATGGGCATTGATTCCCAAAAAAGTAGAATTCCACACGCCAATTAAACCCAAAAGCACAGGCAGGTTTTCCCCAAAATCGGCACTGGCAAAATGGGCGTCCATCGCATAGGCGCCAGCGAGCAGCTGATAAAAATCGTCCATGCCAATCTTGATGGCAATCGCCAGCCCAATCGCTGACCACATAGAGAAGCGACCACCCACCCATTCCCAAAGCAAGAGTTGATTGTCGCTATGAATGCCCCAACCGCTCATCTTATCAGGGCGGGTAGAAACGCCAATAAAATGACGACGCAAAATGGTGGCTTGGTTGTCATGCGCAGACAATAGCCACGCCAGAGCGGTTTTGGCGTTGGAGAGCGTGTCTATCGTACCAAAGGATTTGGACGAGACGATAAACAGTGTGGTTTGGGGATTGAGTCTTTTTAGCAGTCCATCAAGCTGCGTGCCGTCCATATTGGACACAAAATGTATACGAATGTCCGTGTCCGCCCACTCATCAAGGGCGGTGGTCGCCATCAAAGGCCCCAAATCCGAGCCACCCACGCCGATATTGACCACATCGGTGATGGCTTTGCCCGAAAAACCCCGCCAAATGCCTGTGCGAACACGATGAGCAATGTGGGCAACTTTGTCTAGACTATCATGCACTTGCTTGCCGACGTCCACCCCATCAACCATCAAGCGCTCACCCTTGGGCAGACGCAACGCCGTGTGTAGGGCAGAACGGTTTTCGGTGTCGTTGACCTTTTGCCCTGTCAGCAAGTCATGGATTTTTTGGGGCAATTGACACGCCTGTGCCAACGCCAACAAAGCAGACAGCGTCGCGTCGTCTATCAGCTGTTTACTAAAATCCATATAAATGTCGCAAGCACTGACGGCATAACGCTTGCCGCGTGTGTCGTCGGTGAATAGCTCACCCAGCGTCGCCATATCATTGGCATGGCACTGTAGCTGCTGCCATGTTTTGTACGTCGCCATCTTAGTTCTGCCCCAGTTGCCGTTGAGCAAAATACATAAACGCCTGCATATAACTGGTCATATCGCCCGCATCAAAGCTGTCGCCCACCATACTCACCACGTCCATGCCCTGTTCGCCAATCAAAGCGTCAATGGCATCGGTGAGCTGGATTTCTCCGCCCACACTTGGGGCGGTTGTTGCCAAATAGTCAAAAATTCTCGGGCTAAACACATAACGCCCCACCACCGCCAAATTGGACGGGGCAACATCTAGACTGGGTTTTTCCACAAAGCCTTTCACATCAAAGACTTGATTACTGGCTGATTTTTGTACAGTCAATTTATCCGCCAAACGAGCAATGCCATATTTGTGCACTTGGCTGTCTGCCACAGGGTCTACCAAAATCTGACTACGCCCCGTATCGGCAAAGCGTTTTAACATAAATGCCAAATTATCCACCGCAAAATCAGTAGTAAAGGGGTCAAGCACCACATCGGGCAGCAGCACCGCAAAGGGGTTATCGCCGACCACGCTCGCCCCTTGTAACACCGCATGACCTAGCCCCAAGGGCTTGCCTTGGCGTACGCTGATAATACGCACATCGCTGGGCAAAAAGTTTAGACTGTCCGCCAGTTTGTCCTTACCCTTACTACGCAGCTGACTGTCCAGCTCAGCATTGATGTCAAAAAAGTTTTCAATCGCTTGCTTTTGAGCGTGATTGACCAGCACGATGTTTTTAATGCCCGCCTTGATGGCTTCATCAATCACATAGGCGATGGCGGGGCGATTACCAAGTGGCAACAACTCTTTTGGCACAGCTTTTGATAGCGGCAACATACGCGTACCAAAGCCTGCGGTGGGAATGATGGCGTGGGTGGGGGTCATGTCTCACTCTTTATTAAGGTTAAATTTTTTAGATTATGCCGTATATCATCGGCATTGACAATCAATTTATCAGGCACAGCAAAAATAAAATTATCCAACTGCTCTTTTATACTGGGCATGATGAGTTTTTGTTTTTTGGACAATGTATCAATATGCCAAAGTCGCCATGATTCCCAATAATTCAATCTGTCCATGCGTGATTTTTGGGCATAAGCACCGTACTCATCAGAAGTCATCAAAGAATTATGGCGGTGGCTGGCCAAGGTCAAAGGCTTTTTGATGGCATGAATATTTTTTTCGCCATAAACCAACTTTAAACGCTCAAAAAATTCACTGTCCGCCCCTGTACGCACCAAATGCCAAAGCCCCATCTCTTTTATCACCCTTTCACGGCGAAACAATGGCGAAGCAGGATTATGCCTTAAAAAAGGATAATAATGACGGGCATAATAATTGCCCTGCTCATCAATGCGTAACCAATGTGATGTGCTGGCAATGAGTTTTGGATTATTGATGAGTGGCAATACTTGCCGCTCAATCTTTTGTGGGTGTGCCCAATCATCAGAATCCTGACAAGTCAAAAACTCGCCTGTGGCATACATCGCCCCAATACTTTTGGCGACGAAGGTGCCGACATTTTTTGGCAGAACAATCCCCAAAACCCTGCTGTCTTGCTTGACAAAATCTTGAATGATTTGACGCGTGTCATCGTTGCTGGCGTCATCAACCACAATGAGTTGTAAATTTTGCCAAGTTTGCTTTAATAAACTATTCAAACAAAAAGCAATGGTGTCTTGGGCATTATGGGTGGTTACCAGCACCGTTACTTGAGCACTGGACTGTTGGCACGCTTTGGCACTGTCATCACCCATAAAATTGTCCAAAAAAAACGATTTATCTGGACAAATCAGCTCAATGGGGCACAAATTTTCGCGTGCCAACACTTGATTTAATAACGTGAGTTTTTCATCATCACGGTCGGCCAACAGATTGTTTTTTAAAAAGTTTTGCTCAACATCATCTACCACCGACAACAAATCAGACACATCTTTGATGGGGGGGTGAGCACACACATGGCACAACACCAAATACAAACCCACAAAAAAGCTGTTTTTTTCTAACAGGTGTGGATTTTTTTCCAAAAACGCCATGACCAGATGGGGACATACTTTTGACAGCTCTTGGAGCACATAGCGGATATTTTTTTTGTCTGTCGCACCTGTCAATAACACATCTATCTGCTGATGGGCATTGCTCAAAACACCCATCCTGCTTTTGGCCAACAGTCGCACTACAGACATCTGCCAAGAAGGCAAATAAATTTTTTGTGCCAACACAGACTGATACAAGCCCAACTCATAGCCTGCCCATGCCGATTGAGCACCAAAAAAACGTAACGACTTTGGAAATGCCAAAATTTGGCTGATTTTTGCTGGTGTGCCCATACATGATTACCAAAAATTACGATTGTAGCACTTTTATGCATGGGTCATCAAATCTACCCCCTAACAGTCGCCACCAAAAATGTCTCGTGTATATACTTTTTGCAGCACATCGGCAAGCTCATTGGTAATACGGTTGGCAACTATCACGTCTACTTGTTGTTTAAAGGCGGACAGCTCTTGAATGACGGGCGAAGCCAAAAAGTCCGCTTGCGTCAAACTCGGCTCATAAATAATCACTTGCACGCCTTCTGCTTTGAGATGTTTGATAATGTCAAAAATGGCAGCATCGCGAAAATTGTCCGAACCTGCCTTCATGATTAAACGATAAATTCCCACAACCTTTGGTTGTTTTGCCAAAATATCATCGGCAATAAAACGCTTGCGGGTTTGATTGGACAATACCACCGCTTGAATAAGATTTTGTGGCACATCTTTATAATTTGCTAACAGCTGCTGGGTGTCTTTTGGCAAGCAATAACCGCCATAACCAAACGACGGATTATTATAATAATCGCCCACCCTTGGGTCTAGACTCACGCCCTTAATAATCTGCTCGGTATCTAGTCCATGAATGGCAGCATAAGTATCCAATTCATTAAAATATGCCACTCGCAATGCCAAATAGGTATTGGCGAACAATTTAATCGCTTCTGCTTCGGTATTATTGGTCAGCAAAATTTCAATGTCTTGTTTGATGGCACAGTCTGCCAAAACTTGAGCGAAGGCTTTGGCACGCTCTGAGCGTTCTCCGACCACAATCCGCGATGGATACAAATTGTCGTACAACGCCTTGCCTTCGCGCAAAAACTCTGGCGAAAAGATGATGTTGTCCACGCCCAATTTTTGTTTAATGCCTTCAGTAAAACCCACAGGCACGGTTGATTTGATGACGATTAACGCCGATGGATTGATGGACAACACATCAGCAATCACCGCTTCTACACTGCTGGTATCAAAAAAGTTGGTTTTGGGATCATAATTGGTTGGTGTAGCAATAATGACATAATCGGCGTTTTGGTAGGCTTGAAGCTTGTCTGTGGTTGCGGTGAGCTTGAGTTGTTTTTGGGTAAGAAATTGGGATATTTCTAAATCCAACACAGGTGATACTCTTTTATCAACTAAAGATACCACCTTCTCATTGATATCCAATATTGTTACTAGATATTTTTGTGCTATCAATATGGCATTAGACAATCCAACATGACCAGCTCCAACAACTGCCAGATTCATAAGAAGCACTTCCTATTACTATAAATTTTCTAGCCAATCACCAAAAGGTTGAAATATTTTTTGTCTATATTTAAAATCCTGAACGCTAAGATTCCCATCATGTGACACATAACTTATATTATTACCGCACATCATATAATAGTCCAACCTAAAATTATCCAATTCTCTTTGTAACCATGTACCCTTTGTTACCATACAAGCAACATTGCATTGGACGGATAACCACAACATACCCGATGTTTTCTGACAATATCTGCTCAAGTGATAACACAAAACTACCAAAGCACATTTCTGATACAAGAAAATCAAATTTTGAGTATCTATAAATTGATTGATAAAATCGATGCGTACGTCAAATTCAGTTGCTATATCCTGCAATCTTTTACAAATTTTTTTTTGCTTTGTACTCAAATTATTTTTTGTAAAGTGTAAAACAAAATTACATTTTTTAAATTTTTCAATAGATAATAAATTTATTAAGATATTGGGAAGATCAAAAAATCCTTTATCTTGCTTTACTTCTCCACAATATAATAATACATCTTTAGATATTTTTTTTTCATTCAAAAAACCCCTTCTCCAATCCCCTAAGAAAAATGGATGCAAATCTATGGATACCTTATTTTTTAACAAAAAATAATAAGCTTGCTGATATTCTTTATTGCTGGTATAAATCTTAATATTTATATTTTTTTTGGATATCCTTGTTAGAGCCAAATTATATTGCGAAGATAGGAAAAAATCCTGATAATTATTTTCATTATCAATACCACACCAATACATTAAAAAAATATGAAAATAGAATTTTTCATTTTCTAATTTTTGAACAGCCAATGACAGAGCTTGTAGATGCTCCCAAGACATCGAATGAAGTATAATGTGAGTAATGTGATGCTTTTCTTTTGATGACAAAATTTTAAAAGACTGAAGATATTCTTGACTTAGCTGAAAAATATAAGGTGATACTTGACTAATGCTTGGCTGTTGATTGGAAAACTGATAAAAATTCACTGTGAATAATTTAATTATATTGATTTTTTTTGCTTTTAATTTATTTTTCCAAAACTCTGAAATATTGTAATGCGTAACAACAGAGAAATTTATACACGAATTTTGCACATAAGCACACAACGTATCCAAGAAGCCCATATTATGAGCCCCCTTATCTCCAGCAGCGACATCAACAAAAACAATGTGCTTCATTTATCGCTAAACTCGACCATACCTATTCTCAAATCTAACTATATCATCTTCACCCAAATAACTGCCCACTTGCACTTCAATCAGTTCCAAGGGAATTTTACCTGGATTTTCTAAGAAATGTACCGCACCCAAAGGAATATAAACTGATTGATTTTCTGTCAATAATGTTTCTTTGCCATCAACGCTTACTTTTGCCGTGCCTGATACCACAATCCAATGCTCGGCTCGGTGATGATGCATTTGTACCGATAATTTTTCATTGGGCTTAACCGTGATACGCTTGACTTGATAACGATTGCCATTGTCAATAGAGTCATATTTACCCCAAGGACGATACACTTCTCGGTGCAAACTTGTTTCGCTACGACCATCTTGTTGCAACTGTTTCACCAACAACTTCACATCTTGGGCTTTGTCTTGATTGGTTACCAATACCGCATCTTTGGTCTGCACGATAATACAATCTTGCACACCCACCGCAGCCACCAAGCCTGTCTCGGCAAAAATATAATTATTCTGACTGTCAATGCACAACACATCGCCCGCTTTGGCGTTGCCCTGTTCATCTTTAGCAGACACTTGCCACAAAGATGACCACGAACCCACATCATTCCAGCCTGCGTCCATCGGCACAACAACAGCATCAGCGGTTTTTTCCATCACCGCATAATCAATGGAATCTTCAGGACACGTTTGAAAAATTTCTTTATCAATGCGAACAAAATCCAAATCAGTTTGCCAATTGGTTGTTGCTTTTTGACAAATATCATAAATATCGGCACGATGTTGCTGTAATTCCGCCAAATAACGTTTTGCCTTAAAAGCAAACATACCACTGTTCCACAGGTAATTACCACTGTCCAAATAGCCTTGTGCAGTTGCATGGTCGGGCTTTTCTACAAATTGACTTACCTTAAAAGCCGTGTCTGCCAGTTTTTCACCACACTGAATATAGCCATATCCTGTTTCGGGCGATTGCGGCACAATGCCAAACGTTACCAATTTACCATGCTCAACATGAGACAATGCTTGTTTAATGGCGACTTGAAAGGCTTCTTTATTTAAAATCACATGGTCAGCAGGTAAAATCAACAAATTGGGATTGTCGCCATTTTGGCTGGCAAAAAATGCCGCCAAGGCAATGGCTGGAGCAGTATTTTTGCCAATAGGCTCTAAAATGATATTGTGATTGAGCTGTCCAATTTGACGTAATTGCTCCGCAACAATAAAACGATGATTTTCATTACAAATTACAATCGGTGGCAAACAATCCAAACCCTGCAACCGTTCAATGGTTGCTTGCAACATGGTTTTATCGCCATAAAGTCTTTGAAATTGTTTGGGGAACATCTCTCTAGAAATTGGCCACAAACGAGAACCTGTACCGCCTGCGATGATGATGGGTTGGAGCATGTTACTCTCCTTAAATATATTGATGTACCTGTTTACTATTTAACAACTTATCAATAACAAACCACTGTTATTTCAAGAATTTATCTTCTATGATGGCTTGAAAGGCTTGTCTATATAACAACATAAAACTATTTTCTAAAAGTTTCTTGATTTTCTAAAAACCAAGCATAAGTATTGATCAGACCCTGTTCCAAATCAATGCGATACTGCCAGCCCAAAGCCCTTAATCTGTCTACATTCATCAATTTTCTTGGTGTGCCATCGGGCTTTGAAGTATCCCAAACAATATTTCCCATATAGCCCACCACTTTTGCAACTGTTTCAGTTAATTCTTTAATGGTACAATCCACTCCAGTACCAACATTGATGTGGCTCAGCATTGGCTCTGTATATTTATCATAAATAGCTTTATCCAAATTCATTACGAAAATACTTGCCGCTGCCATATCGTCAACATACAAAAACTCTCGCATTGGCATGCCTGTCCCCCATGCAACAACTTCTGGCAATTGTTGAATTTTTGCTTCATGAAAACGCCTTAATAAAGCTGGAATCACATGACTATTCTCAGGGTGAAAATTATCATTGATACCATATAAATTGGTCGGCATTACACTACGATAATCACGTCCGTATTGGCGGTTATAACTTTCGCATAATTTAATGCCAGCAATTTTAGCAATCGCATAAGGCTCATTAGTAGGTTCTAAAGTTCCAGTCAACAATGCAGATTCCTGCATAGGCTGTTCTGCAAATTTTGGATAAATACAGCTTGAACCAAGAAATAATAATTTTTGTACATTATTTTGATGAGCTGCGTGGATGATATTGGCTTCAATCATTAAGTTTTCATAGATAAAATCAGCAGAGTATTGGTTACTTGCTTGAATACCGCCAACTTTTGCCGCCGCCAGATAAACTTCATCAATATAATTGTTTGTAAAAAAATCATTCACTTGCCGTTGATTGGTCAAATCAACTTTTTTTCTGTCACAAGTTAAAATCTCAATCTCATCGTCTTTAGCCAATTGACGAACAATCGCTGAGCCAACCATGCCTTTATGACCTGCAACAAATACTTTTTTCATTATATTTACTCTATAGCTACAGGTATCTCATAACCATGCTCTTTTAACAAAGCATGACGCTTGGCAACTTTTAAGTCTTCAGCCACCATTTCAGCACACATTTCCTGCACGGTAATTTCTGGCACCCAGCCCAATTTTTCCTTAGCCTTAGTTGGATCGCCCAATAAGGTCTCCACTTCGGCAGGACGAAAATAACGTGGGTCAACCTTAACAATCACATCACCCACTTTCAATGCTGGTGCATTATCACCTTCAATGGCTTCAACGATAGCCACTTCATCAACACCCCCCCCTTCAAAACGCAAAGTAATGCCCAACTCTTTTGCCGACCAAGTGATAAACTCGCGCACGCTATACTGCACACCTGTGGCAATAACAAAATCCTCAGGTTGTTCTTGTTGCAACATCATCCATTGCATGCGCACATAATCTTTAGCATGCCCCCAATCACGAAGTGCATCCATGTTCCCCATATACAAACAAGATTCCAAACCCTGTGCAATATTGGCAAGACCACGGGTAATTTTACGAGTTACAAAAGTTTCGCCACGACGCGGGGATTCATGATTAAACAAAATACCATTACAAGCATAAATCCCATAAGCCTCACGATAATTCACCGTAATCCAATAAGCGTACAGCTTTGCCACTGCATAAGGTGAACGCGGATAAAATGGCGTGGTTTCTTTTTGTGGAATTTCCTGCACTAAACCATAAAGCTCAGAAGTTGAAGCCTGATAAAACTTAGTTTTCTTTTCTAAACCTAAGAAACGAATGGCTTCAAGTAATCGCAACGCACCAATGGCATCCACATCAGCGGTATACTCAGGAGACTCAAAACTCACCGCAACATGACTTTGAGCACCTAAGTTATAAATTTCATCAGGCTGTATTCCTGCAATAATCCGCACCAAATTTGAAGTGTCTGTCAAATCACCGTAATGCAATTTAAAATTAGCATTTTCAATATGCGGGTCTTGATAAATATGGTCAACACGTTGCGTATTAAATAATGAAGCACGGCGTTTAATACCGTGAACTTCATAACCTTTTTCTAATAAGAACTCGGCTAAATATGAGCCATCTTGACCTGTGATACCTGTGATTACAGCCCGCTTAAACATTATACATTGCCAATTTAAAATAAATAATCTTGTAAAATACCCATCTCACTTAATGAATAATAAATTTGACAAACACAAACGCTCAGTCACAACTTAAGATTTTTATTAACACTTAATTTTTCTCTTAAATTCTGCTAAAAAATATCCAATCAAAACAATATAACTCTCTAACTCTCAATAAAGATAGGATAGCTCAAACTTTACCTAAAAGCGTTTATATTTTGGAATAATTTCTTAATTAACTTTTAATAACCACTAAAAAATAACTTAACATCATTTGGGTTTAGATCGTTTATAAAGCACCTAAAAAGTTTTGATATCTTAACTACCTACCACGAATAAAGTTACAACTACAGTCAATGCAGTTCAAGCACAGCATTGGTTTTTCAACTTAGTGTAACTATAAATCCTATCAAGCTCTACAATACCAATGACTTGATTGTCATTAGGTTTAACTTAATATCGCTCGCTAATTTACCGAGAAACCGTTTAATGAAAGACATCAGGCACACAATCAATAAAAAGAAATCTTAAATACTATAAATGCGTATTATCTACTACTTTTAACATGACCATCCTTTTTATAGTTTTATGCAAGATAGTAAATCAGCGATTGTGGTCTTTGCATTTATAACACTATTTCTTCATAAGCAAACTCAACTTTAAAAAGCAAACATATTAATATTTGCATTTAATATTTTTTACAAGAAAAACTAAGGATTTTTTAATAGACTGTAAAGATATTGGTAGAAATCCTTGTTTTTCTATATTCTCTATAACATCCAAAGCAATTTGATACTCTTTTTTCCTAATCAAATCACTAATACCATCCAAGCTATTATAATTTTTAATATTCAGCATATATAATAATTTTTCAGAAGAATATTTTCTTAATATAGAAATATTATTAAAAGATCCAGAGATATAATCAATATATTGCATTTCACTTGCAAAAAGCTTCATATCAATTAAATTCATATCAAAGCTACGGATGATATCTATAATACCCTCCGCAATAATTTTCGCTGGATCTTCTTCTAGGCTACCACTATGTTCAGATAAAAAGCCATTAAAGTTCACACAATATTTTTCATAAAATACTTCTAAATTCTCAAGAACGTAATTTAAATCATTTAATGTATTTGCTATAGGATAAGCACCTTTGGGGCTTTTGAACTTATCAACCTGCTCATCGTGAGGGTTGAAATAAATAGGCATAACACCTACTGCCATACTCTCCAACATACTAGAAGCAAACCTAGAAATACAAGCGTCACAAGACATCAATACATCATAAAAACTTTTATCTGTCACTAAATCAGCAAATAATTCACCCCTATCTGCTGGGTGTCTAGATATAACGACATTGAAACCATTTGCTTGACATGCTCCTACCGCTAAACTTAACCACTCATCTCTCTTATCCTCCAAGACACCATAAGAAAAATTCGAATTAATTAAAATTGTAGGTTTTTGAGATATGAATTTTTTTTTGTGCACATTTTTTGTCTCATGATACATCTTAAATATTCTAGGTATGCCGCCTATAAGGATATTTTGATTACTACCAGAAAAGTACTTTCTATCAAACTCACCTGGTAAAAATAAATGGTCAACTACCTGATATGCTTTTCTATCCTGTTTGGTATCAGCATCTAAATAGTCTTGAATACCCTCTACAATTCCCATTGTTGCTATACCTGATTTTTTAGCAGCAAGCAAAATAGATCTTAATATAGGATCCCAATCATTAAATACAACCAATAATTTAGGATTAAAATTTCCTAATATGAAATTACTATAACCAATTTTGGGTAATTTGTATAATTTTGTAGATTTTTTTACCCCCTCATCTCTATAATGCGATGAAAAATCCACCACCAAAAAAGATATGCCCAGACTATCCAAATAAGATTTTAAAAGATAGATTACCTGCACATGATAATCTTTGTGTGGAAAAAACAATAAATCTATATTCTTTTGTATTGCAACACTAGGAACAATAGCAATATCGCCAAATGACTGATTTAATATTTGAGAGACTTCTTTACCATTTGTGTCCAAATTTATCTTTTTAGAATCTGTACAAAAATCAGAATATAGCTTCGTTATTTTTTCAAATAAGTCTTTATATTGAGAAGCATATATATCAATATTTTTCCCATAATACCTATTAATACCTTTGTGTATTCCTTTTATAAAATCCCTATGATATTCTATAATATCAAAGTAATTTGGTAAGTACTTGACCAATCTTTCTTTTATGGAATTTAAAGAATCTCCTTTTGCTAATGCCAATCCAGAAAACTCCAAAACCCTATTTGCAATATTTAATTCTTGACCATACTCAGATAATGAGTTCATTAAATTCACTTCGAATCTATCATCAAATCTATTCAAAGGCAGTTTTTTGAAATTTTCAAAATAACGTTCATATGACGTATCCAAATGCAACAATGGATTTTTCCTTATCATGCTTCCTGGTGTTTGTCTATAAGTAACTAGCTGAGTGTTAACTGGCATAACACGATATCCTCTCCGTAAAATACGCATCCACATATCATAATCTTCAGCTTGACTCAAAGACTCATCAAACCCACCTACCAATCTAAATAAATCAGTTTTAAACATCGGCTGATTCGCATTAAAAGGACACTGTCCTCCTGATGTGATAAAATCTATCACTTTTAATTTAATATCTACACCCTGCGGAGCCTTCTTGCAATTCTCTGAAATAGTTACTGATCCTGCATAAACACCGATTACCTTATCATCATTGTCATATGCAGAAAGAGCTCTCATTCGCAATTCTAGAGATTTAGGCATTATTAAATCATCTGCATCCAAAAACGAAACATATCTTCCTTTGGCAAAACGCAAACCAGAATTTCGTGCAGCACTTAACCCCCCATTAGCCCGATGAGATATCAATTTAAAGCGCCTATCTTTCTTTAAATATTCCTTAATGATATTAACGGAATTGTCATCAGAGAAATCATTCACTAAGATGCACTCAAATTCACTCATTGATTGTTCATGTATGCTATCCAAGGTCATTTGTATATATATTTCTGCATTATAAACTGGGACTACCAAGGACACTAAAGGATTTGCCATAATTACACATCTCTTCAAATTAGTTCGGATCAAATAATAAATTATCTATACCACCATTTAAGCCCACACAATGACCATGAAAAAATCCAACTTTATTATCGGTTAAAAACAAAGCTAATTCAGCCACTTCTTCCGGTCTACCAATCCTGCCAACAGGATGATAATTTTTTAGCATTTCATATACATTTGGGATATCAAAAAAACTTGCCTTCAACATATCCGTTTCTATAGCTGCAGGTTCTATTGCATTAACACGAACCCTAGAACCTAAATCCACAGCCATTGCCCGTGTCATACCACTTAATGCAGCCTTACTAGTAGCATACGCCACAAAATTCTTTTTAGTTAATTTTGCATGAATACTACTAATGTTAACAACAGAACCCTCCGCCATCTCCAACTCTGACAAAAAAGATTGTACAAGAAAAAATGGCGCCTGTAAATTTACAGCCAAGGTATCGCTCCAATCACTACGAATCAATGTATCAACACCGCCCAAAATTTGGACTGCTGCATTATTTATCAGGCAGTGTAATCGACCACTAAGTAAATATATTTTAATTTGGTCAATTATTGATTGAGCATAATGCTCATCTACTACAAACTTTGCCAGATCAGCCTGAATATACCGTGTAAATACTAGGCTTTGATATGGTTTATCATGCAAATCAAGAGCAATAACCCGATATCTTGCTGCAATAAAAGCCGAACACAAAGCTCGACCAATACCGCCATTAGCACCCGTAATTAATGCATATCGAACCCTATTCATTTATCTCTTATTCCACAAAAAATGAGCCAACCTCTCCAATGCAACATAACTAGCACGTCGAACACCTTCTATTGTATTTGAACCATTATGCGAACCAAAAATACACTGAGGCATAGATCGAAGCAGTGAATCTTTTGGCAATGGCTCAGTCTCAAAGACATCTAATGCCGCCGCTGCAATATGACCATTTTGCAAAGCAGCTATTAAAGCGGACTCATCAATAAGGGAGCCACGAGCAACATTTATAATCCGACTGCCAAATTTCAGTGTGCTCAAAATATCAGCATTTAACATATGATAATTGTATTTATTAAGAGCACAAGTAAAAACTAGAAAATCAAGCTTCTCTAAACCTTCGGGCCAATTTTTACGACTGACATAATTCAATCCCTTATTCCCATTAACATTTGGATCATAAGCAATTACACTCACATCAAATCCCATTAGGCGCTTAGCAATATTATAGCCAATATCTCCAAATCCAACAATACCAATTTTTTTTCCACTCACACTCATACCAATTGGTTTTGGCCAAGCAAAATTTGTACGAATTTCTCTATCTATATAACAAGTTTGTCGTGCTAAGCCTAATAACAATCCAATGGCAACGTCAGCGACTTCGGCACCAAACATATTTGGTGTATTTGTAATAGGTATAGCTAATTTCTTGCAGGCATCAAAATCAACATTATCCACACCAATACCCCATTTTACAGCAGCAGTCAACTTACCATTTTTAGCAGCACTAAATACCCTATAAGTTGCAGGGTCATCGCCAATTATCCAACCATCATACAGTGGCAACTGCTCAATCAACTCTTCTTCAGATAACACCTGCGTAGTCTTAGCAGCAACCAGCTCTAACCCTAATTTTTTTGCAGGATCAATAAACTCATTAAATAAACCCAGCATAGGTGGGCAAGTGACTAATACTTTTTTCATACAGATATTCCTACTATAAACCAATAAGTCCTTTTTGTAATAAGTAGTGGGCTGTCACTACTGCCCTATCCCAATCATCTGGTGTATCAATATCAGATGATTCTATTGCTGGCGTAACCATCATTATCGGTTTCTTGCCAATACGAGCATTAGTTTTGGCAAAACTTTCACGAGTAAAAAGATATAAATTGGAATTTTCCTCATACCATGGCTCCAAGTTCTGAGTTGGAACAAGGTTATTAGGATCATGATTTATTGGTGAACAATCCTCTCGATAGAAGCGAGTTTGAATTTTATTTACAGTAAACAATGAGTCTGCTATTTTCGCATCTTGTGCAACTAAAAACTCTGTAATAGCTCTGCTTATTGTCGTTACACTAAGTAACGGATTAGTGGTATGTGTCATCAAATATACGTCAGCATCAATATTAGCAATATCATCTGCCAATATCAGATTCATTGATACATCATCACCACGGATTTCCTCTTTACGATCACGTATTTGTATACGATTAGTTTCTACCAAACCATTCTCAATTAATATACGACGTGCATCTGTATTAATAATTACTTTATCAATTTCTTCAACAGCAAGTAAACTATCTAAAACCCAACGAAACAACGGCTTTCCACAAAAATTTCTAAAATTTTTACCTTGAACCCTAGTACTATTAGCTTTCATAGGTAATAATGCTATAATTTTTTTCTTAGCGTTACTCATAATATTCAACCTTAATTAGCTTAACTTCTTAATATTAGGATAAAAATATTTTTCTTTCTGTCTATGTGACAATATTCTATGCTTATGATTTCCTTTATAACTCCCAATATATTGATTACAGCGATATAATACAATATTTTTAAATTCTTTAATTAAAACACCTTGTCTCTTCGCAATCCTAACATCGGATAAAATACTACTTGCAATATATCTACCCGTATCCAATAGACTAACGTGTACTTCTGGCATAATTGTTTGAAGTGCTATCGCTTCTCTTTCAAATCGGCGACTAACCTGATCCCAAGATTCATGATGCAAATGATAAACACCAGCATTAGCAATATAAGCGACCCGCCCACCATCTATGACTAATTTTTTCGCCAAATCAAAATCTTCTAATCCAGTTAGATTCTCATCAAACTTATACTTTTCCCAAAAAATTTTTAGTAGAGCCGCATTTGCATTATTACAATAGAAATCTTCCTGTGGTATAGCAGAACTATCAGCAAAATATTTTTCAAATATTTGTATTTCACTAAATTGACTATCATCCCCCCCTAATTGCTTACCGTAAGCATATTGTGCTTTCCCATCTAGTAATGGTTGACATAGATTTTGCAACCAATATTTATCTTTTGGTATACAATGACCACTAATCATCACCAGAATATCACCCACAGCTACCTCACAAGCTCGATTCAGAGACCTACCAAATGAAAATTCTTCTCTTGTAATATGCAAAATATGGCAGTTGAATTGCTGGGCTATTTGCAATGTTTTATCAGTAGAACCAGAATCAATCAAGACTACTTCCAATCCCAAATCACCAACTTCCTGATCATAAATACTCTCTAACAATTTCTGTAAATATCTCTCTTCATTCAATGTTCTAATAATAATGCTAATTTTTGGATTTATTAGAGAAATAGATGTAGGATTTAACATCAAACGAAAATCATATTTTAGTCTTTCATATACTAAGTGAATTTCTTCAGGATACACCGCATTAATGCTAAACATATCCCAATGTACGGGAACAACTTGCTGAATTCTCAACTCTCTTGCCAGTTCAAACGCTTCCCTGATAGACATATTGCCTATAATACCTCTCCTACTTTTAAAATAATTAATTTCATTAACAGGCAGAAAAGCTGTGTGAATATCCTCTTGGCTTAAATACTCAATTAATTCATGACAAGGAGATGTATCTCCTGAAATATAAATATTTTTATCTTGAACACGAAGTATAAATCCAATAAATCTCCAAGTTCCTTCTTTAGTATATTCAATTTTTGGATGAGCAGCAGGAACAGCTTTTACACTTAAATCTTTCGATAATTTTATCCAATTCTCTGTAGCTAGATGTAATCTACTTTCCTCAATTTGCCATTCACGCAAAATATCAAGAACACTAGATGGTCCCATAAATTTTACATGAGACGAGACGCGAGCCAATTTGGGAAGTGTGTGAGGGTCGCAATGATCAATATGCTCATGAGTAACCAATATCCAATCTGCATCAGTTATACTATCTGGAAGCATAGGAATGGGCAATAACCTTTCAAGATCTTTGGAATCAAACTCTGCAACAGAGTTTGACAAATAAGGATCAATATAAATTATTGTTGAATTTATATTCATCCTAATGCCTGATTGTCCTAACATTTGTATGGGTATTCTCATATCTTATTCCTATTATTAAGCATTAAAAAACACTTCTCGATAATCTCTTTTTTGAAATATATGACAATTGCCTTTAAAAGTAGCATCAATGATTTCTCTACCATTACTCGTAAAAATTTCATCAGCTATTCTATAAAATTTTTCTGCTTTTTTCAAATCGGGATTTTGCCACAATTGATTTCCAAAATATTCTGGAGAAAAATGATTTTTATCATCCCCCTCTAAAAACTTTACTTCGTTTGGATTTCCCATATAAGAAAAACTATGATCCATTCCAATAATTATCACTCTTTTAAAACCCATAAAGTATGCTATCTGCAGACAAGCATATGTTACCGTAAAGCCCTCATTAACACCATAACTAATGTCTTTAAAAAAAGAAACTCTTGGATTATCTGTATCAATATGATAAGTTAATGCATTTTCTAGTAACAAACTCTTATTACGCCTACTAATAAATTTAACACATGATAAAGACCTAATTTGTTCAACAGATTGCCTTATTACCAAGTCATTTATAGCAACATAATACTTAGGATAAAAATTAAATTTTTTAAAACCCAAATATATTTTATTCATACCAATAACGATATGTTCTTTTAAGAAGTCTAAATTCATTTCATTTAATGAATAGCCATTTGCTAGTAAAACAACGGTCTCACCCAAGTGCAAATTATGAAATCTACTCAATCTATCCGTAATCATATATTGCGAACAATTTAACCATTCTTATTTCTTAAACCCAACAATCTCTCTGCCCAATTTCACAGGCAAATCCAAGACATTTTTTGGCGATTTTACACCATCCACCAAAGTTTTGCCCAATTTGTAAGACAAATGCTTTTTCACTTTTTCCGCTTCATAGGAATCTTGATATTCTTCAACTGGTGGCAGTTCACCTTGGGTGCTTTGTTGTTTTTGAAACGCCCGATACTCTTGCGCCAAAGCAAGTGGCAATTTTGCCAAGTCTTTTGTGGATTTAGAATGACTCACCATTGTGGCACCCAGACGATAAGGTAAGTCTTGCTTCACCCTGTCTGCCGCCCCATAATAAACAGGTTTGACAGGCTTAGGTGTTTCCTGTGCAGATTTTAAACGTTGATTTTCTAGATAATATCTTTCTAGCTCTTCTTGCACCTGATGCAGTTGCGTGATTAATAATTCGTTTTCTTGCTGCACACCTTTAGAAGCTTTTTGAGCCTGTTGCTGATATTCATTGATTTGCTTTTCAAGTTGCTGCTTTGCTTTGCTTAATTGCTCAACTTGTTTTTTGTGTTCATTCGCAATTTGCTCCGCCTTTTGTTTGGCCTGATTTAAACTCTCAGCTTGCTTTTTTTGCTCTTCAGCAGTTTTTTTGACAGACTGGATTTCTTGAGTTGCATTTTTTAATTTATCTTGATTATTTTGATTTTCAAGATAATATTTTTCCAACTCTTCTTGCACCTGATGCAGTTGCGTGATTAATAATTCGTTTTCTTGTTCAATGCTTTTTAGTCGCTCATTTTTCCCATCAAGGCTTTCTTTGTCCTTATCATGGCTTTGTTGAGCTTGACTAAGTTGTTTTTGCCAATTCTGCTCCTTTTGCAAATAAGCATCTTGATTGGCAATCAATTTTTCTTTTGCAGTCTCAAGTTCGCTCTTTTCTTTTAGCACAGACTTTAATAAATCCAAATCTGTTCGTGCAGATGGCATATGCACCCAAGGCATGTTGGCAGTCTCTTGCAACATATCCAACATTGTCGCCACGTTATTTTTATTGGTCAATAATTTGTCTATAAAAAAAGCAGCAATTTCAGAAATACCCAATTGCTCATTTGCACAAACCTGTAATTGACTGCCATCTATCACATCAAATTGCCATTCAATTTTTTGGGCGACAGAATCAACATAACTTGGCGCTGAACGAATCACTTGCTCGCCATTCACCAAAATACAACGTTCTGGATATTTTTTATAAAAGTCAAGCAATGCTTGATTGTAAGCCAGCCAATCACCCAACAATTCATCAAAGGTGCTCTCAGTCAAATCGTCAATGGCCATAGAACTAATGGCACTTTCAAGCAAAAAATGCGGTCTGTCATAAGTCAAAACAAATGCGATTTCTTCGTCAAATTGCGCCCAATATTCAAGCAGTTTTATTGCTTCACTGTCTGACCAACCCCACAATGGTTTGTCTGCATTGGCCAAAATCAAATCAAATACCAAATTGTCCCACATTTTTTTGGGTGTTTTCTGGGCATATTTATCCGCAATAACAACTGTATTGCTTTTGGGCACAACTTTTGTTTTATTATTTTTGTGATGGGTGATGGCTCTGGTATAAGATGGTTTGCTGTTGGTGGCTTGAACAATCTTTTGGTTAATTTGTTGCGGGGTCATTTGATAGTGATGAGACAAACCAGCACTTGCCATACCGCACAGCTGCAATATCTCTTCTAATTTTTTGTAATGAGAGTTTTGATGACCAACAATTAAAATTTTATTCATAAAACGAGCCTATAAAACCCAATATTCTAAATTGGCATAAATACACTGTTATTATAAAGGATTTAAACATTATCGTCCATCATTATTTCAAAACCCAAACAGCACACACCGTTTGGGTTTTTATTAAGGCAAAATATGATTACTTTTTCTTACGCTGAATGGCGTGAATTGCCCGACCATCGGCAGACAGTGCCGCTTCGTGCACCGCTTCTGACACCGTTGGGTGAGCAAAGGTCATCAGTTGCAAATCTTCAATGCTGGACACAAATTCAAGGGCAATCATGCCTTGATGAACGATGTCGCCAGCACCCACACCCACCATGTGCATACCTAGCAAACGGTCAGTTTTGGCGTCGGCAACCACTTTAACCAGTCCCATGCCTTCGCCTTGGGCTAAGGCACGACCGTTGGCAGCCAGACTAAATGAGCCTGTTTTGACTTCGTGCCCTTTTTCCTTAGCTTGCTCTTCTGTCAGACCCACCCACGCAATCTCTGGGTGCGTATAAATCACGCTGATGATGGTGTCATAGTTTACCTGAGCTTTTTCGCCATGGATACGCTCTACCGCCATCATGCCTTCTTCCATCGCTTTATGGGCAAGCATCGGGCCACGCACCAAATCACCAATGGCATAGACGCCATCTAAGTTGGTTTTGCATTGCTCATCAACCGCCACCAAGCCACGCTCGGTAAGCTCAATGCCACAGCCTTCTGCCAACAGCCCTTCGCTGTACGCACGGCGACCCACGCAAACGATGAGTTTGTCAAACACTTCAGTTTTGCTCTCGCCTTTGACATCGGTGGTTACCACCACTTCGCCACCCACCACTTCGGCAGCCGTAACTTTGGTATCCACACGAATGTCAAGCCCTTGTTTTTTCAAAAGTTTGGCAGCTTCTTTGGCGATGTCTTTGTCAGCGGCAGCCAAGAAAGTTGGCATGGCTTCATACACCACCACTTCACTGCCCAAACGACGCCACACCGAGCCAAGCTCCAAACCAATCACGCCCGCTCCAATCACACCCAGACGTTTGGGGGCTTCGCTAAATTCCAATGCCCCTGTGCTGTCCACAATGTGCTTGCCATCGGTTTTAGCAACAGGAATCTCAATTGGCACAGAGCCTGCCGCCAAAATCACATATTTGGCAGTGATGGTACTCTCGGTGCCATCGTGGGCGGTGAATTTGACTTGTTTTTGTTCGCCTTTGCCATCAAGCAATGTACCCACGCCTTGTAGCCAGTCCACGCCATTGCCTTTTAACAGCCCTGCCACGCCCGCAGTCAAGCCCTTAACAATGTTGTCTTTGCGTTCAAGCATTTTGGCAACATCAATACTCACATCGCCTGTGCTGATACCATGCTCGGCAAGCTCATGTTTGGTCGCTTCATAGCGGTGTGAGCTGTCTAAGAGTGCCTTTGATGGGATACAGCCGACATTTAGGCAAGTACCGCCCAAAGCAGGCTCGCCTTTGTGAATGCGTTTTTCAATACACGCCACGCTAAAGCCCAGCTGTGCCCCACGAATAGCAGCTTCATAACCGCCAGGCCCGCCACCGATGACCACCAAATCATAAGAAGTTTTCATAATTTTACTCTCTTGGTTGTTCTTGTTTACATGATAAATGCCTACCTTGCGATAGGCATTGTCGTTTGTATCACAAATCTAGTAGCAAACGGGCAGGGTCTTCTACCAGCTCTTTGATGGTTACCAAAAACTGTACCGCATCTTTACCATCAATCAAACGATGGTCATAAGACAGTGCCAAATACATCATCGGCAAAATCACCACTTGACCATTGACCGCCATCGGACGCTCATTGATGGCGTGCATGCCCAAAATGGCGGTTTGTGGTGGGTTGATGATGGGCGTAGACAGTAGCGAGCCAAACACACCACCGTTGGTGATGGTAAATGTACCGCCCGTCATCTCATCAATGGAGAGTTTGCCTTCACGGGCTTTGATGGCATAATCACGGATACCACCTTCAATGTCCGCCAGTCCCATGCTGTCCGTATCACGCAGCACAGGCACGACCAAGCCACGCTCGCTAGACACCGCCACGCCCACGTCATAATAGCCATGATAAATGATGTCATCGCCATCAATGGACGCATTGACTGCAGGGAAGCGTTTTAAGGCTTCGGTGGCAGCTTTGACAAACAGCGACATAAAGCCCAGTTTTACGCCGTGGCGTTTTTCAAATTGGTCTTTGTATTTGGCACGCAAATCCATCAGTGGCTTCATGTTCACTTCGTTAAAGGTGGTGAGCATGGCGGTTTCTTGGGTGGCAGACAACAGACGCTCAGCGATACGCTTACGCAAGCGGGTCATCGGCTCACGTTTCTCAATACGCTGACCCACCGCGGTGGCAATCACTTGACCATTGTCGGCTTTTAGGGTGGGGTTGACCATGTCGGCTTTGGTAACACGACCGCCACGCCCTGAGCCTTGTACATCGGCAGGATTGACACCTGTTTCTTTGGCAGCCTTGCGTACTGCAGGGGCTTGGTCTTTAAAATCGGCTTCTGTTTGGGCTTTGGGCTGAATGGGAGCGGCGACACTGGCTGGGTCAATGGTGGTGCCTTTTTCGGCTTCGGCTTTGGACAGCTCGGCTTTTGGCTCGGCAGCTGCACCCGCACTAAACTCGGCAATCGGCTCATCAGACAGTACCGTGCTGTCCACGCCTTTGACAATGCTGGTTACCACGCCATCATCAGGGGCAACGACTTCTAGCACCACTTTATCGGTTTCAATCTCAGCAAGCAGTTGGTCTCGGCTGACCTGCTCACCTTCGGCAACATGCCAAGCAACAATAGTGCCGTCTTGTACCGATTCTGGAAAGACAGGGGCTTTAATTTGCGACATAATAAACTCCAAATTTTAATATAAACCATGCCAAAAGCTCATGCGCTCTTGGCAAAATTAAGTCTTACAACGCTTCAACAGACACATTCAAAGCATTGGCAATAAGTGCTTTTTGTTCGGCGTTGTGCATTTTTGGTGAGCCTGTGGCAGGCGCGGCAGCCGATGGGCGAGCTGACGGCTTAATCACCTTGGCATCGGTCAGATGTTCATCAACCAAGCCATACAAGTGCGGTGCTAAGTATAGCCATGCCCCTTGGTTCAGCGGCTCTTCTTGTGTCCACATGATTTGTTCAAGATTTGGATATTTGGCAAGTTCAGCGACGATACGCTCTTTGGGCAGTGGGTAGAGCTGCTCAATACGCACAATCGCCACATCATCAATGCCAAGTTTGCGGCGAGCTTCTAACAGCTCATAATACACCTTGCCGCCACACAGCACCAAACGCACCACTTTGCTGTTGTCTAGCGTGTCAATCTCAGGCAACACCGTCTCAAACTTGCCATGCACCAACTCATCAAGCATGGACGTGGCAAGGGGGTGGCGAAGCAAGGATTTTGGCGACATCACCACCAAAGGTTTACGGATTGGGCGCACCACCTGACGGCGTAGGGCATGGAAAATCTGGGCAGGCGTGGTGGGGGTAATCACTTGCATATTGTCTTCGGCACACAGCTGTAAAAAACGCTCCAAACGTGCCGATGAATGCTCAGGACCTTGACCTTCAAAGCCATGTGGCAGTAGCATGGTCAAACCACAGACACGTTGCCATTTGGTTTCGCCAGATGAGATAAACTGGTCAATCACCACCTGAGCACCGTTAGCAAAGTCGCCAAACTGGGCTTCCCAAACAATCAACGCGTTGGGCACGGTGGTGGCATAACCGTATTCAAAAGCAAGCACCGCTTCTTCGGACAGTAGCGAGTTATACGTGGCAAAACGGGCTTGATTTTCGCTGATGTGTTGCAGCGGAATGTACATACTGCCGTCTTTCATGTTAAACAGCTCTGAATGACGGTGGCTAAACGTGCCACGTCCCACGTCTTCACCCGTAATACGCACCAGCGAGCCTTCGTCTACAAGACTGGCATACGCCAAGGTTTCAGCCGCCCCCCAGTTCATTGGCTCTTTGCCAGTTTGCATATTTAGACGCTGTTCTATCACTTTGGCAACTTGGCGTTGTAGCTCAAAGCCTTCGGGGATTTTTGCCATCGCTTGGGCATAGGATTTAAGTTTATCGGCAGGCACGCCCGTTTGCCAGTCGTCTTCTAGGCTATGACCCAAATACGGCTTCCAGTCTACAAACAATGCGGTGTCAGGCTCTTTGGCAAGCCCTTGTGCCACATCATCGCCGTTGTCTAAGGCAATGCGATACGCGTCTTCTATTTGGCTGGCTTGTTCGGCGGTCAATACGCCTTCTTGGACAAGTTTGTTGGCGTATTGGGTGCGCGTGGTGGGCAATTTTTTGATGATTTGATACATCAAGGGCTGCGTTGCCATCGGCTCATCAGATTCGTTATGACCGTTGCGGCGATAGCAGACAATGTCTAACACCACGTCTTTGCCAAATTCGGTGCGATAGTCCAGCACCAGCTGACTGGCAAAAACGACGGCTTCGGGGTCGTCGCCATTGACGTGCAACACAGGGGCGTGCACCATTTTGGCAACGTCTGTGCAGTACTCGGTAGAGCGAGCGTCTTCGGGGCGAGACGTGGTAAAGCCCACTTGGTTGTTAATGACCAAATGCACCGTTCCGCCTGTTTTGTAGGCACGGGTTTGCGACATTTGGAAAGTTTCTTGGTTTACCCCTTGACCTGCAAAGGCAGCATCGCCATGCACCACAATCGGCAACACAGTACTGTTGTCAATGTCATAGCCGTACTTTTCACTGCGGCGGGCTTGACGAGCACGCACCGAACCGAGCATGACAGGCGAGACGATTTCTAGGTGCGATGGGTTATAAGCCAGTGCCAAATGCAATTCACCACCTTTGGTGATGACGTTGGAGCTAAATCCGTTGTGGTATTTAACATCGCCTGAACCTGTGGTGGGCTGGATTTTGCCATCAAATTCATCAAACAGCACTGATGGGTTTTTACCCATGATATTAACCAGCAAATTCAAGCGTCCACGGTGTGCCATGCCGATGACCACTTCTTTAGCACCATAAGTGCCCACACGCTGAATCATCTCATGCACCGATGGGATAAAGCTCTCACCGCCTTCTAAGCCAAAGCGTTTGACGCCTGTGTATTTACGAGCCAAATACTTTTCTAGTCCTTCAGCGGCGGTTAGGCGCTCCAAGATTTCAAGTTTCTTTTCTTTGTCAAAGTTGATGTGGCCTTGGTTGGATTCAATGTAGTTTTCAATCCATTTTTTTTCGGTGGCGGTAAAGACGTGCATATATTCATAGCCAATACTGCCACAATAAATCCGCTCACAAATCTCAATAATTTCACGCAAGGTGGCTTCGGATTTGCCAATGTACATCAGCGTGGTGGGAAACACCGTGTCCAAATCCAGCTCGGACAAGCCATGATATTGTAAGGTCAAATCTTCAATGGCTTCCCGTTTTTGTAGTCCCAAGGGGTCAAGTTTGGCTTTGCGATGACCACGGCGACGATAGGCACTGATGAGCTGCTGCACCGCCATTTGCTTGGGGTCGGAACTAACACCAGTCTGCACCACAGGGCGGGCATTGGTTTGGTTGCGTGCCAAAAGTAAAAACTGCTCTTTAATCGCATTATGGGGTGCGTCGGTTGCTTGCGCATATTGGGCAAAATAGGCTTGCCACTCTTGGCTTACGCTATTTTTGTCCGCTAAATAGTCTTCGTACAATGTTTCAATATACGCCGCACCATCGGCTGCCAGCTCAGTGTTTTGGTATGCTGTGATGTTTTTGGTCATGATTTGCCACTCTTCTTTGACTGCTTATCCAAATGGCATTTGGATAATGATAATTACTATGCCACACAAAAAAGGCATATCCCGCATAGTGTACGTCATTTATGTCAAGATAACAAGGTATAATGCTTGAAAATCCTTTGCAATCATCACACCAAAACAGCGACCTTTTTAACTCTCATCAAAACTTATAGCACCCACCACAATTAAGCAACAAAATAATGTTTGGTGTCATTAAGCACAAATCTGTCCCAGCCTTGTAATCCTTCGCCAAAATATTGGCAAAATTGATTTTTTATATATTAGTGCCAATAAAACGCTCATTCCACATTTTCAACCACACATTACAAAACAAAAAATAAGCCACCAAGTTATGATGACTTATTTAATACTTAAATCAAGCAATCAGCCTGCCACATCAAGGAGCATATTGCGGATATGGCCGATGGCTTTGGTGGGGTTTAGTCCTTTGGGGCACACCGACACACAGTTCATGATGCCGCGACAACGGAACAAACTAAATGGGTCGTCAAGGCGTGCCAAACGCGCTTGGGTGTCGCTGTCTCGGCTGTCAATGATAAAACGATAGCCATTTAGCAGGGCTGATGGACCCAAGAACTTGTCTGGATTCCACCAAAATGATGGGCACGACGTTGAACAGCAGGCACACAAAATACACTCATACAAACCGTTCAATTTTTCACGGTCTTCTGGAGACTGCAAACGTTCTTTGGGTGGCGCAGGCTGACTGTTAATCAAATAAGGGTGCACTTTTTCGTATTGGGCATAAAACTGGTTCATGTCCACCACCAAATCTTTGATAACAGGCAAACCAGGCAAGGGGCGAATGATGATTTTTTCAGGCAAGGTGTTCATGTTAATCAAACACGCCAAGCCGTTTTTGCCATTGATGTTCATGCCATCAGAACCACAAATCCCTTCACGGCAGCTGCGGCGAAACGTCAAGGTTTCATCCATCTTTTTTAGGCGCAGCAGCACATCAAGAAGCATACGGTCAGACTCAAGCAGTTCAATCTGATACGTTTGCATATAAGGCGCTTTGTCCTTGTCGGGGTCATAGCGATAAATTTCAACGGTGCGAGTTCCGCGACTCATAGTCTTTCTCCGCAAAATGTTGGGCGTTGGCAATATGGCTACACGCCCAAAATCCAATATAGATAAATGTCAATTAGAAGGTGCGAACGCGTGGCTCACAATAATCCACAGTCAATGGCTTTTTGCGCACTGGCTTATAAATCACGCGATTGCCTTCAGAATACCACAGTGTGTGTTTCATCCAGTTTTTGTCATCGCGTCCCAGTGGCGCTTCTTTGTCATCGGCAGGACGCTCATAATCCAGCACGCTGTGTGCACCGCGACACTCATGACGCAAAGACGCGGACAACATCGTCGCTTTGGCAACTTCATAAAGGTTGGCCACTTCTAAGGCTTCAATACGGGCGGTATTAAAGACGGCTGATTTGTCTTTTAAGTGGATATTGGCAACCTTGGGCGCCAGTGCCATGATTTTTTCTACGCCTTCGTCCATCAAGGCTTGGGTACGAAACACCCCAGCATGCGCTTGCATGGTGGCGCGAATTTCATCAGCCACGTCTTGGGCGTTGTAGCCTTCGGTGGAGTTTTGTAATTTATCAAGACGTGCTTGGGTAAAGTCAAGCACACGTGGATTGAGCGGCTTATAACCGCGGTCAGATTTGGCAAACTCGTCCAAAATGTGCTGACCTGCCGCACGACCAAAGACCACAAGGTCAAGCAGCGAGTTGGTACCCAAGCGGTTCGCCCCATGCACTGACACACACGCGCACTCACCAATGGCATACAAACCCCGAATCACGCGCCCTTCGGTATACAAACCCTGCTCATCACGCGCGCCATCTAGCACAGGCACAGTTACTTGACCGTGAATATTGGTAGGGATACCGCCCATCATATAGTGAATGGTCGGCACCACAGGCACAGGCTCTTTGGTGATGTCCACATTGGCAAAATTATGACTAATCTCAAAAACCGATGGCAGACGCTTCATAATCTCAGCATGACCTAGGTGAGTCATGTCCATCACGATATAGTCGCCATTAGGTCCACAGCCGCGACCTTCTTTGATTTCTTGGTCCATAGAACGAGACACAAAATCACGGGGAGCAAGGTCTTTTAGGGTTGGGGCATAACGCTCCATAAACGGCTCGCCGTGTTTGTTACGCAAAATCGCCCCTTCACCGCGACAACCTTCGGTCAAGAGTACGCCAGCGCCTGCCACGCCCGTGGGGTGAAATTGCCAAAATTCCATGTCCTGCAAAGGAATGCCTGCACGCACCGCCATGCCCAAGCCATCGCCTGTGTTGATATAAGCATTGGTTGAAGCACGGAAAATACGTCCTGCACCGCCCGTGGCAAGCACGGTAGTTTGGGCTTGAAAGACAGAGATGTTGCCCGTTTCTTGGTCAAGAGCAATCACACCATTGATGTTGCCATCGCCATCTTTGATAAGGTCAAGGGCAATCCACTCCACAAAAAACTGCGTGCCCTTTTCTAGGTTCTTTTGGTAAAGGGTGTGTAAAAGCGCATGTCCTGTACGGTCGGCTGCCGCACAAGCGCGGGGCACGGCTTTTTCGCCATAGTTGGCGCTGTGCCCACCAAAGGGACGCTGATAAATCGTGCCATCGGCATTGCGGTCAAAGGGCATGCCCATATGCTCTAACTCATAGACCACTTTTGGGGCTTCGCGACACATATATTCAATGGCGTCTTGGTCGCCCAGCCAGTCAGAACCCTTGACAGTGTCATAAAAGTGGAAATGCCAGTTGTCATCGCTCATATTGCCCAGCGACGCACCGATACCACCTTGAGCGGCAACAGTATGGCTACGCGTTGGGAAAACTTTGGTCAGCACAGCAACTTTCATACCGCCTTCAACCAGTTGAAGTGATGCGCGCATACCCGAACCACCACCGCCAACAATCACTGCGTCAAAGTTAAGCGTGGGGATATTGTTAATTTTTTCATCATGCATTGATGCCATGTTCATTCCTATAAAACGTTTAATTGGCTTAGTTGATGTGAAAATTTTTGATTACCAAAAAATCATCACACCCCAAAACAGATATAACAAAATTGTAACGATAACTGCCGATTGCAACAGCAAACGCAGTCCTGACGACTTGACATAGTCAGTAAATACCGTCCACATTCCTACCCACGCATGAAACACCAACGACAAGATTGCCACAAGGCTAAACAGCTTCATGGGCAAACACATCATAAAAGCGCGCCACGACTCATAAGTAACGTCATTAAATAGGAAAAAACCAACAATCACCAGCGAATAAACCGCCAATACCACGGCACTGATACGCTGTAGCACCCAATCACGCACGCCTGAACCTGTCAGACCTGTGGCACTTTTAATGCCAGAATTATTTCTTTTCATCAGAACATCACCCATACAAACGAAGCCACAATCAAAATCGCTGCAATGACAAAGCTGACAATGGCCGCCATCTTACCAGAAGCAAATTCTTCGTTCATGCCAAGGTCAGCAAGCAAATGCTTGATACCCATGACAAAATGGTAAGCGGTCGCCGCCACAAATACCCATGCCACAAAACGCAAGGCGATATTATCAAATACAGAAGCGAAACCTTCAGGCGATGACAACGAAGTGCTAAGAATGCACAGCATGACTGGCACAAGTAAAAATAGCACAACACCAGAAACACGGTGCAAAATTGAAGCCATGGCAATGGGCGATTTTGAGTTCACCGCAATGACTTGGCTCAGTGGTAAGTTAATCGGTCGGTTGCTTTTCACAGCGGGCATCCTTATCTAAATTTACGCCGAAAAATGGCAAGGAGAGCTGGCTGGCTGTAGTGGTGAAAGCCATTTTGTTGATAAAACCATCACAAAAACAAAGCCACACCCTTAAAATCAATCACAATCTTAACACAGCGAACACCAAAACATTCAACGCTTTTATACATAAAAACACTCACAAAAAAATACAAATCACTAACAAATATGTATTCCCCTAGATAACAATGTGAGTGATTATCATTTATAAAAGCAAGCTGGTAAATACATAGATTATAAAACGCTTGGACAAATTTTACAACGAAATTTGGCGAAATTATGTAACGATAGGGCAACTTTTTAGCAAAAACACTTAAGCAATATTGTTACAAATCGTGTCATCAGCCAACCACCAACCACACAAAAACAAAGCGTTTTTCTAAGCAATCTCTGGCAAGTGTGAATATTTGTACAATTTTTATAAATTTTTCTAAGCCAAAGGCTTGTAACTTGGACAAAGTTTTTGTATTATCGTAAGTGCTTTTGTGGTTTGTTTTTAGCACGGACAACAAACCAACAGAAGACATAAGGACACCGTATTTATGCCAAGGCTGGTTCAAAATACGTTTTTTGGTCTTATTATTGAGCGGGTCTCTATTTATAACTACAAGGAACAAAGGTTGTAGATGGCTGTTAAAAATGCAACAAATAATAGGACATTTACCAACAAAGAGGTTAGCTATGTCAAAACAAGTGAAATTAGTCGTTGATGGTGCAGAATACGAAATGCCAGTGCTGGAGAGCACCTTGGGTCGCCCTGTGCTTGATGTCAGTGCGGTCTCCAAAGCAGGTTTTTGGGCGTATGACCCAGGTTTTATGGCAACTGCCCCTGTAGAATCTGCCCTGACTTATATTGATGGCGACAAAGGTGAACTGCTACATCGCGGTTATGCCATTGATGAGCTGGCAGACAATGCTGATTATCTGGAAGTGTGCTATGCCTTGCTTTATGGCGATTTGCCCACCCAAGCACAAAAAGACGCTTTTTATGCGCGCGTCAGCAGCCATATGTCAGTACACGACCAACTGCGCAAGTTCTTTGAAGGTTTCCGCCGCGACGCTCACCCGATGGCAATCATGATTGGCGTGGTTGGTGCGCTGTCTGCGTTTTATCACAACCACCTAGACATCTCCGACGCCAAACACCGCGATGACACCGCTGTGGATTTGATTGCCAAAGTGCCGACACTGGCCGCCATGAGCTACAAATACTCCATCGGCGAACCCTTCATGTATCCACGCAAAGACTTTAGCTATGCTGAGAACTTCTTGTACATGATGTTTGCCACCCCTGGTGATGTCAATTACAAGCCCAATCCTGTATTGGTCAAGGCGATGGACAAAATCTTTACTCTGCACGCCGACCACGAACAAAACGCTTCTACTTCTACCGTGCGTTTGGCGGGTTCAACAGGTGCCAACCCTTATGCGTGTATCGCTTCAGGCATCGCGGCTCTTTGGGGGCCATCACACGGCGGCGCCAACGAAGCGGTGCTTACCATGCTAGATGAGATTGGCTCAGTAGAAAACGTGGCCAGTTTTATGGAAAAAGTCAAAAACCGCGAAGCCAAATTGATGGGCTTTGGACACCGTGTGTACAAAAACTTTGACCCACGCGCCAAAGTCATGAAAGAAACTTGCGACGAAGTATTGGGCGCACTTGGCATCAACGACCCCAAACTCCAACTGGCGATGGAACTAGAAAAAATCGCTCTAAACGACTCTTATTTTGTTGAACGCAAACTCTATCCAAACGTGGACTTCTACTCTGGCATTATCCTAAAAGCCATTGGTATCCCAACGTCTATGTTCACGGTGATTTTTGCCCTAGCACGTACTGCCGGCTGGATTAGCCACTGGACAGAAATGCACTCAGAGCCCTTCAAAATTGGTCGTCCACGTCAGCGCTACACTGGCAACACACACCGCAAATTTGTGCCTGTGGACGAAAGAAACTAATCTTTTGCCAGAACACCCATACATTTCCCAAAGTTTTTACTTTGGGAAATTTTTTTTCCAAAAACAAATGTAAACTTTAACTTCTGACAAAATCATGCTAAGATAGTGCCAATTTGTAACAAAATTAAATATTGATAAACGGACACGCCATGACAAACAGCCAATCTTTTTTGCACAAACCCACCCACCATCAGCGACCCGAACAGCAACGCGTTGTCGTTACTGGCATGGGTGCCATCACCCCACTTGGTAATGATGTGGCAACGCTTTGGAAAAATATTTTGACAGGCAAAAGCGGCATCAGCGAAATTGGCGCTTTTGATGACGACACGCCCAACGAAGGCTTTCGCTCACTGATTGCTGGACGCGTCAAAGACTTTGATGCCAAAGCATGGCTCAACCCCAAAGACGTGCGTCGTTATGACACGTTCATGCACTATGCCCAAGTGGTGGCAGCTCAAGCGCTGTATCAGGCAGGGCTGACCGATGGCTTGGTGGGCGACAGTTTGCCCATCAATGTCTCTGGTGAGCGCTTTGGGGTGGTGATGGGCTCTGGCATTGGCGGCATACAAACCATAGAAAACAGTCGCGATACCCTGCGTCAGCATGGCGCAAAAAAAGTCTCGCCCTTTATTATTCCTGGGGCGATTGTCAATATGCCTGCAGGACTGATTGCCATTCGTCATGGCTTAAAGGGCGCAAATCTTGCCACTTCCACCGCTTGCACCACGTCCACACACGCCATTGGGCTTGGTGCAAGGCTGATTGCTTATGGCGA
Organism: Moraxella sp.; assembly: GCA_030528385.1. Lineage (GTDB taxonomy): Bacteria > Pseudomonadota > Gammaproteobacteria > Pseudomonadales > Moraxellaceae > Moraxella. The sequence goes on from JAUMYZ010000004.1 coordinate 99,581, forward strand.
CCTTGACGCGGTTTTGGTGGGGGGAAGCGAAAGGGCTTCTACGCCGTTGGGCATGTCAGGTTTTGCTTCCATGCACGCCCTATCCACGCGCAACGATGAGCCAGAGCGCGCCAGTCGCCCCTTTGACAAAGACCGCGATGGCTTTGTGCTTGGTGATGGTGCAGGGGCATTGGTGCTTGAGAGTCTTGCACACGCCAAAGCGCGTGGTGCGACCATTTTGGCAGAAGTGGCAGGCTTTGGCATGAGCGATGACGCCAGCCACATCACCGCCCCACCCGATGATGGCGAAGGAGCAAAACGTGCCATGCAAAACGCCTTGGCAGACGCAGGTCTGACACCTGCTGACATTGGCTACATCAACGCCCACGGCACCAGCACACCAGCAGGCGACGTTGCCGAAAGCCGTGCGATACAGTCGCTGTTTGGTGATGGCATTTTGGTCAGCGCCACCAAATCCATGACGGGGCATTTGTTGGGCGCAGCTGGCGCAGTAGAAGCCATCATCACTGTACTGGCGCTGCAAGAGCAACACCTGCCCCCCACCATCAATCTGGACAATCCCGACGAGCGTTGCACCTTAGATTATATTGCCCACCACGCGCGCAAGGTTGAAAACATCAATTATGCCATCTCCAACAGCTTTGGCTTTGGGGGCACCAATGGCAGTTTGGTGTTTGGGCGCTGGCAATAACCCCCAGTTGCACCAAGCCGCCTTAAACCCAAAACAGACAATTTGTTGGTTTATGCCCATTGCTTATTCTGTGGTTGCTGGCGCTTTGGTTTGGACTTGTACCACCAGTTCCACATCTTGGCTATTAAGCCGCTTTTTTAGCCAAGTTGTCAAGCGCATTTTGTCTTCTTGACTGGGTTCATCATTGACTTGTATCCACAACAAATAAGCGTCATTGACCAAGAAATTTGTCTCTTGTGTTTGCTCTTGATTGAAAGGCGTTTGATTGTCGGTGTCGGTATTGATGGGTGCTTGGCTGGCTGTCAAAATCTTGGCGTCAGCGATGGCGATTTTTTGGGCATTGGGATACCACACCTGAATTTCTTTTAAAATCGCTTCTTTGTCAATGGCGGCTTTGATGTCTTGATTTAACAATTCATCAATATAAGCCTGTTGTTTTTTGAGTTGGTTTTGCATCAAAATCGTGTTGTTGTGGCTGTTTTCCAGCTCTTGTTTGACCAGCTGCATGTTTTGGGTGTCGCCCCCAGTGTACAAAATCTGAACATTTGGCGCTTTAATTCCCGCTTTTAGCAACCTGTTTGTCAACACTTCGGTCAGATACTGGGTGTCGCTTCTGCCACCAATCACCAAACGCACCGATTGTTGTTTTTCATCAATGTTGCTGTGCAAGGTAAAAAATTTCTCATCTTTTTGCATGGTTTGGGTAACGGCATTGACGGTTTCAAAAAAAATCTCTTTTTGCACCAAACGCCACGCCAAAAAGCCACTGGGTATCATCACCAGCAACACCACGCCATAAATGAGCATGTTGTGCAGGCGCTGTTTGCTCTTGGAGACCAGACCGCGTCTGGGCAGTTTTAACAAACGCGAAAAAATAAAAGTAGAAAACGCAATAAACACACAGTTGATGGCAAACAAATAAAACGCCCCAAAAAAATACTGCCAATGACCATGCGCCAGCCCATAACCTGCCGTACACAAAGGGGGCATGAGTGCGGTGGCGATGGCAACCCCTGGTACGACATTACTGACTTCTTTACGCGTGAGTGCCACAATGCCAGCACTGCCCCCAAAAAAGGCAATCAATACATCCCACAATGTCGGGGTGGTGCGCGCCAACAGCTCGCTTTGGGCTTCTTGCAGTGGCGTAATCAAAAAATACAACGTGGACGTAAACAAACTGATGGCAATAAAAATAAAAATATTTCTTAAAGACAGTTTAATAAGGCGCACATCACTGACCGCCGCCCCATAACCAATACCCACAATCGGTCCCATCAGCGGTGAGATTAACATCGCCCCAATAATCACCGCAGTGCTATTGACATTGAGCCCAATGCTGGCAATGGCAATGGCAAACATCAACACCCACAAATTGGTGCCTGACACCCGCACGCTGCTACGAATGTCATTATCAATCAAATCAGGGTGCGCTTGGTCGGTTGCCAAATTAAAAAAATCCTGCCACTGCCGTGGCGCTCTGTGATTGCGTTGGGGGGTCTTTGTGCTCATCTTACATTCACCAAACTAACAAGCCGCTACAAGTCTTTGCCGAAACACTTCATACAACACCATGCCTGTTGCCACGCTGACATTAAGGCTTTGCGGGCGGTCAGGATTGTCGCTCATGGGAATGTAGACAAGCGTGTCGCACAGCTGCCCCGTCAGCCGTCTTAGCCCATCGCCTTCTGAACCCATCACAATCGCCACTTTGCCAGCAAAATCACACTCATGCAAAGGACAAGCCGTTTCATCAAGGGCTGTGCCAAACACAAACACACCCTTTGATTTGAGTGTTTCAATGCAGCGTGCCAAATTGGCAACCGCCAGCACAGGCACACTTTCTGCCCCACCAACGGAGACTTTGGCAACGGTGGGTGTCAGCCCCACACTGTGATGGCGTGGCGTGATGACCGCCGATACGCCAAGAGCGGCAGCCGTGCGAAGAATTGCCCCAAAATTATGCGGGTCGCTGACTTGGTCAAGTATCAAAAACACACAATCATCACCAATAAAATCGTCCAAAGTATGCTCATCTAGCAAAGGACGGGTGCGAGCCGACAGCACCACGCCTTGATGTTGGGGACTGCCACACAGCTCGGTAAGTTTGTCCTTGTGGGCGGTTTGCACCGACACGCCCGCCATATTGGCAAGGGCAACAATCTCGTCATGCTCACGGTTGGTGTGGTTATCATAACTTTGTACAAACAACGCCAATGCGTCTTGGGGGCGAGTGTTGAAAATGGCTTTGACGGCATGAATGCCATAAAAATGGGGCGTGGTGGGCTTTTTTTTGTCGTGTTTGGCAGGTGGATTTGGCTTGGGCTTTTTGTGGGCGGTTTTAAGGTGGGGTTTGGCGGTCATGATGGGTTTTCCAAAATTTGTACAGATATGTATTTTACCTTAGTTTTTATAAGAATTTTCATCGCCATCTTGAAATTTTCATCAGCAACCTTTATCAAGATAGAGATTTATTGAGCATTTGTTATTAGCGAGAGTGTCATGTCAGAACAAAATCCACCAAAAGAGCCAACCCAACAAACCGTGCAAAGCGATGATTTGCAAAACAACGATTTACAAGACAATGACGAAGTTGGTCAGTTGCAAGCCTTGATTGCCAAGATTGAAGACCTAGAAAGCGAAGTCAAAGAAGCCAAAGAAGCGGCAGCTCGTGCCAATGCTGAGTCCTATAACGCCCAACGCCGCATGGAGCAAGAAACCGATAAGGCAAAGAAATTCGCCCTGCAAAAGTTTGCCAAAGACTTGCTAGACGTGGTGGACAACTTAGAGCGCGCCATAGAAGCCACCCAAAAGGCAAACGACGATGAAGCCACCCTTGAAGGTTTGCGTTTGACGCACAAATCACTGCTTGGCGTGTTAGAAAAGCATGGCGTGGTGGCAGTTGGGTCGGTGGGCGATGCCTTTAATCCTGACATTCACGAAGCGGTGGGCGTGCTACCCGACACCGAAAAAGACGTGATTGGGCAAGTACTGCAAAAAGGCTATACCCTAAACGAGCGCACCTTACGCCCTGCGATGGTGATGGTGGGGGCCTGATTGGAAATAATGAAAAAATTTACCATTATTGCTCTGTCTGCCCTAACAATGAGTGCTTATGCTGCTCAGTCGTCAATGCCACCAAATGAAGCCTTGAAAATTTTTCAAATCTCTGGGCTTGGCGATCAAGCATTTGCCAATGAAGGCGGTTTTAGCAAAAAATTTGACCCAAAAAACTTAAGTCTTGAACATTGCATAAAACTTGACGGCGAGAAACTGTGTGCCACAACTTCTATTAAAAGTGCAACAGACATCAACGGCGACAAACAACCCGAAATCGTTGTGATTGATGACGCACACAGCACTTATCACTATGGCAACACTGGCACAGCCTTTGCTCTTTTGACCAAAACCAAAACAGGTTATCGCTTGATTGCCGATGGTATAGGTATACCCAGTTTTTTAAAAACCAAAGGCAAAAATGGCTATCCTGATTTGGAAGTGGGCGGGCTAGGCTTTTGCTTCGCGGTGCTGCGTTACAATGGTGCACAGTACCAATATCATCGCCGTGAATATGATGGCAAGGCTTGTGATTGATTTGCCCACAACCTTGGGGGTTTTATTTTATATTTCAAGTACTTAAAATAAAAATTTCCCCAAAAAATTTTAAAAATTTGTCAAATTTTCCCTTGAAAAGCAAAATTTGATACAGATATAAAAGCCAAGTTTGGCAAAAGCCAAAATCCAAACGAAGATCGGAGAAAAACTATGAGTAAAGTTATTGGTATTGACCTAGGCACAACCAACTCGTGTGTGGCAGTCCTAGAAGGCAACAACGTCAAAGTCATTGAAAACGCTGAAGGGGCTCGCACCACCCCATCTATTGTCGCTTTTAAAGATGGCGAAACACTGGTCGGTCAAGCTGCCAAACGTCAAGCGGTAACCAACCCGCAAAACACCTTATTTGCGGTGAAGCGTTTGATTGGTCGCCGTTATGATGAGCAAGCGGTACAAAAAGACATCGGTCTTGTGCCTTACAAAATCGTCAAAGCTGACAACGGCGATGCGTGGGTAGAAGTCAACGGCAAAAAACAAGCCCCACCACAAATCTCTGCTGAAGTGCTCAAAAAAATGAAAAAAACGGCAGAAGACTATCTAGGTGAGCCTGTTACCGAAGCGGTGGTTACCGTACCTGCCTACTTTAACGACAGCCAACGCCAAGCCACCAAAGACGCTGGCAAAATCGCAGGACTGGACGTTAAGCGTATCATCAACGAGCCAACCGCTGCCGCCCTAGCGTTTGGTATGGACAAGAAAGAAGGCGACCGCACCATTGCTGTCTATGACTTAGGCGGTGGTACCTTTGATGTGTCCATCATTGAGATTGCCGATGTGGACGGTGAACAGCAGTTTGAAGTGCTTGCCACCAATGGCGACACTTTCCTTGGCGGTGAAGACTTTGACATTGCACTGATTGATTATTTGGTGGACGAGTTCAAAAAAGAGCAAGACGTCAATCTAAAAGGCGACCCTTTGGCAATGCAACGCCTAAAAGAAGCTGCCGAAAAAGCCAAGATTGAGCTATCAAGCGCCAACAGCACCGAAGTGAACTTGCCTTATATTACCGCTGACGCCACAGGCCCTAAGCACTTGGTGATTACCATCAGCCGTGCCAAGCTAGAAAGCCTTACCGAAGAGCTGGTGGCTCGCACCATCGCTCCTTGTAAGATTGCTCTAGAAGACGCAGGGTTATCTGCTAGCGACATTGACGATGTGATTTTGGTGGGTGGTCAAAGCCGTATGCCACTGGTACAAAAAAAGGTGCAAGACTTCTTTGGCAAAGAACCAAGAAAAGACGTCAACCCTGACGAAGCGGTGGCAATGGGTGCAGCCATTCAAGGTGCGGTGCTCTCTGGCGACAAAAAAGACGTGCTACTGCTTGACGTTACGCCATTGACGCTGGGCATTGAGACCATGGGCGGGGTGATGACCCCCATCATTGAAAAGAACACCATGATTCCCACCAAAAAATCACAAGTGTTCTCAACCGCTGCCGACAACCAACCTGCGGTAACCATTCAGGTGTATCAAGGTGAGCGTAAAATCGCCAATCAAAACAAACTGCTTGGCAACTTTGATTTGACCGACATTCCACCAGCACCGCGTGGCGTGCCACAGATTGAAGTTACCTTTGACATCAACGCTGACGGTATCATGAACATTTCTGCCAAAGACAAAGGCACAGGCAAATCACAATCCATCCAAATCAAAGCCGACAGCGGTCTGTCCGAAGCAGAGATTGAAGAGATGATTCGTAACGCCGAAGCCAATGCCGAAGCCGATAAGAAGTTTGCTGAGCTGGCAAACGCTCGCAACGAAGCCGATGGTCGTATCGCCGCCGTTCAAAAAGCCCTAAAAGAAAACGGCGACAAAGCCACCGACGATGAGAAAAAAGCGGTAGAAACTGCCATCAGTGAGCTAGAACTTGCCACCAAAGAAGACGATGTGGACGCCATCAAGTCTAAATTAGAAGCCCTTGACAATGCTTTCTTGCCAATCGGCACCAAGATTTACAGCACCGAGCAAGGCGGAGCAAACCCAGCCGACTTTGCCCAAGCGGCAGGGGCAAGCCAAGCCCACGCCAAAGATGACGGCGTGGTAGATGCTGAGTTTACCGAAGTCAAAGACAAATAATCTAAGTCATCAAGCAAAACACCGTTCAGAGATGGGCGGTGTTTTTGTATATCAGTCATTTTTATGTTCGTTTGGAGCAGATTTTGTTATCTTTTGCTACTATTTTTTAAAAAAATGTTGTAAGATTAAATCTGACCAAACAGTCTAATCAAACACCACTTTAATTTTATGGAGTAAATGTATGTCAAATGTCAAGACACTCACCAGCCTTGCTGCTGCATCACTGCTTGCCACAGGTTTGAGCGCCTGCGCCAGCCAAGCACCCAGTTTTGAAGCCAAGCCCATGAAACAAGGCTACCAAAACACCCAAAAACACGCCGAAGGCAAATGTGGTGGTCATGGCAAACAAGCCGATGGCAAGTGTGGCGCTCAAAAAAAGACCAACAGCAAATGCAGCGACGGCAAATGCGGTGGCAAAGCCGATAAACACGCCGATGGCAAGTGTGGCGCCAGCAAACCCAAGCACGTTGACGGTAAATGCGGTGAAGGCAAATGCGGTGGCAAAACCAACAAACAAGCCGATGGCAAATGCGGTGCCAGCCAATAACACAAAAGGACACATCATGACAAACCACCCACATGTCCATGCCTTGGGTGCAGGATTGGGCTTTCGCCGAGAGTTGTTGCCACAAATGCGCCCTGAGCGGTTGTCAGGCATTGACTTTTTTGAAGTGTCGCCAGAAAACTGGCTAAACAGCCAAGGTATGATGGGTGGTCGTTCTGACAAGCAGTTGCGCGAATACACCGAGCGCTTTGATTTTATTTGTCATGGTCTGTCCTTGTCCATTGGTAGCAGCAAAGAATTGGACATTGCGCATGTCAAAAATATCCACGCCTTTATGCGCTCGCACAATATGACGCTCTTTACTGAACACCTGTCTTGGTGTGGCGACCAACAAGGTCATCTGTATGACCTGTTGCCCATTCCTTGTACCCAAGAAGCAGTGTATTGGGTGGCTGAACGTATCAGACAAGTGCAGGACATTTTAGGCGAGCGCATTGGGCTTGAGAACGCGTCTTATTATTATCTGCCGCCCCAAAGCGACATGACGGACAGCGAATTTATCAGCGCGGTGGTACAAGAAGCCGACTGCCTATTGCATTTGGACGTCAATAACATTTATGTCAATAGCCAAAACTTCGGTTTTGACCCGCACACTTATATCCGTGAGCTGCCCCTAGAGCGCACCTGCTATTTGCACGTGGCAGGACACCATGTGGACGATGATGGGTTGATTGTTGACACACATGGCAACAGCGTCATAACGCCTGTGTGGTCGCTGCTTGATGACGCTTATGGACTGATTTACCAAAAAATAGGCAAAACCGCCGAACAAATTCCCACTTGCCTTGAACGCGACTTTAATTTTGGCGCACTCCAAGAGCTGCTTGACGAAGTCAATTTCATCAAAGAATTGCAACACAGCCACCGCCAAAAAATGCTTGGCGCTAGGACAGCTTGATGAGCCTTTTGACGACCACCAGCGATTTGGCAGCTTTTCAGTCGCAATTTGGCAATTATTTGCGCCGTCAAAACCACACAGACGGCGACAGCGTCCCCAAACGTGTGGGCACGCTATATCAGAGTTTGATTTTTAACAACCTAAGTGGCTTTGTCAATCAGTGCTTCCCCGTGTGCCAGTCCATCATCAGCGACGACACATGGCAGGCGCTGCTGCGTGCTTTTTTGCAAAATGGCACGATGAGCAGTCCTTATTTTAGCGAAATCAACGAACAATTTGTCCAGTACTTACAAAGCAGCGACATCATTAATGCGCTAAGTCTGCCGCCATTTTTTGCAGAACTTGCCCATTATGAGTGGATAGAGCTGTACGTGGACAACCTGCCCAACCAAACACCCACGCCCTTTTTGCGCGCGCCCAGCCTTGCCATCAATCCCAGCGTGCAAGCCTTGTACTATACTTGGGCGGTACAAGACATCAGTGGCGCACATCTGCCCGCCGAGCCTACTGAGACTTTTTTGTTGGTCTATCGCCAGCAAGTACAAGGCGAGTACCAAAGCGCCTTTATGCACATCAATGCCCTGACTTTCTTTTTGATACAGTTTATCCAAGACAGCACCAAGCCCTTTGACGATACACACGCACTGCTAAGCTGCTTTGCTGACCACTTTGGTTTGAGCCATGATTTTGATACAATAGCGGACGCTTTGTTTGCCACCATGATGGACAACCAAGTGTTTTTGCCCCATTAACGTATCTTTGTGCAATTAAGCTGTCTATGACCAATTTTTCCAATCAACGCTTTAACTCAGACTTTTTAGACGACATTTATCAAGCCATGCTAAAATTTGCCACCAATCAACTTGGCAACGAACAATACGCCAAAGATGTGGTACAAGATGCACTGGTCAATGCCCTAAAATACGCGGACAAGTTTCAAGGCAAATCCACCTTTAAAAGCTGGGTGTTTGCCATCTTAAAAAACAAAATTGCCGATTTTATACGCCACAACAACAAATACGTCGCCCTATCTGACCTGACCGATGACGACAGCCAAAGCGACGAAGCGTTTTTGGAGTTGCTCTTTGACAAAACAGGGCACTGGCACAATGACAACGCCCTAAGCGCCTTTGATGACAGCTGGTGCAACCCAGAGTTCAGCGCCGAGCAAACCGACTTTTGGCACGTTTTGGAGCTGTGTTTGAATAACTTGCCCAAAGAACAATCGCGGGTGTTTTTGATGAAAGAATACATTGAACTAGACACCCAAGAAATTTGTCAAGAATTGGGCATTAGCACACAAAATTTTTATGTGCTCATGCACCGCGCCAGACTTAGATTGCAGACTTGCTTGTCCGTCAAATGGTTTGATGACTGAGAAAAATCATGTTAAAACATATCAGAAATTGCCGCAGAATCACCGAGCTTATCAGTTTGTCCCAAGAGCAATCCCTTGCTTCCCACGAACAAATGAGCGTCAAATTTCATCTGACCATCTGTCCAGCGTGTCGCGCGTTTGAGCAAAACAATCGTGTACTCAAAGACATTGTTCAAGCGCACAAAAACATGGACAGCAATCTGGAAAAAGACGACCATGACCCCTAGCTTCTTTGTTAGATTGACCAATAATCAAGCAGCACCAATAAAGACAGCCAATCACCACAACCAAGACAAAACCACCTTAGCTTTATTGGTTGTCATAAGCACAATATTTGCCCTGCCAACCACCATCAGCCAGCCATTTATTGACACAATCTTTAACACTAACAAATATTTATTCAAATCGCCATACCGTTTATACAATAAAATGCAACACTTTATCATTATTAAAACAATTTATACAAAACTTTAACATCGGTCGTTCTTAATGGTGCCAATTTTTGGTTATAATAAAACCTGATAAACTTATTTCTATCAATCGCCACAGCTGACCACACCGACACCACTGGGGGGTATTATGAGCGACCTTTTGTATCAATTCGTGCCCATCTTTTTTATCACTTTTGGGGTGTTTGCGCTGTTTTTTTTGCTGATGGGCATTGGCTATCTTGTCAAAAAACAACCCCTAAAAGGCTCATGCGGTGGCGTTGCCAATTTGATGGGCGATGAATATTGTCAGTTTTGTGGCAATGACCCTAACAAGTGCGAAAACAATCAAAAAGCCAAAAGCCAAGCCGAACTAGAAAAATTGAGCAAAATCGCCAAAGAAGTTTAACAAACTTTTACTTTTTGGCAAAACTTGCTACCATAATCGTCCAAATGATTGTATTGGACTGTTTTTATGCGCGCGTCTCACACAAAAACTGGCATACCTTTGACGCTGTTGCTCATTGGGCTTGTCTTGTCTGCGGTCAATATGCGTTCACCAATCGTCATGATTGGTTCGGTTGCACCGACATTTTATGACGCATTAAAGTTATCACCGGCACATATTGGCTATTTGGGCGCTTTGCCAATGCCTTTGTTTGCCGTTGGTGCTTTGATTGCTCCACGTTTTGCCAGCCGTTTTGGGCTAGAAACCATGATGTTGATGATGACTGCATTGCTGACATTGAGCGTGGCAAGCCGAGTGTGGTTTGGTGTCAGCGGGCTGTTTGTGGGAACTTTTTTTCTGTCGTTTGCCATTGGCATGCTCAATGCCCTAACCGCACCCTTTATCAAAAAGCACGCACCCAACCACATTGCGCTTGCTACAGGGGTCTTTAGTTTGAGCATGTCGCTGTTTGCTGGGGTGAGCGCTTGGGTGGTCATTCCCATGATGACGGTCGTGTCGTGGCAAATTGCTCTTAGCAGCTGGGCGCTGTTTGGAATACTGACCGTGATGATTTGGCAATGGGTTAAAAATCACACCCCAACAATCTCCCCAGCCCAAAGCAACACACAAGCACCCCCATTTAACCCATGGCGAAACAAAGACGCATGGTATCTGGGCGTTTTTATGGGCATACAGTCCTTTTTGTTTTATAGTGTGGCAAGTTTTTTGCCATCTATTGGCATTGGCTATGGACTGACGGACACGGCCGCCAGTGAGCTGGCTTTGACGTTTCAGGTGGTCGCACCGCTGGCAATTTTTTTGTTGACCTTTTTAATCAAACGCAACTTATCCATTCGTCTGATTGCAATCAGCAGCGCTGCACTCAACGTCATCGGCACAGCAGGGCTGATTTGGCTGCCCAACTGGCTGCACCTATGGTCGGCGGTCATGGGTTTTGGGGGTGCGGCGATTTTTACCTTATCGCTCATGCTGTTTTCTATGCGCACCCATCATTTTGGCAGCGCCAGAGACTTGTCAGGCATGGCGCAAGCGGTGGGCTACGCGGTGGCGTTTTTTGGGCCTTTGGGACTGGGCAAACTCTTTGAGCTTAGTCAAAGTTGGCAACTGCCCCTATATGTGCTGTTTGGGGCGATGGTGGTCAATGTGGGCTTTGGTTATCTGGCAGGCAGTGGCGATAAGGTGGATGGACCGCAAAAGCAAATAGATGGCAAATTTTAAGCACCGAACATTTTACTGTCTCCTTGTTTGATATTGCAAAATTAACTGTGCCAAATCATCGTCAGCAAAAAAGTAAGCAGGCGGCATCTCAAGCATTTCTGCCAGACGTAATAATATCAATAAATCTGGTTGATGAATGCCTTTTTCGTAGCGATTAATGCAAGTGCTGGCAACAAACTCATCCAACCCAACAGCAATCCCCAATTTTCTTGGGTAAATCCTTTGGCTTTGCGAGCTTCCTTAAATCTTTTGATAAAAATATCTCGCAAATCCATAATTTCAATCTTTCATCATTAAAATTACGAATTTTGTAGTATTGGCTTATTTTTTTATCAAACAAGAACCAAGCAATGACAGAAGACCAAAAATCTAAATACCATGCCATTATCCCCACTCTCATGCGGTCGTCGTCGCAGGTAACGCCCTGCCCGTATCAGCCTTGGGGTGGCGGTTGGCACCGTCGCCATGACAACCATGTGTATGGCTTTGTGTAGCGTGTTTAATGGCAATATCGCATAAAATGTCCCAAAACCATGGCAATATCTGCCATCAAACACACAATGCTCAAACAACCTATCAAAATTCATACCAAAATTGGGGCAGATTGTTGCTCCAAGTCTCTCTGTCGCCATGCTTGAAAGTGCAGGCTGGGTATTGGCAAACGAACCAGATGCTAAATTTTCTAAAAAAATTAGCAAAAACAAAAAAATGCAAGTCCTTCACTTGCATTTTTTGTCAATATCACATCTTTATTCAATATCAGTGGTATTTACAGGCATTCGCGTAACCAACAACTGGTCTATCTTATAATGGTCAATGTCCACCACTTCAAACTTGTAGCCTTCGTGCGCCACCCAGTCCGCCAAGCGCGGAATTTTGCGTAAGCGATACATGATAAAGCCCGCCAGCGTCTCATAATGGTCCCAGTCAGGAAATTCAGCAATGCCCAAGGCGTGTTTGACGTCATCAATGGGCGTCAGTCCATCAATAAACCATGAATCTTCATCGCGTTTGATGATTTGTTGGTCTTCGGTCTCTGGTACCACCCAATCGCCCATCACCGTCATCATGATGTCCGACAGCGTGATTAGCCCCACCACCAACGCATATTCATTGACTACCACGGCGATTTTGTCTTTGCTGGCACGAAATTTGTCCAGCAGCTCCGACAAAGTGAGCGTATCAGGAATAATCAGCACATTACGAATGGTGGATTCGTTTAGCTGCACAAAGGATTGATGATTCATGATGCGCACCAAAATGTCTTTGGTGTCCACATAGCCAATCACTTGGTCTATGTGTTCATTGCACACCAAAAACTTAGAATACGGATAATCGGCGATTTTTTGGCGGACAGACTCTTCGGACTCATCAAGGGTAAAAAACACCACATCATCGCGCGCGGTCATGGACGATGGCACGGTGCGCTCTTCTAATTCAAAGACATTTTCAATAAAATGGTGCTCTTGCTGCTGCAGCACGCCTGCCTGCGCGCCAGCATCCACAATCGCCGACACATCATCAAAAGTGATGTTGTCTTCACGCGTGGTGTTGATTTTAAAGACACGAAAAGTCAAATCGGCAACGGCGTTAATGCCCCACGCCAAGGGCTTTAGCAGCTTAATCACCACCAACATTGGGTTAATCACCGCCAACGCCACTTTTTCAGGATTTATCATGGCAATGCGCTTGGGGATTAAATCGGCATACAAAATAAACAGCAGCGTTACCACCACAAAAGACATAAAAAAAGCGATATTGTCCAGCCATTGCCCCTGATAAACCCGTCCAATCAACGCCACAAGATAGGGGCGTAGCGCCCCTTCGCCCACCGAACCGCCCAAAATTGCCACCGCATTGAGTCCGATTTGGGAGGTGGCAAAAAAATCGGCGGAATTTTCTTGCAGATGAACAATCTTGTCGGCGCGCGTGTCGCCGCTTTCGCTGATGGCTTTGAGCTTGATTTTTCTGGCACCTGCCAAAGCAATTTCAGAAATAGAAAAAAAGCTGGACACCAAAATCAGTAAGGCGATTAACAGCAAGTTGTATAATAGTTCCACGTTTGTTCTCAGATTTCCAAAATGGTTGGGGACGATGGCGCAACTGCCTGATGTTGGGTTTTTTGGTTTGGTGCTTATGCAACAAAACCCACCTTGCGACCATCGTGTCTGTTGTTATAGCAATATACAAATTTAGCACAGCATTCAACCAAAAACGCTCAAAACAAGCACCGACAGATAAAATGCAACTGTGCCAAACACTTAAATCCAATTAAACCCAACAAACAATCCTTTGATTGCCACAAACACTTTGGATACTCTTTATCACGTTTATTTGGGTTGACAATCAATCACTTGACCCTTGACCCCACTTGCCATGTCGCTCATCAAATACACATAAGGCGCCATAATCTCTTCGGGCGTTTTTAGGGTATTGGGGTCTTCACCTGGGAAAGCGTGGGCACGCATATTGGTGCGCGTCGCTCCTGGGTTGATGACATTAAAACGCAGCGCGGTGTGGTTTTGGGTCTCTTGGGTAAAAATGGCACTCATGCCTTCTACGACTTGCTTGGACAGGGCATACGCCCCCCAAAACGCTCGGGGTTTTGCGCCCACACTGCTGCTGGTAAACACCACCGAGCCACTTTGGGCATTCATCAGCAAAGGATACAGCGCTTGGGTCAGCATAAACACGGCGGTGCTGTTTACGCGCATCACTTGCTCAAAAGTGATGGGGTCATACATCTCAAGTGGCGTCAGCGCCCCCAAAATCGCGGCGTTGTGCAACACGCCATCTAAGCGCCCAAACTCTTTTTGGATAAGGGTGGCGGTCTCGTTCATCTGCGCAAACGTCGCTTTTTCTAAATCCATTGGTAAGATGGCAGGCTGCGCCAGCCCCAAACTCTCAATTTGGTCGTACAACGCTTCTAATTTGGATTGGGTTTTGCCAAGCAGTAAGACGGTTGCGCCATATTTGGCATAGGTGAGCGCCGCCACTTTGCCAATGCCATCGCCTGCTCCTGTAACCAAAATGATTTTGTCTTGCAAACAATGCGGCGTAGGACGGTATGTGATGATGTCTTGGTGCATATTTTTTTTGGTTGTCATGCTTAAAATTATATGGTGGTTAATTTATTATTGGTGGTCAATTGATGATTGTAGCCATGCATGTACGCTGCTGATAAGCTCACCCACATCACGCACCACTTTATCAGCTCCCCACAATTGTATGGGAAAGTCCTTGGGGGGAATATAGCCATAAGCGGCGGCAAAGGTTGTCATGCCCGCGGCTTGTCCTGCCTGTATGTCGCGAATGTGGTCGCCAATGTACACACAATCTGCTGGCTCAACACCAAGATGCTGACACGCCAACAACATCGGCTCTGGGTCAGGCTTGGTGCGCGCCACATCATCAGGGCACACCAAGACCGAACATCTTTTTGTCAAGAAGAGTTTCTCTAGCAAGATTTGTGCCAAATATCTGGGCTTATTGGTTACAATCCCCCAAGAAATGCCACCAACTTCTAAATTTGCCAAAAATTCGTCCAACCCATCAAACAAGCGACTGTCCACACAAATGTCAGCTTCATACAAATCCAAAAACTCTTGGCGGTAGCTTAGCAGCACAGGGTCATCATCGGCAATATTGGCAAGCTCGCCAAATATGAGTCGTATCATCGCTTTGGCGCCTGCCGATACCTGCTCACGAATGGCGTCATCTGTCGGGCAAGGGTGTTTGTATTTGGCACACATCAGTTTGATGATACGCACAAAATCAGGCGCGGTATCAATCAGCGTGCCATCTAAGTCAAACAATACAGCCTTGGGCGCGTTTATTAGGCGGGTGTCAGTTGTCATGGCCGTCCATCACTTCTTAAAGATTGGTTGGGCAAAATCTGCTGAACTTGGCTTTTTAAATGCCATCATATAATTGACATCAACGTTATTGTTTGAAAGCCAAAAGCGCTTGGTCAGCGGATTGTAATGCAGTCCTGTCATGTCAAAACGCATAAAGCCAGCGTCGGTTGCCATTTGGTCAAGCTCAGCTGGGGTGATGAATTTGTGATAATCGTGCGTGCCTTTGTCCACCAAACGCAACACATATTCTGCACCCACAATGGCGAACAAATAGGCTTTTGGATTGCGGTTGATGGTGCTCATCACACACACCCCGTTGGGTTTGAGCAAAGCAAAACACGCCCGCACAATCGCCGATGGGTCAGGGACATGCTCAAGCATTTCCATGCACGTTACCACATCATAACTGCCCGCTTGCTCGGCGGCGAGCGCTTCAACAGCCACATGGCGAAACTGCACGCTGTCGCTCATGTTGGTTTTGGCGGCATAAATCTCACCCGCTTTTAGGTTGGCTTCACCCAAATCCACCCCCAAAACCTGCGCGCCACGCACCGCCATGGCGTGTGATAAAATGCCGCCACCACAACCAACGTCAACAATGCGTTTGCCTGCAAGTTTGCTGCCAAAATTTGCCAGCACTTGGTCTTCAATCCAGTTAAGGCGCAAAGGATTGATGTCGTGTAGCGACTTAAACGCGCCGTTTTTGTCCCACCACTCATCGGCAAGCTGGGTAAACTTACTAATTTCATCAAAATCAGCGTTTTGTTGTGCGGTTGTGGTCATCATCATCACCAGTTTGGGGAATAAATTTTGGTTATCTTATCATTTTAAGCAATATTTGACTACTTTTTGCCAATTTTGGCATAAAAATTGAATATATTTTGGGCAAGTGCTTGACAATTTTACACAATGCAACGCTTTATTAAGAATTCTATTACCACAAGGTTACAAAAATACGTTAAACTATGCAACGATTTAGTCAATAAACCACCGATTGTTTTGACAATCGCCAGTCCGCCCAGACCCTTCTCTTTGTATTTGTTAAAGTAAATTGACAGGAATTAGTATGAAATATGCGCTAAAATTTACCGCCCTTGCCTTTGCTGTTGGACTTAGCACCATCAGTCATGCCAACTTTGTAGAAGGCAAAGATTACAAAGTGCTGTCCAATCCAGAAAAAATTGCTGGCGATGTGATTGTGGTGCGTGAGTTTTTTTGGTACGGATGTCCACATTGTTATACCCTAGAAGCACACATGCAAAAATGGGCAAAAACCCGCGCCAAAGACGTGGCATTTTTTCGCACACCCGCCGCCATGAACCCCGTTTGGGAAGTGTCGGCTCGCGGTTTTTATGCCGCTCAGCTGATGGGTTACGAAGAAAAAACCCACCAAGCGCTTCTTGACACCATTCACAAAGACAACAAACGCGTGGACAAATCCCAACAAACGTTGGCGGATTGGTATGCCAGCCAAGGCGTGGACAAAAACAAATTTAACAGCCTATACAATTCCTTTGCTGTAACCACCAAAGTTGAACGCGCCAAACAAGGGGCGACGCGTTATCAACTCACGGGCGTGCCTGCGGTGGTGGTGCATGGCAAATATGTGGTCAGCGGCGAAGAATCCAAAGTAACCCAAGTGGTGGATTTTTTGGTCAACAAAGTCCGCGAAGAAAAAAAATAAAGCGCCATACTTGACATCGTTCTTATAAAACCACGCTTTTTGGCGTGGTTTTTTGACAACTCTTACAATGTCAGCGATTTCTTACAAAAATTTGCGCCTTTTGCGCCTTTTATCTACAAACAAAATTTGCGATACTACACACACAGCACAGGAACAGGCAAATGGACACGCCGATTAAGGACAAACTCCGCTGTATCATGGAAATGAGCAAGGAATTGGGCGCAATGCCTAAGCGCTAAGGGAAAATACAACAAAGCCACATAACCCCCATTTGTGTGGCTTTGTTGTTTTTATTGTAAAATTGACACAAAGTCGTTAAGCCTTTCTTTTTTAACTCTTAAGGCAAATAACCTACACAGACAAAATCGCCACTTCTTTGACATAGCTTATCAAGTCGGCTTGACTCTCAGCCAGCAACTCATCATCGCCCAAATGTTTGGCATACTCAACCCACAACAGCAGCTGATAAATGCTGTTGTATTCGCTGGCTCTAAACTGCCTAACAAACTGCTTAAGCACGCTTTCATCGCCAAGCGTCAATCTGGTCAACCACACTTCAATTTTGGCGCGCTGAGCGGCATCAAACACCAACTCAAAAAGCGCATGGATGAGCGCATGACGGTCTTCTTCGGCGATTAACTTGCCAATACGTTTGATTTGGCGGTTTTTGGCGGCGGGTGCTTGTATTTGTGTCAGGTGCAGCAGCTCGTCCAAAAAATACTCACTGACAGGCAAATGCGCCAGCTGTTTTTTGGAGAGTTTTGCCAAAGGCGTGGCGAGTGCCTGCAACCTTTCGTGAGACTTTTTGATTTCGGTGCGCGACACACGCATGTTTATCTTTGACCAATCCATCTTACTTTGCCTTCTTGATTGTCTTTAATTACCATTGTCTTTAATTACAATGGCGCTTTTCGCGGTGCTTAATGCTGACTGGCATACCAGCTGGCAAAGCAGTCTTTAAGCGTTTGCCAACAAGTTCGGCGATATAAACAGAGCGGTGTTTGCCACCTGTGCAGCCAATCGCCACAGTTACCATATAACGATTATTATTCAAAAAATTGGGCAGCCATGTGCTCAAAAACTGAGCGATATCAGCCGCCATCTTGTCCACTTCAGGACAGTTGGCAAAAAACGCTTGCACACTTTGGTCTTGACCGCTCAGCGCGCGCAGATTTTCTTGCCAATGCGGGTTGGGCAAAATGCGCACATCAAACACAAAATCGGCGTCAATGGGCGCGCCATGCTTAAAACCAAAGGACATCAGATTGACCGTTACCACATTGTCCACCCCCAAATGTTGGCGAATTTTTTCTTTGAGTTCGTGGATATTTAGGGTGCTGGTGTCAATTTTGATGTCAGCGCGACTGGCGATTGGTTTTAACAATTCTATTTCTTTGGCAAGGGCATTGGGCAAATTGCTGACGATGGGCAACAGTGGGTGCACACGGCGCGTTGCCCCAAAGCGCGCCACCAACACCCCTTCTTGGGCAGTTACATACAGCACTTTGACCGCCACGCCATAACTGTCAATCAGTCGCTCATAAACCGCACCAAAGCCTGACAAATCTGCTTTTGGTGTGCGCACGTCAATGCCCAGCGCCACTTTTTTGGTATCATCGCCAATCAAGCTGTCCACCGCATCACTGACCAAAGACAAAGGCAAATTGTCAATCACATAATAACCAAAATCTTCTAAAATGTTCAGTACCGATGTTTTGCCAGAGCCTGAGCGACCAGACACAATGATAATGGACGTTTGTTGCATAGTTTTCCTTTGTGCGTTATTGATATGTCATTATAACAACAGCCACTTTGCCACATCAACGACTATGATGATGACTTTGTAAACATTGATTACCAACCGTTAGCCCCTAGGGTGGTACTGCTCGTGCAAACTTTGCAGGCGCGCGTTGGCAACGTGGGTATAAATCTGCGTGGTGGACAAATCACTGTGCCCCAACAGTAGCTGTACGCTGCGCAAATCTGCCCCATGATTTAACAGATGGGTGGCAAAAGCATGACGCAAAGTGTGTGGCGAGATGTCGGTTTGAATACAAGCAAGCGCGGCGTACTTTTTAATCAAATGCCAAAAGTTATGCCGCGTCATATACCCCCCCTGCTCGGTCAAAAACACCGCCTGACAGTCCACTTTTTGGCTGGGCAATAACCGATGTCGCCGCTCCAAATAAGCATTTAGGGCATTTAGGGCGTACTCCCCCAAAGGCATCAGTCGCGTTTTGTTGCCTTTGCCTGTGATTTGTAACCAGCCTGCTTGTAAATTTAGCTCAGACAGCGACATATTCACCAACTCTGACACGCGCAATCCACAAGCATACATCACTTCTAGCATGGCCTTATCACGCAATCCCAAAATCGTGGTGGTGTCGGGTGTGTCCAGCAAATTGGTGATGTCGGTTTCGGACAGCGTTTTTGGCAAAGGTTTGCTAACTTTGGGGTTTTTGATGTGTTCACAAGGGTCGTCATCACGCACGCCATCGCCAATTTGCCACAAAAAAAACTGGCGCAAACTTGCCAAAATGCGAGCTTGGGTACGAGTAGATTTGCCTTGTTTTTGCAGATAATACAAACAATATTCAATGTCGCT
This sequence comes from Moraxella sp., assembly GCA_030528385.1. GTDB lineage: Bacteria > Pseudomonadota > Gammaproteobacteria > Pseudomonadales > Moraxellaceae > Moraxella. The sequence continues at coordinate 119,065 of JAUMYZ010000004.1, forward strand.
TTGTTGCCAAGCGGTCAGGGGCGTATCCGTGCTTTGACCACACAACCGTAAATCTCTGATATAGGCGTTACGTGTACGCGTTGCCAAACCCCGAGCCAACATGGCAATCCGAAACTCGGTCAAAAACGGCGGGTCAGCTTCGGTGGTGGTCAAAGCAGGCAGGCGGGGTTTGGTAGCTCGGGTTTTACTCATGGTTGGTCTTATTTTTTGGCAATCAGATAATGATAAGTTTCACCATCTTGGCGATGTTCAAGCAGTTCATGCCCCAGATGACGACAAAAGTTGGGGATGTCTCTGGTGGTGGCAGGGTCGGTCGCCACCATGCTAATTTGCTCGCCACTTTTGGCTTGGCGTATGGCTTTGTGTAACAGCATGATGGGTTCGGGGCATATCAGTCCTGTGGTGTCCAAGGTGTGGCTGATGGTTTGGGCAGTCATGAAAGGTATCCAAAAATGTTTTATCCAATAAAACATACATTATAATACATCACACCAAGCAAAACCATTGCCATCAAAAACACGCCATGAACCACACACCCATCATTCTCCTAAATGACAAATCCCTACCTGAACTTTTGGCACTGTTTATGATAGAGATTGCCAATGACAGCGAGTATTATGATGAGCTGGCGTTTTGTCTGTTAAAAGACCATAGTAAATGGACGCTTGAACACTTTGACAGCTTTTCATCGCTGCGCCAATGTGCCATTATTCGTGCGTTATCTTGGGCAGATAAGTACATTGATTTTGATGGACTGGGCATTGACAGACAAGCGTTTTTATTGCCCTTACTAGACAGCTCTGATGACTGGGTCATATTTGCCACCATCGGCTCACTTAGTGGTATTGGTCAGCCCCATTTGGATAAAATCGCCCCTTATCTACATCACGCCAATGCCTATGTACGCAGTGCCAGCGTGATTTATTTTGCCAAACGGCTGGGGATGGCGTACAAAGACGCACTTATTACTTATCTTGACGACCCCCACCCACTCATTAGAGAGACCGCCCTTGATGAATTAGACGAGATGGACGAGCTTGGTGATGATGAGCTTATCAAGATTGTCAGTAACTGTCTCAATGATGACGACAGCACAGTTAAAGATTTGGCAGCTTATATCGTTGGCAGCAGACAATAAGTTAGGGTGTGGCAGTGTCTTGTAAAAAGTTTAAAAACTTTTTTAGATTGACCCGAAACAAAAAAGGCATGGCAAACCACGCCACCATCGCCAAAAATAGGCTCATAAAAAAGGCGGCGGTTGCTTGCTTTAACCACATCGCCAAAGCAAACAGCAACAGCCCAAAACCCACCGCCAATATCAGCTTTAAAATGCCACTTTGGACAATGCGATAACGAGCCAAAATAAACACATGATACAAGCTAATTGGCATAGACAGTCCAATGAGCACATAAGGCAAATAATGAAAAGCAATATAAATAAGCTGACTGTCTTTAAAACTTGCCATGCTTGCCAGCGTGCCAAACACACAAAACGCCACCACCGCCATCAACCCCAAATACACGCCGATATTGGATAACTTAATGGCATGGCTGATAAGTGCGATAAGGCGTTGTTTGTTGGTGTTCATGGTTTGTCCTTATCGGCAATTTTGGCTTGGTCGTGATAATTGCCCACATAAACGGCAAGTTGCGGGGCATAAAAATAACTGTCCAATAACACACAAGCTGCCACATCATCAATGGGCTGTTTTTCGTCTGTTATCCAACCACGCTCCCACGCCAAACTGCGAGCTTCATAACTGGTCAAACGCTCATCATAGCTATATACTTTGGCGCTGATATGACGCTCACCCAGACGATGCGACAGACGCCGAGCAAACTTAGCGGCACGTTTGGTGAGCATGGACTGACTGCCATCCATGTTCAAAGGCAAGCCCACCACAATCAGCCCCACCTGCCATGCCTGTATCATGCCAAGCAGATTTTCCCAATCAGGCTGGCCATTGTCCATCGCCAAAATATCAAATGGCGTAGGCTCTTTGGTCAGCGTGTTTGCCATTGCCATGCCCATTTTTTTGACGCCAAAATCAAGCGCCAACAATAATGTCGGCTGCGTCGTTGTTTGCTTTGTTGGTTGTGTGGTCATATGGTTAAACGTGAGCCATTGCTGATAAATTTGTTGCGGTCAATGCCAATTTTTTGGTAAGCCAGCGCCGTTTTTTGTTCGTTGTCTGGACAAAATACGATGTGCGAAGTTGCAGGACACACCAGCCAATCTTGTTGCTTGATTTCTTCTTCAAGCTGACCCCTTGTCCAATGACAAAAGCCCATACACAACAAAAAATGGGGCAACTCATCAGCGCTAATGCGCCTTAAAATGTCCTTGCTGGTGGTCAAACACACATTTTCACCTATCAGTTGTGATGAGCTAAAGTTGGGCAAACCAGTATGCAACACAAAGCCTGCTTCGGGTTTGACAAAGCCACCACACATCGCAGGCGTGCTCATCGCCTTTTGTGAGCTGGGCAGCTCAAGCTCACCAAGCAAACTGCCCACCGACACCGCCGACAATGGCTGATTGACCATCAAGCCCCACGCACCGTCAGGCGTATGGCGACATAAATAAATCAACGCCCCCACAAACCGCTCATCTGGCATTTGCTCGCTGGCAATAAGCAAATGATGACTAAGACTGCGAAATGATGCATGTTTGGTCATGATTGTTTCTTTGGCTAAAGTTAATGGACAAAACGCGCTTTGGTGATGTCTGCCAACAGGCTCTTGACATGGGCTTTGGTGGCGTCAGTTACCACAATCCCCCCAGACATACGCGCCAACTCATCAATCTGTGCTTCACCGGCAATGACTGACAATTTGCTGGTGGTCTGTTCACCATGCTCTTTGTGCACCAAAATATGCCGATGTGCCGCTGCCGCCACTTGGGCTTGATGCGTGATGGCAAGCAGCTGCTGATGCTTGCCCAGATGACGCAGCAGTTCACCGACCACTTGGGCTGTGCCGCCACTGATACCCACATCAACTTCATCAAACACCAATGTCGGTTGCGCCGTTTGTTTGTTTTGTGCCGATGTCATCACCTGCATGACCAGCGCCATTCTGGAGAGCTCGCCCCCTGACGCCACTTTGTGCAAGGGTTGTGGCGGCACGCCTTTGTTGGCACTAAAGAACAGTTGTATCTCATGAATGCCATGAGCGTTATACTGTTTTTCTTGTTTTTTGTCAAAACCAAATTGACAACGCACATTGGGCAAAGCAAGCAGCGCCAGTTTGTTTTGCAGCTCTTGACAAACATCAGGAGCGATTTGTTGGCGCGCTTGGTCAAGCTGTGTTGCCAGCGCCAAATAATGCGCGTACTGCTTGGCAACTTGGGCATCTAACCTATCATTATCAGGCATGGCTTCCAAAGAAGCAAGCTCCTTTTGCCAAGTGTCGGCTTGGGCAATAAGCGTCGCGATGGGCGTGTGATATTTGCCCGCCAAACGGTGTGCCAAAGCCAACAAAGTGTTTAGCTCATCAAGGCGCGCTTCGTCTGGCAACGACTGTTCGGCATAATCGCTGAGTTTGCCAATCACTTCGCTGATTTGCTCGCCTGCCAATGTCAAAAGCTGACCGCATTCGCCAAACACTTTGCTTTTGTCGCTGTGATGGTCGCAGATTTTGATGGCTTTATTCAACAGCTGACTGACGCTTGGCACATCGCCATCATTATCAAGGCTGCCCACCGCTTGCACGGCGTCTTGCATTAATGTCTCAAGGTTGGACAGCTCATCGTATTCGCTCTCAATCTGGGTCAAATCCACCGCCAACAACGGCTCAATGTCCGCCAGTTTGGTGGACAATAACGCAATGCGGTCGGCGCGCTGAACGGATTGATTTTTGAGCTCTGTGGACTGCTTTAGCAAAGTTTGGTAATCGTGATATGCTTGTTTGGTCGCTTGTTTTTGTGCGCTTAGACCGCCCAATTTGTCCAACCAATCCAGCACAAATTGGGGCTTAAGCAATTCAAGCCCTGCGTGCTGCGAATGGATATTGACCAAGACAGCACCCAACGATTTTAGCTCGCTGATACTCGCTGGCACGCCATTTATCCACGATTTTGAGCGTCCATTGACGCCGATTTTGCGGCGAATCAGCACCGTGTTTTCTTCTGGTATCCGCTCGCTGTCAGCAAACCACTGCGCCGCTTGGGCATTATTTGTGATGTCAAACTGAGCAAATACGCTCGCTTCTTCTGTGCCATGACGCACCAACGCAGTGTCTGCGCGCCCGCCCACACACAAGGACAATGCGTTCAAAATCAATGACTTACCTGCACCCGTTTCACCTGTGATGACATTAAAGCCGTCATCAAAGCCAATTTCGTACGCGTCAATCAACGCAAGATTGTTCAAAGTCAAAGACATCAGCATAGACAATTTTCCCCAAATAACCCTTTATCATAATCCAGCCATTTATTTTTATCAATGTACAAATGTCAAAAAACGCATAAGTTCACCCCCTTTGTCTGCAACCATTTATCCTTTATAATATTGCCACAAAATTGATTGATACGACCAAATAATCACCAAAGGAACGACATGAGTACCACGTTACGACAGTTAAGAGCGTTTGTGCTGGTTGCCGAACAAAACAGCTTTACCAAAGCTGCTGAGTCTTTGTGTCTGACCCAATCTGCCTTAAGCGGATTGATTAAAGAACTGGAACAAAATCTTGACGTCAAACTCTTTGACCGCACCACGCGCAAACTGCACCTGTCCGATGCTGGCACACGTCTGCTACCCCAAGCTCGGCGCGTACTCAACGAAATGAGCGTGCTCAACGAAAAGGTCGCCAACCTAAAATCTTTGCACCAAGGTCATATTCATCTGGCAGTATCACAGCAACTTTCAGCAAGTACCATGCCAAAGTTTATTGCCAAATTTTGTGAGTTGCACCCCAATATCCAAGTTACCCTGACCGACTGCTCGGTAGACCAAGTGGTCAGCCACATTGAAAACCTAGAAGCGGATTTGGGCATTGCCCCAGAACGCGCTTATTCTGACGATTTGTGCGCAGACACCTTGTTTGGCTCGCCCTTTTATTTGGTGTTGCCCGCCAGCCATCCCTTTGCCAACAAAGACCAACTGTGCTGGGCAGATTTGTTGAATGAGCGCCTTATCACCCTAAATGGCCCTTTTATCAAAAGCCTACAAAATGAGCTGCCGTCCAACATCTCTGGTCGCATTTTCAATCCCGATTTTGAAGTCAATTTTTTATCCACCGCCCTTGGCATGACACGCATGGGCTTGGGCGTAACACTATGTCTGCTTTATGCCGCCGAATGGGTAGAACAAAACGGACTGATTATGCGCCCCATCACCGAACCTGTGGTGGAGCGCAAATTTTTACTCTATACCCACAAAAACCGCTCGCTGTCGCCCGCCGCTCTGGCGTTTAAGGAGTTTTTGCTTGCCAATGCCCATGAATTTTTGGTCAGCCAGCCCACCAGCGTTTGATTGGTTGAACTGATGGCAAGCAGGGTTGCTGACCAAAGCAGCTTTTGACGATATTGTAAAAAAATGTAACAACTCTTGATAAGAGCACGGAACTGTGTTATTTTTCTGAAAAATAAAAATAAGCATTTATTGCAATTACAACATAATTACAAAAAGAGTAAAATCATGAACAACAATGATAGTTTTGGCAATGACGATTTCATCACAACCGATATTGAAAGTTTCTCCGCATTCGCCACCCAAAAGATGAAAGAATGTCCAAGCGCGTCTTTTAATAAATTGCTGTCTGAATTTCTCAAGACGCAACAGACAACACCAAACCCAAAAAACGTCCAACATCAACAATAAGGAGCACGCCATGAGCGATGTCAATTACCAAGAGTTTTATGAGTTCATCACAAAAAAAGCAAAAGAAGCACCACAGACAACAGTTACCCAAGCGGTGTCTGAATTTATACAGCGTGGCATTAAGGTAACACCGATGGAGATTGCCGAAGCAAACATGTCAGAAGAGCAACGAAACCGACGTATTACTGCCCAAATCCAGCAGCAACAAGGTACACCCGTTCGCTAGTTTAAGCCCGTCAATAGACGGGCTTTTTTTATGGCAAATTTTTGCTTTATTTTAGCAAAAATTTCCTGCACAAAGGACAGATTTTAGGCTATACTGATGGGGTTTACTACCCTGATTTTTCACCCACAACCTAAGGAAAATCCTATGTTTGAACACGTTACCCCCTATGCTGGCGACCCGATTTTGGGTTTGATGGACAAATTTGCCAACGACCCACGCACTGACATCAAAGTAAACCTTGGCGTGGGCGTGTACTATACCGAAGATGGCAAATTGCCTGTGCTTGAATGCGTCAAAACCGCCGAAAGCCAAATCGCCAACCCACCCCGCCCCCGTGGTTATCTGCCAATGGACGGCTTGGCAGGCTACAAAAAGGCGTGTCAAAACTTACTGTTTGGGGCAGACAGCGACGTACTCAAACAAGAACGTGTGGCAACGATTGCCACGTTGGGTGGCTCTGGAGCATTAAAAGTAGGAGCGGACTTTATCCACGAATGGTTCCCGTCTGCCAAATGCTATGTGTCCAACCCCACATGGGGCAACCACATCAGTATCTTTGCAGGCGCAGGCATAGAAGTGGGCAAATACCCCTACTACGACCCCGCCACCATCGGTGTCAAATTTGACGAATTGTGCGAGTTTTTCAAAGGCTTAAACAAACACGACGTGGTACTTTTGCACCCTTGTTGCCATAACCCCACAGGCGTGGATTTGAGTCGTGAGCAATGGGACATCGTGCTTGACATCATCAAAGACAAAGGACTCATTCCTTTTATGGACATCGCCTACCAAGGCTTTGGCGAAGACATGGAAGCGGACGTTTATGCCATTCGCCGTGCGGTAGAAATGGGCTTGACCGTCTTTGTATCTAACTCATTTTCCAAAAACTTATCGCTCTACGGCGAGCGTGTCGGCGGTCTGTCAGTGGTTTGCCCCAGCAAAGACGAAGCCGATACCGTCTTAGGTCAGCTTAAATTTACCGTCCGTCGTATTTATTCTAGCCCGCCATCGCACGGCAACAACGTGGTAGACATCGTCATGAACGATGAAGACCTGTACAATCAATGGGTTGGCGAAGTCTATGAAATGCGCGACCGTATCCGTGATATGCGTCAAAAACTCCAAGACACCCTGTCTGCCAAACTGCCCGAACGTGATTTTAGCTACTTTACCAAACAGCGTGGCATGTTTAGCTTTACAGGGCTCACCGCCGAGCAAGTGGCGCGCCTGCAAGCTGAATTTGCCATTTATATGGTGGACAATGGGCGTATGTGTCTGGCGGGGCTCAACAACCAAAACGTTGAGTATGTCGCCAACGCCTTTGCCGAAGTGCTAAAATAAACCCAGCCAAAGCCATTTGCCCACGCAAGTGGCTTTTTATTACTTTTTATTATAAGCAATTTATCGCAAGCTGATTGATTGTAATAGCAGTTTATCGCAACCAAGTTTATATGGCAAAATCATCACCCGTGCTTCGCCGTCTGCTTATGGCATTGGCACGCCGTTTGCTGCGTTTTGGCGTGTTTGTATTGTTCTGGACGATATGTGCTACGCTGTATTATCAATTTGCCAAGCCTGATTTTAGACCCGCCACCCATATCAGCTATTTTGGTATTTGTGCTGACAAAATAGGCGACAGCTCTGATGACTTTCCTGTTCACCCCTTAGAGCAAATCCAACAAAACCCCAACGCTTATCGGCTGTGCGACACGCCCAGACAATGGCAATCTGACAATGTCCACGCCAACCACCTACGCATGGAGCTTAGCCAACGCAGCGATGGCAATTGGTATTTAAAGCAATGGACAGACAGTATGAGCGACCCATTTGAAACCATCTATCACCTAGATGGCAATACCATCACCCCACTGTTTTATCGCAGTGGCACACAGCTGACACGGACAATCGGTATCTTTTTTGGGCTGTTTTTGGGCTTGGGGCTAAGCAGGCTTTTTTGATGGTTTTGGTATCAATTTTATAAAAAATATGATGAATAACGCATTTTTCTTTCTACAAAAACAGTGGCAAAGCCTTTGGCAGGGCGATAATTATGATGTCTTGTTTGACACGCTTGTCGCTCATTATACTAAGAGTCATCGCCATTATCATAATCTCACCCATCTGCACGAGTGCTTTGTCCATTTTGACAATGTCAAGGACAAGCTACAACGCCCCAAAGTGGTCGCTTTGGCACTGTTTTATCATGATGTGATTTATGAGCCCAACAGCCACACCAACGAGATAGACAGTGCCAACTTTGCCAAAACAGCCCTAATGGGCAAAATCAGCCAAGACGATGTGGATAAAATTTGTGCTTATATTGTTGCCACCCAGCACCATCAAAACACGCTTAGGTTTACAGATTTGGATTATCTTTTAGACATGGATTTGGCAATTTTGGGGGCAGATAAGGGCAGATTTGACGAATACAACACCCAAATCCGCCAAGAATATGCGTGGGTTGATGACACCCTTTATCACACAAAACGCCGTCAAGTCTTACAGCGTTTTTATCAGCAATCACCGCTATTTATCACGCCTTATTTTTACAACTTACTAGAAACCCAAGCCAAGCAAAATTTGGGGCGGGTTTTGGGTAGCAATCAAATGCTTCATAAACCATAAAAAAGACAGCCATTTTGACTGTCTTTTTGTGCCTTAGCCCCGCAAATAATGCTCAAATACCGCCCCAAAATCGTACTGGCGGATTTGCGCCAGTCTCTGATTGTAACCCGCTTCCACTTGGGCGACCGTTTGGTTAATGATGTCGGGCAGATTTAAAATCACCGTCTCTGGCATGTCTTTTAGATTAAACATGCCCACCACACTATCAAAGGATTTGTTTAAAATATGCTCATTGCATTTGATGGTGGCACATTTGTCAGCGATGGCACTTAGGGCTTTATAAATATCACGCACGCCTTCTATTTGGGCTTTATCAATGTCAATGCTAAAACTGACCGCTCCACTTGATTTGCCCGAAGGTGTGCCAAGCAAAGTAAATTTTAGCTCCACGTCCAAATCCATCGTACCTGCGGTCTCTATCATGACAGTACTTGGGGCATAATAGCGGTAGGGATAGCGTTTGAGCAAGCGTTTTTTGCTGGTGGCGGACTGTCCGTCCAAATGGATAAATGCCAAATTGGTAAAACAATATTCGTCCGATTTGGATTTGATGACAAAATAAATTTTTTCGTTGTCTTCATGAAAAATATAATCATCAATGTCAGTTTGGTTAAACTGGCTTGGTGGTATGATTTTACCGATGTCCGACAAACCCAGTGCGTCTGAAGCAAAATTTTTAAACATCGTTATTTCCTTAACAGTTACAGTTGATGTGGCGGTTTTATCTTAGCAAAACCTTGATTGTTTGTACACTGTTTTATACATTGCCAAAAACAAAAAGACACAACCAAGCGTGTCTTTTTATTGATTTGTCCATCACCGCAATTTGAGCGTCAATAGCCCCAGCACCACCAAAACAATGCACACAATCCAAAAACGCACCACCACTTTGGTTTCTTTTAAGCCCTTTTCTTCAAAATGATGGTGCAACGGTGCCATCAAAAAAATGCGTTTTTTACGCAGTTTGTACGAGCCAACTTGCAACATCACCGATACCGCTTCGGCAACGAACACCCCACCCATGACGATAAATGCCAGCTCTTGGCGGGTCATCACCGCCATTGTCCCTAGCATACCACCCAAGGACAACGCCCCCACATCGCCCATAAACACATCGGCAGGGGCGGCGTTGTGCCACAAAAAGCCCAAACACGCCCCAATCATGGACGCACACACCACCACCACTTCGCCATTATAGGCAATATACGGCACGTTCATATAATCCGCCCACACATGGTGTCCAGAGATATAAGCAAACACCCCAAACCCTGCCGACACCAGCACCACAGGCAGTGCCACCAGTCCGTCCAAACCATCGGTGAGATTGACGGCATTGGACGAGCCATTGATGGTAAAATACGTCAGCACCATAAACCCGAGCCCAAAGGGAATGGCAGACAGCGGAATGACCCTGTCTTTAAACATCGGAATGAGCACATCTTGCATGGCGTGCATGGTGGCGGTGTCTTGCTGGGTGGCAATATAATACAGCGACCCGCCTGCAATGAGTGCCCCCACCGACAGCCAAAAATATTTTTTGCGGGCGATTAAGCCTTGGGGGTTTTTGTGCTTGATTTTTAGCCAATCGTCTGCCCAACCAACCGCCCCAAAAATCACCATCACCACCATCAAAATCCACACATAAGGGTTGGACAAATCCGCCCATGCCAAAGTAGAAATGCCTATCGCCGCCAAAATCAGCACCCCACCCATGGTTGGCGTGCCTTGTTTGGCAAGGTGGGTTTTAGGACCATCATCACGCACCGCTTGACCGTATTTGAGCGTTCGCAGATAGTTGATGACAGGCTTGCCCGCCAGCACCACAATGAGCATACTCATCATCACCGCCAGCAAACTGCGCAGTGCCAGCGAGCCAATCGTCTGACTTCTTAATAAATCCAAATAATCAATCAACCAATACAACATAACTATTCACCCGCCATCAGTGCTTCAATCAGCGTTTCCATGCGTGCCATACGCGACCCCTTAAACAGCACCGCAGACGGCGTGTTAAGCAGTTGTTTTAATCGTGTTAATAAGTCATCTTTATCATCAAAATGCTCTGCCATGCCCGCTTGTTTGGCGTTGATAGCGTCCGTGCAGTGCTTCATCAGCTCACCCACCGTCAGCACTTTGTCCACAGCAAATTCTGACAGTGCCTGCCCCAGTTTGGTGTGTTCGCCCACCGCTCCATCACCCAGCTCAGCAATGTCGCCCAGCACCAAGATTTTTTGAGCCGTTTCGGCTGTCAAGACCTGTGCCGCCGCCAAAATAGAATTGGGATTGGCATTATAAGTGTCATCAATGAGCGTATGCTCACCAAATGCCATACGCGTTAGCCGTCCTTTGGGGGGTGCGGCACGCTCCAAACCCGATTTTATCTTGTCTAATGGCACGCCCAAAGCAACAGCACAGCTTGCCGCCGCCAAAGCATTACTGACATTATGCTCACCGACAAAGGATAAATTAACACTTGTACTGTCAATCTCGTCCACCGCCAAATTTGCCACCAGCTCAAAGCTGCTGTGCGTGGGGTGCAATTCTATGTCATCGGCAAAGACATCGCCCATCACTTGCACGCTGTCTAGGCTCTCTACATAGGCTTTTTCATCATCGGATAAATGCGACCAATCAATCGGGGCTTTATCAAAAGGCACACTGGTCTCGCCAAAGCTCATCTCACGCTTGCCAAGGCGGTAGGCTTCCCCCCGCAAAAATTCAAAATAATCATCGCCTAGGGGCATAATCGCCACGCCATTCTCGCCAAGCCCCTGAAAAATCTCCGCTTTGGCACGGGCAATGTTGTCTCGTCCGCCAAATTCCCCCAAATGAGCCGTGCCAATGTTTAGCACACACGCCACATCAGGACGTACCAAAGACGCCGTATAAGCAATCTCGCCGACGTGGTTTGCCCCCAACTCCAACACGGCAAATCTGTGCTCATCGGTGAGTTCTAACAGCATCATTGGCACACCAAGGTCGTTGTTTAAATTGCCACGCGTGAGTAAAGTCGGAGCAAGCTGACCAAAAATACTGCCAAGCATTTCTTTGCTGCTGGTTTTGCCCGATGAGCCTGTCAGGGCAATCACCGTCAAATCAGGGTGGACATCACGGCGGTATTTGCCAAGTTTACCCAAGGCTAGGTGGGTATCACTGACGACAATTTGAGCAAATTCGCCGACCTGACGGCTGGTAATCGCCAACACCGCCCCCTTGTCAAAGGCGGCAGCGACATAATCATGCCCATCAAAATTGTCACCCTTTAATGCCAAAAAAATATCGCCCTGCTCTATGGTGCGGGTGTCGGTGGTGATTTTTTGGCTGTGAGTAAAATCATCGCCATTATGCCAAATGGGATTTAGCTCGGTGAGTGCCTGTGTGAGATTATCGTTTTGCCAGATATAGGGGGTCATGGTGTCTCTTTAATTGGTTTGAGTGATTTGATTAAAAATACGTTGCAATTTTTCATCAAACGTAATCAACTGCAAGTTATAACTATTTGCCGTTGCCAAAATCAAAGCGTCAGGCAATTTCATTTTATGATTTTTACGCAGCGTAATGGTTGTTTCTATAATATTATCCGTTAGGGCAAGTCGCCCGCCAAGCCTGCCAAATAACATACGCAAATTATGTTCGTCTTGCTCGCTTATGTGTCCAAAATCAATAACTTTGGCATAGCTAATCACGCTGTATGCACAGCTTTCAAATTGCAAATCGTGCTGTTTGATTAAATCAAAGGCAATGTCTTTTCTGGCATACCAACCAATGATAAAACAGCTGTCCAATAAAAACTTAACGCCATTCATCACGCCATTGCCTTTGTAATGCCACCATATCATAGTCATCAAAGCTATCAGACCTTGGCAAGGACATGACCGCTTCAATCATCGGATTGCTCTGATATTGTTCTTGTTTTGCCCAATTTTCAATCAAATCACTGACGCTGATTTGTTTGGATTTGGCTTGGGCGATGATTAAATTTTCAATATGCACTGGCAAATCAATAATCATCATTTTTCCTTATTTAAAATTTTATTGATGGCTTAATTTATCAATTCTTGCACCACCGCCACATCATCAAAGTCATAACGCACGCCGTTAATTTCTTGATAAGTTTCATGCCCTTTGCCTGCGATGACCACAATGTCGCCCGCCTTGGCGTGTTGCACAGCGTATTGTATCGCCTGCTTACGGTCGGGCTCAATAATGGTGCGATAATGCTCATCGCAGGTCATGCCCGCCTGCATGTCATTTAAAATGGCGTTGGGATTTTCGCTTCTGGGGTTGTCGCTGGTCAAAATCACCCTATCTGCCAAATCCAGCCCTGCTTTTGCCATGAGCGGGCGTTTGCCCTTATCACGGTCGCCCCCACAGCCAAATACCGCCCACAGTTTGCCATCTGTATGGGCTTTTAGACTGGTGAGCACTTGGGTCAAAGCGTCAGGCGTGTGGGCATAGTCCACAATAAACACCGCTCCTGCCTTGCTTGTGCCAACCACCTGCATACGCCCCCTTGCCCCGTGCAGCTTGGGAACAATGGCGGACAAATTGGCAAAGTCATCAGGATACAATGCCAACAGGCTTGCCACACTTGCCAGCAAATTACCCACATTAAAACGCCCAAGCAGCGGACTGTTTAACTCAACCACACCAAAGGGGCTGTGCAACTCAAAACGCACCCCATGTAAACTTGGGCTAATATTATCAGCAAAAAAAGTGGCAGTGCTGTCGGCGGTGCTGTACGTCCACACCGTCAAATCGCCATCTGGCAAATTGCTGCCTTGTAAGTCTTGGGCAAGCTGTCGCCCAAACGTATCATCTATATTGATGATGGCGTGGCTAAGTTCTTTAAAATAGCTTGTATCAAACAGCCTTGCCTTTGCTGAGCCATATTCGTCCATGTCAGCATGATAGTCCAAATGGTCTCGGGACAAATTAGAAAACACACCCACAGACACGCCCACGCCTTGCAAGCGGTGCTGATGAAGCCCATGACTGCTGGCTTCTAGGGCGACCATCTGCACGCCGTCTGCTCCCATGGTGTGTAAAAATTCGTGGACTTTGATGACTTCGCTGGTGGTATGAGTGGACTGCACCAGATGACCAAGCCGCCCATTGCCAGCAGTGCCCATAATCGCTGATGGCTTACATGACAGCTCGCCCAGCTGGGCGGTAAGCTGACTGATGGTGGTTTTGCCGTTGGTGCCTGTTACCGCTAGGATTTTAGGTGATGAAACTGGCTGTTTTTTGTGCAGATAAGCCTTGATAAAATCGCCCAAAATCAAACGCAAATTGGCAATGTGGACAATGGGCATTTTGGGCAAATTTTGGTCATCATAACCCATGTCGTTTGATGAAATCTCGGACAGCACCGCCACAGGGTTGATGCCATCAATATAATTTTTGGCTTGGTGTTTGGTGTCAGGATTGATGGACAGCAGGGCAAACACTTCGCCGCTTTTCACCGCTCGGCTGTCGGACACCACGCCACTGATGGGCAAATCTTTGACACGCTCCCAGTCATCACCTGTGATATAAGACTGCAAAATACTGGCAAAATTGGCAAAAGTTATCATCGTATTTCCTTGTGTCGTCAATCTTGAGAAGCGTTTAGCGGTTTGTCAAAGGGGATATTATACAGCCTTAGTGCTTGTTTGGTAACCGCTGCAAACACAGACGCCACCGTTTGTCCTGCGTATTTTTGTTTTTGGGGGTCTTCTACCAAAATCACCACCGCAAAGCGCGGATTGCTCGCTGGAGCAACGCCTGCAAAAATGTTGCGATACTGACCTTCGGCATAACCGCCTTTGACAGGGTCAGCTCGGCGAATGGTGCCTGTTTTGCCTGCCACATGATAGCCATTGATGGCAGCGGCTGTGCCTGTGCCACCTGTCTCGGTAACGCTTTGCATCATCGCCACAATGCTTTGGGCGTGTTGGGCACTAATCACCTGCTTAGGTTCTGGCACTTGCTCGCTTTTAACCACGCGCAAATGATTCATCACTCCATGATTGCCCAGTGCGGCATAGGCTTGAGCAAGTTGTGCCAAAGTTACGCTCTGCCCATAACCATAGGCCATCGTGGCACGCCGAGTTTTGTCTGTGGGTACGGTTACCTTGCCTGACGCTTCAGCAGGCAAGCCAAGACTGGTTTTTTGTCCAAAACCAAAGCGCCTTTGCATGTCGGCGATGGCAGCATTGGGCAAGGACAAAGCGATTTTGGCAGACGCCACGTTACTGGACTTTTGAATCAGCTTGGACATGGTTATCACGCCATAATTTGCCGAATCTTTGATGACATAATTGCCCAGTTGCAAACTGCCGGGTGATGTGTTGATAGTAGTATTGATGTTGTACTTACCAGAAGCCAACGCTGCCGCCACCGTAAACGGCTTCATCACCGAACCTGGCTCAAAACTGTCGGCCACCACACGATTGGTGGAATTGGCTTGCACCATCTTTGTCAGTTCGTTGGCATTAAAGGACGGCCACGATGTCATTGCCAGCACATCACCCGTCAGCACGTCCACCACAATGCCCGAGCTTGAGCGCGCTGACTGCACGCTTCCCAACTCCGCCAACTCTTTGTACAAAATATATTGCAAATGTGAGTCAATCGTCAATTCAATGTTTTGACCTGCCACCTGCGCGGTCAGTTCTTTGACTTCTTTGAGTCGCTCAGCACCGTTGCCCAGCAGCACCAGTTTTAGGCCATCTTTACCAGCAAGTTGTGTGTTGTATTTTTGCTCAATGCCCGCAGCCCCCTTATAGTGTTTAGAATTTTCTAAGGACATAAACCCCAAAAGCTGGGCATTGGGCTCAGGTTGCAGATAATAGCGCTTTTGTAATTTTTCTTCGTAGACGCCTTGCAGCTCCAGCGCCATAATTGAAGCGGCGAGCTCTGGCGTGATGGATTTTAGGAGCACCATGCGCTTTGAGCCAGCAGCTTTGGGCAATGCCGCCTTGAGCGCCGCGTCATCATCAACGTCAATATTGTGATTGATGGCAACTGCTCGCTGCAGATTTGCATAAGGAACTTGGGTGGACTGAGCCAGCAGCTTTAAATTGACGTCCATTTTTTCTAGCGCTTTTTGTAGGCGCGCTCTTCGTGCTTGGGTCTGTTCTGAGTTGTCTTGACTGATTTTTAGTAGGCGTTTTTTGAGCTGATAATATGCAAGCGCATAATCATAAGGACTAAATACCACATTGGACAAGGGACTGCTGGCAGCCAATGGCTTTTGATGGGTGTCCACAATCATGCCCCGATAGGCGGGGACTTTTTGTTTGGTGGTGATGAGCCCATTGGTCTTTTCAAGATAAAAATCCACATTGAGCACTTGCAGCCAAAACGCCCGTCCAATCAATACCAAAAAAGCCGCCACCATCAATGCCCACACCCAATAAAAACGCCAAGCGTCTTGAACTCCGCCCAAAAACATGGCACTCGGTTGGGGCTGAGATGAGTGTTTTTTACCCAATTTTTGCGCCAAAGCGCCCAGAGTGGCTTTGGGAGATGTTTTGTTGGGGGCGTCTTTGGTGGTTGGTTTTTTCATGGCTGACTATTTACTCTCTGCGGTTGATGGCACAGGCACAGCAAGAACGCGCCTTTCTTCTTTTTTGGGTAAACGCATATTCAGCTCGGTGGTGGCACGTCTGGCAACTTCAGACGTTGCGCCAAAGGTCTGTTGCTCAATCAGCAAACGCTGTTCTTCTATTTGTAATTTGTTCAGCTCTGTTTTTAGCGATTGTAGCGAGCGATAACTCTCATGGCGCTTGTTTACTTGTTTGACAATCATCGCCCCCATCAGCAAAATCGCCATGACCAACACCCCCACAACAAACCTAAAAATACGCAACAAACCAACTTCATCGGCGGTCTGCGCTCGGGCAGCTTGTACAAGGTTTTGTTTGGGTTGTTTCATGATGTACCTGCCAAAAATATAAACAGCCAAACAGCAAATCAAACAGCAAAAGCGCTGCGTTTTGCACCACGCAAATAAGCGCTGCGTGCTCTGGTATTGTTGTCAATCTCTGCTTGGCTTGGCGCAACGCGCTTTGGTTTGTCAAAATACTTAACGCGCACAGGAGCGATGGGCAATTTGTCATCACCTTCGTGTCGCCCGCGGCTGTGATTGAGCAAAAAACGCTTAATCAAACGGTCTTCAAGCGAATGAAAACTTATCACCGCAAGATGTCCGCCCGCTTTTAGCACGCTCAAACTTTGGTCTAAAAACTGTTCAACATCGCCAAGCTCATTGTTGATAAAAATGCGCATCGCCTGAAAACTTTGGGTGGCAGGGTGTTTGCCCTTTTGCCATGCTGGGTGGGCGTCTTTGATGACTTGCGCCAGCGCCAAAGTTGAATCGTAGTTGTCCATTTTTTTGATGGCTTTGGCAATCCGACGCGAATGACGCTCTTCACCATAAGTATATAGTACATTGGCAAGCGTTTGTTCATCAACCCTTTTTAGCCATTCACCCACAGACTCGCCACGACTGCTGTCCATGCGCATGTCCACCACGCCATCGTGCATAAAACTAAAGCCGCGAGAGCCATCATCAAGCTGCGGGCTAGACACCCCCAAATCTGCCATCAAGCCATCTGCCTTTGCCAAACCCAGCCGTTGCAGATTGTCCGTTAGATGAGCAAAGCTGTCGTGCACCACCCGAACGCGTTTGTCGTTTTCTGCCAGCTGTTGTGCCGCAGCAATGGCTTGTGGGTCTTTGTCAAAAACGACAAGCGTGCTGTCATCACTTAAATAATCCAACAGCAAGCGACTATGCCCGCCCCGCCCAAAGGTTGCGTCCACATAGACGCCATGAACGCTGCCTTTGGGCAATGCCGCCAAATCATCAACGCCAAGCACCATCGCAATGGTGGGTTCAAGCAGCACGGTCTGGTGGGTCAAGGTCATGGTCTTTGCCTATGGTCATTGTCATCAATCAAAACGCCAAAAACCAAGTGGGCAGTTACACGCACTTGGTCTTTGATGGCGATAACTGGATTGGTCATCCAGCATTATCACAGCGTGTTATTTTGTTTCGGGCTTGGCTTCTGGGGCTTGGGCTTGTGCCTGTTTCATCAGCTCAGCAATCTGTGCTTCGGTGGCTGCTTGGGCTTGGGCGGCGGCGTTTTTGGCATCTTCATCGCTGAGCAGCTCCACCGTAAAAATCAGCACGCTGTTTGGCTCAATGGCAGGATTGCCCGCTTCACCATAGGCCAACTCTGACGGGATATACAGCTCATATTTACTGCCCTTTGGCATCAGTTGCAAGCCTTCTGTCCAACCTTTGATGACTTGATTTAATGGAAACTCCACAGGAGCACCACGCTCATAAGAGCTGTCAAACACCTTGCCATCTAGCAATTTGCCTTCATAGTGCACCGTTACGGTGTCGGTGGCCTTGGGTTTGGCGCCTGTGCCTTGAGTAATCACTTTGTATTGCAAGCCAGAAGCGGTGGTCTGTACACCTTCTTTTTTGGCGTTTTCTGCCAAGAATTTAGCGCCCGCTTCTTTGTTGGCTTTGGCTTTGGTCTCTATTTCTTTGACCATTTCTTCTTGGCGTTTCTTTTGGTAGCTGTCAAGCACTTTTTGCATTTGCTCTTCGGTCAGAGCGCGCTTTTTTTCATCGCCACTATAACCGTCGCGAAAGCCCTTTTCAAAGGCTTCTACATTTAGGTCGGGAACGTCTTGTTTGTTACCACTTGCCATCAAGTAACCCAAGCTGTACCCCACTTGTTCAAGCTCGGGGCTCTTGTCGGTGATGTTGCTGCTGGCGGATTTTGAACCACAAGCGGTGAGCGCCAACAGCGACACACTCAACACAGACGCAACAAATAGATTTTTTTTCATACACACTCTCATCAATCAGCAACTTATCATGACTTTTGCAATCAAACAGTCAATCAAAAACCACACAAATCGGCTGGTTATGATAACAAAAAACGTCCATTTATGCCATGTGCTCATCTGTCAGATTGTCAAGTTTTTAAAAAATTTAAGTATAATAATTGTTACACCAACTCAAAATAAACCATGACTTGTGCTTTGTACTCATTCGTTGTATAATCTGTGTGTTATGTTATAACGTTTTATGTCAAAACAAACCCAAGGAGCACTTATGCAAGTCCTATCTTCTCTTAAATCCGCCAAAAACCGCCACGAAGACTGTCAAGTGGTGCGCCGCCGTGGTCGTACCTTTGTGATTTGTAAATCCAACCCACGCTTTAAAGCGGTGCAAGGCGGCAAAAAGAAAAAATAAAACAAGCGGTTTATTGTTGGGTGGCGTGGTTTTACTCTGACAACCGGCGATAAACCGTCTCAAACGGCACACGAAAACGCTCGCCCCACACGCCCTTGTCGCTGCGCAGCCCACAGGCTATGACCATGTTGATTTGGCTGTCTTTGGGCAAGTTGAGCAGCTGTTTGACGCGCTTGCTGTCAAAGCCTTCCATCGGACAAGTATCCAACCCTTGTTCACTCATTGCCAACATAAAGGTTTGTGCCACCAAGCCACAGCTTTTGTGCAAAACGCTTTGTATGTCTGTGTCAGAGACGCCATCGTAGGTTGGACGAAAAACACCCATAGCCTGCGCCAGCATCTGACGCGCCACTGGCAACAGCGGTCGCTGACTATAAATCAGCGGTATCAACTGATTATAATACTGATTTATCTGCTTTAGGCGCTGGGCTCGGCGACCGATTGGTATGTAAGTTTTGATGTTGTTTTTTTCAAATTCCCACACCGCTTTGGCGCGCTGACGGTGCAAATCAGGACGCACCACAAACACCACCATCTGCTGAGCGGTGCGCGCTGCTCCTTGTGACAAACACGCCACCGCCAATTTGTCCAGCAGCGCCCTGTCGGTAACGTGATAAAACTCATACAATTGCATATTGGAGCTGGTTGGCGCCAGAGTTGCCAGTTTTAGGCATTGTTTGACAAGGTCTGGGTCAATGGGCGTGGGCAAATAATCACGCACCGAACGGCGATATTCCAAAATCTGCAATAAACTCATCAAGGTCTCCTATCAGCTCAGCATTTTATTGGTGCTGGGTGTTTTGTTGTGCCAGCATTTTTGCCAGCAACAGCCCCACTTCAAACAACACACACATTGGGATTGCCAACATCAGCATGCTTGCCCCATCAGGCGGTGTTACAATCGCTGCCACAAAAAAACACCCCACGATGATATAGCGGCGCTTGTCTGCCAAAGATTGCGGCGTAACCAGACGCATCAGCACCAGCAGCAGCGTTGCCACTGGTATCTCAAACATCACCCCAAACACCAAAAACAGCTTAAGCACAAAATTTAGATAGCTTTCAATGTCGGTCATTGGCAGCACGTTTTCAGGCGCGAGCATCACAAAAAATTTTAAAGCAGGCACCAGCACCACAAAATAAGCAAATGCCACCCCCACATAAAACAACACAATGGCAGACAACAAAAGTGGCAGCACCGCCCTTTTTTCATGCTTATACAGCGCAGGCGACACAAAGCCCCAAATCTGCCCAATAATAAATGGCACAGTGATAAAAAGTGCCACAAAAAAGGTCAATTTGATGGGCGCCAAAAACCCCGACGCCACATCGGTGGCAATAAGACTGGATTGCTCTGGCAACAACGCCACCAAGGGGTTAGAAATAAAATCGTACAACTGACGACTAAACCCCACCAACGCCAAAAACACCCCAACCACCACCACAAATATCCAAATAAAGCGTGTGCGCAGCTCAGCAAAATGCGCCATCAAAGGCATGTCTGCTTGGTCGTCTTGGTTGGCTGACTGAACTGAAGGTTTCATAAATATTAGCGATTGAGTTGGTAGAGCAGTTTGTCGGCTTGATAGTTGGGCAAAAAAGGTGCTCTGGGCAAGCGGCGTTTTTTGTCATAGTCGCCAAGCAAAAAAAAGCGATTGGTCAGCGGCTTGGTTAGCACCATACCAGATTGGTCTGTATTGTTGGCATAATCTTTGTTTAGCATATCAGCAACGCTTTGCTCGGCGCTGATTTGGCTGTGCTGCAGACTTTTTTGTAGGGCGTCCATTTGTGCCTTTATCTTGGCTTCACTTTCACGGATTTTGGCAATTTCGGCTTTGAGCTCGTTTTGCACTTCCAGCAATTCAAGCTCACTGACCAACTCATGTTGTAAGCGCGCAGACATGCGGCGGATTTTGCCATACCAGCGCCCAAGCGTGCGAGCTGCCACAGGCAATTTTTCAGGACCCAAGACAACCAAGGCAATAATACCAAACAAAGTCAGCTCAAACAGCCCAAGATTTAACATATACTAAACATTCTTGTCTTTTTTGATGTTGATGTCTTGGGCAACGACTTCAGTTTCTTTGTTTTGCTCTAGGGCTTTTGGTTTGTCGTCTTCTTTGATGGCGTCTTTAAAGCCCTTGACCGCCGAACCCAAGTCTTTGCCAGCGTTTTTGAGTTTACTGGTGCCAAACACCACCACCACAACCACCAACAAAATCAACCAATGTGTTAAAGAAAATCCACCCATGTTTTCACCTTCAATCAGTTAGTGCGCGCCTTTTTTTCATCAATGCCCGATAAGCCAAAACGGCGCGCCAGCTCACCTAAAATCTCGTCTGACGACAAACCCAAATGCGCCATCGCCACCAAACCATGAAACCACAAATCCGCCATTTCATAAACCACATCAGCACGCTGTTTGTGCGTGTCTTGACCCAGTTTTTGGGCAAGCTCAAGTTCTTTGGCTGCCAAAATGCTCTCAGTGGCTTCTTCGCCAACTTTTTCTAAAATTTTGTTTAGACCTTTGTGGTACAAACTTGCCACATAGGAGCTGTCTTTATTGGCGCTTTTGCGCTCAGACAACATCACATCAAGCCGCACCAAAATGTCGTGTTTTTCTGGGGACTGTGTGGCAGTTTGATAAATTTTGTCAGGGTCTTTGATGATTGCGTCTGTGGTGTGCCACTGCCCTGTTTGGGTGTCAAGGTGCTGATAAAAACAGCTTTTGCGCCCTGTATGACAGGCAATGCCACCCATTTGAGTAACCAGCAAAATAATCACATCGGCATCACAATCGGTGCGTATCTCATGCACAAGTTGAATGTGTCCACTTGACTCACCCTTGTGCCACAGTTTACCACGACTGCGGCTAAAATACACGCCGCGACCTGTCTTGGCAGTCAGCTCAAGCGCTGTGCGATTTTGCCAAGCCATCATCAAAATCTGCCCTGTGTCTTTGTCCTGAGCGATGGCAGGAATCAACCCATCAGCATTAAAGGTCAACGTATCAAGCCAATGGCTCATAACACCCCCATTATAATCAACCAATCACAAGCAAACCTTGGTCAAACCAATCATTCAACCTAGCTTAGTTTATCACAAGGGGCATAGATTATAAATCATTTCTGCCCCAGAAACCTTAATACCCCCAACCCAGCCAAGGCACTTGAGTTTTGTCAGTCTTTTTTGTATAATGTCGCTCCCACCTTCCGCCAATCATACAAGTTGGCAAAAAGGTTGATAATCGGATGACCGATTTTTATTTAAAGAGGCTATTATGAAACTAAAAACCAAACGTGGTGCGGCAAAGCGTTTCAAAAAAACCGCAAACGGCTTCAAACGCAAACAAGCGTTTAAACGCCACATTCTCACCAAGAAATCTCCTAAGCGTATCCGCCAACTTCGTGGTTGCGTGATGATTCATGTCGCTGACGTGGATTCAATCCGCCGTATGTGCCCATACATTTAATCATATTAGGAGAATAAAATGGCTCGTGTAAAACGTGGTGTACAGGCTAACCGCCGTCATAAAAAAGTTCTGGCTCGTGCAAAAGGCTACTACGGAGCGCGCTCTCGTGTCTATCGTGTTGCTGTACAAGCTGTGATGAAAGCAGGTCAATATGCATACAGAGACCGCCGTAACAAAAAACGCACTTTCCGCCGCCTGTGGATTGCTCGTATCAATGCTGGTGCTCGCCTAAACGGCATGTCTTATAGCCGTCTTATCAACGGTCTTAAAAAGGCAAATGTTGAGATTGACCGCCGTATCCTAGCAGACATCGCCATGCATGACGCAACTGGCTTTAGTGCCATCTGCGAAAAAGCAAAATCTGCCTTGGTATAATCTGTGGCACATATAAAAGCCTGCCTTTGGGCGGGTTTTTTGTTGGACAGCCTGACACAAAAAATCTAGCACCATCAATGATGACATGATGTTTATTTTATTTATACTACTGAAAATTAATGGGTTTTGTAGTAAAATAGACTAAAATGAACATACTTATAGCCATCATTTGACAGCCATGAACACAGCCAATTTTGCGTCCGTTAGTTTTGATGACACACTCATCAACAAATACAACCATCAAGCCCCACGCTATACATCCTACCCCACCGCCTTAGAATTTATCCCGATAGCGGACAACGCAGAAGAGCAGATTTTAAAAAATCGCAATCCTGATACCCCTTTGTCATTGTATGTCCACATTCCGTTTTGTCGGCATTTGTGCTATTACTGTGGCTGTAACAAAATCATCACCAAAAAAAACGCCGATGCAGGAGATTACTTAAATTACCTGTTTGCTGAGATTTTGCACAAAAAGTCGCTCTTATCAGGCACGCCGATTGTCAAACAAATCCACCTAGGTGGTGGCACGCCCACTTTTTTAAGCGATGACGAACTCATCAAACTTTGGCAGTTTTTACAAACGCATTTCACACTTGACCCAAACGGCGATTATTCGGTAGAGATAGACCCCAGAGAACTTCGCCAAAACACATTATCCATATTAAAATCCTTGGGGGTGAATCGCTTGTCCTTTGGGGTACAAGATTTGGACGAAACGGTACAAATCGCCGTCAATCGCGTTCAGCCTGTCGCGTTGATTGATGCGGTTATGGCGGACGCAAAAGCCCTTGGCTTTGATTCTGTCAATGTGGATTTGATTTATGGACTGCCCCACCAAACGCCCAAAAGTTTTGCCCAAACCTTAGATGCCATCATTGCTTTATCACCTGAGCGACTGTCGGTGTTTAACTACGCTCACTTACCTGAACGCTTCGCCCCCCAAAAACGCATTAGCAATGACGACTTGCCCAGCCCCAATGACAAACTTGCCATGTTTAAAAACGCCATTTTGAGCCTGACATCGGCGGGCTATCAGTATGTGGGCATTGACCATTTTGCCAAGCCAAATGATGAATTGGCAATCGCTCAACGAGCTGGCAAACTCCACCGCAATTTTCAAGGCTATACCATCTTGGGCGAATGCGATTTGTTGGGATTTGGGGTGTCATCTATCAGTCAAATCGGTCAGCACATCACCCAAAACCCCACCATCTTGGCGGATTATCAAGCAAAAATCAACGCCCACGCCCTACCTGCGGTCAAACACATACAAAGCAATGACAAAGACACTGTACGCAAAGACGTGATTATGAGCTTATTATGCCATGACCGCTTGGTGTTTGATGACTTGGACGCACGTTTTGGCATAGACAGCAGACAGCATTTTGCCAAAGAGCTAACACAACTGCAACACATGGCAGACGATGGACTGCTAAGCATCAGCGATTGGGGCGTGCAAATCCTACCCAAAGGGCGTATTTTGGCTCGCCATGTGGCGGCGGTTTTTGATGAATACTTGACCCAAAAGTCTCCCCAACGCTTTTCAAAAGTTATCTGATGGGCGACATTTCGTCCAAAAATCCGACAAAATGGGGAATTTCTCAGATAAAACATTGCTAATACGTTGATAATTCTTTAAAATATCGTGAATTTTTGTAAATTTTTTAAGCCAAATATGAATACAATAACCATTCCTACCCTAGCCAGCGAACAACTGACCGAGCTGACCGAACAAGACTTTGTTCAATTTGGTGAGCGTGTGCTTGAACGGATTGTTCATGCTGATGACGAAAAAAGCCTGTCAGAACTTCGTGGATTACTGCAAGGCAAAAAATCCCCCATCAGTGCCTTATCCAAACAAATGGGATCGCTTGACGCTGATGGCAAAAAGCGTTATGGGGCGTATCTGCACGAGCTACGCACACGCATTGGCAATGCTTTTGATGAGCAAAATGCCAAACTTGCCAAACTCGCCCTACACGCCAAACTTGCCAGCGAACAGGTTGACATCAGTCTGCCAGCTCGCCACATCACCCAAGGCGGATTGCACCCCATCACGCTCACCACCGAACGCATGAAGCGGTTTTTTGTCCAAGCAGGATTTAGCGTGGCAACAGGCCCAGAAGTGGAGAGCGATTATTATAATTTTGAAGCACTCAATATCCCAAGCCATCACCCTGCTCGTGCCATGCATGACACCTTTTATTTTGACGCACATTATTTGCTGCGCACACACACCAGTAGCGTTCAGATTCGCACGATGGAAGCCAGTGAGCCACCTTTGCGTATCATCTGCCCAGGACGAGTGTATCGCAATGACAGCGACCAAACGCACTCGCCCATGTTTCACCAAATGGAAGGGCTGATGATTAGCAAATCCAGCAGTTTTGCTGAGTTAAAAGGGGTGATTCATGAATTTTTAAATGCGTTTTTTGGCAAACAGATGACCGTGCGTTTTCGCCCTTCGTTTTTTCCATTTACCGAGCCGTCCGCCGAAGTGGACATTTTGTCCGATACTGGCAAATGGCTAGAAGTGCTCGGCTGTGGCATGGTACACCCCCAAGTGCTACGCAACTGCGACATAGACCCCGAGCAGTACACAGGCTTTGCCTTTGGGTTGGGGATTGAGCGATTTGCCATGTTGTATTATGGCATTGATGATTTAAGGGTATTTTTCCAAAACGATGTCCGCTTTTTAAAACAATTTGCCTAAGCAACCACCAACGCAAGCGTTATCGTCGCTTGCTAAAATTAGATTAAAATTTAAACAATTTGGCAAATCGCCACCAATCAGAGTTTATTATGAAAATCAGCGAAAACTGGCTAAGACAATGGGTAAACCCCACCAACACCTCAGAAGAGTTGGGTGAACAGCTCACCATGCTTGGGCTAGAACTGGACGATATGCAAATGATTGCTCCGCCCTTTACAGGCGTGGTGGTCGGTCAAGTCATCAGTTGCACACAGCACCCTGATGCTGACAGACTAAAAGTTACCACCGTAAACATCGGTGCTGATGAGCCTTTACAAATCGTCTGCGGCGCACCCAATGTGCGTGTGGGACTAAATGTGGCGGTTGCTACCGTAGGGGCTGCATTGCCCCCCATGGATGGCAAACCCTTTACCATCAAAAAAGGCAAACTGCGTGGTGTAGAAAGCCAAGGCATGCTCTGTGGCGGCTCTGAGCTTGGGCTGATTGATGAGATTGATGGACTGCTTGAACTGGATAATGACGCTCCCATTGGCACAGATATTCGTGCTTATCTCAATCTTGATGACCACATTTTTGATGTGGCGATTACCCCCAATCGTGGCGATTGCCTAAGCGTACTGGGGCTGGCTCGTGAGATAAGCGCAGCAAATCGCCTACCCCTAAACCGCCCAGCCATCAGCACGACCACCCCAACCACCAACAAAGCCATTGGCGTTAATGTGGCAGATGATGGTGCTTGCCCGCGTTATCTTGCCCAATATATCGGTGAGATTGACCGCACCGCCACCAGCCCAAAATGGCTCAAAGACGCACTGATTTGTAGCGGTTTACGCACCCATGATTTTTTGGTAGATGTTACCAATTATGTACTGTTAGAGCTGGGACAGCCCTTGCACGCTTTTGACGCTGACAAAATCGTTGGTGATATTGTGGTGCGTTTTGCCCACAAAGACGAGACCGCCAAGCTACTAAATGAACAAACCATCACACTAACAGGCGATGAGCTGGTGATTGCTGATGATGTCGGCGTGCTTGCTTTGGCGGGCGTGATGGGCGGTTTACGCTCTGCTGTTACAGACAGCACCACAAATATCGTGCTAGAATCGGCTCATTTTAATCAGCTTGCCATCGCAGGGCGTGCCAGACGTTTTGGACTGCACACAGACGCCAGCCAACGTTTTGAACGTGGGGTGGATTTTGAGCTACCAAAAATCGCTCTTGACCGTGCCACCACGCTGATAGCACAGATTGCCAAAGGTCAAGTTGGTCAAATCACCTGTGTAGAAACTGTGGACAAACTGCCAAAGCGACCGCTTATCAATGTGCCGTTTAGCAAAGTTGAAAACCTGCTTGGCATCGCACTTATCGCCAATGATGTGGTGGATTTGCTAAATCGCCTAGAAATCCACACCACCTTTGATGGCAATCACCTAAGATGCCTGCCCCCAAGCCACCGCTTTGACCTAAATATCGCCGAAGACATCATTGAAGAGATAGCCCGTGTGTATGGCTACAACAACATCGCCCCACGCCTGCCACAGTTTGCGGTGGACATGCGTTATGACGACAATGCTGACTTGACGCACACGCTCAAACTCAAACTGGCAAATACAGGCTATTTTGAAGCAATAAGTTTTAGTTTTTGTGATGAAAAACTAGAAAAACTGCTTGATGATGACAAATTGGGTGAGATTTTGGCACTTGCCAACCCCATCTCATCCGAGCTTGCGGTGATGAGACGTACCCTGCTGTCAAGTTTGTTGCCGATTGTACAACACAACCTAAACCGCCAGCAGTCCTGCGTGCGTTTGTTTGAGACAGGTTTAAGTTTTGTGGGCAAAACCGTTGCTAAGCTACAACAAACCCCAAGCCTTGCTCTGATTGCCACGGCAAACGCACCAAACACCCTGCACAACACGCCAAAAATGGACTTTTTTGACCTAAAACGTGATGTGGAAAACCTACTCCCCAGCCATCTTGATACAGCCAGTATTCACTATCAGCGTGCCGATTTGGCATTTTTGCACCCCGGTCAAAGTGCCGATTTGTTGGTTTGTGGTGAACATATTGGCTATTTTGGTCAGCTCCACCCTGCCATCTGTGGTGAGCTTGATTTGCCGGTGGTGTGGGTCGCTCAGTTTGAGTTAAATAAACTCATCAAACTTCATCAAAGCACAAAAGCCATCGCCTTACCAAGCAAATTCCCAAGCGTTCATCGTGATTTGGCGTTTTTGGTGGACACATCACTGTCATGGCAAGACATCGCCCAAACGGTTTGGCAATCAGTAGGTGAGCATTTGACCGATTTGGTGCTGTTTGATGTCTATCAAGGCGACAAACTGCCTGATGGCAAAAAATCTTTTGCCTTTACCATGACTTTGCAAAATCCCCATGCCACGCTTGATGATGACACCATCAAACAAGCGATGGACAAAGCGACCATTGCTTTGACCGACGCATTTAACGCCCAACTTCGTGATAGCTAGCCGTGCCAAACTAAGGAAATCTTATGAGTACATTAACCAAAGCCGACATGATAGACCATCTTACCATTCGTCTGCGTATGCCCCGCCAAGATGCTCGCTTGATTGTGGACACTTTTTTTCGTGAAATCAGCCAAAGTCTGGCTGCTGGAAAAGAAGTCAAGTTGTCAGGGTTTGGCAATTTTGAGCTCAAAGACAAAAAATCCCGCCCTGGTCGCAACCCAAAAACTGGCGAAGAAATCCCTGTCAAAGCACGCCGTGTGGTTACTTTTAAGGCAGGGCAGAAGTTTCGTAACGAGATTCAAGCCAAACCCCACAACAAAACCCCGTCATAAGGGCTTGTTTTGGGCACCATTGAGCCGTTTTTGCGCTTTGGTGCTTTTGTTTTGTGCCAGTCTGATATTGGCAACACTTTTGGCGCGATACAGTTTGCCCGCCACATTGGGTCTGGGCAGTGCATTTGCCCCACTGTTACTGCTCCGAGTAAACCTTGTGCTCGCTTTGTCAGTGCTCTTTTTGCACACCACAACACCATCATCAAAACTCACTTTGGCAGTTTTGACAAAAGCGCGCGCCAACGTCGCAGGCTTGGTTTGATGACCGCGCTTTGGGCGTTTTTTGGGGGATTTTGGGCTGCGTTTTGGCTCAAGCCCTTCAAGCACCATTTCTTTGATGTCGCGCTTTAGATAGCGGTTGATGTTGTGGAGCTGGCGGCGGTCGTCCACACTGCACAAATTAAGCGCCACTCCTGTGCGCCCTGCTCGCCCACAGCGTCCAATACGGTGCACATAGTCTTCAACTTGACGCGGCAAATCGTAATTGACCACATGACTGATGGTTGCAATGTCAATGCCACGAGCGGCGACATCAGTTGCCACCAAAAAATTGCTTTTGCCAGATTTGATGTCGCTGATGATACGATTGCGTTTGCCCTGTGGCAAATCGCCATGCAAATAGTGTGCGGACAAACCTTGTTCATTTAGGCTCTGGGCAAGCTGTTCGCTGCTGCGTTTGGTGGCGGTAAAAATCATCGCTTGACTGATGTTATCGTCGTTTAACAACTCAAGCAAAATCTTGTTTTTGTGATAAAAATCATCGCAATGATAGACGCTTTCGTCAATATGCGCCGATTCAACCTTGATGGCAATGCGCACAGGATTGTTGGTAAAGCGCTCGGCAATCTTGCCCACCGCACCGTCCCAAGTGGCTGACGACATGATGGTCTGACGCGATGGCATGACCGCCATGATTTCCTTAATGTCATCAGCAAAACCCATGTCCAGCATTCGGTCGGCTTCATCCAACACCAACATTTGTAATTTGGACAAGTCCACACGCCCTGCTTTGATGTGGTCAAGCAACCGACCCGGTGTGGCAATCACCACTTGCACCCCCTTACGCAGGGCACGGATTTGACCGCCATACGCCGTTCCGCCCACCAACGGCACGCTAAACAACTGACGCACATTGCTGCCATAACTGCGAATGCTCTGATGAACCTGCTGGGCAAGCTCACGCGTCGGCGTCAAAATCAGGGCATAAATATGCTTGTCTAGGCACGCTTGACGGCTCAACTTGTCCAAAATAGGCAACACAAAAGCCGCTGTCTTGCCCGAACCTGTTTGCGCCGACAACAGCAAATCCACTCCTGCCAACGCGCGGGGAATGGCTTGTTGTTGGATAGGTGTGGGACACTGATATCCCGCCCGACTGAGCGCTTTTAAGATGGGCCAATGAAGCTGCAAAGCAGCAAAACTTGGCACGACGGTATCGTCTGCCACCTGAGAGATGGTATTTGTCATAAATTATCCAAAGAAAAACCACACGATGAACGCCAACCGATAAAACCATCATCACATCAAAGCATGGCTTGGCAGGATAAAAGCGTATTTTGTAGCTGTGGTGGGGTTGTCGCTGTTTGTACCAACCAAAATCATCGCAACAACAAACAAGAAAGAATTTAGATAAGATGGGCAAACCATCTGTTATCTGAACCAATGTCCAAAAACACTTAACATAGCGGCGATGTCATCAAGAGCGAACCATTCAAAATGAATGGGTTGACCTTTGATTCTAGCATATTTTGGCTAATGCCACCAGAAATTTATCAGCAAAATAACAAAAAGATTCGCCAAACGGTAGTTATGACACAAAAAATGCTTTATAATCCATCAAAACAAACAATAATAAACACGCTTAAGCAGCTTTAGAGACAAATGATGAAAATAAAACAACAAATCAGTAACCGACAGGACAACATATGTTGGCGATTTGGACACAACTGGCAAACGTTGCTTGACCACAAAACATCAAGCGCCAACAATCTTATCACTTCAAACACAGTTGGCATTTGGTCTGACGCCCATCATTTATCTTTCAAACAGTGCTGCACAAACAATGGCTTCGTCGGCAGTACCATCTCATTATTGGCACAAATTTTTAATAAACCCAAACAAAACAACCCTTTAAGCCATCAACTTCATTGGCAAACGACAACACACTTGGCGCCACCTAGCCGAGCAGCACAAAGCAGTTCGTGGGCACATGCGACATAAGTTAAGCTGACAACCGACCGCCAAACAAGTGTTTTTAGCTCTGTTGGTGATGTTGATGATATTTTTGACCTAAAAACCAACAGGAGAAACCTATGAGCAATTTTGGTCATTTATGTCAGTATATTGATGAAAAAAGACATCAAAAATTGCACCAAATCGCCTTTCGTGGCATCAGAGCTGAAGTATATTTTGTAGAGCGAGACTACAACACTTGTCTTATGCTTTGCCGACAAATGATTGAAAACCTGTTTAAGTGGCTTGCCCAAGACAATGACATTCCCCTTCACAAAGCCGACGGCACAGAGCGTGCACTTCTAAACATCATCAATGATGTCAGCCAAAAGATTGGACTTAGTGATTATGTTATAAAAAACTTGCATAACATACGTAAGTTAGGCAATAAAGCCATACATGACATGGATTGCAATGATGCTGACGAAGCCATCGCAGGATTAAAAGATCTTTATGAAGTGTTTTATTCATTATTCAAGTTCAGATACGCACCCAAAAATTTTGTCCCCCAAGGATTTCAAGAACCAACACTGGCATTGATAGTGCCATATATTCAACAAATCTTGGATATGCTCAACAATCCATCTCCACCGTCCACAAAACAACCAACAGCTTCGCCCACCCCATCAAAACAAAAGACCGAAGCAAAAGCCACTGTCTTATCAAGCAACCAAGCTGGTTTTAACGGTAAACACTTGATAAGGCAAGCTGTAGAAGCCCGCAAAAAAGGCAACCACCAAGAAAGCGAACGACTCTTAAAAGAAGTACTAAAGAGCAATCCCGACAGTCCAGAAGCTCTGTACCATCTTGCCCTATGTTACGAAAACTCAAGCAGTCCCAACAAAAAAAACCAAGTCATAGCCTTGCTTGAACAAGCGACTGAACTTGGGCACTTTTATGCCCCTACTCGTCTTGCCAAATTACTGCTAGAAGAAACTCCCAACACAAATGAAACACGACAAAGGATTTGGGAGCTTTTAAAAAAAGGCGCTGTCAATGGCAAAGACAATCAAGCCGATATGGTCTATGCCGATATCTACGAAAAAGGCTTACTGGGCAATTCCATAGACATTCAACAAGCCATAAAACATCTTCAAAAAGCCAAAGATAAAGGCAATACCAAAGCTCAAGAGCATATAGAAAGGTTGCAACACCAGCTCGCCCAATCGGTCAATACCACACACACAAAACCACAAACCCAAGACGACATAGAATCAAAAGAGCCAGAAAACAACGTGCCAGCAACCCATAACGAAGACTGGCAATGGTGGACAAGTCTTGATGATACATGGAGAGAGTTGCTTATTACCAAAGGGCTGCATATCAACCACAACCAACTTGAACTCTTAAATGAACAACGAATGATGCCTTATATCACAAAGATTTTACGTCTGAATAGACTTGACCTAAAAGCGTGTTCTATTGATGACATACAGCCGTTGTCAAACTTAACCCATCTAAAAACTATTTATTTAAGCGGAAACAACATCAGCGACATACAACCGTTGGCACAGCTAACACGACTTGAAGCTCTGCTTTTAAAAGAAAATAATATCAGCGACATCACAGCACTCACCAACCTAAGATGGCTAACCGTGCTTAGTTTGGAGAAAAATAGCATTTGTGATATACAGCCACTGGCAAATTTAACTTCTCTTAAAGCTCTTGACCTAGATGGCAACACCGTTAACAGTATTGAGCCACTAACAAGGTTGGTGTGGCTTAAAGAGTTGCACCTAAAAGAAAATAATATCAGCGACATCACACCGCTGACCAATTTAACACAACTTAACACACTCAGCTTAGATGACAATAACATTGATAACATCGAACCACTGAGGGTGCTAACACAGATTACACACCTTAATTTGGACAACAACCACATCAGCGACATCACGCCGCTGACCAATTTAACACAACTTAACACACTCAGCTTAGATGACAATAACATTGATAACATCGAACCACTGAGGGTGCTAACACAGATTACACGCCTTGATTTGGACAACAACCACATCAGCGACATCACGCCACTAACAGGGCTGACGCAACTAGAAACACTGTTTTTAAGATACAACAACATCAGCGACATCACGCCGCTGACCAATCTGAAGCAGCTTAAAAATCTCAGTCTAAGCGACAACATAGTTGACACCATACAACCACTAGAAAACTTGCTACAGCTTGAAAAGCTGCACATAAAAAACAACAATATCAGCGACATCACGCCACTGGCAAAACTAAAACGACTCAAAACTCTCACCATGGAAAACAATCCCTTTGATGACATACGACCTTTGGCAAAGCTGACGCGGCTTGAAGAATTGGACTTGGATTACTGCAACAACATCGGAGACATCACACCACTGACCAATCTGACCAAACTGACAACATTGCTCTTAAAAGCAACCGACATCAGTGATATTGCGCCGCTTGCCAACTTAAAACAACTCAGAAAGGTAAATCTGGCTAGCAACAACATCAGCGACATCACGCCGCTGACCCAGCTCACCAACTTGGACAAAGACAGTGTCAACCTAACAGGCAATCCTATTGACCCCAAGCGCTGACCGATTTTTAAGCCCAAACTGACCCAACCTAGCGCCACACACCACCGTTTCTACCGTATGGCGCTGTTTTTTCTGTCTGTCATGATGGATTGTTTACTCATGCGCTTTTTTGGCGTTTTGGCTTTAAAACAACCAACAAAAATGCCATAATACCATAAACAAGCCAACCCTAAGGACACATCGTGGTACAAATCCGAGACAGCTTGCCTTTGCTAAGTGGCGACAAGCCTGCGACCGACAGCGCCAGCCTTGCTGCAAGTCTGGTTGCCGAACAGCTCCACCCCGATTTTAAGACCCAACTTGCCGAACACAAACTCATCAGCACCCACGACCATTCCGACACCGCCCAAATCCCTGCCACACTCAGCGAAGACGACATTGACATTGATACATGGCTCAAAAGCGTCGCCCAGCGCATTGGCAAAGACGAGCTGCCCCTACTGACAAAGGCGTGTCATTTTGTCAAAGTCCAGTCCACCAAAAAACACGTTACCCGCTCTGGTGCGTACGTTACAGGCATTGGCATGGCGGACATTTTGGCGTATTTGTTCCAAGACGAAAACGCGCTCGTTGCTGCCATGCTTTACCGCATTGCACGCCGTGAGCTCGTCAGCATGGACGTGATTGCCAAAAACTTTGGTGATGACATCGCTCAGTTGGTCGCCGACACCCTTGCCATGGGGCGATTGTCCGAAGCCATAGAAGGCAATAAACGCCTAGAAGATTATTTTGAAAACAACCAGCGCGACCAGCTTTCTACCATTTATAGCATGCTCATCAGCACCACCAACGACGTGCGCGCGGTCTTGATTAAACTGGCTGAACGCACCTTTGCCATGCGCGAGCTGTCCTTTGCCGCCCCCGACCGCCAAAAACGCGTGGCACGCGAAGTGATGACCATCTACGCCCCACTGGCGCACCGTTTGTCCATCGCCCAACTCAAATGGGAGCTAGAAGACTTGGCGTTTCGCTATCTTGCGCCCGATGAATACAAAAAAATCGCCAGCTTGCTCGCCGAAAAACGCAGCGAACGTGAACTCTACATCAACACCGTACAAACCATCTTAAAAAACGAATTACAAAAAACAGGCATCAGCGCCGAAGTCTCTGGACGCGTCAAACACATCTATTCTATTTGGCGCAAAATGAAAAAGAAAAACTTGTCTTTTGACCAGCTTTATGACATCAGAGCGCTGCGCGTGTTGGTCAACACCAACGCCGAATGCTACCACACTTTGGGCGTGGTACACAGCCTGTGGCGACATGTCCCCGAGCAGTTTGACGACTACATCACCAACCCCAAGCCCAATGGCTACAAATCGCTGCATACGGTGGTCATCGCCGAAAACCGCACCCTAGAAATCCAAATCCGCACCTTTGACATGCACTTTGAAGCCGAGCTGGGCAAAGCGGCGCACGTCAATTACAAAGAAGGTCTAAAAGGCAAACAAGACGACTATCTGACCGCCAAAATCAGCTCACTAAGACAGTTGCTCTCCAACGACAAAAACGATGACGATGACGAAATTGAAGTAGAAAATTTAGAACGCATTTATGTGTTCAGTCGTGATGGCGACATTGTGGAGCTGCCCAAAGGCGCAACGGTGCTGGATTTTGCCTATTATGTGCACACCCACGTTGGCAACAGAGCCCAAGGCGCAAAAGTCAATGGACGCTATGTGCCACTGACCCATCAGCCCAAAACAGGCGACCAAATAGAAATTAGCACCAAAGCCAGTCGCGAGCCCAACCGTGATTGGTTGGTGTCATCGCTGGGCTACATCAACACCGCGCGCGCCAAATCCAAACTGCGCCAGTGGTTCAACAAACAAGACCGCGACAAAAACATAGAAACGGGCAAAAACACCCTACTGCGCGAGCTGGAACGCTTGTCCTTATCGCTTGGTCAAGTCAATATGGACGCTTTGTGCCAAGCCTTTCACCAAAAAAACGAAGAAGAACTCTATTTGGCGATGGTCATGGGTGAAGTGGGGGTCAGCCAGCTGATGAGCAAAATTGCCGACCAGCTAGGACTGAACGCCCCGCCTGCCAACCAAGCCGCCATTGAAGTCAAAACCCCAACACGCCCCAACAAATATAAAATTGACCTTGATGGGCTAGACAATGTCGCCATCCATCTTGCCAAATGCTGCAACCCCGTGCACGGCGAAGCCATCGCGGGCTTTATCACTTTGTCCAATGGCGTGAGTATCCACAACCAAGACTGCGCCGAGTTTATCCGTCTTGCCCAAAAAGAGCCAGAGCGCAAAGTAGATGCCAGCTGGCAGGAGCATTTTGGGCGTTATCAGCCTGTTGCCATCAGCGTAGAAGCCACGCCCACCAATGGACTGCTGCGCGACTTGGTCAACATCATTGACAAAGAAAAAGTCAATATTCAACGCGCCGAAACCGTCTTTAATGACAGCACCATATCTCGCATGAAGTTTTTTGTGGAAGTGGCAGGCATTGCCCATTTATCACGCCTGCTTAGCAAAATTGAGCAGCAGCCCAGCGTTTTGTCGGCGCGGCGCATCAACGGCTAAACAAAAACATTGTTTGCACCCAATAAATCGGTTATGATGGTGCGACCATCATGGTTGATGAATGCAAGCAGGTTGTTGTGAGCATTAAGCGCTTGGTTGTGTTTGTGCCCCTTGCAAGCGCCAGCACCGCACCAACAAAACGCCAACAGCGTGCAAACGTCGGTTGCGGTTGTTTTTAGTGGCTATACAAAAGAAACGCAGTCGCTTTGGTCAAGCATATAACCCTTTAGCGCCAGCAGGCAACTTAGCCGCCAACACTGATAATTTGCCATGTGTGCCTAGCTGGATTGGCGGCGCGCTCGTTTCATCAACCAAACGCACCAGCCACTTTAGCCAAACAAGACAACCAAGTATCCTGCTATGGCAGCGCCCTTGAGTGTTGCTTGACATCATAAGAGTTATCATGCCCGAACTGCCCGAAGTTGAAACCACAAAGCTGAGCCTAAAGCCCCTGATTGGCAAAACCATCAATGATGTTTATGTCTCAGGTTGCCGTTTGCGTGAGCCCATACCTGATGATTTAGATGAACTGGTGGGGGCAAGATTTGTCCACGCTGTCCGCCGTGCCAAATATCTGATTTTATCCTTTGATAAAGACGGTCAAACGCTGGACTTACTTATCCATTTGGGTATGTCGGGCAGCTTACAGCAACACGCACACCTTGCCCCACGCAAACATGACCATGTGATTTTTGGCTTTGGTGATGTGCGTTTGCATTATCATGACCCTAGACGCTTTGGCATGGTGATGTGGACAAAAGATGGTCAGCGATATTTGGACAAGCTGGGCGTTGAACCGCTGTCAGACGAGTTTGACATACACCATTTGAGCAAATTTGCCCAAAAAACCCAAAAACCCATCAAAACACTCATCATGGAACAATCGGTGGTGGTGGGTGTGGGCAACATCTATGCCGTAGAAAGCCTTTTTTTAACAGGCATTCACCCCGCCGCGCCTGCTGGCACACTCAGCCAAGACAAACTTGCCATGCTGGTAGAAAATATCAAAATGATACTTGCTTGCTCCATAAAACAAGGCGGTTCAACGCTCAAAGATTTTACTGTAGGGGCAGGAAAAACAGGTTACTTTCAGCAAACCCTACTGGCTTATGGGCGAACAGACAAGCCGTGTGTCAATTGCCAAGAGCCACTACAAAACATCAAAATCGGCGGTCGCGCCAGCGTTTATTGTCCCCACTGCCAACCACTCACAAACAGCCCCTGAGCCCTTCCCCTTATCGGAAAAACTTACCGCCCAAGCAGTTTGCCGACAATTTGGCTTGCCAATTAACAAGGAAGTTGCTTTAATATAAGCAGATATTTTGGGCAACTTACCCAACATAAGGACGGCTTATGAAACCAAGACACACTTTGCTTGCAATAATGAGCGCCATGGCGCTGACTGTCAATGCTCACGCTGCCATTGAGATTGACGAAAAGGACTTTGGCCCCACTTATAGCAGCGCCGCAATGGACATTTTGATTGCCAAACCTTTACAAGTGGCTGGGGCGATTGCAGGCACTGCCATTCATTTGGTGGGATTGCCCTTTTCAATGGCGTCAGACAGCGTAGAAAGCTCCGCCAGAGTGCTGGTTGAAGAGCCTTGGCAGGCACTGGAGCGCTGCGTGGGCTGTAGCGCTGCTTATGACAATTACCTAAGACACCAACAGCACCCAAACAACGAAGTGCGCTTTGTGGTTGACCGCCCATCAGAAGTGATTATCAACACCGACCAAAACGTCGTGGTAAATCCCTACTGACAAAACACCTTTTGCCTTTTCTCCGACCCATTTACGTTTAGTTGGTAAATGGGGCTTTTCTTGTTGGCTTTTATTCGTCCGATGCTCTGGTGTGGACTTTATTGATGGTATTGCTGGGCAAAAGCAGCTGATAGACTTCGCAGTTTTTGGGACGGATTGCCAATTCAAACTCACGAAAACGGCGCATGTCAAAAACGCGCTCACTGTCAGCGTGCAAAATCTGCCAAAGCAGCATACCAATCCACATGCCATGCGTAAACACCACATAGGTGCCATTGGGCAGCTCATCAAAATAAGCGCGCACCTGTTGCACTCGCCCCACAAAATGGGCAAAATTGTCGGTGCGCTGGCTGTCTTGATGGCAAATGTCTGCTGTGCGCCAAAAGGTCTCCGCCATCTCCACCACTTGGTCAAAAGACAAATCCTTGATGTGCTCAAAATCCAGATAATTAAACTCGCGCAGCCCTTCTATCACCACAGGTTCTACGCCGTGTTTTGCCAAATAAGGTGCGGCGGTTTGTTGGGTGCGCAGATAAGTGGACACCAGCACATCATTGACAGGCTCATTGATGTGCTCAAACAGCCAGTTGCTTAAGTCTTTGGCTTGGGTGTACCCCAACTGCGTCAAAGCAATTTGGTGGTTTTCGTTAATGATAAGACCTGCATTGCTTTGGCTTTGGGCATGGCGAATCAGATAAATTTTTTTCATACTGCTCCTTGGCATGATAACGACTTTGTTTTAACGGTCTGCTGGCTTGACACTTAGCGCTGCCACCGCCCAAAAGCCCTTGGGCAAACGACCACCACGACCAGCGCGCTTGCCTTGATAGCTGGCAACATCGCCCGCCTTTAAGGTAAGCGTGCGTTTGGCGGTATGAACAAGCAAATCGTCCGCAGCGCTCATGGGCAGCACCGCCGCCACGCTTTCATCGTCTTTGAGTTGGATAAGTTTGTTGCCCTTACCCTTGTTTAAAGTGGGCAACTCATCAACCCCAAAAATCAACAAATACCCGTGGTTGGTCGCCACCGCCACCAAAGTGTCCGTTGGACGCAGCACACTGATTGGCAACAGCTGTCCGCCACTTAGGTTGATGATGACTTTGCCCGATTTTTGAGTGGTGTCCAAATTGGCAAGCTCATTAACAAAGCCAAACCCTGCCGAGCTTGCCAGCACCACACCAGTGCTCACCGACTTGTCCAAAAACAACAGCTGGCTTATTTTCACTCCCACAGGCAACGCTAGCAAACTGGTGATGGGGTCGCCCTGCCCACGCGCCGATGGCAAGATGTGCGTGTCTAGCCCATAGCTGCGCCCTGCGCCATCAAGCAATATCAAGCGTTCATTGGATTTGCCTTGGGCGTGGGCGTGATAGCCATCACCCGCCCGATAGCTTAGAGCCTGTGCGTCAATCTCATGTCCCTTTGCCATGCGTATCCAACCCGCTTGCGACAACACCGCCGTAACCGCTTCGCTGGGGGTCAGCTCAGTCATTTTTAGTGCCAGCGCTTCATCGCGCTCCACCACTGGCGATTGGCGCTTATCACCGTGCGTTTTCATGTCGGCAGTGAGCTCATCTGTCATCAACGCGGTCAAGCACTCAGGGTTGGCAAGTTGCTCAGCGATGATGACGCGTTCACTTTCTAATTTGTCGCGCTCGGCACTTAGCTCAATTTCTTCTAATTTGGCAAGCTGGCGCAGTTTGATGTCCAAAATAGCGTCCGCTTGCACATCGGTAAGCCCAAACCCCGCCATCAGTATTGCTTTTGGCTTGTCTTCGCTGCGAATGATGGCAATCACTTCGTCAATATGCAAATAAGCGATGAGCAATCCTGCCAAAATGTGCAAACGCCTGTCAATGCGCTCAAGACGATGTCCCAAGCGTCTGGTTATCACAGTGCGCCGACAGCTTAGCCACTCCAGCAAAATCTCTTTTAGGTTTTTGACTTTGGGCTTGCCATTGGGTCCTATCATGTTCATATTGACCCGATAGGAAGTCTCAAGGTCAGTACTGGCAAATAGATGGCTCATGATTTTGTTTATGTCCAGTTTGCCTTTTTTTAGTTCAATGACAATGCGACAAGTGTTTTGGTGGTCAGATTCGTCATTGACGTCCACCACCCAAGGCAGCTTCTTGTCCGCCATCAGCTTGGCGATTTGTTCAATGATTTTGTTGCCCGACACCTGATAGGGCAGTGCGTCAATCACCACTGTGTTTTTTTCTTGCTTATCTAAATGATAAGTGGCGCGCATTTTGTAGCTGCCTTTGCCCGTTTCGTACATTTTAAGCAAATCCGCTCTGGGCGTGATAATCTCTGCCGCCGTCGGCAAATCAGGTGCGACGATGGTTTTGGTCAGCTCTTTGATACTGATGTCGGGGTTTTTTAGCAGCTTGATACAACCTTTGACCACTTCGGTCAGATTGTGGGGCGGTATGTCAGTTGCCATGCCCACCGCAATGCCTGTGGTGCCATTGAGCAAAATATTGGGCAAACGTGCAGGCAGTATGGCAGGCTCAGTCAGCGAACCGTCAAAATTTGGCACAAAATCTACCGTGTCTTGCTCAAGCTCAGCAAGCAAAGTGTTGGCATAGCCGCTCATTTTGGCTTCGGTATAACGCATGGCAGCAAAGGACTTGGGGTCATCGCTGCTGCCCCAGTTGCCTTGCCCCACAATCAGCGGATAACGATAACTAAAGGGCTGCGCCATCAGCACCATCGCTTCATAACACGCCGTGTCGCCATGCGGGTGGTATTTGCCCAAAACATCGCCCACGGTGCGCGCTGACTTTTTGGGTTTGGCACTATGGCGCAAGCCCAGCTCGCTCATGGCATAAATGATGCGCCGCTGCACAGGTTTTAGCCCGTCGGCGATGTGTGGCAACGCCCTATCCATGATGACATACATGGCATAATTTAAATAAGCAGTTTCGGTAAACTCAGCAATGGAACGCGTGTCATTAAAATCGGTCATAATCTACAATCAGCCACAAAAATGCCTATCATACCAACTAAAACTCGTCAGTGGCAAGACATTGTTTGGTCGCTTTTTGCTGTTGTCCTTACTTAAAATACTCCATAAAATTTTAAAAATTTGATTAAAAATCATACAAAATGATAAAATTTTTATAAAAAAGTAAATTTTTTAACAAAAACCCTTTGACATCTCCCCAAAAATAGCTATAATACGCAGCACAACAAACAAGATAAACAAACATATGATATCTTGTTTATTGGGTGGTTAGCTCAGTTGGTAGAGCATCTGCCTTACAAGCAGAGGGTCAGCGGTTCGAACCCGTTACCACCCACCAACCCAGCAGCGGTAGTTCAGTTGGTTAGAATACCGGCCTGTCACGCCGGGGGTCGCGGGTTCGAGCCCCGTCCGCTGCGCCATTTTTAACTGGTAGTTCCAGTTTACACCCCAAATCTCCCCTGATTTGGGGATTTTTTTGTGTATTCTTTATTGCCACTTAGACATCAAGCATGACGCCGTTTTGGTGGGTTACAATTCTTGCAACGGCTTGGACAAACATTCAGGATACTTCGGCACAACGCCCCGATAATACCGATAAATCTTTGGCAAATCCGTCTCAATATCGCCCGTAGGATAAAACGGCGTCATAAAGCGGATTTCACGGCTGGCATAGTCCATCGCCACAGGAATAATCGGCACGCCTGCCCCCACCGCCAAATAATAAAAACCCGTCCGCCAGCCATCTGTATAGCCACGCGTGCCTTCTGGGGCAAGCGCCAAAAACAGCGGTTTGCCCGTCTTAAAGCGGTCAATATTGGCTTGTAGTACCGAGCCTTTTTTGTCCCTGTCAATGGGCATCACGCCTGCCCAACGCAAAAACTGCGACAGTACAGGCACAAAAAACAGCTCTTTTTTGCCCATGATACGCACGTCCAAATCCAGCCCCAACACCATCGGAATGGCGTAGAGCCCATCAATATTGGACGTATGCGGCACCGCGATGAGCACCGCTTGGCTGATGTTGGGGATTTGTCCGATGGTTTTCCAGCCACAACGCCGATAAAACCAGCTTGCCAGCTTTTGACTGATGTTGCCATGCCGACGTGGCACATTGCTCCCAAGCGTATCGGTGGTTAAGGCGATGTTGTGATAATGGGAATTGCTCATAAATTGGTCAGCCCTACGCTCATCAACCAAGTCTGTGTACAGATGGTTGGTCAAATTGGCTTATTATAGGGGATTTTTGGGACAAATGTACAAAATTATTTGGCGGGTTTGTGCCGTCAATTGAGCTTTGTTTGTAGTGGTTTTTTATTTGGTTTACCAAAATCACGCCTTTAATAAAATTGGTACAGGCTGGAGATAATTTTAGTAAAAAATTTTGTCAGCCAAATATTGCCAGCCCCAGCAATCTCAAAAACAATAAAACCCAAACAAAACCCCAAAACACGCCGATGTTTTTAAGGATGTTTGACGCAATTTATGACAAACTTGGCAAACCCAATCTAAAACCAATTTAACACCAATTAGACCAACCATCACCGATTTATCATGACAATCTAATTTGACCGCTCATATCAAACAGCAATATCCGCCAAATCGCCCTTATCTTCTAGCCATGCTTTTCTGTCGGACGCACGTTTCTTGGCAAGCAACATGTCCATCACGCTGGTGGTGGCGTGCAAATCGTCCAAATCCAGCTGCACCAGACGGCGGGTGTCAGGATTCATGGTGGTTTCACGCAGTTGTTCGGCGTCCATCTCGCCCAAGCCCTTAAAGCGGGTGATTTGTGGCTTGGCTTTGTTTTTGTGCTTTTTTAAGATGGTACTTAGCTCATCATCATCAAGGGCATAATGCACGTCTTTGCCAATGTCAATGCGATACAAGGGCGGCATGGCAACGAACAAATGCCCCGCTTCCACCAAAGCACTAAAATGCTTGACAAACAACGCACAAATAAGCGTGGCAATGTGCAGCCCATCGCTGTCCGCGTCCGCCAAAATGCAAATTTTTTCGTAGCGAAGCTCGGACAAATCATCAGAAGCTGGGTCCACGCCAATGGCGATGGCAATGTCGTGAATTTCTTGGCTGGACAGCACGGTGTCGGGTGAGACTTCCCAAGTGTTTAAAATTTTGCCACGCAGCGGCAAAATCGCCTGAAAATGGCGGTCGCGGGCTTGTTTGGCAGAGCCGCCTGCACTGTCGCCTTCCACCAAAAACAATTCCGCTCCGTCTTTTAGCTCGCCTTTACAATCGGCGAGTTTACCTGGCAGGGCAGGCCCTTGGGTGATTTTTTTGCGGGCGACTTTTTGGGCGGATTTTAGGCGTTTGCCCGCCTTGGTGATGGCAAGCTCGGCGATGGTTTTGGCGGTGTCTGGGTGGGCGTTGAGCCACAGGCTAAATGCGTCTTTGGCAAGCGACTGCACCAAGGGGGCGGCTTCTCGGCTGGACAGACGCTCTTTGGTTTGTCCGCTAAATTGTGGCTCGACAAATTTGACAGACAATACAAAGCACACACCGTCCCACACGTCATCGGCGGTCAGGCGGACACTGCGGGGCAGTAAGTTATGAATTTCGCAAAACTCACGCAAGGCATCGGTAATGCCCGTACGCAGTCCATTGACGTGCGTGCCCCCTTGGGCGGTGGGAATCAAATTGACATAACTTTCGGTGATGGGCGTACCAGCGTCAGGCAGCCACGCAATGGCAAAGCTCGCTGTGCCCCGCTCGCCTATCTGTGGCTCGGCACTAAAATAAAACGGCACGTCGGGCACAACCGCCATATCACCCAGCTCATCGGATAAATACTGCACCAAGCCATCGGCATATTGCCAGCTTTGGCTGTCGGACGGCTCAATCTCACTGATAAAGTCAATTTTTAGCCCTGCTGACAGCACCGCTTTGGCTTTTAGGCTGTGTTTTAGGGCTTTGATGGCAAATTTGAGGTTGTCAAAATATTTGCCATCTGCCCAAAACTGCACGCGTGTGCCACGTTTTTTCTTATTGGGGCTTGGGGTTTGGACAAGGGGCGTGGTCGGTACGCCCTGCTCAAAGGTCATGTCAAATTGACTGCCATCACGCCACACGACCACTTCCACCCGCTTGGACAAGGCATTGACCACGCTGATACCCACGCCGTGCAAACCGCCACTGATGGCGTAGTTGTCGGTGCTAAATTTACCGCCAGCGTGCAGACGGGTTAAAATCAGCTCCACACCCGACTGCCCAAATTCAGGGTGAATGTCGGTGGGCATACCGCGTCCATCGTCTAGCACGCTCAAAGAACCATCATCATGCAAGGTAACGACGATGTGTTTGGCGTGCCCTGCCAAAGCTTCGTCCACCGAGTTGTCTATCACTTCTGATGCCAGATGGTTGGGGCGGGTGGTGTCGGTGTACATTCCAGGGCGACGGCGGACAGGTTCTAGTCCTTCTAGGACTTCTAGGTTTTGGCTGGTGTAGGTCATGTTGGCTAAACAGATAATAAAAGTTTGTATTTTACC
This sequence comes from Moraxella sp., assembly GCA_030528385.1. Lineage (GTDB taxonomy): Bacteria > Pseudomonadota > Gammaproteobacteria > Pseudomonadales > Moraxellaceae > Moraxella. The sequence continues at coordinate 162,963 of JAUMYZ010000004.1, forward strand.
GCAACTGTGGTGTATCGCAAATAACTATTGCAAAATGAACTTGCGATGCTAAGAGAAATATATTAAACGAACTTATAAAGCACCACAAAAAGCCGTTCACCTTCAAACTTACCCTTGGGTTTTCGCTTTTCGTTATGGTTCAACAAGGCTCACCACGAACAAAAAGCACGCTAATTTTGTGTTTCTTTTGGTATATTTATAAAAGTTGCGGGGTGTTATCCGCATTTAAACAGTCAAAACACGCCCCACAACAGCCATTGATTAGTGCAAACTAGAAATAGAACGCATGACCAAATCAATGTCTTTGTTTTCAAGTTCTTGAATGATGTGCAGGTAGGTTTTTTGGGTGGTGGTCATACTGGCATGCCCCAACCGTCTTGCCACGCTGGCAATGGAGACACCTGCAAACAGCAATAAAGATGCGTGCGTATGTCTTAGCCCATGAATGGAAATGGCAGGCAAGCCAGCATTGTGGCAATGGCGAAGCAGCACGTCATTGACAGTGGAATTAAAAACCTTGCTTTTGATAAAAATCGGCTCATTTTTTGGCAAATCTTTGGTCAGCTCAGCAAACTGAATAATGCTCTGCCAGTCTAGTTGCACCTTACGCACGGACGACTGATTTTTGGTGGGTAAAAATCCACCATTTTCTTTATAGTTCCATGTTTTATTGATGGACAGCAGTTGCCTTGAAAAATCAAAATCTTCTGGCGTTAACGCTAGGGCTTCTGAAAAACGTAAGCCCGTTTTGGCAACCAATAAAATAAACCAATCCCAGCTAATGGGCGGTGTCAAATCCAGCTGGCTAATCAACCTGTGTAGCTCAAATTGATTAAGATATTTGTGGCGTTTTTGGCGTGGGGTTTTGCCTTTGATGATGGCTTTTCGGGTGGGGTCTTTGGCGATTAAGCCTTCGTCCACAGCGTCCAAAATCGCCCCTTTAAGCTGATGATGAAAATCCATCGTGGTTTGGCGTTCGTGGGTGATGGCGTAGTCGTTGAGCAATTTTTGGTAATTGATACGACTCATTTGAGCCAATGTCAATGTGGGGGCGAGCTTTTTGACCCAAGTCAGTGTCATGTGGTATTTGGCTAGGGTAACTTTACGCACCGCCCCTTCTTTGTAGATGTGTATCCAGCGTTCATAATAGCGATAAAACAGCTCATTATCTGGGCTTTGGGTGGGTTGGTAGGTAGGGTTGTTCATGGATTTTCCTTTAAAAAATTAAAAACTTAAGTTGTTCATAATGAACGATTTATTTTGACCCAACTTTTTAGTTTGTCTAGGAAAAATAAAATGATGGACTAACTTACGCTGATGAAGGGTAATGAGCCCATCTACTTGGCGGAAAAAATGACCGATGGTGGTTTGTTCGGCTAGGGTTGGGATTGGAACATAAAAAATATCTGTAAAGTTTTTAACAACATGGGGAATATTTGGCGTTCTGTATTTTCTAAAAATATCATCTTCACTGGCAGACAAATATTGATAAACAAACTGTGAAGATATTTCACTTTTTACAGTGTAAGCTTTTAAAGTAGAGCCTAGTACTCCTGTAAAACCAATATAAACTTTTCCAGCATTAGAGCCGTCCCATATAATTAAAATATCATCAATATCAACATCTTTTGTGCCATCAGATAAAAATATTTTTTCGCCATTTAATCTTGAAGTGTCTAAATACTCTACATTACCAATGGATAATTTTTCAAATTGTGCCTTTCCCTTTGTTTGCTTTTTTAATAAATCCCCCAACTTACACTGTTCCCAAGCGTCAGTCTTCTAAATCTATCTTATTGAATTATTTATGGTTTATTTTTTATAAAAAAAAATAAAAAGCAATGCCCATGGTGAGCATTGCTTTTTGGTAGTTTTGGTGGTTATTTTACATCTGCACGCCCAACAGCTTTAACTGCTTGGCAATTTCAGTTTCTAACTGGGCAATTTCAGCTTTATCTTTGGCGATTAGGGCATTGATTTCATCTAAGTCAATTGGTGCTTCTTCTTCAAAGGTATCTACATAACGTGGAATGTTTAAATTGTAGTCATTAGCAATGATTTCTTCATGGCTGGCGACATATGCATATTTATCCACATTTTGACGGTTTTTGTAGGTCTCAACAATCTTGGTGACGTGTTCGTCAGTTAGGCGGTTTTGATTTTTTCCTTTTTCAAACTCACCTGACGCATCAATAAACAACACATCACGAGTTTTGCGATTTTTCTTAAATACCAAAATTGTGGTGGGAATGCTCGTACCATAGAACAAGTTAGCAGGCAAACCAATCACCGCATCAAGATAGTTACCTTGGGCTGTTACTTTATCATCGCCGATGATAGCTTTGCGGATTTTGCCTTCGGCAGCACCACGAAATAACACACCATGTGGTAACACAATCGCCATGGTGCCATTATCGCTTAGATGGTATAAGCTATGCAAAATAAATGCGTAATCTGCCTTAGAAGCAGGTGCTAATGCCCCAAATGGTGAAAAGCGTGGGTCTTTTAACTTGCGTTCGTGATTGTCCCAGTTGGCAGAATAGGGCGGATTGGCAACCACTGCATCAAAGCTACATAAAGGCTTGTCCACACCATCTATGTCCACGCCATCAGGCCAATCGCTGTCTAGGGTATCGGCATTGCGTAGGGTCATGTTTTGGTAGGAAACACCATGCATCATCAGGTTCATGCGGGCTAGGTTATATGTGGTGGTGTTCAACTCTTGCCCATAATATTTGATGGCTTGGTTGTTTGTTAGCTCATTACCAACGGTCAAAAGTAGCGACCCTGAACCCATAGTAGGGTCATAAATCATAAAAAATTCATCGGTTTTTTTATCGGTATTGACCGTAACCAACTTTGCCAAAACCTTAGAGACTTGATGGGGGGTATAAAATTCACCACCTTTTTTGCCTGCTGATGCGGCAAATTGTCCAATCAAATATTCATAAATCTCACCCAAAATATCTTTGCCGTTATCATCTTTATAATCAATGCTATCCACCAGTTTGACGATACCACCCAATGATTTGGCTCGCTCATTGGTGCTTGCTCCAAGGCGTGAATTGCCCAAATTGATGTCGTTAAACACGCCACGAAAATCCGCTTCGGCACTGGCATTGATGGACGCATTTTTATTAAAATTATCAAATAAATCTTGATAATCGCTTGGCACAACTTCGGCGTTATGAATACGATTGACAAGGCTATCCCAAGTATCTTGTGGGGCGATGGCATAGCCCAATGATTTGGCGATTTCTTCTAAATAATCGTTTAGCTCATCGCCTGTCGCTTCGGCATGATAAGCGTCATTTATGCTTTGACCTTCTGCAACAGTGATGATGTCATTATCTAGCAAATATTGCTCTTGGTGCTTAGATAGGTAGCGATAAAACATAAACGCTAAAATATAATCTTTATATTCCGATGCGTCCATCGTGCCACGCAACTCATTTGCCATTGCCCATAGTTTGGCGGTGGTGTCTTGAATTTTACTCATAAAAAACTCCGATTGTTAAAAAATTGCTAAAAAGTCATGGTTAAAAGTTAAAAATCACACAAACATCTGTTGCAACAACGCCTTTTTAAGCGTTTTTAAATGCGCTAACTTACGCTGATGAAGGGTAATAAGCTCATCTACTTGGCGGAAAAGCTGAATAATTTTTCTTTGCTCATCATCATTCGGCATAAAAATTTGAATTGTTAAAAAATCTTTTTCTGGAATTTTCCATTGACCATAAACAACACCTTGGCGAAAGCGTACCATATTATAGATAAAGTCTTTGCGTGTAGATAAAATTCCTATAAACTGGCTTTCTAACTCTTTTTTTGAACGAAAAATGCTATACACAGGAGAAATAACGGCTTTTCCTGTTCTGTTGAAGCCAATAGACCCTGTTTCTAGATTATTGGAACTATAAATAAAATCCCCCAAACAAGTCATTTTGTATTTTTTGGTATTATCCTTTACCAAAAAACTTCGGTCATAACGTTCGCTTTTTGGTGTAACACCAACCCCTTGAACAAATGACATAAGTGGATATTCTTCACTTTCTTCAATTTGTGTGTTTCTCTCAACTAACAAATCCCCCAACTTACACTGTTCCCAAGCGTCAGTAAATTGGGGAAAACGAATTTGTGGCACGGTTTCACCCTGAGCAGGGAACATTTTTTGTAACAACCCTTTTTTTAGGGTTTTAACCTTATCTAATTGACCTTGATGTAAGGCAATGAATTTATCAATCTGACGGAAAAAATTGCCGATGGTGGTTTGTTCGCTTGGATTGGTTGGGATATTGGTTTTAAATTTTAAAAGATTGGTTGGGCTAATTGCGACAACTTTTGTGCCTGTTCCTACAAATCTGCCATATCGCTTAAATGTTTGTGTGTTTAGTAAATAATATAAAAACAGATGGTCTGTTTTAATTGGTCTGATTGCAATGGTGTGAAGTCCTGCAACCAAATTATTTTTTGAAAAACAATCAATGACACAACAAGCCCCAACACCTTCATAATCTTCCGAAGCGTCTGCAAGCACCAAATCACCGTGTTTTAATAATTCAAAATTTCCCGTCTGAATGTCTGGCAAAATTTCATCTGAATGAATAATGTTGGCTACACCACGATGAATGTCGCCATAATGAATGTATTTAAATCCTGTAAATTCTTCCGTTTCAACATTGCGGGACAAAGAGTAAGATTTAACCTTTTCCACCACTTCCCCCAACTTCCGACATTCCCAATCTCCTGTAAATTCAGGGAAACGCAGTTTTGGGGTGTTTGTTGTTTTGCTTGTGCTTTTCATGTTCTTTCCTATTATGAATGTTTTACGACATCATCAGCCAAAGCGTACAGTTTTTCACGCAAGGCTTTACGGTATTTGATTTTGGATAAGCTGGCAATGCTTGGGTCTTGGGCAAATTCACCATAAACGCTTGTCGCTTCGGTCAAAAGTTTGTCAAGCTGTCCTAATTCGTTCAAATCTTCTTTGCCGTATTGATGTCTGGCAAATAATGCCAATAAATCATTATTGGTAATCACATCAGTTAGCCCCCATTGGATACGAAACTCTAAAAAATAGCGGTGTGTGGCTTTGGTGTGTGCCTGTGCGATGACCGCCAAGCCATCAAATTTGCCATCATGATTTTTGTTAATGGTTGTGCTTAGCTCATCTTGGTTGATTTCGCCTTGGCAGATGGATTGTGTGGTGGTGCTTATTTGCTCGGCAAGTGTGCGGTCTTCAAGTGTGTCGGCAAATTTTTGTAGGTCTTCTTGGGTTTTTTCTGCCCCTATTGTATCGCCATTGGCAATCTGTTCTAACAGTAGATTAACCAACATGGTCAAATAATCATAATCCACTTTGATGTCTTTGATGTGTGTCATGGTAAGTTCAATCTGCCAAATGGGGACTTGGTTTTTGTTGGCAAAATGCTGTTTTAACTCATTAGCCAGTGTTACTGTTAGGGCAATTTCTTCGTCAGTAGTCATGCCAAGATGTTCAATTAAGGCGTTAGGATTGTCATAATTAAAACCAATGTTTTGACCACTGTCATCTTGCTGGGCGTCATATTGCATGAGTTTGGCGACATTAGCGTTATAACGGCGTAACGCTTCCATCATGTTTTCACGCTCGGTCTCTGATGGTGGTAAGTGGTTAAAATCATCAGTTCTTTGGCGTATGTTTTCAATGATTTGGCGAGTTTCTGCAATGATTTGACTAAACTCCCCTGCCAAAATACCGTCTTTTTGGTTGCTAGTTTTACGCTCTTCATCTGACAGCTCGGCAGAGTTTTTGTTGGCATAAATGGCAAGTGCTTCGTTCATCAAATTTTCATTGTGCGTTGGCCAACGATAATTGACAATCCGTCCCCATGGTTTTGTTTTGGGGTTGTCTTCACTTAGACGGTTGGTGCGTGAATAGGCTTGGATAAGACTTGCTTCTTTGAGTGTTCTGTCCACATACAATGTATTAAGCTCAGGGGCATTAAAACCTGTCAAAAGTTGGTCTATCACAATCACAATATCCAAAAACTTGCCATCTCTTGTTTTTTTGCTTAGGCGACTTATCACATCTTCGGTATAGCCTGTTACATCGTCCAAGCCAAATTTTGTGCCAAACTTTTCATTATAAGCGTTTATGGCTTCACGTAGCCCTGTATTGCTTTCAACCATGTTGTCGCTGTTGTTGCTGTTTAGGCTGTAAGTTACTGCCACATTTAGAGTAAACTCGCCACGCTCGGCACGTTCACGATTGACACGCACAAACTCATGAAAATACATCATCGCCATGGGACTGCTTGCCTTACCACCACCTACATGGGTGGTCAAAATGGCGTTATAGCGTGCTGTTTGGGTGGCGTTGTCCCAGACAGAACGATTTTTCCAATGATGAAAAATATCCGCCACCACCAAGCGAACATGGTCAACATTATTGTCATAAAAACTGGGGCTGATACTGTCGTCCATGTCTTCATCGCTCATTTTGGCGATTTTGTCTTTGATTTGCTCATCACTCCATTTGGGATATTTATCTTGATAAAACTTGGGCAGATAGTTGTTTTTCATCTCTTCTGTGCTAATTGTGGTTGCAAAGTCCACTTTAAAACCCAAGACATTTTTATCAGCAATGGCTTCACGAATGGTATAAGCATGTAGCATTTCTCCAAAAATATCGCCTGTGCGTTTGCCCTTGGTGGTCTCATCAAACATCGGCGTGCCTGTATAGCCCACCCAAGCGGAATGTTTAAAGGCTTTTTGGATAGCTTCAAAGCTCTCCCCCCCTGTGGAACGGTGGGCTTCATCTACGATAAAAACGATATTTTTATCAGGTGGCGTAAATGAACGGCGTTTTATCAATGTATGCAATTTTTGTACTGATGTTACAATAATGCCACCTTCTTTATTGCCCAGTTTTCGCTGTAAATCGCTGGTGTTGGCTGTGTCTTGTATGGTGCCAATACCATCTGTATTATCAGGGTCATAGGCTTGATAATCTTCTAATGTTTGGTTGGTCAAGGCGATTCTATCTACCAAAAACACCACTTTATCTACTTTGGGGTGGCGACTGGCAAGCCACGCTGTTTTAAAACTGGTGATGGTTTTGCCTGAGCCTGTGGTGTGCCAAATATAGCCAATTTTGTTCAGTCCAAAGCTAAAATCAGCACGTTTTAACGCCTGCATGACTTTTTGGGTGGCATAGACTTGATAGGGACGCATAACCCTTAATGCCTGTTTATTTTTTGTGCCGTCTAAAATCATAAAACTGGTCGCCATCTGGTGTGCCATCGGGATAGATAGCATATTGTCAGCAAACTCACGCCAATCACGCACGATTTTATTATCATCTTTGCGTTGCCAGTTAAAGGCAAAACTTTTATTAAATCGGTCAGCGGTGGTATTTGCCATGTATTTGACGTTGTTTGGTGTGATGGCAACCAAAATTTGTAAAGTAGAAAAAATATCCCCGTACTGACGTTCTTTGATATATTGGTGCATTTGGTTTAGAGCTTCATTGACATCACGAGTGTCTTTTTTCTCTTCAATTTGGATAATTGGCAAGCCGTTAATCAAAAGTGTTGTGTCAAAAATACGTTCTTGATTGCCGATGATTGTCGCAGGACGGCGGATTTGATTGACCACTTGATAGACAGTATCGCCTGCACCGATTTGGTTTTGGTCAAAGACGGTCAAAAAAACGTGCCGACCATCGTCTAAATCAATCTCTATTTGTGAGACGCCATTTGTGCCATATAAAAACTGACCTGCCATAAACGGCGTAGCAAGCCCATGAATGATTTTTTTGACTTGGGCAAATTCATTGACGCTCAATGGGTGGTTTAGGGTGTTTTGGTTTAATCTTTCCAAAATTTCCTTAAAATTTGCCCACAAATCATCAGTGCTTTTAATGGTTGGTTCATATTGCCACAATCGTGTTTTTATCACATCGCCACGATTTATCAGTGCGTCAAGCTCGTTGGGAGCGGTCAGCGTGCCTGAACAAATGTAATTAATCAATTCTTTTTCAAAAGCAAGCTCGCTTTGGGTGTTGGTTTGAATACTCATGATATTTCCTTTGTTTATGGTTAATGTTTGATAAGTGAAAAGTTACACAAACATCTGTTGCAACAACGCCTTTTTAAGCGTTTTTAAATGCGCTAACTTACGCTGATGAAGGGTAATAAGCTCATCTACTTGGCGGAAAAGCTGAATAATTTTTCTTTGCTCATCATCATTCGGCATAAAAATTTGAATTGTTAAAAAATCTTTTTCTGGAATTTTCCATTGACCATAAACAACACCTTGGCGAAAGCGTACCATATTATAGATAAAGTCTTTGCGTGTAGATAAAATTCCTATAAACTGGCTTTCTAACTCTTTTTTTGAACGAAAAATGCTATACACAGGAGAAATAACGGCTTTTCCTGTTCTGTTGAAGCCAATAGACCCTGTTTCTAGATTATTGGAACTATAAATAAAATCCCCCAAACAAGTCATTTTGTATTTTTTGGTATTATCCTTTACCAAAAAACTTCGGTCATAACGTTCGCTTTTTGGTGTAACACCAACCCCTTGAACAAATGACATAAGTGGATATTCTTCACTTTCTTCAATTTGTGTGTTTCTCTCAACTAACAAATCCCCCAACTTACACTGTTCCCAAGCGTCAGTAAATTGGGGAAAACGAATTTGTGGCACGGTTTCACCCTGAGCAGGGAACATTTTTTGTAACAACCCTTTTTTTAGGGTTTTAACCTTATCTAATTGACCTTGATGTAAGGCAATGAATTTATCAATCTGACGGAAAAAATTGCCGATGGTGGTTTGTTCAGCGATTGAAGGTATCATAATGGGCATTTCTAAAAAAGTATCACTATGAATACGTTTAGCTTTTCTTGACCCATTTGCCTGCATTCCTTGATATAAATAAAATTCTTTTCTTAAAACATATCTTAAAAAGAAATCAGCATTTAAATCCTTTGAAATATCAAAAGCAGGAGCATCTAGTGTGCTTTCATAGCCATCTAATGAATTTGGAATTATGCCAAAAGCCTGATTTAAAAAATCCAATTTACCATAAATAAATTGTCCTGATTTGCGTATATAGTATTTAGTTGCTTGACTACCTGAATAAATTTCTTCCTTGCAAACAACACCTTTACCCCAAAGTTTAACTGTGAGCTTTTTAGCAGTTAAACCATTTGTACCCGAAATTCGGCTTTCAGTTAAGAAATCTCCAACTTTATATTGCTCCCAATCCCCATCAAATTGGGCAAAACGTAATTTGGGCGTGTTATTTGACTGTTTCATAAAGTTGTTCCTTGTGCAAGTTTTGCCAAGATAAGGCGGTGTTGGTTGTCAGCGATTTGTTTTTTTAGTGTAATCAGCCGTTGTGATTGCAAATAGATATTGCCAATCAGTGCTTGTATGTCAAGGCTTGGCAAGGTGGGGAGTCTTAGCTCTTTTAACTGTTTGACGGTGTATTTTAGCACCTGCGAGCCTTGCAGCCCCAGACTAAACTGGCGAGCGATGTCGGCGTTTTCATTAAGCAGGTACAATAAATAAGTGGCATTTAGCTCAAATTTGGGCGTGATTTTGAGATAATTTTGGGTGTACAAATAGCCTTGATGTATCGCTTGCACTTGTGCCGCTTTGCCCGAAATCAAACTAAACACCACATCACCTGTGTTCAGCTGTGTAATGTTGTCCATGGTGCGAATTGGCTTGGGCGCGGCGTTTGGCACATCTGACTGCCAAAAATCTATGTCCAATTCGCTTTGTGTATAATAGTAGTACACAGGGGCGGATGGCTCTGTGCTCTCATGGGTGCGAAATTGGGGCGTGCCACCTTGTAAATTGGCGATTTCACCCAGCAAAATTGTATCTTTCATCTGTGCCTTTGTTAAACTAAAATAATTTAGTGCAATTATACGCCATCTTTTTAAAAAAGCAAGCAGATTTTGCACTTTATTTTTATAATTTTAAAAAATTACTTAGTTTTACAACATTAAATGTCGCAAATATCAAGTCTATATGCTTATCTGGGCTGATATTAATCACGCTAAATTTTAATCCCGCCCAAACAAAAACCCCAAAGCCTAAGCCTTGGGGTTTGTGGGCAAGATTGCTTAGAACACAAAACTTGCACCGATATTGACGCCTTGGTTATTTGCTCCTTGTTGCCATTGACCTTGGTAGCTGATACCCAGTTTGGCATTGGCGGTGGGCTGATAAGTAAGACCCACCTTGCCAAGTCCAGCGTAGCGACTGGGCGTGTTTGACACCACGCCAAAACTTGCCGATGGCGTGCTGGCAAAGTGAGCTGTGGTCTTGCTGCCGTCATCGCCATTGTTATACACACCTGATACCGCCCCCGAGACAGCAAACTTGGGCGTAAGCGCGTATTGCCACGCCATCCCTGCTTGGTGGTAGAAGCTGTGTTGCTTGGCTTTGCCCACGTTTAGGGCGTAATTTGTGCCCGTTTCACGATAAGCGTCCGATGTAACCTGTGCATAGCCCACTTGGGCAAAGGGGGCAATGTGGCGACTGTCCGTGCCAATGCGATGACGCACCCCAAAGCCCACGCCATAAGTGCTTGCGTTGTAGTTGGATTTTGCTGTGCCTGCTTTTAAAATGTCAATCTGGCGTTCGCCTTTAATCTTGGCTTTGCTCACATCAGCGTGTCCATAAGCGACAGTATTGCCATATAATTTGGCGGCGTACAAGGTTGCACCTGCAGTCTTAATGTCGGCACGATGATTGATCGTGTTTGCCTTGACATCACTGTCGCTATAAGACAGTGCCAAACCAACATTGGCAGTACCCACAGTGGTCGCTGCCCCCAGCGTTATGCCTTTGTCTTTTTGGTTATAACCTGTCAGACCGCCCGCCAGTGCTTGTTTGTCATGCTCGCTGTTGGTTGCCACCGCCCAAATGCCCTTGCTTTGAATGTGCGACTTGGTGCTGTCCACCCGCTGTTGATGGCTGTTTAACAAGGTTTCATTGACCGCACCCATCAGTAGGGGCTGCAACTGCATATTGACCTGATTTAAGTTGTGGGCGATTTGCTCTTTGCTTAAGCCCTTACCGCCCAAATGGTCGCCATCTTTGAGCAATGCCTGACCAAGTGCGTTGTTTTTGCGATTTTTTTCATCAACAAATAAATCGGTATAGGCTTCAATATACGCCTTGTCCAGCGTGTGTGCCAAATCCAGCAAGCGATAATCGCCAAAGTGCTCCGCCACTGGGGCAAATTTTGCTTGTGGCAAATCAAGGTTGGGTTTTTCAACCACAGGTGGTGCTGGCTCAACGTCTGGTTGTTTAGGTGCTGGCGGCTTTGGCTGCTGTACTTTTGGCGGGTTGTTGGGCGCTGTTTCATTGTCTGTTTTGGGTTTTTCGGGTATTGGTGCTTCTGGTTTTTCAACCACAGGTGGATTGTTGGGCACCACTTCAATTTCTGCAATGGGCAAATCAACCGTTGGTGGATTGTTGGGCACTTTTTCTACGGGTGGTTTGGGTGCTGGCGGCTTTGGCTGCTGTACTTTTGGCGGGTTGTTGGGCGCTGTTTCATTGTCTGTTTTGGGTTTTTCGGGTATTGGTGCTTCTGGTTTTTCAACCACAGGTGGATTGTTGGGCACCACTTCAATTTCTGCAATGGGTAAATCAACCACAGGTGGGTTGTTGGGCACTTGTTCTACAGGTGGTTTGGGAGCAGGCACAAGCTCAAGACCTGGAATGATTTCGGTTGGTGGTTTGATGGCTAAATGCACCTTATTGTTGTCATATTTTGCCTGAAAAGCAATCAGCGGGTTGTTGTTTTGTACTTCTTTAAACTGCCCCACCAGCTGCTTTGCCACCAAGACGTCTTTAAACTCGCCACTTTTAATGCCAGACAGTGCGTCAGCAGTTTTGATGGCCAAGATGCCTTTAGCGATGTCGGCTTTGCCCTGAACTTCCAGCTTGCCATAATCGTTTGGCTTGTTGATGGCGATTTGTAACATCTCGTCATTGTCCATCGTGTAGTTGCCTACAATGGTAACAAGGCCTTGCTCAATGTTAATGCCACCTTTCCAATGCTTGGTGTCGCCTGCAAAAATGAGCTTGCCCGCACCGCTTTTGGTCAGTGTGCCATTGCCCGTAATTTTACCCGTGGTGGCAAGTTGGGCGGTGCCAGCGTTAATTAAAAAATTAACCCCGCCGTCTTTAATCTCAATGTGTTGTTTGTCAGTAAAATCCTTAAAATACGACGTGGCGACAACCAATCCTTCGGGGGTGGTGATGGTGGCACCATCTAAGATTACATTGGCGTTTTGGTGGTTGCCACGCTCAATCAAATAGGTTTTGAGCACGCCGCCCTTGCCCAAGACCAATCCTGCTGCACCGTCTTGACCCACCGTAACGCTGCGTGCTTGCAAGCTGGCGTCTTTGATGGTCAGTGTGCTTTTTTGGTCGGTGCGATTGCTTTTGCCACCGATATACACAACGCTTTGGTCGTCGCCATTGATGTCGGCACCCACAGTAACTTTGGCATTGTTTTGTAAGGTCAGCTCACCAAAGCCCCTTTTGCCGACAAACAAATTGCCGCCAATGACAGCTTGGCTGTTGTCTATCAATGCCATGCCTGTTGCGTTTTCTTGATTTCCCAGCACCAAATCTTTGGCAAGGCGAATGGTAGAATTTTCGGTTGCGGTCAAATGACCCGTACCAGCAATGTCGCCCACCAGCAAATCGCCATAACGCACACCTGCTGTATTGTTCACGTCAAGTTTGCCACGACGCACGGTGATGTTGCCCACGCCACCGAGTACTTTGCCCAAGCTGACTTCGGTGTTCACTTGTAGGGTTGCCCCGTCGGTGATGTTCAATGTGCCTTCGCCCGCCACGCCAATGTCCAAACCGCCACCAACGGTCAGTTTGGTTGCGTCATCTGCTGCGTTATCGCCCATCAGATTGACAGTGCCCATGCTGCCTTGTTGTAAACCGACAAACAAATTGTTATTGATGTTTGCCTTGCCTTGCTGAGATATGTTCAATGTGGCGTTGCCTTCTTTGGCGATGGTGGCGTCGTTTTGTGTGTGTAGGGCTGATTGCTCGCCTTTGATGACAATTTGACCCTGCCCTGTAGCGGTATAACCAGCGTACAGATTGTGTGTGTCCAGCACAGCACCGTCTTGTACGTTGAGTTTGCCTGTGCCTGCATAACCAACTTCCAGCACTTTACTGGCACTTAGCTGTGTGCCTGTGCCTTGCAGTGTGAGCTGGCCGCTCCCATGCAGTGCTGGCTGTGTTTGGGCTTGTTCTTGTTTGAGCACGCCGACGGACACTTCGCTAAACGCTGCATTGGCACCGTCTTGTAGCAACAATTCACCCTTATTGCCATCACCAACGCGAATGGTGGCAGTGTCTGCCTTGATGGCAGTGTCTGCCCCTGTCGCCACCACTTTGCCTTCGGCTTGGTTGCCGATGTTGATACGCTGTGCCACTTGCAGTACCGAACCGCCATCCAAACTTAACTGTCCGTTGTTTCTAAAACCAACAAACGCTTCTTGGGCGCTGACGACCGATTTTGCCACAGCACTGATGACGCTGGTGTTGTTGGGGTTTTTGCTGTTGACGCCAACTTGCAACGAAGCGGCTGGACTGCCCAACGAAGCGGCAGTCAGCGACACCAAGCTGTTGTCTTCCATCCGCACATTGTCAGCAATCAGCGAAGCACCACTTTCAATGTTGGTGCGACTGCCATTGCCCGTTCTGAATGCCTGTGCCTTTAACACACCCAAGTCAGTAACGCTGAGCGTGCGGCTTTTGACATCAACAGTTTTGCCATTGACGATGGAGCGATGGCTGATGATGTCGCCATCTGCGGTATAGACATCTTCTGAAAGATTGGTTATATCGCCGTTGGTATAATTTTGATTTTGTGCCAATGCCTGTGTGCTGAGTGCCACAGAGACCGCCAAGCTCAACGTTTTGATGGATTTGCTTTTGCCAACGGATTTGGCGATTTCACTGACGCATTGGTACACACCCAAACTGCGATTAAAGATAACGCGATATACTTTATTCATAAACAAACCCTTCTTACCCATAAAATAAAACACATGTCAGCTCAAAAACAAATGAGCAACCACATAAAATTCATTCATCAAGTAAACAAAAATGCACCCAATATTACATTGGTCAAACTTGATTTATTCTATAGGACGGTCTGTTTTATAAAAATCTTACACAGATGAAATAAAAAAATATAATTTTTTAATAACTTATTGAAATAAAAATAGTTTTTATCTAAAAAATATCTGGACATTGCTTTGTGTCAATTCGCCATTTAGTGAAAATTTGTTTATTGAATTTATGCTGATTTATTGATGATGAACATAAAAAAAACATTGCCCGCCAAATCAGTTACTATTTATGCACGCAATGTTTGTTTTTGATAAAAATGATTTAATGATTGGGCGATTTTAATTTATCTATCCAATTAAAAATGATATTAACCTGCTTATCATAATCGCTCATCTGATGGTCGCCCCCATCTTGGGCGAGCACAAACGCTCCTTTGTCTTGATAAAATTGGCAAGCGGCATGGGCGTTTAACAGCTCATCACCCATTTTAAGCAGCACACGGATTTTAGCAGGATTTTGGACAGTCAAAGGGCGGGTTTCAAACCACGCCAAATCGCCAAAACGTATCTGCCAACCGCCTGTGGTGGTATAAATCACCGTCTCTTTTGCTAAGGGTTTATCGGCAAAATTATCACTCAAAAACCGCCGAAAGCTGACATCGGGGCGAATGCTGGGGTTAAGCAAAACCGCTGGCGTGCCTGTCAAATCCGAGATAAGATTGGCAAAATAACCACCCAAAGATGAGCCTATCAGCACCACATCATCATTGGTGTTTATCAAAGCAAGCACTTTGCTGAGCACATCATCAGGTGGGCAATTTAGGTCAGGACAAAACACTGGTGTGCCCAGTGTGTCGGCATGGCGTTTGGTGATGACAGCTTTGCTGGCATTGGGGCTGCTGTCTAGCCCGTGTAGATAAATAATGGTCATCGTCGTTTTGTCGCTTGGTTATAATTTTAGCTGTTTGGCGGTGCTCATGCACGTTTGATAACGTCTGTCCACCCGCGTGGCAAACCAGTTGGTGTTATAGTCTTGGGAGAGCTTGGGCCCTGAGATGGTTACTTGGGGCATGATGGCGTAGCTGGGCTTTTTACCGCGTTTGGCTTCAAACAAACGATTGACTTCTTGATAGGTTTGCGTGCTTTCAAAATTTTGTTTTTTTTCTTTTTTTAAGTCGCTGCGGATTTGTTTGTCGCTCATCGGCGTGGCAGTGGTGGCAAGCAGTCCAATTAACGCCCGCTCGGTTTGTCCCACTTGGTCTGACACGCTGCCGCCACTGTACAAGAGCAAATCACCATCAATGGCAAGTTTTTTGCCGGTCAAAGTCGCCACACGCTGCTGAAAAGCGGCATTACGACTAGAATAAATCCCCGAATTATAATCGGCAAAACGATACAAGGGCTTGTCATAATCGGCATGATATTTCATCAAACGATGAATGCCATAATACAGCCCGCCATACTGCCCATACAAATCGGCACGTAAGGTGCGGTCGTTCATGTTGGCACGGCGATGGGCTTTGGCGTAGTTGATGTGCACCTGCATAGAACCCAGTGTGGTGATGGGGTTTAGCCGTTCGTCTAGGGCTTCGCCAGTGAGTTTGGTCAAACTGTTAATGCCTGACACCTTATAAGTGCTGGTAAAATAATCAAAAATCTTTTGGTAGAGCTCATCTAGCTCTTGTTCGGTTTTGACCGCTTTGATTTGTTTGGCAAAACTGTTGTCCTTGCTGGGTTTGCTGGCAAGCATTTCACGAAACACGCCTGCCAAGGGCTTGCCCAACTTGCTCTCCAAGCGACTGTCTATCTCTTTTAAAGACGTTTCGCCCAAATTTGGCACGCTGGGGTTGGCATGAAAATTGGACTCTTGGTCAATGATGGCAATCACCGTGCAGATGTTGGTTTTGTCCTTGTGGAGTTTAAGCTCATCAAACACACGCTCAATATCAGCCGCCCAGCTTTGGCGGTTTTTGACACGGCTGGGAATGAGCTTGGCGATTTGTTTGGCGTTGAGTGTGGGCGTGGTGGGTTTTTTTTGTTCTTGGCAAGCACTCACAGCCAACACCAATGCCGACAATAAAGTCATTTTTGGCAGAAGTTTTAGCGACATTTTGTAACCATGTTTATATTTTTATCAAGAACGCCCATTATACTAAAACAGCCTGTGGCATAAGTTGCCAATTTTTTATATTTTGTAAGTACAAAACGCCAAGCAGCCACTAGCACTTTTGTCCAACCAAACGCATCAGCCCTTCTTGGGCAGTGGTGGCAACCAGCTTGCCATCTTGCCAAAACTGACCGTGATTGAGCCCCTTGGCATGACTGGTGGTGTCGCTCCACATTTCATACAGCAGCCAATCACTGATGTCAAAAGGGCGATGAAAGTGCATGCTGTGGTCAATGCTTGCCACTTGCAGCCCACGACTGGCATAGGTGAGCCCATGACTCATCAGTCCTGTGCCCGCCAAATGATAATCCGATGCAAAAGCCAGCAAGGCTTGATGAATGGCAACAGGCTGACCTGCCAACTCCGCTACCCTAAGCCAAATCGCCTGCTTGGGTGGCATGGGCTCAGGAGCGATGGGACTGCGTGGGCTGATGGGGCGGATTTGTACATGACGCTGTCTCATAAAACGTGCCTGATACGCTGGTGGCACTTGCTCTATATAAGAGCTTTTGAGCGTTTGTTCGTCCTTTAATAAATAGGGGCTAGGATAAGTGGGCATGGTTTCTTGGTAATCTAGCCCGCCTTCCATCGGCGAAAAAGACGCCATCATGCTAAAAATCACCTGCTCATTGACAACGCCATCGCCATTGGGCACGTTTTGCACCGCAACGATTTCGCGCGCCGACAGACTTCTGCCATCACGCAGACGGCGGACTTGATAGATGACAGGGTAGCGTATATCGCCACCCCGCAAAAAATAACCGTGTAGCGAATGGCAAGGCTTGTCCACATCAAGGGTCAAAGCCCCTGCCAGCAAGGCTTGGGCGAGTACCTGACCGCCAAACACCCTTGCTCCGACAAAGTCAAAGCTGGGGGCTTGGTAGGTGTCGGGGGCGATTTGGGTTAGGGTGAGTATGGCAAGCAACTCATCAAGCAAGGTTTGTTTGGATTTATTTGGCATAACAACAGCAATCACTAAAAATAGCCACAGTATAGCATTATTTAGCTATTTTTTAGCAAAAGTGGTAAAATAAGCAGCCAGACAAGCATCAAGTTGCTACTTTTTTTGTTTTTTATGGCGCACTGTTATGTTGGCACTAAATAAACTTCGTCAATTATTCACCAAAACCCCCAAAAACACAGCAAAGGAAGCTGAAACCCTAACCCAAAAAGCCGAACAAGGCGCACTGCTGACCTATCACAAACTCTCAGGCAAAGGACTGTCTTTGGCGGTCAAAGCCCAAACACTGGGGCAAGTGCCACAAATCAGCGATGACGTTCCTACCTTTTATGTGCTGCGCGAATACTCACGCTCCAACAGTTTGCTGGTGGATTTAAAAACGCGCGAGCTGGGTTTGCCCCAAGCCCTTGCCCCCCAAAACATCAACGGTGTTAATGAATTGCGCTCAGTGATTTTTTTAAAGCACCGCAAAGCGTCTGACGGCGTGGTTTCACCCAGATTACAAAGACTGGTGCAAGCCTGCCTTGATGAGCCAACGTTCAAAATACGCCTTGTGCCTGTTACCATCTTGTGGGGGCGCGCCCCCGACAAAGAAGACTCCTTGCTTCGCCTGTTGATGGCGGACGAATGGAACACGCCCAGCATTGGCAAACAGCTTTTTAACATCGGGGTGATGGGGCGCGATACGGTGGTGCAGTTTGGTGAGCCCAAAGAATTAACCACGCTGATTGACACCGCCAAAGCCGATTTTATCAGCCCCGCCAGTGTCGCCCAACTCACCCAAAGCATCAGCGCGCGCTTAAAAGGCTACCTAGACAAGCAGCGCACCAGCATTGTTGGTCCTGATTTGTCCGACAAAAGAAACGTTACAGGACAAATTTTATCGTCGCCTGTGGTACAAGCCGCCATTGAGCAAGAAGCCAACGCCAAAAACAAACCCATCGCCGAAGTCAAAAAAGAAGCCATCGGCTATATTGGCGAGATTACCAGCGATTATTCGCATTCGGTGGTGCGCTTTTTTGACCATTTTTTGACATGGCTGTGGACACGCTTGTATGATGGCGTGGAAGTTCATCATTTTGAACGCGTGCGCGCTTTGGCAAGCGACCACCAAATCGTTTATGTGCCTTGTCATCGCAGCCATATTGACTATCTGCTGTTGTCTTATGTGATTTATAAGCGCGGACTTAGAATTCCCCACATTGCCGCAGGCGACAACCTAAATATCCCCATCTTGGGCGAGCTTTTGCGCAGTGGTGGGGCATTTTTTATGCGTCGCAGTTTCAAAGGTCATGCGCTCTACAGCGTGGTTTTTAAAGAATATGTCCACACGCTTATGCAGCGCGCTGTGCCAATGGAGTATTTTATAGAAGGGGGGCGCTCACGTTCAGGTCGCTTATTGCCCCCCAAGCTGGGCATGCTGGCAATGACTGTCAACAGCTCTTTGCGCGAAAGTGGCAAACCTGTGGTGTTCATTCCCACCTACATCAGCTACGAACGCATTATGGAAGGGGCAACCTATGTGGGCGAGCTAAAGGGCAAACCCAAAGAAAGCGAAAATTTGCTTGGACTGCTCAAGACCGCACGCAAGATTGAACGCATTTTTGGCACGGTGCATTTGTCCTTTGGAGAACCGCTACATTTGTCCAAATTTATGGAAAAATTCTCCGTGGTTGCCGAAAATGAAGCCAGCCACAAAAATGTCCATGCCATGACCCAAAATCTTAGCGTCAAAATCATGCAAAACATCAACAAAGCCGCTGTGGTCAATCCAGTGTCGCTGCTGGCTCTGGTGATACTCTCCACCCCAAAATCTGCCCTAGACGAAGCCCAATGCATCAAACAAATCGCCCTGTACCAGCGCATTGCCCAAACCCTGCCTTATGACGATGACACCTTTGTTACTGACATGGCGCCCGACGCAATTTTGGCTTATGGTCTAAAACTCAAACTCATTGAGCGCACGCCCCACGTACTTGGCGACATGATAAAAGTGGCAGACAAACAAGCGCCGCTGCTTAGCTATTTTAAAAACAACATCTTACATGTGTTTATTTTGGCAAGTTTCTTGGCGGCATTGACCCAGCGCAATGGACGCATCCACAAAGGCGAGCTTGACAACATCACCCAAATGCTCTATCCGTTTTTGCAAACGGAGTTGTTTTTAAAGCATGCCCAGCGCAACATCACCACCACCATCAGCCACATTCTTGATACGCTCGTCAAAGAAGGGGTGATTGTGGATTTGGGCAATGGCGTGATTGGTACACCCCAAAGCAACTCTGAAAGCTACCAACAACTGATTGTGCTGGCAAGCCCCGCCCAACAAAGCCTAGAGCGGTACTTTATGGCATTGACTTTATTGTCCGAACAAGGTTCGGGTCGCCTAAAAAGCGAACAAGTGGTCAATCTGTGTTATGTGCTCGGTCAAAGAGTGTCTTTGCTTTATGCAGACGATTTACCAGACATGTTTGACAAAGCGCTGTTCACCACCTTTTTAAACACCCTAAAACGCATGGACTATGTCAGTGTCAATCATGACGGCTTGATTGTTTTTGATGAACGTATTGACAACATTGCCTTGCACGCCAAGTTTGTGCTCAACCCCGACATGATGCAGCTTTTGCACCACACTGCCACCTTGGGCGATGACGAAATCACCACCGTCATGAGTGAGCTGAGCACAAAACGCAAATTTAGACGCAAATAGGCACAGCACCAAAAAACGACAACAAATTGGCATTTGGGTTTCTAAGTGCCATTTGCTTTTTAGGTCTTTTATCATGAACATTTTAACGCACCTACACCATTTGCAGCAGTTACCGCGCTTGTTTGTGGCGTGCAGTGGTGGGCGCGATTCGCTGTCTTTGGCATATGCTTGTTTTTTGCTCCACCAACAGGGGTGTCTCAAACACTTGCCCACTTTGCTCCACGTTCATCATGGCATACAAAAGGCAAATGACGATTGGGCAATTTGGGTAACAAATTGGGCAAAAAAGCACGGATTTGTTTGCCACGTGCGCCATCTTCAGTTGGACAAAAAAAGCGAAACCCACGCTCGCAAAGCGCGTTATCAGGCAATGGCAGAGCTGATGGCAGATGGCGACGTGCTTTTGCTGGCGCACCACAGGGACGACCAAGCCGAAACCGTGCTCATGCGCCTTATCAACGGCAGCGGCGTTGGCGGGCTCTCTGGCATAAAACTGTGGCAAACCAAACAAATTGCTGACAAAACCATCGTGCTACATCGCCCTTGGCTGGCTGTGTCGCGCCAAGACATCACCGCCTTTGCACGCGCCCACCAACTTAAGTACATTGACGACCCCACCAATGACACAGGCGACAACGCACGCAGTTTTATCCGCACGCAAATTTTGCCCAAATTACACAGCCTAAACCCCCAAGCCAGCGCCAACATCGCCCGCAGTGCTGTTCACTTACAAAACGCCAGCAGCATACTCAAAGACATGACCAAAGCACATTTACAGCTTTGCCTAAACACCGCCTTGACACACCCACCCCATCAAAGCGCCATCAATATTGACACACTTGGCACTTTGAGCATAGCCCAACAAAAACAGCTGCTGCACAGCTGGCTACAAGGCAATGAGCCACTGCCTGCCAGCACCCACATTATTGATGAGATTGTGGCACTGTGTCAGCGAACAGACAACGACCACAAAACCCAAATTCTCTGGCAAGGTCAGCAGTGTTATGTGGTGTGTCGCTACCAAAACACACTCTATCGCTACACGCAGGCGGCTTTTGAGACCTTGTCATCTCCTTGCCATGCCATCAGTCAGCCATCAACCCATGTTTTTTTGTTAAAACAGCACACCCAAAACCTTGTATGGCACGCACCACAATCGGTCAATATCAGCATTCACGCCTTGACACCCCAACAAAAACTCACCATCTTTCATCATCGCCACGCACTCTCTGGCAAAAAACTCTGCCAAAACCTAAAAATTGCCCCTTGGCTACGCCACAATCTTTGGGTTGTCAGCCAAGATGGTGTGCCTGTTTTATTGATTGCTCCTTATCAATCTTGGACACTACAAAGCCCACTGGAGAATACTTATCAAAACACACAAGGAGCAAGTTGGCAACTTTTGCACCAAAAGAATTGATGGTGTACAATGCACTCATTTCATTTAAGGATTTATCATGCAAAATTTTGATGCCCTAGCCAACCAAACCATTGTGTTCATTGGTGGCGGCAACATGGCAAGCGCCATCATCAGCGGTTTATTGCGCATAAAAGCCCACCACCAAGCACCCTTTAGTGTCGGTGTGTCTGACACGGACGCGGACAAATTGTCAAGGTTTGCCAAACAAGGGGTACTCACCGCTCACGCCGACAATGCCCAGACGCTCATCAGCCAAGCCGACGTGGTGGTGCTCGCCATCAAACCACAAATCTTGGCAGACGTTGCCCCTACCATCGCTCCGTTTTTGCATGATAAGTTGGTGTTGTCCATCTTGGCTGGGGTCAGCACAAAAACACTTGCCGAGACACTCAACACCCAAAATATCGTGCGCGCCATGCCCAACTTACCTGCCAGCATTGGCATGGGGGCAACAGGTCTCTTTAGCCATCTGACAAACACGCCCAAACTGCTTGCCGAACAAATCATGCAAAGCTGCGGCATTACCACGTGGGTCAAAGACGAAGCCCTGCTGCACACCGTAACAGCGGTGGCAGGTTCAGCGCCTGCGTACTTTTTTTATGTGTTAGAAGCCATGATACAAGAAGCGGTGAGCATGGGGCTAGAGCCAGACGTCGCCAAACAACTTGCCAGCCAAAGCATGATTGGCGCAGGCACACTTGCCCAACACGCCGACCCAGCCACGCTGCGCGCCCAAGTAACGTCCAAAGGTGGCACAACCGCCGCTGCCATCAGCGTTTTGCAAACCCAAGATGTCGGCAACAGCTTTGCCCTAGCAATGCAAGCGTGCGCCAAACGCAGCCAAGAACTTGGCGAGCACCCATCTATTTAGCAACTTATGGACGACTATGAACTCACCTTTGATGATTATTTTTAATGTGGTGGTCAATTTTGCCCTGCTGGTCATTTTTTTGCGTTTTATGTTCCAGTTTGCGCACATTGACCCCCACCACCCCTACGCCAAAGCCATTTATCGCCTATCGGCGGTGGTCAGCGTTTTTCGGCGCATTTTTCCCGACCTAAACAAAGGGCAAATCAGCCTGTCTGCCATCGTACTGATGTTGCTTTTGACCTACATTCATATCGCTGGCATGGCAAGCATTTTAAGCAAGCCTTTGGATGCTTTAACCTTGTTTTTTGCAGGCACACTCAAAGCCATCTTAACCTTTATCAGCGCACTAAAATACATCGTCTTTGGCGCGGTGATTTTTAGCTGGGTCATTTTGCTCACCAACAAAATACACCCCGTGATGGACATCATCATGCAAATGGCAGAACCAATCATTGCCCCATTTCGCCGCATTACCCCCAGTCTTGGTATGATTGATTTGTCGGTGCTGGTGGCACTGTTGGCACTAAGTTTGCTGGAGATTTGCATTGAAGTGGTGGGCAAAAACATCTTGATGATGTTGCACTAAGCGTTTTGGCTCCAACCCTTACGCCAAACATCTTAGTCCCACCAAATGACCTACTGTCTGTTATTTGTAATTTTGATGGCATCATCACAAAATTTTGTAGTACAATCACTCACAGTGTAAAAAGGGTAAATCATCATGCAGTTAGAATCTTGGCATTGGTTGGTGCTTGGTGTGGTGCTCATCATCTTAGAGATGTTTGTACCGAGCTTCTTTTTGTTGTGGTTTGGCACATCGGCACTGGTGGTGGCACTCATCAGCTTTGTGTTGCCCTTGTCGTTTTTAACGGCAGTGATAATTTGGCTTGCCTTGTCGGTGGCATTTTGTTTGGCGTGGTTTAAATTCGTTCAGCCACACATCAAAAATCGCACCAAAGCAGGTTTGGGTGCGTCTGTCATCATCGGCGAAACTGGCATGATTGTCAAAGCCCCTACCCCCACCCAAGCAGGGATTATTCGTTTTAGTACCCCCAAAGCAGGCTCAAGCGAATGGGTGTGCCGTAGCCAAGACGATTTGCCATTATTGGTGGGCGACCGTGCGGTGATAGTAAATATTGTAGGCAACGAATTGTTGGTTGCCAAAAAATAGGAGCAGTTATGCCAGTAGCATTTGTGTTGATTGCCTTGGTGATTTTTACCATTTATAAAGGCGTGCGTATTGTGCCCCAAGGTGAAAAATGGATTGTTCAACGACTGGGCAAATACAACGCCACGCTTGAGCCAGGTTTGAGTTTAATTATTCCCTTTGTGGACGCAGTCGCCTACAAAGTAACCACCAAAGACATCGTGCTTGACATTCCCAGCCAAGAAGTGATTACCCGCGACAACGTGGTCATCATCGCCAATGCGGTCGCCTACATCAACATCGTTCGCCCAGAAGACGCGGTGTATGGCATTGAAGACTACGAACATGGCATTCGCAATCTGGTACAAACCTCGCTACGCTCCATCGTGGGTGAGATGGACTTAGACGCTGCTTTATCTAGCCGCGACCAAATCAAAGCCCAACTCAAACACGCCATCAGCGATGACATCTCCGATTGGGGCATTACCCTAAAAACGGTAGAAATCCAAGACATCAAACCCTCACCCACCATGCAAATGGCGATGGAAGAGCAAGCGGCTGCCGAACGCCAACGCCGTGCGATGGTAACCCGTGCCGACGGTCAAAAACAAGCGGCGATTTTGGAAGCGGACGGTCGCTTGGAAGCCTCTCGCCGTGATGCCGAAGCTCAAGTGGTGCTGGCTCGTGGCTCAGAAGAATCTATCCGCCTGATTTCATCAGCGATGGACGGCAAAGACATGCCTGTCATCTACCTACTGGGCGAGCAATACATCAAGGCGATGAATGAGATGGCACAGTCTGACAACGCCAAAACGGTGGTACTGCCTGCCGACATTTTAAACACCGTCAAAGGCTTGGTAGGCGACAAATTCAAAATTTAATCCACCAGCTGGTACACGTCATAAGCAGGCACTTCATAAGGGTGGGCTTGCTTGTAGGCTTGCACCACATCTGCCAGTTTGTCATCAGGGACGATGGTTTCTACTCGCCATTCGGGGACGTATTCCACCTTGTCAATCTCACCAATGGCAGGCTTTGAGCCTTTTAGGGGCTTAAACTGCCCCATACCAAGCACCTGCCATGAGCAGTGCGAATAGCCATCAAACCGCCC
The DNA here is from genome assembly GCA_030528385.1 of Moraxella sp. Lineage (GTDB taxonomy): Bacteria > Pseudomonadota > Gammaproteobacteria > Pseudomonadales > Moraxellaceae > Moraxella. The sequence continues at coordinate 187,470 of JAUMYZ010000004.1, forward strand.
CGCCCCTGCATTAAATAGGGCGGTTTTGACCGTTTCTACATGACTTTCTGGAATGTATGCAATAAATTTATACATTTAAGTTTACCAATAAGCATTGATTTATTCTGGCTGATTAAGATGGGCTAAAATTTTGTCCCCATCAACAACCCGTGATAAAGTTTGGGCAAAAACAAAGGAGCGACCAAACAAGGATTTGATTTTATGTGCTTTGACTGGTGCTGGCAGTTTTGTCAAAGAAAGTTTTGTTTTTGTACAAATGTGCTGCCAACCACAATTTAATAAAAAAATCAACGATTGTTTATTTAAACACATTTTATAATCATGGTTAAGAAAAACCCAAAGAAATCTTTGGGCTTTTATTAACAATTTAACTAAGTATCAGTCAAGTGGCACGCCAATACGTCTTGCCACTTCTTCATAGCCTTCAACGACATCGCCCAAACCTTGGCGAAAACGGTCTTTGTCCAGTTTTTTCTTGGTGTCTTTGTCCCACAAGCGACAGCCATCAGGCGAAAACTCATCGCCGAGCACCACACGCCCATGAAACAGCCCAAATTCTAATTTAAAGTCCACGAGCATAAGACCCGCTTCATCAAAGATTTGGCTTAGCACGTCATTGACCTTGTGGGTGATGGCACACATTTGCTCAAGCTCATCGGCACTGGCATAGCCTAGGGCGATGGCGGTACTGGGGGCGAGCATGGGGTCGCCCAGTTTGTCGTCTTTATAAAACAGCTCATAAGTCGGCGGCACTAGGGACAAGCCTTCTTCTAGCCCCAAACGCTTCATCAAACCGCCAGCGGCGTAATTACGCACCACGCATTCTACAGGTATCATTTTTAGGTGTTTGACCAACACTTCATCGTCAGAGAGCTGACGCTCAAAGTGCGTTTCAATGCCAGCGTCCGCCAGTTTTTGCATGATAAAAGCATTAAAGCGGTTATTGACTTTGCCTTTGCGGTCAAGCTGAGCGATTTTTTCGCCATTAAAGGCGGACGCGTCATTGCGAAAATGCAAAATCAGGTAATCAGGATTGTCGGTTTTATAAACAGATTTGGCTTTGCCAGTATAAAGCAGCTCTTGTTTTTGCATGTCGTTTCTCAAAATGGGTGGGTGTCAAGTCAATCTATTAAAATACAAGTGTTTGCCCAAAAGGCACAACTACTGCACCTTTGGTGGCTTGGGCAGTGCGTACTGTGAGCCTGATGAATTGGTGAGTGTCAAAGTGTTCTCGCCGACGGCAGGCGTGGGATACAATGGCACAAAATCGCCACTGGCTTGCCCCACAGGTAAGCGAATGGGCTCAAGTTTGTGGCTTTTTTGGTAATTGAGACTGCCATTGTCGCGTTTGCCCGTCCAACCTTTGATGGTGCTACAACCTGACACAGCCAACGTGGCAACCAACATCAAGGTGCTTATTTTTGTCATGTTCATGGGTGTGTTTCCGTGTTGATTTGTGCTTTGATAAGTGCTTGGTCAATGATAGCTTGGGATTGTTCTGACAACCACACCAAAGGCAAGCGAATGCCTTTATCAATTTTGCCCATTTTGTACAAGGCATATTTGGTTGGCTGGGGACTGGCTTCACAAAACAAGTCGGTGTGCAAATGCTTGATGGTGTCGTTGATGGCGTTTGCCTTATCAAACTCACCAGCTAGGGCGAGTTTAAAAATCTCTGCCATCTGCTTGGGAGCGACATTGGACGTTACCGAGATGTTGCCCTTGCCGCCCAGACGCACCAGCTCCACCGCCGTTGGGTCATCGCCTGATAGCACCACCATGTTGTCGCCCACCCGCTCAATCAAACCTTTGCCACGCTCCAAATCGCCTGTGGCGTCTTTAATCGCCACGATGTTTGGTATCGTCATCAAACGGGCAACGGTGTCTTGGGTCATGTCCACCACCGTCCGCCCCGGAACGTTATAGAGCATTTGGGGCATGTCCACCGCTTCGGCGATGGTTTTGTAATGCTGATAAATGCCTTCTTGACTGGGTTTGTTATAATATGGCACAACCAGCAACGCACAATCTGCCCCCACTTTTTTGGCATGGGTGGTCAGTTCAATGGCTTCGGCGGTGTTGTTTGCCCCAGTGCCAGCAATCACAGGCACACGCCCATCAACGTATTTCACAAAAAACTCAATCACCGCACAATGCTCGCTCATGGATAAAGTTGCACTTTCGCCCGTTGTGCCCACCGCCACCAACGCATCAGTCCCTTGCTCAATCTGCCAATCAATCAGCTCACCCAAACGTGGATAATCCACCGCACCATCTGTTGTCATGGGCGTAATAAGGGCGGTAATTGACCCTTTGAGTTTTGCCTTGATGGCATGATAATCGCAAGTTGTCATGTTGTTAATCCGTCGCGTATAAAATCTCTAGTTTAGCATTTTCATGGTCATTTTTGAACGTTTGATGAAAAAAATTATTATATGATTTATTTTTTATGTTGATTTATTACTTTTTATTTATAATATAAAATATATTGTTTTGTGTCTTTGCGGGGTCAAGTAGGTATTTGATAATATTGGTGATATTTTATTTATTGGCATTGGGTATCAATGTGTCAGCTTCATGGTTTTGGTGGCAGATGTGATTTTTTAAATAAGCTAAAAATATTTATATAAAACTGCTTAAAAGCGTTTAAATTTAAAACCCCACCCAAAAACAATGAACGGGCAGGGCACAAACACCATCAGCTTTGTCTTTATGATGGCGCTTGTGGTAGACGCATTATTTTTTGCCACATCAACGCCATTTATTCAATCCTTAACCCCAAAATCGCTGGCGTGCCATCACGGATAATGCCTACCGTTACCACGCCTTCTTTGGGCAAGCTGTTAATGGCGCGTCCAAATTCTTGGATATTGTGGGTGGGAATTTGGTTAAGACTGACCACAATATCACCCGTTTGCAAACCTGCGCGCTCAGCAAGGCTGGCTGTCTCCACCGAGCTAATCACCAATCCCCCTTTGACATCAAAGCGTGCCAGCATGGCGTTTTCGCTGACGGACAGCTCTTTTAATCTTAGACCCAGACGGATGTGCTCATTGCTTTTTGTGCCAGCCAACATGTCTGATGGCACTTCGTCAAAAATCCCTTGGGCGCTATGGCGCACGCCTGCACGCTGATAACTGAGCACAAACGGTTCTTTGGCTTTGGCTTGGTGGGTCAAATTTAACAAATCTGACGCTTGCAAAATGCTTTGACCGTTGAATTCTAACACCACATCGCCCGATTTTAATCCCGCTTTTTGGGCAGGTGAATCAGGGGCAACACGGGTAATAAGCGCCCCTTGTGGTTTGGACAATTTGTAGGCTTGTGCCAAATTGCGGTCAATGTCTTGCAACGCCACCCCCAAGTACACGCGCGTAACTTTGCCTGTGGCTTTGATTTGTGCATAAATGTCCATCGCCGTACCAATGGGAATAGAAAACGACAACCCCATATGCCCACCTGTGCCACTAAAAATGCGCGAGTTTACGCCGACCACTTCGCCTTTTTGATTAAATAATGGCCCCCCAGAATTGCCTGGATTGAGCGCCACGTCGGTTTGAATAAAAGGCACAGTGGCTTCACGACTAAAATTGCGCGATTTTGCCGAAACTATGCCTGCCGACGCCGAATAATCAAAACCAAAGGGCGAACCAATCGCCAGCACAGGCTCACCCACCTTAAGATTGTCTGTTTTGGCAACACGCAGCGCAGGAAACCCATCGCCTTTGACCTTGAGCACCGCCATGTCCGAAGACTCATCAGAGCCCACCAATATCGCGTCCAACTCGGAACGATCTTTTAGGGTGATGGTAATTTGACTGGCGCGCTCAACCACGTGATGATTGGTCAAAATATAACCATCAGCACTCACAAAAAATCCCGTGCCGTAACTGTACTCTACCGTAGGAATGTCGGGCACATCAAAACTGTTGCCAAAAAATTGTTTGAGCACGCGCACTTGATGCGCCAGCTCCAACTCTTCATCGCTGACGCGCTTGGTAACATTGATACGCACCACCCCGTCAGAAACTTGCTCCACCAACGACGAAAAATCCATCGCAATGGCGGCTTGGGCACTGATAGGCAACGCACCAGCAACACAAGAAAGCGCCAACACACCAGCCAACAACAAAGGGGGCATTTTTTTTATTTTCATCATCACGACTTTTCACTTCCAAAAACACAAAATTAAAAATCGCCAAGTAGTATCCTAAAAGCGGCGCCCATCGTCAAGCACCAATCGGTAATTCCTTTATTTATCAAGCATCTAAAAAGCCAAACAATTATGTTATAATAGACCGACAATAGCAATAAGGTCAATTATGAACAACACCATGACACTTACCGACAACGCCGCCAAAAAACTTGCCACCCTAAAAGCCGCCGAAGGCAACAACGATTTGATGTTACGCGTCTATGTAACAGGCGGTGGCTGTTCGGGGTTTTCTTATGGATTTGATTTTGCCGAAGCGCTAGACGATGATGACACCACTTTTTTAAACGGCGACGCCACTTTGGTGGTGGACAGCCTAAGCTATCAGTACTTGCACGGCTCAACCATTGATTATATTGAAGGTCTAGAAGGCTCACGCTTTGTGGTGGACAACCCCAACGCCACCACCACTTGCGGCTGCGGCTCATCATTCTCCATCTAACAAGCACCCACACGGGTGTTTTCTATTATTTATTAAGGAAACATCATGCAGTTTTCAATTTTTGGTCAAAAATTCACCCAAAACAGTGGCATTTTACAACTGATGGACGACCTTGGCAAAGCCTTGGTCAGCGACAAACCCATCAACATGCTTGGCGGGGGCAATCCTGCAGTGATTGACGCGGTCAATGACGTTTATCAAAGCACGTTGGAACAACTGGTCAAAGACGGCAGCGCCTTATGCAGTATCGCCAACTACTCCACACCCCAAGGCGACAGCGGTTTTATTGACAGCTTGGTGGCGTTTTTTAATCGCCACTATGATTGGCACATCAGCAAAGACAACATCGCACTGACCAACGGCTCACAAAACGCCTTTTTTTATTTGTTCAATTTATTTTCGGGCGAGTTTGCCAACAACACCAGCAAAAAAATCCTGCTGCCCCTAAGCCCTGAATATATCGGTTATGCTGACGCCCATGTTGATGGCACCCATTTTGTGGCGGTCGCCCCCATCATTGAAGACGTCAAACACGATGGGCAAGATGGCTTTTTTAAATACCGCGTGGATTTTGACGCACTTCAAAGCCTACCAGAATTACAAAACGGTCAAATTGGTGCGATTTGCTGCTCTCGCCCCACCAACCCTACAGGCAACGTGCTGACCGACGATGAAATGGCGCGCCTTGAAGCCATCGCCAAACAATACGACACTCCGCTGATTGTGGATAATGCCTATGGCATGCCTTTTCCCAACATCATCTATACCAACACCACGCTCCATTTTAATGACAATATTGTGCTGTGTTTTAGTTTGTCCAAAGTGGGCATGCCCAGCGTACGTACAGGCATTGTCCTTGCTAATCCCACCATCATCAAAGCCATCACCAGCATGAACGCCATCGTCAATCTTGCGCCGACACGCTTTGGGGCGACGGTCGCTGCACCGCTGTTTGACAACGACCAAATCATTCAACTCTCAAGCGACGTGATTAAACCCTTTTATCAAAAGCAAAGCGCCTTGGCGGTCAAACTGCTCAAAGAAGCACTGACTGGTTTGCCCGTCAAAATCCACAAACCCGAAGGAGCAATGTTCTTGTGGGTGTGGTTTAAGGACTTGCCTGTCAGCACTCACAAACTTTATGAACTACTAAAAGAACAAGGCACGCTGATTATTCCCAGCGAGCACTTTTTTGTGGGCATGGACACCCAGCACTATCGCCACGCCCACGAGTGCATTCGTTTGTCAATCGCCCAGCCCGACGATGTGTTAAAAAGTGGCATTGAGATGATTGGGCAAGTGGCAAGGCAGTTGTATACAGAATACACAAGCGCATAAAGCAGCATTTTGATATTGACCACAGGGCGTTCATCATCAATGTTCGCCCTACGACGTTTTTGGTGTCTTAATATCAACCCAACCAAAACATGTGCAAATCTGGTTGTGTTTTATAAAACACACCAACAGACATTGCCAACTCTAAAAATTATCGCCGTCTTTAAAAGATGCTTTATCCATTCCAAAACATAGCCAAACAGGGCAATTCCAAAACATGCACCACCATTTGCACGGCAACAAACGGTTTTGAACGGCATTATGCACTTGCCTACCACACAATCGCCCAAGAAATTATATTGAGCCAAGGAAACATTGACACATCAGCGCCAAATACCGCGTTTAGCCAGCGATTTTATGTTTAACAAACAACTTTTACCAACAAACAAGAACACATCAACACCCATTGACAAGCGCCCATCACGGCGCTATAGTGCCATGATAAATGAATCTCATTTAGCATTAAGGAGCGAAATATGACAGAGTTTGTTACCTGCGATTTATTGGACGACAACGCTGACAAAACCATCAGCGTGGTCAGCCCCTATGTGGACAACAAGCGCTTTATCAGCTTTGGCGGTAAACAGAGCTTCGGCGGTCAAGTGGTAACGGTCAAATGCTTTGAAGACAATTCACGTGTCAAAGAGCTGCTCGCCACCGCTGGCAATGGCAAAGTGCTGGTGGTTGATGGCGGCGGCTCCATGCGCTGCGCCCTGCTTGGCGACATGATAGCCAAGTCGGCGGTGGATAACGGTTGGGCTGGGGTGATTGTCTATGGCTGCGTGCGCGATGTGGACGCCATGGCAACCATGCCACTGGGCGTGCTGGCGCTGGGCAGCATTCCCAAAAAAAGCGTCCGCAAGGGCATTGGCGACATAGGCACAGACGTACATTTTGGCGATGTTACTTTTTGTCAAGACGATTGGGTTTATGCTGACAACAATGGCATTATCGTTGCCAAAGAAAAATTATTATAACTCTCCACAGGGCGGTCATCAAAAACTGCCCTGTGTCAGTTTGACTTTTTGGCGTTTGCCATCACCTGAGCCAATGCCAACCCATCACTTTGGGTCAAACCATCAATCACCCCCAAAAAATCCACCATATCACGATTTTGACTGAGCTTGGATTTGGCTTGAATATCGGTTACATCAATGCGCAGCGCCACAATATGCTCAAGCAGCCCATCAACAAAGTCTGCTGGCGCATCCTTGATTTTCCAAGGCTTAGGTTGCGCGCCTTCTTGTTGTTTGGTCAGCTGCCCAATGACAAACATCAAAGACTTTTTGTCGGTCAAGACACGCGCCACGCCACGCATATGCACCACCTGATAATTCCAAGTAGGCACATGGCGATGGTGCTGTTGTTTGCTTGGATACCAATTGGGGCTGACATACCCTTGCTCACCTGTAAACACCACCAGCACTTCTTGATTGTCCAAATCATCATAGACAGGATTGGCTTTGGCAATATGGGTTATCAGCTGGCAAGTATCCGCTTGACTGATCAGCACAAATGGCAAATGATTGGCTTGTATCTTGCCATTTTGTAGGCTGATGAGCACGCCAAGCGGGTGCTTGACAACCAACGCTTTGATGACGGACATGTCTTTTTCGGCAAAGATGTTGGGCAAATACATCAGCCAAACACTCCGATTTTTTCGCCCATCATCACCGCTTGGCCGTGCATCATATCATCAAGCCATCTTGCACCTGCCTGTTTGGGCAGCACCACAATGGCGGTAGAACCCAGATAAAACCTACCTAGCTCATCACCTTTTTTGAGTGTCAGGCTGTGGGTGCGGTTTTGGATGTAGGGGGTGCGTTTGATTTGTCCTGTTGCCACACACTCAATGCCCGCCACAATCATCGCCCCAACCAGCACCACGCAAGCTGTGCCAAACTGGGTATCAAACACACACACCAACCGTTCATTGCGCGCAAACAAATCAGGCACATGTTCGGCGGTGGTGTGATTGACCGAAAACAGCGTCCCTGGCACATAACGCGTCTCAACCAAAGTGCCATCAAACGGCATGTGCACACGATGATAATTGCTTGGCGCCAAATAAATGGTCGCAAACGAACCATCAACAAACGCCTGACCAAGCTCAAAATCCGCCAAGAGCTGCCCCACTTCATAGTCGCGCCCTTTGGCTTGGACGAGCTGACCTTGTTTTATCATACCAAGTTGCGACACCACACCGTCGGCAGGACAAGCAATGCCGTTTGGGGTTGTATCAAGCGGGCGCTGTCCGTCCTTTAATTCGCGAGTAAAAAAATCATTAAAACTGTCATACTCATCCAAACTGGTGCGCGCATATTCATCAAGGCGAATATCATAGGCTCTGGCAAAACCATGCACTAAGGCTTTTTTGATGTATTTATTTTGGCTTTTGGCAAGATAGCCTGCCACTTCGGATAGGGTTTGTTGGGGCACAAAGTTTTGGGCAAGGGCAAACACATTCATAAAATTTTCCAAAAATCGTATTGTAACACAACAACCCAAGCAAAACTTGCTTTTCGTCGCCAGCAGTTATAAGATAAAACATTTAAGGAAAACCGATGAAAGCACTGATTCAACGCGTCAAATCCGCCTGTGTACAAGTTGATACTCATGTGGTGGGACAAATCGATGCTGGCGTACTCGCCTATATTGGCATTGGTTGTGATGACGACTTGGCGCGCGCCAAAAAACTCATAGACAAAATCTTGGGTTATCGCATTTTTGAAAACACCACCGACCCTGACAAACTTGGCAAACTGGACAAAAATGTCGCAGACATTGACGGCGGTTTGTTGCTGGTGTCGCAATTTACCCTAGTGGCAAACACGCACAACGGACGACGCGCCGATTTTAGCCCTGCCATGCCCCCAGACGACGCCAAAGCGCTGTTTGGTGAACTGGTGGCGTACGCCAAACACAAGCACCCCAAAGTTGCCACAGGACAGTTTGGCGCAGACATGCGCGTTGCCTCTGTCAATGACGGTCCCATCAATTTTATTTTGGAAGTCTAAAACGCCTTGGAATCTTTTGGGCGCTGGGGTCGTCAGGGTGTGGCACATCGGCATTTTTTAGGGCTTGGTGTATCCACTGGTCTGCCCTTTTTACGGCCGCCACCAACCCATCACCCAGCGCCAAACGTCCAGCGACATAACTTGCCAACGAACAACCCGAACCATGAAACTCGCCCACCAAGCGTGGCACGACACTGGTATGCACCATCTGCCCATCAATGTACAAAAACTGCTCAATATCACCCACAGCAAAATCGTGTGATGTTTTGACCAATACTGCCCCTGCCCCGAGCTGGCACAGCTTTTTTGCCCCAAGATGCAAATCTTGTTCGCCAGACAACGCACGCAGTTCATGGGTGTTGGGCGTCAGCAATGTAACAAAGGGCAACAGCTGTACAAAATGTTCTAGCGTGCGCTCATCGCCCAAACTGCCCCCCGTGTTGGCTGCCAAAATCGGGTCAAACACAAACGGCGTGCCAGCAGCAATTTTGTGTTGCCACAGCCACAACAACGCCAAAACATTTTCACCAGTGGCCAACATGCCCGATTTGATGGCTTTGACAGGCAAATCGTCAAGCACCGCCATTGCCTGCCCAATAAGCAGTTGTCCAGAAACTGGCTCAAAAGCAAAAACTTGCTGTGAATTTTGCACAGTAATCGCCGTACAAGCAATGGCAGCATGCGCGCCTGACGCACCCACCGACTCAATGTCCGCTTGCAAGCCTGCCCCACCCGATGGGTCAAGCCCTGAAAAACACAGCACCACAGGACGCATCATTCTCCCCCTTCATCGTTTTTGTCATTATCTCACATCTTTTTATCACTTTGGCACAAAAACGCTTGCAATTTTTAAATTCTTTGTTATAATTGCGCCCATAGTTTTTACTATACCCGATAAACGGTGAAATGGGTGAGTGGCTGAAACCACATCCCTGCTAAGGATGCATACGGGCAACTGTATCGAGGGTTCGAATCCCTCTTTCACCGCCATTTATTAAACAGAGTACAGAGTACAAAATTTAAGTCAAAAAAGATGTTGACAAATTTTGGAACTTCAGTATAATGATAAGCGTTGCAGTCAATCTTGTTTACTTTTTTCTTTTGTAAAGTTTATTTGCTTTATGAAGATACGCGATTAAAACAAGAAAGGACTGTCTCTCTAATAATTGAGAGCAGTCTACTGGCAACCAAGGCTATCATTCAAAATAATGGATGGTAGCCCCAATTTAATCAAGCACCCGTAGCTCAGTTGGATAGAGCGCTTGGCTACGAACTAAGAGGTCGGGAGTTCGAATCTCTCCGGGTGTGCCATATACAAACCAAGATTGATACAATCTTGGTTTTTTGGTTCTTGTTTGATGTTAAACGCCGCTCTCTTTTTGAATTTCAATGACATAAGCATTCAATTCATGATAAAATTAAGATTTTAACCATCAACTTATCATGCCAAAAAAACACCCCACACCCACCAATACCCCACAAGCCAACCAAGAAGTCTCAAGCATTGCCAGACCCTTGGTACGACTGGCTGCCATCGTCTATGATGGCATGCTTATTTTGGCAATGCTGTTTTTGGTAGGGGCAGTGCTGGCAGTGCTGGGCACGTTGCTGTTTTTGGACGTTGGCACAACTTCCCAAGAAGCACAAAAGCTGCCCATTTGGTATCAAAATGGTGTCATGACACCTGCATTTTTATTAACGCTGGTGGGGTTTTATGGGTTGTTTTGGCGCAAATCGGGGCAGACGCTCGGCATGCAAACGTGGCGACTAAAAACGGTGGACAGTCGCGGTCAGCTATTGACATGGAAACAGAGTTTTTGGCGCATTATATACGCTTGTTTACTTCCTGTGCTGTGTGCGACGGTGGGCGGCATGCTGCATGGTTCACGCCTGTCGGTACTTATCAGTGCCTTTTTGGGATTTGTTTTTAATTATTTGTTTTGTTTGCTCAACAGTCGCGGATTGGCGGTGCATGACATTCTTTCTAACACCATCACCCTAAAAGTCCCCAAAATTCACCATCAAACATTGTGGCAATCGCTCAAAAGAAAAAAACAGTAATGCCAATCACCGTCCAAAATGGGTTTATCAATGCTTTTAATGGGAGTTGTGCGCAACTTTTGCCAGTATCCCCACATCGCTTGTCAGCACATCAACCTTTTGACTGTCCAGCACAACCTTGATGACGACATTGGTTGCATAATCCACCGACACGACAACGCCTTGTGCTTGGGCGATAAGATAGCGAATTTGTGCTTCGTTGGCAAAACTGGTCGTTATCATCAGCTCAGTTTTGGGCACAAAAGCCGCCAACGTCATCTCATTCACCACCATTTGTGTGGCGGTGGCATAAGCTCTGGTCAAACCGCCCGCACCCAACTTAATCCCGCCAAAATAACGCACAACAACCACCAACACATTGCCAATCGCCTTGTGCTGAAGCACCGATAAAATCGGTCGCCCTGCGGTGCCATTTGGCTCACCATCATCATCAAAGCCAGCGTGCGTGGTGTTGTGCGGGTCGCCCAAAATGTATGCCAAACAATGATGGCGCGCATCTGGGTATTGTTGCTTTAATTGTGCCACACATGCCACTATTTGGGCTTTGTCATCAATAGGATATGCAAACGCCAAAAAGGTGGATTTTTTAATTTCATAAGTGGCTTGGCAAGGAGCGGATAAAGTTTGGTAGGTCATTTTGCTTTATAAAAGTTTGGTTAGCTGTTACAATGGTTGGTTATTTTATTATTGTAGCACGTCAAAACCATGCGATTAGACAAATTTTTAAGCAAAGCCGCCCAGCTGTCGCGCAAAGACGCCAAAAAAATCCTACACGCTGGCGAAATCACAGTCAATGACATCGTCATCAAAGACGCCAGCACCCACATTGACCTTCACCACGACGAAGTGCTGTGGGCAGGCGAAACCTTATCGGTGGCTGATGGCAACCGTTATATTTTGCTGTACAAACCCGACGGCTTTGAGTGCACCCTAAAAGCCAAAGAACACCCCATCGTTACCGACCTAATTGCCGTGCCAGAAGTGGACAGTTTGCGCATCGCAGGGCGGCTTGACGTGGACACCACAGGCGCTTTGTTACTGTCCGACGATGGCACTTGGTTACACCGAGTTACCAGCCCCAAACACCACCAACCCAAACGCTACGAACTCACCCTTGCCAGTCCCATGAACGCCGAAGCACAAGCGCTTGCCATCAAACAAATCGCCAACGGCATTTTATTAGAAGGCGAAAAACAAAAAACCCGTCCCGCCCAGCTGTCTTTTGTTGATGACAGCCACGCCGTCCTGATTTTGACCGAAGGCAAATACCACCAAGTCAAACGTATGATGGCATATTTTGGCAATCAGGTCGTTCAACTGCACCGCGCCAGCATTGGCACGCTTACCCTTGAAGGGTTGGAAATGGGCGAATGTCGTTTTTTGACCGCCGATGAAATAAAGCAATTTTAACAAACTTTCCCAACCCTTACACAAAATTTTAAAATGGTAGCACACATAACAAACACAGACTTTTGATATATAATACAAATTTTGTTGTGTGTTTTATGAAATACTTTTTTATCTCGGTCGTGTGTTTGGCGCTTATGAGCACTTCTTTGACTTATGCCCACACTGCCACAGACCTTGAGCAAAGCCTTCGCCAAACTTTGCAAAGCGCAGGGCTGCTTGTTCCCATCAAAAACATCAGCCCCAGCGGCATTGAAGGGCTACTGCTGGTGGCACTTGACGGACAACAAGAACCGCTGCTTATCACAACCACCGCCGACTATGTCATTCAAGGCAACATTGAAACCAACCCAAGCCCTGCACAACCCATCAGCCAACATTTATTGTCTGCCCATCAAGCTGCTGGCACGCCCGTCAGTCCAGCATACAAAAAAGCTCTGCTTGCTAATATGGCAAGCCTTAAGAACATGACCGCCGATTCTGCCTTTTATCACACCAACATTGCCAGCATTTTGTGGGGCGTGTCTGGTCAAGGCGGCGCGCCGTTTTTGGTCAGTCGCGACGGGCGTAAGTTTATCAATGGTGAGATTTCAGGCATTGAGCACGGTCAATTCACAGGGCTGGACAGCAAGTTTGAACGCGCCAAAAACCGCCACGTATTTGGCACACTAAATCAAGACACGCTCACCACCTACCCTGCCAAACAGTCCAAAGCAACCATCTATGTGGTCAGCGACATTCATTGCCCTTATTGCAAAATTTTCCATCGCCATATCCCCGCATTTAATGCCCAAGGCATCAATGTTCACATCATTGCTTACCCCATCTACGAAGAGTCGGCAGAGCCCATGCGCCAAATTTGGTGCCAAACCAACAACCAAAAACGCGCCAGCTTACTCAATGCCGCCATGCAAGGGGTCATGCCCAACCAGCAATGCCAAAACAAACAAAATTTTATGTTAGACAACCAAAAACGTGCCCAATCTTTGGCATTTGTGGCGACGCCTGCCATTTATCGTGATAATGGCGAGCTGTTTGAAGGCGATTTTACCAGCGATGAGTTTTTACAATTTTTGGGACTCAACTAAGAAACTGACAAAACAAAAGGGCTAACTCCTAGCCCCTTGTTTAATTTTCCAAGCCATCGGGCACAAACACATAGCCCACGCCCCACACCGTTTGAATGTAGCGTGCTTGTGATGGATTGTCTTCAATCAAACGGCGCAAACGCGACACCTGCACATCAATAGAACGCTCCATCGCCCCCCACTCACGTCCCCGCGCCAAATTCATCAGTTTATCGCGCGTCAAAGGTTCTCTGGGGTGTTGCACAAGCGCTTTTAGCACCGAAAATTCACCTGTGGTCAACGTAACCACATTGCCATCGCGCTTTAGGGTGCGCGTGGACAAATCCAACGTCCAAGAACCAAATTCCACCACTTGTGCTTGTTGGCTGGGTGCACCAGGCACTTCACGGTTTTGGCGGCGCAGAACCGCTTTGATACGCGCCAACAGTTCTTTGGGGTTAAACGGCTTGGGCAAATAATCATCAGCGCCCGCTTCAAGCCCTGCAATGCGGTCGGCTTCTGAGCCTTTGGCGGTGAGCATGATGATAGGAATGCTGCTGTTGTCAGCGCGCAAACGCTTACAAATGGCAATGCCGTTTTCGTCGGGCAACATCAAATCCAATACAATCAGCGAAAATATCTCACGCTGCATGAGTTTGTCCATCTGTTTGCCATCATGCGCCACGCGCACCACAAAGCCGTCATCTTCCAAAAAACGCTGGAGTAACGTGCGCAAACGCACATCGTCATCAACCACCAAAATACGATGGACAATGGTTTCTTCGGTCATTGCTTTATCCTTATTTGATACAATTACTTATTTAATAAGTAGTGTACAATTTTATACAAAAAATGTAAATAACCCACCAGCTTTTCGTGGCAAGCACCCCAAAGCAATGTCATTGCCAAACAAAAGTTGCTATAATACGCCATTTTTATCAGCACAAACCACCATGAACAACACCATCAATCAAGATGCCATTTATCAGTTGCTTGCCAATCATCACCAAATTCATTTTTCACAAGTCAAAGCCTTTGCCAAATTATTTGACGAAGGCGCAAGCATACCGTTTATCGCCCGCTATCGTAAAGAACAAACTGGCGGACTTGACGATGTGATATTACGCCGCTTAGAAAAATCCTTAGTGTCTGAACGGGACTTGGCAGCATATCGCCAAAAAATTAGCGAACTGCTCAACAATCAGCACGCTCTAACAGACGCATTGACGCAGCGCATCGCCCAAGCCAGCAGCAAACTTGAGCTTGATGACATCTATCGCCCCTACCGCCCAAACCGCCATTCTGTGGCAAACAGCGCCAAATTGGCAGGTTTAGAGCCCATCGCGCTTGAGATTTTGTCAGGCAAAGACCCCAAAGACGCTTTGGCGAATTTTGTGTGTCCCGACACACTCACCGACGAGACGGGCAAAAGTTTTGTGGCCAATTTTCATGAATACAACAAACAACTGGCTGGCGTACAAGCCATTATTGTAGAAATATGGACGCAGGCATTGGCGCTTTTTGACAGCTTGCGCATGGGTTTTGCCCAAACCGCCACACTTCGCTGCGAGCTTGCCAACGAAGAAAAACGCAGCGAAGGCGAAAAATTCAAAGATTATTTTGCACACAGCGAGCCTTTTGCCACACTCTCCAACCACCGCTTGCTTGCCATGTTGCGCGGTCGCCAACAAGGGGTTTTGTTGCTACACATTGATGGCGAAGATGCGCCATTTATAGACAAAATCCACCAACATTTTCATCTTGCAAACACTGGCTTTTTGTCTGATTGCGCCAACAAACTCTGGTCAAAATGGCGCTCACAGATTGAACACCGACTGTTGACCGAACGGCGCATGCACGCCGAAACCGAAGCCATCGCTGTTTTTGCCCAAAATTTAAAACATTTATTGATGGCAGCGCCAGCAGGTCGTAAAGTGATTTTGGGCATTGACCCAGGTTTTAAACACGGCATCAAAATGGCGGTGATTGATGGCACAGGCGAAGTGCTTGCCACCAACACCGCATACCCCTTTGGCTCTGATGGTCAGCGACAAAAAGCACATAACACCATCGCCCAACTTGTCAAAGAGCATCAAGCAGAACTTATCGCCATCGGCAATGGCACCGCCAGTCGCGAAACCGAACAAATTGTCAAGACCGTCATAGACGAACACCAATTAGATGCCAAAAGTATCGTGGTCAATGAAGCTGGTGCTTCTGTGTATTCTGCCAGCGAGCTTGCCAGCAGTGAATTGTCCGACCTTGATGTGTCGCTGCGTGGCGCAGTGTCCATCGCTCGGCGACTGCAAGACCCACTCTCAGAGTTGGTCAAAGTTGACCCCAAAGCCATCGGCGTTGGACAATACCAACATGATGTCAATCAAAACGAACTTGAAAACAGCCTAAACAAAGTTACCGAAGATTGCGTGAACGCCGTTGGTGTAGATGTCAATACAGCAAGTCCAGCAATCTTGGCACACATCGCTGGTCTCAACAAAAATGTCGCTCAACAAATCGTCAATTATCGCCGCCAATATGGCGCTTTTAAAAATCGCGAAGAACTCAAACAAGTGCCACGATTTGGCACAAAAACTTTTGAGCAATCGGCAGGGTTTTTGCGCATTAAAGACGGCAACGAACCATTAGATGCAACGGGCGTACACCCTGAAAGTTACGACTTGGTTTACCGCCTTTTAGCCCAAGCCAACAAAACACTCACTGAAGTGCTGGGCAACGAACAACTCATCAACTCGCTCGGAGACACCAACAGTTTTAGCCAATTATCAGGCGCGCTAAATGAACTTGCCAAACCTGCCCATGACCCAAGGGGAGACTTTAAAACCGCCAAATTCCATCAAGACGTCAATGACATCGCAACACTAAAAGTTGGCATGGTGCTAGAAGGCGTGGTAACCAACGTTACCGATTTTGGTTGTTTTGTGGACATTGGTGTTCATCAAGATGGTTTGATACATATTTCTGAATTGTCCGATAACTTTGTGGACAAGCCCAATAAACTTGTCAAACCCCAAGACATCGTCAAAGTACGTGTTATTTTAGTGGATGAAGCTCGCAAACGTATCAGCTTAAGCATGAAAGCTGGTAAAAAAGCCCCAGCCAACAAACCTAAAAAAACCAAAACCCATCACACCAAAGCAACAACACAAAAAATGGGCAGTTTGGGTGCGCTACTGCAACAAGCAGGCATAAAAACTAACACCCCCTCCTAACCCACACATTCCCCACCTGCGTTACCACCACCCGATAAC
>JAUMYZ010000011.1:0-44099 GCA_030528385.1 Moraxella sp.
CTTGTATTGACAAAAATCCACACAAGTTGTTCTTTGGTATGTTGTTAAAGAGTGTATGATACATCGTCTGTATCATCAATCAAGACTAATCATTATATGATGATGATTTTGGCTGTCAATGCCTTTTTTAAATTTTTTTCAACTTTTTATTGATGCTTGGTTAAGTTAAGGTTGTTATGTAAAGTTAGTATAAGTGATTTGCTATTCGCTTAACTTATGATGTGATAACTCTGCTTAACCTTGCTAAGTTCAGCCGTAAATTATACAGGGGGCTTTTGGGGGTGTCAAGTTTTTTAACAAATTTTTTTAACTAAAAAAATTGGGCTAACCACTTGATTTCTTATTGATTTTTACACCTGTTCGCTTGATTTTGAGTTATTATAAGGTGTTTTATTTCAGGGGTCAAGTAATTTTTAGCATTTGAGTAAAAATTTTAATATATTGATTCTATTTGATTTTTACTTTTAAAATTTGACTTGTTGCAAAACATTTGTTCTTATACAATACGCACAAACAATACAAATGTATTATTTCTTTTGACTGATACTTATTCTGCTTTGGTTTAAGGATTTTTATGACCAAGTTGCCTTTTCTCCCATTTTTAGTCTAACCATTTTGAGTATTGCCATCTCAGCAGCATTATCTGCCAATACATCTGTACAATTTAGCAAACAAGATTTGGGAACTTTACACACGAACAATACAGGTCAATCTGGCACCAACGCTTTAAATAGCAACGGTTCAGTCGTCATTGGAACAGCCAATCATCATAAAAATGATACCAACGGAACAGATAACAAAACAAAAACAGAAGACCCCAAGCATAGGGTTGGCAATGGCGCTCATATATCTGGATAAAGATCTTACCCTTCCCACCCCTTCTGATAATTTAAAAAATATGCAAGCACCATCTTAGATATATTAGCAATGATGGCAAGGTTATCGTAGGAGACACACCCACCAGCATTAATGGTCTTGTATATACCAGTACAAATTCCATGCCAACTTTACAGGCTGCGATAATTTTAATCGCACCATCAGTCTAAAATTACCCAGCGGATATGCCAATTCAACCACTTTTGCCAGCAGCATTAGTGGCGATGGCAAAGTGGTTGGTGGCGTTGCCCCTTCCAATCATGGTTATGTGGAAATTAAAATATAACGACACAACCACACCACCTGTTACACCAACAACACCTGTCGTCATTACTAAAATTGATACGGCAAATACCCTACAAACCATCAACAAAATAGGGCAAGACAGCTTTACTTTGATGAGCATGCAATCACATGTATTTGACCATCTACAATATAGCTGCGGCAATTACCAAGGGGTGTTTTTGGTATACAACAAGACATCAACATCAGCAAAGATAAGTCAAACAACAAAACTCAAGACACCACCATTGGGCTTAATGTTGGTTATGGCTTTGGTGATGGCGTGTCGGCTGGTATTTTGCTTGCTCACTCAATCCATCGCAAACTGCTTGACAGCTATCGTCATCATGATAACAATGTTCTTAGCAATGGTGATACGTTATCAGTTGCCGACTGGCTACTTTGCAGAAGTCTCTGGAGCTTATGATAAATATTCTGCTACCATCACTCGCCCCACGCTTCAACACCGAACTTGGTGTAAATGATGCTGACATCAAAGGCATGAAGTTTGGCAGGGTCTTTGGTGCAAACCAGAATCACTGTCTATATGCTGGTGTAAGCCATCACGACATTAGTCATGGTACTTATAGCGAAAATGAGAATACCGCCTTTCCAGTCTCATATGGCAAAATGCAGTACCAACAAACATTTGCCATGCTAGGAGCAAACACCAAAATACCTACAACCAACACTCTGTCTTGGATATCAGTGATAGAAATAAAACACCGTCTGTCAGGCAATAATCCCACTTACTTGTGCAAGTTTGACTGGCGTGGATAAATATGACTTTGCCCATGCCACCAAGCCTACTAAAACTCAAAGCTATATTGCCACCGGTGTATAACATACCATTACCCCAGCCCACATGCCACATTTAGCCCCTATATAAGCAAGATGGCAACGGGCAACAATAGTGCAGGAGCACTGCTCAAACTAACAGGGGTGTTTTAGGTACTATTAAAGACAAACTGGTAATTCGCCAGTTTATTTTTTGGTTATTAACAATCATGACACTGATAAGTCATTGGTCTTATTATCAATTATCCTATAAACAATGTTATAATACCAATTTATATCAGCATTATTATAAGTAGGCATTCCATGAACATCACTGTCATCAATCACCCCCTAGTCCGCCACAAACTCTCGCTCATGCGTGAAAAAGATTGTAGCACTTATAAATTTCGCACACTCACCAAAGAACTTGGGCGACTGATGGCGTATGAAGCCAGTCGTGATTTTGAGATTGAAACCTTTAAAATGGCTGGCTGGTGCGGACAGATTGATGGCGAGCAGATTAAGGGCAAAACAGTAACCCTAGTGCCGATTTTGCGGGCAGGGCTGGGTATGTTAGATGGCGTACTAGATTTATTGCCCACCGCCAAAATCTCGGTGGTCGGCTTGCAACGAGATGAGACCACGCTTGAACCTGTGCCGTTTTTTGAAAAGTTTGTCAAAGATATTGATAAACGCCCTGCTCTTATCCTAGACCCAATGTTGGCAACAGGTGGCAGCATGGTTGCCACCATTGACATGCTCAAAAAACATGGCTGTCAAAACATCAAAGCCCTAGTGTTGGTCGCCGCCCCAGAAGGTGTCAAGCTGGTCAATGACGCCCACCCCGATGTACAAATTTTTACCGCCGCCCTTGACAGCCATCTTAATGAACAAGGCTATATCATTCCTGGACTTGGGGATGCTGGCGATAAGATTTTTGGCACCAAACAGCTCTAAACACGCCTTATCACACAAGCCCACTTTCAAAATCTGCCACTATTGACTGCTTGTAGATGTGCCACTTATGGTGTCGGTGGCGGAAGTCGCTTCATCTGCTTCTAACACCACAGGTTCGGCATTCATCACCCCTGTTGGCTCGGCTGGCTCAGCAGACATGGGCACCTCAGGCTCAGGCTGTGCTTGGGTTTTGGTGTCTTGGGTGTCGTTGTCGCAAGCTGACAAACCAAGTGCCGCCACAACAATGGCTGTTGTTATGCTTTTGTAGTTCATAAATTACCTTAAAAAATTATTGGAGCTTGCCGTGGCACTGCTTATATTTTAAGCCACTGCCACAAGGACATGGAGCATTACGACTGATGTTGGCAGGAATGACCAAATCTTCATCGTTCACAGTAGTCGTTTGATTGTCTGATGGGCTTGCTCCCAAACTGATATTCATTGCCACCGATGGCGTATGAGATGTTGGCTTTTGGCTAACGACTTGGTCGTCAAGCTCGCCTTCAAGCCCCATCTGATGATGTTCAAAACGCATTTGCATTTGCTGGGCTTGCAATCGGCGTTCTTCCGCCAAAGCCGCCATCTCTTCTGGGGTGGGGATATGCACCCGTGCCAAATCCTGCACCACGTCCGACTTAATCGCCCCAAGCATGGCACGAAACAGCTCAAAAGACTCACGTTTGTACTCTTGTTCGGGATTTTTTTGGGCATAACTGCGCAAATGAATGCCTTTACGCAACTGATCCATTTGGGTCAAATGCTCTTTCCAATGGCGGTCAAGATTGCGAAGCATAAAATCACGCTCCAAACGAGCGGCGTTTTGTTCGCCCATTTGTGTGCGTTTATTGTCATAATGAGCGATGGCGGTATCCACAATTTTTTGGCGCAACCCCTCTTCGTCCAAACGGCGGTCAGCGTCCAGCCAGTCATTGATGGGCATATAAAAACGAAACGCTTCTTCTATCTCGTCTTCTAAGCCATCAATATTCCATTGGTCGTCCACCGAGCCTGGCGGGACAAACTGGTCAATCAACGCATTGTATACTTCATGGTGCATGGCTTTGATGTCGTCTTGCAAATCTGCTTGACCAAGCAAATCATCACGCTGGGCATAAATGACTTTACGCTGTTCGTTAGCGACATCGTCATATTTAAGCAGTTGTTTACGAGCGTCAAAATCTCGTGCTTCTACTTTGCCTTGGGCGTTTTCAATGGATTTGGACACCATCTTATGCTCAATGGCTTCATCTTCTTTAAGACCCATCGTACGCATCATCGCCACCACACGGTCGCCAGCAAAAATACGCATCAAATCATCTTCTAGCGACAAGAAAAAGCGTGAATAACCAGGGTCGCCTTGTCGCCCCGCTCGCCCACGCAGCTGGTTGTCAATACGGCGTGATTCATGACGCTCAGAGCCAATGATGTGTAATCCGCCCGCCTGTTTGACTTGTTCGTTTTTGATAAGCCAGTCTGCTTCTAGTGCCTGTTTTTGCTCATCGCTCAGCTCGTGCAAATTGGGCACTTGGGCTTGCCAGTTACCCCCCAAAATAATATCTGTCCCACGTCCTGCCATGTTGGTGGCAATCGTTACCGCTTTGGGTCTGCCCGCTTGGGCGATGATTTCGGCTTCGCGTTCGTGCTGTTTGGCGTTTAGGACGTTGTGGGCGATGTTTTCTTGGTCAAGCAAATAAGACAGCTCCTCAGACGCTTCAATGGTCGCCGTCCCCACCAGCACAGGCGCTCCTTTGGCGGTAATCTCACGAATCTCGCGGATAATGCCTTGGTATTTGCCCAATTTGGTCAAAAAAATCTGGTCGTTTAAATCGGTACGAGCAATCGGACGATGGGTGGGAATAATCACCACATCAAGGTCATAGGTGGACTTAAACTCCGCCGCTTCGGTGTCGGCGGTGCCGGTCATGCCAGAGAGTTTGTCATACAAGCGAAAATAGTTTTGAAAAGTGGTGGTTGCCATCGTTTGGTTTTCAGCTTGGATTTCTACGCCTTCTTTGGCTTCTACCGCTTGGTGCAAGCCATCGCTCCAGCGCCGACCTGGCATGGTGCGACCTGTGTTTTCATCAACAATCACCACCTCGCCCTCAGAGACGATATAGTGAATGTTTTTAACAAAAATATGATGGGCTCGGATAGCCGCTTGTACATGAGCCAATAAAGGCAAACGAGCAGGACTGTACAAACTTTCTTTTTCGCCCAGCTCGCCCACTTCTACCAAAAACTTTTCTATTTTTTCGTAGCCTTTTTCGCTGATTTCAATGGCTCGGTTTTTTTCGTCAATCCAAAAATCGCCTTCTTTGTTTTCTTTGTTGAGCTCCTCATCTTTTGAGCGTATCAAGCGGGGAATGATGGTGTTAATCAAGGCATACAAATGCGCCGAATCCTCCGCCGCCCCAGAGATGATGAGCGGGGTGCGAGCCTCATCAATCAAAATGCTGTCAATCTCATCAATGATGCAGTAGTTGAGCGGACGCTGTTTTTTTTCGTCCATGCTAAACACCATATTATCACGCAGATAATCAAAGCCGTATTCGTTGTTGGTGCCATAAGTGATGTCCGCCCGATAAGCGTCAAACTTTTCATAAGATGGCTGCTGACTATAAATCACCCCAACCGTCAGCCCCAAAAAGCTAAACAAAGGACGGTTTAGCTCAGCATCACGGGTCGCCAAATAATCGTTGACCGTAACCACATGAACGCCTTTGCCACTGATGGCGTTCAGATAAATGGCAAGGGTCGCCATCAAGGTTTTACCTTCGCCCGTTTTCATCTCGGCGATTTTGCCTTCATGGAGCGTGATACCACCGATAAGCTGTACGTCATAATGACGCATACCATTGACACGTTTGGACGCTTCACGACACACCGCAAAAGTTTCAGGCAGCAGTTTGTCTAAGCTCTCGCCTGCTTGGTAGCGGTTTTTAAATTCGCTGGTTTTTTGGTGCAATTCATCATCAGTCAGTGCCGAAATGGTGGGTTCGTAGGCATTGATTTTGTCTACGATTTTTCTCATGCGTTTTAATTCACGCTCATTTTTGGTGCCAATAACGCTACCGATGATTTTTGCTAACATAATATATCCACCATCAATTATCAGCACGCCCAACGCTTGGTATGCTGTGCCAACCAAATTGGTCGGCAATCATTAAACTTGCATTTATATGGTTATTCTCAAAAAAATAACAAGGGTTTATGTGCCTGACAGCTCGCCAAAGACTTCGTCTGCTGCCAAAAGCGTTTTTTGGATATCTTCATCGGAATGCATGATGGACATAAACGCCGCTTCAAAGGCAGAAGGAGCCAAATAAATACCACGGTCAAGCATGCCATGAAAAAACTTGGCAAATTTTTGGCTGTCGGCTTGGCTGACTTCATTAAAATTTTGTGGCAAAGTCTTGGCAAAAAACAGTCCAAACATACCGCCAAGATGGCACGTTGCAAAATCCACGCCATGTTTGTCGGCCAATGCCTGCAAACCTTGTACCAATTTGGTGGTTTTTTGAGCTAATTTTGTATAAAAATCGTTTTGGGTCAGCTCATCAAACATCGCCTTGCCTGCCCGCATTGCCAAAGGGTTGCCAGAGAGCGTGCCTGCTTGATAAACCCCGCCCAAAGGAGCGATATGCTCCATAATTTCACGCTTGCCCCCAAACGCCCCTACAGGCAAACCCGCCCCGATGATTTTGCCAAAAGTGGTCAAATCAGGGGTAATGCCAAAATGAGCCTGAGCTCCACCGAGTCCCACCCGAAAACCTGTCATCACTTCATCAAAAATCAGCACCACGCCGTTATCCGTACACAGCTGGCGGAGCTTGTCATGAAAATGCTGGCTAGGGATAATCATGTTCATATTGCCAGCGATGGGCTCAACAATCACACAAGCAATTTCACTGCCAAATTTTTCAAACGCCGCCTGTAATGCTGACACGTCATCATAAGGCAAAGTCAGCGTATGTTTGGCAAAATCGGCTGGCACGCCCTTGGAAGTTGGCTCACCAATGTCCAACATACCCGAGCCTGCTTTGACCAGCAAACTGTCAGAATGCCCATGATAACAGCCTTCAAATTTAACAATCTTATCACGCCCTGTATAACCACGAGCCAAACGAATGGCACTCATGGTCGCTTCTGTGCCAGAGCTGGTCATACGAATGAGCTCAACACTTGGCACAATATCAGCGATAATATCCGCCATCGTGGTCTCACTGGGTGTGGGAGCCCCAAAAGACAAACCATCATCGGCGGCAGCCTTGACGGCGTCAATCACCTTGGGGTGGGCGTGCCCCAAAATCATCGGCCCCCACGAGCCCACATAATCAATATAAGCACGCCCTGTCGTGTCATACATCTTTGAACCAGCGGCACGGCTAATAAATACAGGTGTACCACCCACGCCGGCAAAGGCACGTACTGGTGAGTTTACCCCGCCTGCAATGTGGCGTTTGGCGGCATTAAATAACTGTTCATTGGTGTGCATTGATTGTCCTTATTATTTGGCAAAATAACTGATTATTTTAGCACTTTTCATCATCATTTAGTATGTTTATGCCCCCAAATCATCACTTTTTTGGCGTCTTTAAGGCTACTATTAAAGGTGCTACTAATTGTCATATTTCCGCCATCTTGACCACTTGGACACAAAATACGCCCAGCCCCTGTAACCCAAAACAACCAATATCTCACTTTGACCCATAATATCACACCAATCATCGGTCATTCAATCAAATGACCAGTAGGCGATGCGCTTTGGTATATTTATTGCAAATTCAATACCAAGGGCATGAACGCTTGGTTGTCAAAAACAAGCAACAACTTGCTCTCTGGTAGGTCTTGTCCTACAATACAAAAGCCTATCGGTAGTTTTTTGACAGGCTTTTTTGGTATTTTAATACACTCAAATAAAGGGTTAAATTATGCGCACTGACATGTTCCAACAAATTTTGGAAGACCTAAACAGCTCATCGGCAGACGTTGAAGCATCTGCCCTTATCTCCACCGACGGTTTGATGATTGCTTCTGCCTTGCCAACCGGCATTGACGAAGACCGCGTGGGTGCGATGAGCGCAGCACTGTTGTCATTGGGCGACCGCGCCGGTAGCGAGCTTGGTCGTGGCAGCACTGACCGAGTTTTGGTACAAGGCGAAAAAGGCTATGTCATCATGACGTCGGCAGGCTCTGAAGCGGTTTTGACCGTGATGGCAAAACCCAATGCCAAGCTAGGTTTGATTTTCCTAGACATTAAACGTGCTTCAGAAGCACTGTCAAAACTGCTCTAAAACGCACTGCCAAAAACCCAATCGCTACTGGTGATGTGTTTTTGGCACATTGCCAACGACAAATGATAAAGGAATCATTATCATGACTCAACTATCCGATATGCAAAAACCAAGTGGTGAATGCAGCGAGCATACACTGACCTTTTTTGATGGCACAACGCGCACCGTTTATGACACAGGCGTGGAACGTCCTTTTCCAGATGGCAAACTCATCATTTCACGCACCGACCTAGACGGCGTACTGACACACGTCAATGATGCTTTTGTTGAAATCAGTGGCTATCAAGAAGATGAGCTTATTGGCAAGCCCCAACACATCTTGCGCCACCCTGACATGCCCAGCCAAGCCTATGCCGACCTTTGGAATACTGTCAAAGCGGGCAAAAAATGGCATGGTTATGTCAAAAACTTATGCAAAGATGGCAGCCATTATTGGGTATATGCCACTGTCGTCCCCAATGTTCGCCGTGGCGAAACTGTTGGTTATACTTCTGTGCGTCGCAAACCATCACGCAGCAAAATTGAAGAAGCCAGCAAACAATATGCCGCCCTAAAAGGAGCAAACTGATATGTCAAATCGTTTTGTTATCGCCCCTGATTTTCCACCAAATCTATTTAGTGGCTGGTATACCCTAAACACCTTACTACAAAAGCGCTCAGATTTGTCCATTCACCTAGAGACACCCGCTTCGTCCCAAGAACAAACACAAATGATTGCCCAAGGCGGCATTACACTGGTTTATGCCAACCCCTTTGACGCCGCCAAACTCATTCGCGAACAAGGCTACAAAGCCATCGCCCGCCCTGCTGGCAAATCCGATGAAATGGTGATTGTCTCTGCTGCCAAAGGCAACATCAAAACTTTGGACGACCTAAAAGCTGGCGCAACCATCGTCATGGCAGACAACCGCGATGTGAAGTTGATTGGTCTGCGTCTGTTAGAAGCGGTGGACTTGACCGAAAACGACGTCAAATTTGAGATTACCGAAACTTACCAAGCCGCTGCCAAACTGGTCGCCCAAGGTCAAGCAGACGCGGCGTTCTTTATCGCTGAGATTTATCATTCGCTGTCCAATCTGACCAAAATGCAGCTCAATGTGCTCATTGAAAGCGACCTTGCTGACATCACCCACGTGCTGCTTGCCAAAGACGGCTTTGCAGACGCCAACAAAGTGCGCGATGTGTTATTGTCGCTCAAAGACGATGCCGATGGTCAATCGGTGTTAACCGAACTTGGTATGCCAAATGGCTTTGAAGCGGTCAGCGAAGAAGAAGCCGAGTTTATGATTGACCTAATGGAAACATTATTAGACTAAGCTGGCAACAACACCAGATGGCTTGTGGGGGAAATTATGTCTGAATTACAAAGAACACCTATCGCTGTGCGTGAGCGTTATCGCCGCGCTTCTAGACGGGTATTAAACGCACCAACCACCACAAGCTATCACAGAGAACGCATTCGTATCGCCTTAAATTTTTTTGAGACCGAGCCCTTACAAGGGGCGTTGGCAGACTATTTTTTTGGCTGCTGGTATGACATGCCATTTAGTGGACAAGCCATTTTAGAAGAAGTCAAAGAACGCCTGCCTGTACCAATCTATCAAGCCTTTTTCAAATGCACACACAAAAAAGACTATATTTGGTCAATCAGCCCGCTGGCCACCCGCTGGAGCGTGTTGGTAACGCCATCTTTGGACGTGCCCAGCCACAAACTGCGCACCAGCAGTGATACCGCTTGGTATGTCTCAGACAATGTCGTTGCCACCCTACTAAAAGCCCGCAACGAAAACAGCCCCACCCTTAGCCAAGCCGAAGACGATTTTTTGGAGCATTGTGTGGCATGTACCGACCGCATGGCGTTTATGATGGTGTGGTTTCGCTTAAATAAAGAAAACTGGCTATTTGATGAACGTTGGCTAAACTGTCGCAAAACCTTAGAAAAACAATAAACCCATCGCCATCACATACTTTAGCCATACCAACATCACCAAACCAACCACCCGTTAGCAGACCAAATACCAATCAATGAATATTAAATGATACAATGACCGACCAATATAACGCGGCTATGTGCCATCAATGTATGAATTTTAATTTTTAAGGAATTCTTAATGAAACTTTTATTTATTGGTTTTTCTGAGCAAAATGCCAATTTGTTAAGTTTTTTAATTCAACAAAATTTCACTCATATTGACTGTGTGTATGTTGAGCGCAATTTGACACAAGACCTAAAATTTAGTCTGCCCATCATTCCCAACCAGCACAAAGACGCACAAGCGATGATTGTCAATCTTGACGGCGTTGGCATGCTCTCTTATCAGACACGCCACAAAGACAATTTGGAAAAGTACATCAAGCAGCTGCCCACGTTGCTGACCACGCGCATGGCAATTTATCCTTGGCAAGAATCGCTGGAGCAACACGCCAACATTTTTTATCTGCAAGCGCCCTACAACAAAGACAGCATGTTGTTTGTTTTGCATCAACTCATCAACTGCAGCAAACACATCTCAAGCACAACCACCAATGCCAATCTTACCAATGACGCCCCAACAGACCATCAAACCACCACCGTCATCACAGCCCACACCGACAAAAAACAATCGCTGTTTGACAGTGCACTCATACAAGCACCCAACAACAAAGAACAAGCGCTGATTGACAAGGTACTGACCAAAAACTTTAACGCCGCCTACCAAACACCACTCATCAAAGAGTTTGGCAAAGTGTTTTTTCAAGAACAGCCCTTTATCCTAAGAGCCAGTCGCTATTATATGCTTGTGGACACCAACAGCAATCTTGCCGTCAGCACCAACATTGCCAGAATGCTGGACTATTTTAGCGTCGCCAAAAACCATGAGCAATTTTCCAGCTCCATCACCATAGAAGTGTTAAGCAATGAACAATATTTGGCACACCTACAAGAGCTTGAGCGCCTTGACGCCAAAAAATACGCATTAAATACCTTACTTTGGCAGATTTATCACGCCATCTTGCCCGATGAAATCCAAACTCAGGCACGAAACTTGCAGATTAAAGTTAAGTTTATGCCCAACTTTGCCAGCCTAGAAGATACGCCCAACTACACCCAAGCTGTGATTTCATCGTGTTTGTCCATACCCAAAACTTTGGATGAATTGTACATTATTTTTGGTGAAATCAAAGCAGAGCATATCAACCGTATTTTTTTATTGGCGGTCTTATCCAAGATTGTGGATTTGGACGTGTTGGCAACGCCAAGAACAGACAACCAAATTAGCATCAACCAAATCTTAAAGACACAGCACAAAAAGCAAAAAAACGACGGCGTAAACAAAGCAACCAAGACAGGCTTTTTTAGACGTTTGCTTAAAAAATTGTCTTTATAAACATCAATCATCTTGTCATCAATGGAGCAGTTCATGCTAGACTTACAAGAACTTAGTGCCAATACCTACAAACTCATCATCGCAGGCCCTGTGGGTGCTGGCAAAACAGCCGCCATCCGCTCGTTGTCGGACAAAGGCGTGGTTACCACCGAAGAGATTGCTTCTGACGATGTCGGCAAAATAAAAAAAACCACCACCGTGGCGATGGACTATGGCGTGATGAAACTAGACAGCGGCGAACAAGTGCGCTTGTATGGCACGCCTGGTCAGCGTCGCTTTGATTTTATGTGGGAAATTCTTAGTGAAAATGCGCTGGGTCTGGTCTTACTGCTCAACGCCGAAGAAAGCGACCCTGTGGCAGATTTAGCGTATTATTTGGACAGTTTTCAACCACTAATTAAGGGCAGCGCTTTGGTGGTTGGGGTTACTCATGCCGAAAATGCTTCTTGGGATTTGCACCAAAAGTTGTCAGAATTTTTGGTCAATAAGGGCATGGCTGCCAACGTCAGCATGGTTGATGCCCGTGAACGTGAACAAATGCGTCAGTTGGTGCGCTCACTGGTTTATATGATTGCTGCTTAATTTTGCCAAGAACAGCCATCAACAGACGCAACGTTTTTGGATAACCCATCATGCACACACATTTTACCGACGATTCGTACATCATTTTAACGCCCGCTGGCGTATTTGAAGCCTTTGCCCAAGTCAAACCCAACGAACAACAACAAGCCCTGCAAGAGCTGATTTCTGGCAAATCCTGCCTGCAAGTGTCAACTTGGACAAATAAATATTATCACGACTGGCTAGAAGACTTTGTAGGCAATGGTTGGGTTGAGTTGTTAAGCACCCCGCTAAGCGCACCCAATTTGCCTTTGGATAAGTTTTTGCCCTATGTGGTCGCCAGTTTGTCAGGCACGCGCCGAGCAGCGATTGGTTCAAACGAAGGTTTTTGTTTGGCGCGCATTGGTTATACCCAAGAAGAAGCCGACACCTTGAGTGTGGCAGCGGCAGACTTTTTTGACTTTTTGAACCGTCAGCAGCAACGCGGCTGGGTCATCAAAGAACAAGCGGTGTCATTTTTTGGACAAGTGGATTTATTGATGCCCACAACCAGCTTTGTGTTCTTGTGGATTGATGGCAGCGGCTACGTGCTGATTTTGGACAGCGAACCACTCACCAACAACCGTGCTTTTGTGGAGCTGATTTGGGCAATCAAAACTTCGGGGCTAAAATTTGAAACTGAATAAACCAAAAACCCAACAGCAAACTGGGCATAGCAAGTGGCAAAACGCCTAATATTTGGCAAGGCTTGGGCAAGCTGGCTCTATTTTACGGTTCTGGTTTAAAAAAGTATGCTAAAAAAGAAAACGCTTGCCATGAGCTCGTTAATGGTATGATTTTTCTAGGCTTCGGCAGGCTTAGTCCAAACACAACATCTGATTGGCATACTTTTTAGACCATTGCCAGCTACGTTTTAACCCAATACTATCAGCTGATTTATCACCTTTAGCGGTTGGTTGTTAAAGCTCTGGCGGTATTGTTTATCACCTGTGGATTTTTCTAAAACCACAATAAAGGCTTGACACAGCCCAATGTCAAGCCAAATAAACCCAAAACCCAGTCAGCTTGCCAGTCTCATATCGCCCAGCTGTATTTTACCAGTTTTGTATAGCCAAAGGCTCACCAGCCAAGCCACCAAGGCAGGCACGATGAGCATCAGCAGCACAATCGCCAGCCACATCATTGTCGGCGACATCACGGTGCTACTGGCTTCTAGCACTGCAAACACCCCCACCAAACCTGCTGTGCCCATACCCGCCCCACTGGCTGAGCAGTGCAGTCCAAACACCACCGTTGCCAAAGGCCCCACAATGGCACTTGCCACCACCGCAGGCAGTAGGATAATGGGTTTTTTAAAGATGTTGGGAATTTGTAGCATGCTTGTACCAAGTCCTTGGGCAATAAGACCACTCACACCATTATCCCTAAAACTTGCCACCGCAAAGCCCACCATATGAGCGGCACAGCCAACCACTGCCGCCCCACCTGCCAAACCGTTTAGACCGATGGCGATACAAATTGCCGCACTGCTGGTTGGCATGGTAAGCAGCAGTCCCACCACCACCGAGATAATCAGCCCCATCAAAAACGGCTGCAACTCAGTGGCTTCTTTAATCGCCAAACCAATCCATTCTACCATCGTTACCACAGGCGGACAAAGCCACGCACACACCGCCAACGCCACCAAAAACATCACCAGCGGCACCAGCAAAATGTCCAGCTTGGTTTTGCCAGCGACACGCATTGCCACCACATAAGACAGCACGGTGGTCAAATAAGCAGCAATGGGATTGCCCGGCAGTGCCTTAAAGGTCAGCGGCACATCACCTGCAGTTAAAATCACCCCTGACATGAGCACCCCAGAATGCGCCCCCATCATACCGACCACAAGGCTACTTAGCACCACCAAGGTTGGGGCTTTGAGATAATAAGCAATGCCCACACCAATCCCCGCCCCCATCAGCATGCCCGCCAATTTGCCGATGTTGATAAGCACAGGCAAATCCAACCATGTGCCAATCTGTGAGATAATCAGCCCTGCAATCAAGGTAACAAACAGCCCTTGTGCCATGCCTGTAAAGGCGTCTATTAGGTATTTGTGGGAAAGACCTTTTATGCTTAACGTATCACTCATCATCTGATGTCCTGTTATCTTGTTTGTGTCTGACCTGTTCTTTTTGATGTCATGTGTCGTCTTTTTGCTTTTGCAAAGCCTTGAACGATCACACCCACATCATCACAGCTCATGTTTTATCCCCAAAATGATAAAAATCATAGCACAACTGTACTAAGATAAAAAGCAAAATCCCAAGTTTATTGTTATTTTCCTAAAATATTATTATATTCCATAAAGTTATGAATAGCTTTCTTTGTTTAGCTCAATTGCCAAACATCACAAATCAGTTTTGCCAAACGTTCGTTATTTCTAAAAATATCATCATCTGTCCACTCAGGTTTTTGCAGAATTGGTTTGGCAATATGCAAATGATTGTGTGCCAATAAACCTTTCATTTTACCCTTACCATGAACACGTTCATACCAAGTTGCATCTTTTAGGGCATTATTAAGTTTTTGGGGCGTAATGGTCATATTTCCTAAGGTTTTAACTGCGATTTGGCGTGTTTGCTCATCTAAGGGACGAGACCAGTTTTTTTGCCATTTGAGTGGCATAAAATAGTCTGCTGAATATTTATCAAAACCATATAAATTTTCAAGACTTTGTGCTTGCCGTTTCATATTATCCAGCAAATAAAAAACGAGCAACGCTCTTTTTTGAGTTTGAGATTTATTTTTTAATAAGTATGTAATTTCGTTGTCGGTTGGTACATAATGCAAATGCGTGTTTTTATACCCCATAAAGTGAATTTTTAAGGCTTTGGCAGAAATGATATTACCAACAATCAATCTATTACCAAATAATTCGGCATAATCTTTTGCAATCAATGTGCCCTTATCAATACCCAGCATACGCCGTATTAAATAACTTTCTAGGATAAATAATACCTTATCACGCTCATCAGGGTTTTGTTCTAGTTCAGCAAGTATAAAAATAACATAAGGAATAATAGAGAATAAATTACCTTCAAATATGATTAAATTTATTCTGTCCATTTGTGTGGATAGACGTTCTTTTTTAATATTAGGATTAAAATTTTTTCTAAACAGATTGGCATAATGTTCCATGTCCTGCAAAAACACTTCTTTATCATCAATATAAGCCATCAGTTTTTTATAGGAGCAAAATAAATTAACACTCTGATTAAATCCCTTTTTTATATGACTGGGCAAATGTTTTGATTTAATCTGCAAAAAAGCAAACAAAAATATATCTATTAAATTTTTGTTATCCTTGCTATCAGTTGAAATATCCCAATACTCTATTGTTTCTGTATCTTTTTCAAAAATATCTTGCCAATATTTTTTATAAAAATCCAACTCATCGGTTTTAAATAGTAAATTTTTTATCAGTTCTGCCGATGTTAAACGAACGCCTGATGAATTTATGGTATCAAAAATCTGCTGTTCATTTTCATGTTCATATAAATAAATCCCAACAAAAGTAATACGTTTAGATAAAATGGAAATATCCAGTCTATCGGCATCTATATTTTCTTTAAAATAATTAAAACATTCTTCTATTTTATTTCTTGGGTTATCAATCTCTTGTAATATAGCCAAATTTAAAATTAGCTCAAAAGTTTTTCTGTCATTTTTATTATGTCTAATGATTGATTTATTATCATCAATCGTTTTAAACATATTGTCAAATCTATTATTATCACCCTTTAATAAAGACAAAACTTTAAAAAACAGCACCAAAGTCGTTAAACGCTGCTGTCCATCAATCACCATTTTATTTTTAATCGTTTCACTTTCGTCTTTTAAGATGACTGAACCCAGAAAAAACTCTTGGTCGCTGTCAGAAATTTCATACATATCACCTAAAAACCGCTCCCACTCTTCTTCGCCCCACACATAAGAACGTTGAAAAAATGGAATATCCAAATGCCAGTTTCTATCAAAAATTGAACTAATTGTTCGTTTACCTGCGTCCATAGCAAATCCTTAAATAAAACATATCATCACCAGCACTGCAACAAACATACCAAAGTTTACAGTGCCAGTGATAAATAAGTGATATTAACCCCCAATCTTCTTATATTTCATCCGCTTTGGTGTGGCATCTGCCCCTAGGCGTTCTTTACGCCATTTTTCGTACTCGCTGTAGTTGCCATCAAAAAACTCTGGCTCTTCATTTTCAAAGGACAAAATATGCGTACAAATTCTATCCAAGAACCAACGGTCATGCGACACCACCATCACCGTACCAGGGAAGACTTGCACCGCATCTTCCAAGGCACGCAAGGTCTCTACATCAAGGTCGTTTGATGGTTCATCCAGCAAAATCACGTTTGCCCCTTGTTTTAGGGTTTTGGCAAGTTGCAGGCGATTTCGCTCACCGCCTGACAGAGAGCCGACACGTTTTTGTTGGTCTTGCCCTTTAAAATTAAAACGCCCAATATAAGCACGGCTTGGCGTGGTGTACTCGCCCACCGTAATCATGTCCAGTCCGTCCGAGACTTCTTCCCACACGGTTTTGTTGTCGTCTAGCTCATCACGCACCTGACCCACATAGGCAACTTTGACGCTCTCGCCCACTTCCACCGAACCCGTATCGGGCGTGTCTTTGCCAGTAATCATGTTAAACAGCGTGGTTTTACCTGCACCATTGGGCCCAACAATGCCGACAATTGCCATCGGTGGTACGGTGAATGACAGGTTTTCGTACAGCAGGCGGTCGCCAAAGGATTTAGAAATGTTTTTAACTTCAATGACTTTGTTGCCCAAACGTGGTCCTGGTGGAATATAGATTTCGGCGGTTTCGTTGCGTTGTTGGAATTCACGAGAGTTCATCTCTTCAAAACGCTCTAAGCGAGATTTAGATTTGGCTTGCTGACCTTTTTGGTTTTTACGCACCCATTCTAACTCTTGCTTCAAGGCTTTGGCAAAGGCTTCTTCTTGTTTTTGTTCTTGTTCTAGGCGTTTATTTTTTTGTTCTAGCCACTCGGTGTAGTTGCCTTTATAAGGATAGCCATAGCCACGGTCAAGCTCCAAAATCCACTCGGCGACATTATCAAGAAAATAACGGTCGTGGGTAATCGCCACAATCGTGCCAGAATAATCCTTTAAAAAACGTTCAAGCCACGCCACGCTCTCTGCGTCCAAATGGTTGGTCGGCTCGTCAAGTAAGAGCATATCAGGCTTAGATAACAGCAAACGACACAAAGCAACACGGCGTTTTTCACCGCCAGAGAGTTTAGACACATCAGCGTCCCAAGGTGGTAGGCGAAGTGCGTCCGCCGCTTTTTCTAGCTGAGTGTTTAAGTTATGAGCGTCCCACGCTTGAATGATGTCTTCCATTTTGCTCTGCTCGGCAGCCAATTTATCAAAATCGGCGTCAGGCTCGGCGTACTCGGCATAGATTTGATTTAGGCGTTCTAGGGCATCTAGGGCTTCACGGACACCATCTTCTACGTTGCCACGCACGTCTTTATTTGGGTCAAGCTGGGGTTCTTGGGGCAGATAGCCCACTTTAATGCCTGCCTGAGCTCGGGCTTCGCCGTTAAACTCGGTGTCCACACCTGCCATAATGCGTAGCAAGGTGGATTTGCCCGCACCGTTTAGACCCAGCACGCCGATTTTGGCACCGGGGAAGAAAGACAGCGAAATGTCTTTTAAAATTTCACGTTTGGGCGGAACAAGTTTTGACACTTTGTTCATGGTGTAAATATATTGAGCCATAGTTTTTCCTATGATGGATAAATAAACCCTTTATTATCGCAGGTTTGGGTGGTGGGGGCAAGCCATAAGTCTTGTCAGCTACAAGACAAACAAACAACACAATCATGACGCGTTGCACAGATTTATTTTAAGAGCACAAACCACACAATCTTGTTGTCCATCAACCAATGGTCTTTACACTTTTAGACATTTAAAAACAATACGCAGCCAGTCATGCGGCACGCTTAGGGTTGCCACTCAACAAAATTCTTTAACAATCTTAGTCCCACATCGTGGCTTTTTTCAGGGTGAAACTGGGTAATAAATAAATTATCCTTAATCACGCTGGCACAAAAGACAGTGCCATAATCACACGTTGCCATAATCACACCGTCATTACGCGCGTCTGCCATATCAGGCTGACAGTAGTAGCTGTGAGTAAAATAAAAATGACGGTTGGCACAGCCTTGCCATAGCTGATGGTCGCTGTCGGTATTGACCACATTCCAGCCGACATGGGGGATTTTGATGGGTTGCCCATTATCCGTCCACGCCTTATCAAAACGCTCCACGCTACCTGCCAAAACCCCCAAACAATCCACATGACCGCCTTCGGTAGAGTAGTCAAACATCGCCTGCATACCCACACAAATCGCCATCACAGGTTTGTTTGCCAAAGTTTCTTTGACCACCACATCAATGCCAGTTTGTCTCATGTGGTGCATGACATCACCCATTGCCCCCACCCCTGGGAGCAGGATTTTGTCGGCTTGTTTGATGACGCGCGGGTCATTGGTGATGACCACGTTCGCTCCTGCCACCGTCAGGGCATTGGCAACCGAATACAGATTGCCCACCCCATAATCCAACAACGCAACTTTTGTCATCATATATCCTTATAACATCTCTTTGGTAGATGGCAATTTGCCTGCCGCTCGCTCATCTATTTCACACGCCATACGCAACGCCCGAGCCAACGCTTTAAACACGCTCTCTATCTGATGATGGCTGTTTTTGCCTTTTAAATTGTCAATGTGCAAGGTAATCATGGCGTGATTGACCAGCCCATAAAAAAACTCGCTAAACAAATCCACGTCCAACTTGCCCACATAAGCACGTGTAAATGGCACGTCCATATGCAAACTTGGTCTGCCTGAAATGTCCACCACCACGCGGCTTAGGCTCTCATCAAGCGGGGCATAAAAATGCCCATAACGGCGAATGCCTTTTTTGTCGCCAAGGGCGATTTTTAGGGCTTGTCCTAAGGCAATGCCCACATCTTCTACGCTATGATGGTCATCAATGTGGGTGTCGCCTGTGCATTTGACTTCTAGGTCAAACAGCCCATGACGGGTGATTTGCTCCAACATATGGTCTAAAAACGGCACGCCTGTATCTAATTTGCCAATGCCTGTGCCGTCAATGTTAAGCGAGACAAAAATTTGTGTTTCAGCGGTGTTTCTGGTGAGTTGTGCGGTGCGCGTCATAACATACTCTTATCAAAATTAACTATTTTACACAATTTCGGGGCAACTTTGCACCCAAGCAATGATTGATTTATAATAACACAATTTCAAGTGAGAATTTTATGGCTGTATTACCGATTTTACATTATCCCGACCCACGTTTGCGCACCATTGCCAAACCTGTGGAAAGTTTTGACAATGCCCTAAAAACGCTGGTGGCAGACATGTTTGACACCATGTATGACGCTCGCGGTATTGGTTTGGCCGCCACACAAGTGGACAGACACGTCCAAGTGGTGGTGATGGATTTGGCAAAAGAAGACGAAGCGCCCGCCCCCAAAGTCTATATCAACCCCAAAGTAGTGCCATTGACCGATGAGCTGGGCGTTTATAAAGAAGGCTGCTTGTCCATTCCTGAAGTGTACGAAGACGTCAAACGCCCCCTGTTGGTGCAGATTGACGCGCTGGACACCGATGGTCAACCCTTTAGTGTCAAAGCTGATGGGTTGCTGGCGGTGTGTATTCAGCATGAACTTGACCATCTAAATGGCGTGCTGTTCGTGGATTATTTGTCGCGCCTAAAACAAGACCGTGCCAGAGAAAAAGTACGCAAAGTCATCAGCAAAAAAGCCTGACCGAGCAATCGCATTTTGGGTCGTTCACTTTTGACGTGATGGGCTGCTGTCCACATCAATATCAAGCATTTGCCCCTTGTCAAGTCAGAACAAAAGTTTTGCCAGCCATATTATCATCACAATGACCAGTTACTGCCCTTGGCAGATGATGGTGCTGGCAAAACTGACACCCACAAGCTCAACACATGCCAGCAATAAAATTTTTATGGCACAATTCCCTTTGGTGAAGGTGTGTTTTGTATCAGCGTTTTAAAGTCAAGCAAAAATCCCCTTCCATAAAAAACCGCCCTAATGGACGGTCTTTAATTTACCCTACTTTATGCCACTCGCCCCTTTAAGGCGATTTTTTCATTTAGGATTTGAACAAACCCATCTAGCGACATACTGCCCAAGTTTTCACCTTCTCGGGTACGCACATTGACCGTGCCACTTTGCATTTCTTTGTCGCCGACCACAAGCATAAAAGGAATACGTTCTAGGGTACGTTCACGGATTTTAAAGCCGATTTTTTCGTTACGCAAATCGCTGATTGCCCTAAACCCTTGGGCGTTGAGTTGATTGACAACGTCTTCACAGTAATTGGCTTGTTTGTCGGTGATGTTCATCACCACCGTCTGCACGGGGGCAAGCCACGCTGGGAACAGACCGGCATAATGCTCAATCAAAATGCCAATAAATCGCTCAAATGAGCCCAAAATCGCCCGATGGAGCATCACAGGGCGTTCACGCTCGCCCGCTTCGTTGATAAATTCCGCCCCCAAACGCTCAGGCAAGTTAAAATCTAGCTGCAAAGTGCCACATTGCCACACCCGCCCTAGGCAGTCTTTTAGGCTAAATTCAATCTTAGGGCCATAAAACGCCCCTTCGCCTGCTTGTAACTCCCAGTCTAGCCCCGCACTGTCCAAAGCGTCCGCTAGGTCTTTTTCTGCCAAATCCCAAAGCATATCCGAGCCAACTCGCTTTTGGGGGCGGGTAGAGAGCTTCATGGCGATGTTGTCAAAGCCAAAATC
The DNA here is from genome assembly GCA_030528385.1 of Moraxella sp. Classification (GTDB taxonomy): domain Bacteria; phylum Pseudomonadota; class Gammaproteobacteria; order Pseudomonadales; family Moraxellaceae; genus Moraxella. The sequence goes on from JAUMYZ010000011.1 coordinate 21,008, forward strand.
CTTGTAAACATCAAGGGTCAGTTTGATAAAATTAAGGGCTTCTTGGCGAATTTGGGCATTGGTACAAAAAATATGCGCGTCGTCTTGGGTAAAACCACGCACTCGCATGATACCATGCAATGCCCCCGATGGCTCGTTGCGATGACACGAACCAAACTCCGCCAAACGCAAAGGCAAATCACGGTAGGACTTTAAACCCTGATTAAACACCTGCACATGACAAGGGCAGTTCATGGGCTTGATGGCATAATCACGGTTTTCGCTGGATGTGGTAAACATATTTTCGGCGTAGTTTTCCCAGTGCCCCGAACGCTCCCACAAACTTCTGTCTACCACTTGGGGGGTTTTGATTTCCAGATAGCCGTTGTCTTTTTGGATTTTACGCATGTATTGCTCTAACACCTGCCAAATCGTCCAGCCATTTGGGTGCCAAAACACCATACCAGGGGCTTGCTCTTGTAAGTGAAACAGACCCAACTGCTTGCCGATTTTGCGGTGGTCGCGTTTTTCGGCTTCTTCAATGCGTTTGATGTAGGCTTGCAGTTCTTTTTTGTCCGCCCACGCCGTGCCATAAATCCGCTGTAATTGCTCATTTTTGGCATCCCCCCGCCAGTACGCCCCGCTCATCTTGGTCAGGGCAAATGCCTTTAAAAAACGAGTGTTTGGCACATGGGGCCCACGACACATGTCCACATACTCTTGGTGATAATACAGCCCCATGTGCGTCTCATCAGGCATATCGTCTACCAGACGCAGCTTGTAAGTTTCGCCACGTTCGCTAAATACCTTGATAACTTCATCACGGGGGGTCATTTTTTTAATCACGTCATAATCTTGGTTAATCAAGACTTTCATGCGTGCTTCAATGGCTGCCATGTCCTCAAGCGTAAAGGGGCGCTCACTATAAATGTCATAATAAAAGCCATCTTCAATCACAGGACCGATGACCATCTTAATCTCAGGGTAGAGCTGTTTGACCGCATGACCGAGCAAATGGGCACAAGAGTGGCGGATAATCTCCACGCCCTCAGGGTTTTTTGGGGTGATAATCTCTACGGTCGCATCGGTGGTGATGGGGTCATGTGCGTCCACCAATTTGCCATTGACACGCCCTGCCACGGTGGCTTTGGCAAGTCCTGCACCGATATTTTGAGCGATTTGCATGACTGTTGTTTGTCCGTCAAATTGGCGAACGCTACCATCTGGTAAAGTGATTGCAACCATAAAAACTCCTAAATGTGGCGTTGGCAGTGATGTTTGTTACTCTCAAACATATAACCGCTACCTTTGGAAAATTGAAAGAAAAAACAGTTATTATAGCAAAAATTTTAGCTGTATTCTATTTTTCGTGTGGGTTTATGCCATCACCTTCATAATCACCCCCACTTTGTCCAAACATTCTTGGTATTCATCATCACAGTTTGATTTGATGGTAACGCCCCCGCCTGCCCACAGCTGTGCTTGGCTGTTTTGGGCTTGTAGGGTGCGAATGAGCACATTCCACCGCCCTGTGCCATCAAAATTGACATAGCCCATCGTGCCACAATACGCCCCACGTGGCTGGTTTTCTAGCTCGCTGATAATCTCACACGCCCGTTTTTTGGGAGCTCCTGTGATTGAGCCAGCGGGCAGTGAGCCAAACAGCACCGTCAAAGGGTGTGTGTCTGATTTTAATGTGGCAGTGATGGTGCTGACCATGTGATGCACGTTTTGAAAACTCTCAATGGCAAAGCATTTGGGCGTTTTTACCGTGCCAACATGAGCATATTTGCCCAAATCATTACGCAATAAATCCACAATCATCACATTTTCGCTGATGTCTTTGTCGCTGTCGGCAAGCTCGTTTTTTAGTTGCTCGTCCACGCTGGGGTCGGCACTTCTGGGACGAGTGCCTTTGATGGGTTTGGTGGTGATATGGATTTGCCCGTCTTTTTTATAAAATTCAAAAAACAGCTCAGGCGACAGCGACAACAGCTCAAAATCATCTGCCCTTAAAAAGGCAGCAAAAGGCGCGTTCATGGTGCTTTGCAGTTTTGGTAGGTAATTTGCCAGTTTGTCTGTTAAATGTGCCTGCCATGCTTGGGTGAGATTGATTTGATAAGTATCACCTGCTTTGATGTATTCTTGGGTTTTGGCAAAGGCTTGAGCATAATCGCTCCTTTGCCACAGCGGGCTAAACTGACAACTCATCGGCACAGGCAAAGGCTGTGATAATAGGCATTCAAGTTGCTGTTTTATCTTATCTAATAGCCCCGTCTTTACCCCCACGCCACACAATACAAAACCCTGATGAGACGGTTTTAAATAAATGTCATAATGCCCCATAAAAGCACACAGCTGACCGTCCTTGATGGCAATGATGGGGTTTAGGGCGTAAGCCGACCAATCATAGCCGATAAAGCCCATCAAGCCATGATGATAGCCATCATTTGATGGGTTAAATTGTCCACCAATTTGACGGGCAAATTGATTGTCAAATGGGGCAGATGGGGCAAATTGCTGGCAGTAATTTTCCAGCTCTTGTTGCCACGCCTGATAATCGCTGACATAATGGGACACATCGCCATCACGCACGCTTTTTTTGACCCAAAATTTACCCGCCATATAGGACACTTGCCATGACACTTTGGGTAAAATACCAATCACAGGGCGACACTCATCATGTAAAAAACACACTTGCCACGCTGGATAACGGTTGGCGATTTGTGCAACAAACCAAGCAACAGAATTTGTGGTGGTGATAAAAATTGACTGCATAAATAACCCCAAAAACCCAATCCTACCAAAAACAAAACCCCAAAACTGGGGCTTTATATTATATTCATATTCACCAAAAATCCACACTACGCACATAAATGGGGTGTTTGGGGTCTAGGGTAATCTGGGTAATGGTCTCTTTGGTGATGTCAGGTGGCAAAGGCACACGCACCGTCCCCAGCCGATAGGTGCCATTATCGTGTTCAGACTGACGGCTGATGAGTGCAGGGTGGTCAGCAGGCAGCTCTATGGTGGTGGCGTGATTGGCGGTGTGTAAAGTTAGGGCAACCGCCGTGCCTTGTACACCCTGATGACTGTCTGTGGGAGCAAGTTGTAAAGAGACACCCTTAGCCCCTTGTATTTGTGTTTTGGCACTGCTGACACCAGATAAACGTGCCACAGGAGTCAAGATTTGTACAAAGCCATGCTCAGGCTCTGGACAAGCGTTTTTTGGTCGCACAGGATTCATGGGGTCAGCGTGGACACACACCATCACACCTTTGCCACTTTGAACATCTGTCCAGTCTTTGGGTCCTACAAAGCCAATCGCCTTTGGTGTCAAAGACAGCCAACGTGCCGTCTCACCTGCCACTTTGTCAGACAAAGGCATATCAGCACGCATGGGCAAGTCAGGCGCCCTGCCTAAAAGCGTGCTGGCAAACCAATCGCTTGCCAGCTCGGTAACAATCCACTCATGTGTCTTGGCATCAGCACATTCTAGCACATCACAGCCAATACGGTCATCAAAGCCAATCTCACTGGCGGCACGGTTGATATACATATGCCCCAGTGCAGGCAGCTCCACCACCGAAGCAGGCGTTTGACGAGACGTGGTCGCATAGTGCCCCAGCCACAAATTGGCAGACGAGCCGACATCAGCGTCCAAACTGCCCACCACCGCCAAATACGGCACATCGGCAGGCACAGGCGAGATAAATTCTAGCTCCACCGTATCATAGGCGGGAGCATAGGCAAACACGCCTTTTAGGTTGTCTTTGCCAAATAACTGTCCAGCAGCATCCACCATCTGCCCCGAACGTGAATGCACAAACAGCCCCACCTTGCTAAAGTCCACAGGGGCGATGTCCACGCCAAAGGTGTCGGTTGTGCCTTGAAGGTCAGTTTTGATGGCGTCAATAAATTTGCCGACCACCTGTTGCCACATACTACCTTGGTCATAAGGATTGGTTACATCCGCTCCAACAAACACCCCAGCCAAATCTGGAATGATGACCGTGTAGCCTTGCTTTGCCAAATACTCACCCAGATAGCTCATGCCTTGGTCGTAGCGGATTTCTGCTGCGTCAGCACAAGGATACGCAAAACTCTTGTCCAAGCAGTTGGGTGCACGCAAATGACTGATGACAATCACAGGTGTGGGCGCTGATGAATGCATGGGCGTGATTAGTATGCCACGTGCAGGCGTGCTGTATTTGCTCTGCACGACATTACCAAAATCCATCTCAACACGATGTATACCATCATGACTTTTGATGACACGTTTTGCCAATGGACGGTCAGTAGGGGCGTGCGGGCCATCGTCTGCTGCTTGCTCTGTTACTTGTAGATTGTCCTTGTTTGTTGGAGCACAACCAGCCAAAGCCACCACCAAAATGGCACTTAGGGTCATCGTAAGCACATTGCACTTTTGCATAAATAAAACCATCAAAAATACCGTCAAACCAACCAATACATCACACGATAAATTGGCGCCATCAAAAAGTTCAAAAATCCCCACTTCAAATCAATACCCAGCCGATGACAACACAAACTTTGGATTGACAAAGCGTGTCATCAATCAAAAGGTATTGACCATTTTATGGGGCGCATCAAACAGTTACTGTGTGTGGAGATGTTTTAAACAACACAAATGTTTGAAAAACAACCACCCAGCCGCTTTATTTTACATCATACAAGCGGCTTAGCTTTTTATATTTGCCACAAAACACAATTTAAGCATTTTACAAGAATATGGACAGATTTGCAGATTTTTAATATGTCAAATACGTTATAAAAGCTCAATACACCCCAAATTGGGCGGCTGGCATTTTGATTAAAAACCTGCCAAGCTGTGATTTTTGTGTTTTTATGGCAAATACAAAGGTTTGACACACCCATCAATCAAAGACATCACCCATCAAAACGCTTGATAATCAGCGCAGCGTTTGTGCCACCAAAGCCAAAGCTGTTGCTCATCACCGTATTTAATGGGGTTTGGCGAGTTTGGGTAACAATATCAAACGCTTTTGCCCCATCGTCCATCTCGGTGATGTTGATGTTTGGAGCGATAAAGCCATGAGTTAACATGAGCAAACAATAAATCAGCTCCTGAGCCCCCACCGCTCCTAGGCTGTGTCCTGTCATGGATTTGGTGGAGCTAATCGGTGGCACGTTGCTTGCCCCACCAAACACTTCGCTGATGGCGTTAAGCTCAGTAATGTCGCCAAGTGGCGTGCTGGTGCCGTGGGTATTAATGTAGTCCACCGTGTTAAGTTTCGCTTGATTAAGAGCGATTTGCATACAACGCACCGCCCCTTCGCCACTTGGAGCCACCATCTGTGCCCCATCTGATGTCGCCCCATAGCCCACCACTTCTGCCAAAATGGTCGCTCCACGAGCTTGGGCGTGTTCTAGGCTTTCTAGCACCAACATCGCTCCGCCACCTGCAATCACAAAGCCATCACGCGTGGCGTCATAAGGGCGACTGGCGGTGCATGGGGCATCATTATATTGGGTACTCATCGCCCCCATCGCATCAAACATACACGACTGTGTCCAATGCTCACTCTCACCACCACCAGCCAAGACCACGTCTGCCTTGCCAAGCTGTATCAACTCCATGGCATGACCCACACAATGGCTGGATGTGGCACACGCAGATGAGATGGAATAGCTAATGCCTTGAATTTTTAAACCAGTTGCCAGCGTGGCAGAGACGGTGCTGCTCATGATTTTTGGCACAGCCATCGCTCCCACGCCACGCAAACCCTTGCTTTTCATATTATCCACAGAAGCCACCACATCAGCCGTGGACGCACCCCCTGAACCTGCCACTACCGCCACACGGGGGTTGTGGGCGATTTGTTCATCACTTAGCCCTGATTGTTTGATGGCTTGCAAGGCACTGACATAAGCATAAAGGCTAGCTTCTGACATAAAGCGTTTGAGCTTACGGTCAATCTGCGTGGTGTTTAGCGTGTTTTGGTCAATACTGCCTGACACACATGATTTAAAGCCATTATCTGCATAACTTTGATTAAAAGACAACCCTGATTGCCCATGAAACAACGCATCTTTGACCGATTCTAAGTCATTACCCAAACAAGAGACAATGCCCGCCCCTGTAATTACCACACGTTTCATCATTCGTTCCTATTTTTGCTCAAGTTTACAAGCGTAAATTGTTCATTGTAACAATTTATGACAAAAAAATCAGTAAATTTTTGCCAAAAAAATGGCGGGCTGCCCCACCACTTTGGCCATCTAGACACCTAAAATGGCATATCATCATCGGCAATGCCACTCGGTGGGGTGATTGCCTTTGGTTGTCCTTGTGGTGCTGATGGCGGTTGGCTCATAAATTGGTTGTGATGACCTTGGGTGGGTGCTGGCATGCCTTGGTGGTTATTTTGGTAAGCCTGATTGGCAGCAAAGTTGCTGTTGGGGTCTTGCCAGCCTTGGTGGTTTTGGTTGGACGAATGATTTTGGACAAAATTTGTTTGTGCGCCAAAGTTTTGTGCTTGTGCGCCAAACTGATTGCCTTGATAACCCTGATGATAGCCAACATGAGCGTCTTGGTTTTGGTTGGCATAACCAGAGCCACCAAGCATTTGCATGGATTGGGCTTTGATTTCGGTGCTGTAGCGCTCTACGCCTTGTTGGTCTGTCCATTTGCGGGTGTGCAAACTGCCTTCAATATAAACGCTGCTGCCCTTTTTGAGATACTGGGCGGCAATCTCGCCCAAACGATTAAACAAACTGATGCGATGCCACTCGGTTTGTTCTTTGGGCTGACCCGTTTGCTTGTCTGTCCAGCGCTCAGAAGTTGCCACACTGATGTGGGTTACGCTGCCCCCATTTGGAAACTGGCGCACTTCAGGGTCAGCGCCCAGATTGCCGACGATGATTACTTTATTGACACTTGCCATAATTGTCCACTCAATCAATTTAATCAAATTTTTGTGCTGTTATGAGACAAAACACGCTGCGTTTTTATCTTTTTGTTGATGTGGTTTATTGGCATATTGGTTAACCATAAAAACCACCGACACAAAGTTTATTCTATCAAAATTCCCAATAAACGGGTATCTCTTTTTACAATTTTATTGACATAAAAAATGGGTCAGAAAAACTCCGACCCATTTATGCTATCAACAAGCGTCAGTAATGGCGCTGGGATTATACGGCATAATCTTCAAGTTTTTTGCCGCTGGCAAGCGCTTGCTCTAACCATACTGGCTTACGACCACGACCAGCCCATACATTTTTGGGGTTTTGTGGGTCGCGATAAGCAACGCGACTCTCTTTTTGGACGCGCTTGCCCACTTTTAAAATCTCTTCAATGGTTGTGCCATGCGCTTTGGCAATTTCTTTAAATTGCAAATAGGCTTCCTTGAGACCCTGCGCTTGTTTTTGTTTGATTTTTGCTTGAGCATCTTTTGCCAATGCTTCCAATTGCTCCACACTCAAACCATCAATATTTACGTTGCTCATTAAACACTCCCAAATGGTCAGTAAACATACTAAAATAATTTGTCATAAAACAACAATGCCTTTATGACAAAATCAACTCTAATTTATTATCAGGCAATAATAACATATTATAATTTAAAAAAAAACAGTTTCTTTATTATTTTTTAAATTCATCATATTGATTGAAATCATCAAAGCAATTTAATAGCAATGTTCAATGATAAACGTCAATGCCGAATGCCATTTTTAACAATACACACATTGAATAAAATCACAAAAAGATATGTGGCGCAAATGTTTTTAGTGCGTGTGTTTTGATACCATCTGGCAATGTTAAGCCCACAATTTGGGCGCTATTATTGTGCGCATTGGCAACATTGTTGTTGCCCTGCAAAAATTGTCGGCGCGTTCTACGATTTTGTGGCAATTTTTATTTCAATGAGCACATTAATGTTGGATTTTGGCGCTCATAAAACGCTTGTTGTCTGACGCCACCACAAAAGGCGATTGTGATGTTCTTGGATTTTGATATTGGTTTGGTTTTCTTGGATACGCGTTGTGGCGCCGTTTCTTTTTTCAATCATCATTGCCAAAATAGCCGCAATCGGCGTTTTAAAAATCGGTCGCCACACTTATGCGCTCAGTTATATCACTTTGATGGCAAAATAAAACAACCAAACACAACACAATAAGGACAACCCCCAAATCAGCGAGCGAAAAGTTGCCATGTTCAAAGCATAAGCCACTCCATAAACCAGCCTTAACAACACATAAAGCCAAGCAAGCGCATTGACAATATATTGCGGCACAAAACAATACATCGCCACAAGCACCGCCGCCAAAAAGATGGGCAAACTCTCAAAGCTGTTTTGTTGGGCGGCATTTAGGCGCGCCGAAACGCCTGTGGCTTGTGCCAAAAACGCTCTTGGGTTGGCGTTGTCTTTTTTAAAATCAAAACCGCCTGTGATTTTTGCCAGCAGCGCAAACACAAAAGGGAGCACACTTGCCACCAACATGGCGGTCAGCGCATAACCAATACCTGATGGGAAATACTGTATCCAAGACATATCATTACCGTTCTATAATTTGATAATCATGAGTGATGTTCACACCACCATCGGCAAGCATTTTTGATGCCGAACAATACTTTTGTGCCGACAGCTCAACAGCTTTGGCAACTTGACTGGCTTTGACATTGCTGCCAGTAACCACAAACTGCAAATGAATGTCAGTAAACACCGCAGGAATGCTGTCGGCACGTTTTGCAGACACATGGCACACCACATCGGTGATGGCTTGGCGCGATTTTTGTAGGATACTGACCACGTCATAACTGGCGCAGCCACCAAGTCCCATTAACATCAGCTCCATTGGCTTGGCTCCAAGTTTTTGTTCTGAATCAATCAGCACGCGATGACCAAAATCGTTGCTGGCTTCAAAATTGATGGCGTCTTTTTTTAGCCAAGTTACTTTAGTGTGCATGTCGGTCATGGTTGCCCCCTAAAAATTTGCCATTTATCATACACAACACACCACAAATAGCAAGTAAATAATCACAAATCTTGCCATTTTGTGGCAATCTCATCAGCATTGGCAATAATTGTATGATAAACATAAAATGTACTACCTTTTTTGCTAAAATTTTGGTTTAATAGCAAGGTTTTTCGCGCTTGCGAATAAAATAAATGTAAAAAAGAGTACGATATGATTGATGCAGATGGCTTCAGAGCCAATGTCGGCATCATCTTGGCAAATACAAAAGGGCAGGTGCTGCTCGCCAAACGCATTGGAGAAAACAACTGGCAGTTTCCCCAAGGCGGCATTGACAAAGGCGAAACACCCATTGACGCGATGTATCGTGAGCTTTACGAAGAAGTCGGCTTGTACCCACATCATGTGGAAATGCTGGCGATGACTCGTGATTGGTTGCGCTATCGTCTGCCCAAGCGTTATGTGCGACTTGGACAAGAGCCTTTGTGTATTGGACAAAAACAAAAGTGGTTTTTGTTGCGCCTAGATGAAAAAAACACCGACTTTATTCGTTTTGACACCAGCACGCCAGAGTTTGACAAATGGGAATGGGTAAGTTACTGGTACCCCTTGGGTCAGGTGGCGTTTTTTAAGCGGGGCGTGTATCAACGCGCGCTGTTTGAGCTTGCCCAGCAGCTCCCCTTGGGCAAAGAACTCCAGCTTTGTTAACCTAACTTCACCACAGCCAAGTTCGCTTGGCTTTTTATTTTTGCTCAAAAACAAAAAAACCGCCTACAAGAGACGGCACAGATTGGCTTTTGGCTTATTTTTTGCCACGTTTGGCAAAGGCACCAAAACGCTTGTTAAAGCTCGCCACGCGACCTTCGTTGGCTGCTTTGCGCTGCTCACCTGTATAAAATGGGTGGGACGCGCTGGACACATCAAGCGGGAAATAAGGATACTCTTGACCTTGGTACTCGCGCGTGGTCTTGGTGGTCGCTGTAGAGCGAATTAAAAAATACGCATCGGCGTTGGTGTCGTGAAACAGCACTTCTCTGTATTCTGGGTGAATGTCTTTACGCATAATCATCTATCCAATAAACCCAAGCACCAATAAAAGTGTGCCGAAGCACAGCTGCGCCATCATTACTTTTAACAAAGTGCAGCATAAGCGTTTTATTAGCCAACTTAGGTGGGAACTTAACTAAAACAGACGGCTATTGTATACAAAAAGCCCAGCGCTTGCAAGTCAATTGTTGGACAAATGCCATCAGCCCAACAAAATCTGCTGATAAGACGCATAAATGGCAAGCAGCGCCAATGGAAACGCCACAAAATAACCCAGCCCCAAAGGAATGGCCGCCACGACATTGATGAGTGCTATCACTACAGCATACACCAAAAACGGCAGCATATTGCGCGCGCATGCCTTAAAACTTAGTTTCATCGCTTCAATGGCGTACAAATCGTGCAACAACACCAAAATGGGGGCAAAAAACATCGCCATCGCCAAAGGAATGGCAATCAACAAAACCGACAACACCACAAAACCAACAACCAACAAACTTAAACTGCCAATGTCATCAATACCAATACCAATAACACGAACCACCACAGCAACAGGCACAACAATCACAGCGATACACACCATCGTCAACAAAAACAAAATTGTCAGCTGCAAGGTGTTTTGTTTAAAACCAACAAACAAATCACCAATATTGGCTTCATTGCCCATGTCTGTTAGGTGAGCCATGTACGCCATGCCAGCCAACAAAAAAATATTCAGCAGTGCCGACAATATGTTAAGTATGGGTATCCAAGAAGCCACCATCAGTATGGCAATATAACACAACCCCATTCCCACCCAAAACAATGGCCGCAACAAAAAAATCCGCCACGCGTGTTTTATCCACTCAATGCCACTGCTGGCGGGCAAGTAATTTGGTTCATGGAGCAAGCTCAAACACCTGCCACGCTCTGGCACAACATCGGCTGCCTGATAAGGATTGTAGCTTGACAAATTGATGGAATCCTTAGAATCATTGGCATACATGGCTATCACTCCCGCTTTTGTTTACGATAACTTAAAATAAAGTAAAAATATTAACAACTTTATAACAAATATTAGCACAAAAATATAATATTTTTACTTCAAACCCAAACAATACAAAGATAAGTTGTAGCGCCTGCAATAAACCTGCCAAAAGTACAGCAAATTTGCTATACTAAGCGACATTTTTCTTTTTATTTACAGACAATTAAGGCAGCATTTATGCACAACAGCGCCCTACCCACCACCTACGACCCGTCCGCCCTAGAACAAAAATGGTACGACATTTGGGAAAAGAGTGGCTATTTTAAGCCAACATTGGACAAAGAAAAGTCTTTTTCTATTGTTTTACCACCCCCCAACGTAACAGGCTCACTGCACATGGGGCATGGCTTTAACAACACCATCATGGACGCACTCACCCGCTATCATCGCATGCAAGGCTACAACACCCTATGGCAAGGCGGCACCGACCACGCTGGCATTGCCACACAAATGGTGGTGGAGCGTCAGCTTGGTTTACAAAACATCAGCCGTCATGATTTGGGACGTGAAAAGTTTTTAGAAAAAGTGTGGCAGTGGAAAGAGCAATCAGGCGGTACAATTACCAGCCAAATCCGCCGTTTAGGTTCATCGGTGGACTGGTCGCGTGAGCGTTTTACCATGGAAGACGGGTTATCGGACGTGGTCAAAGAAGTGTTTGTGCGTTTGCATGAAGAAGGCTTGATTTATCGGGGCAAACGCTTGGTAAACTGGGACGTAAAATTACAAACAGCCATTTCCGATTTAGAAGTAGAAAACCGTGATGAAAAAGGCTTTATGTATCACGTCCGCTACCCCTTTGTGGCAGGGCAAACAGACATCAACGGCAACAGCCTTGATGGTCAGTATATGCATATTGCCACCACACGCCCAGAGACCATTTTGGCGGACGGCTGTTTGGCGGTACATCCTGATGATGACCGCTATACACACGTCATTGGCAAAATGGTACACGTGCCTTTAACCGACCGCACCATTCCTGTATTGACCGACCCTTATCCCGACCCTGAATTTGGTACAGGCTGTGTCAAAATCACCCCCGCCCATGATTTTAATGATTATGAAGTGGGACAACGCCATGACATTGAGATTATCAACTTGATGAACCTTGATGGCACGATGAATGAAAATGCCCCACCTGCTTATCAAGGGCTTGACCGTTTTGACGCTCGCAAACAAATCATTGAAGATTTAGAAAGCCACAGCTTTTTAGAAAAAGTTGAACCGCATGAGTTGAAACGGCCTTATGGCGACCGCTCTGGCGTGGTGATTGAACCACTTTTGACCGACCAATGGTATGTCAAAATCGCCCCCCTTGCCCAGCCTGCCATAGAAGCGGTGCAAAACGGCGACATTAAATTTGTGCCTGAGCAATACACCAATATGTACATGGCGTGGATGCGTGATATTCAAGACTGGTGTATCAGTCGTCAGCTGTGGTGGGGACACCGTATCCCTGCGTGGTATGACGACAAAGGCGGGGTTTATGTGGGGCGTAGCGAGACAGAAATTCGCCAAAAATACAACCTAGGCGATGTGCCACTTCGTCAAGATGAAGACGTGCTAGACACATGGTTTAGCTCGGCACTGTGGACGTTTTCAACGCTTGGCTGGACAGGCACGGATAAAGATTTTGACAATGACATCTTGCAAAAATTTCACCCAACGAGCGTCTTGGTAACGGGCTTTGACATCATTTTCTTTTGGGTGGCTCGTATGATTATGATGACCTTGCACTTTGTCAAGGACAAGGACGGCAAGCCGCAAGTGCCATTTCACACTGTCTATGTGCATGGTTTGGTGCGAGATAGTGAAGGTCAAAAAATGAGCAAATCCAAAGGCAATGTGCTAGACCCTTTGGATTTGATTGATGGCATTGACTTAGAAAGTCTGGTCGCCAAACGCACCACGGGACTGATGAACCCCAAAGACGCCCCCAAAATTGAAAAAGCCACCCGCAAAGAGTTCGCTGACGGGATTAGTGCCTATGGCACGGACGCACTGCGTTTTGCCTTTGCCAGCCTAGCCAGCACAGGGCGAGACATCAATTTTGATTTAAAACGCGTGGAAGGCTATCGTAATTTTTGTAATAAGATTTATAACGCCAGCCGTTTTGTGCTGATGAATGTGGACGGCAAGGCAATTGACCAAACTGCTCGCCCCGAGCTTTGGGGACTGCCAGAGACATGGATAATCAGCCGTCTGCAAAAATGCGAACAAGCGGTGGCAACCGCCTTTGAGACTTATCGCTTGGATTTGGCAAGTTCGGCGATGTATGAGTTTATTTGGAATGAGTATTGCGATTGGTATGTGGAGCTGACCAAGCCTGTGTTAAATGACCCTGCGGTGTCTGATGAACAAAAAGCTCAGGTGCGTTATGTGTTGCTGGCGGTGCTAGAGACAGCGTTGCGACTCATTCACCCCATCATGCCCTTTATCAGCGAAGAGCTGTGGCAAACCATCACGCCACTTTTGGGCAAAACTGGCAAAAGTATCATGCTAAGTGCCTATCCTGAATGTGATGATGGCAAAATCAACGAACAAGCCGAAAGCGACATGACATGGCTACAAAGCCTAATCGGTGTGGTGCGTAATATCCGTGGTGAGATGAAACTGGGTAATGCTGTGCGTCTGCCTGTGCTGATTTGTGGGGCAAGCGATGAACAACAAGCAAGTCTTGTCCGCATTGAGCGTCAGTTTAAAGCCCTTGCTAAGGTGGAGAGTCTGACTTTGGTTGGTGAAAATGATGAAGTGCCACTGTCATCACAAGCGTTGATTGGCTCACTCAAAGTGCTGGTGCCCATGAAGGGCTTGATTGACCCCACCGCAGAAATCGCCCGCTTACAAAAAGAGCTGGACAAACTCACCAAACAGCACGACCAAATTGCAAGTAAACTTGCCAATGCAGGCTTTATTGCCAAAGCCCCTACAAATGTGGTAGAAGCCGAGCGAGTCAAACTAGCGGAGTTAGAAGGGCAGATTGGAGAAGTGGAGAGGCAGGTGGGGGAGTTGAAATCCCTGTAATCCATTGAAAAATAAAAAATCCTTGACTATAATGGTTGAGGATTTTTTATTATAGGGAAATAATATGTTTGTTTTAAATACCGAGCAAAATCAAGCCTTAGACAAAATACAAGAATTTATTTTTAATGATGATCTTGATGTGTTTATTTTGCGTGGTAGTGCAGGCACGGGAAAAACCACACTAATTTCACAATTGATTTTGAGGCTTGATCAAGTCAACTGTTCATACGCCTTATTAGCACCCACAGGGCGTGCATCTCGTATATTGGGTGCCAAGATTCACAGTATAACAGGAAATAATACCAATACAAAAACCATTCATAGTTGCATCTACTCATTTGAGCATATCCAAATTAACGATAACGAAGAATTATCAGTAAATGACCCTGTATTAAGATTTATATACCCTTTAAAACACGATGAATCACCTGTTAAATTACTTATCATTGATGAATCATCAATGATTGGCGATAAAGAAAATAAAGGCGATGTTATGCAATTTGGTTCAGGAAGACTTTTAAAGGATATCGTAGAATTCGCTCGCATTGGGCGACTTGGCAGAAATGACGACCATACCACAAAAATATTGTTTATGGGTGATCTAGCCCAATTACCACCTGTTGGTGAAAATGACTCCTGTGCATTATCTGATGATTATCTAAATAAAAATTATCAATTAAGTGTTTCATCATTTGATTTAACACAAATCATGCGACAGGCAATTGACAGTAATGTACTAACAGAAGCAACAAACTTAAAAAATTCTATCAATGATAATAACTTCAATCACTTTGAAATAAAAATCAATGACAATGATATAAAACAGCTTGACAAAATACAAGCATTAGAGTGGATTGTTGATAATATTCAAAATAAAATTTCAAGTGTTGCCGTTGTTTATTCTAATAGCGACGCCTTAGGATATAATCAAGCCATTCGTGAAAAATTATATAACAGACCCTTATTAACCATACAAGAAAGCGATTTGTTACTAATTAACAAAAATTCTAATTTACATCAATTAAGTAATGGTGATTTAGTAAAAGTAACTCATGTTGGTAATTATGAAGAAAGATCCATTTCGCTAAAAGTTAAAGATAAACAGACAAATATAACAGAAACAAAACATGTTATTTTAAAATTTAGAAATATTACCGTTGCTTATGAAAACCATAATGTAGGTATTATATACACTAATTGTTTGATTTTGGAAAATCTATTAGATTCGCCAGACAGGGAATTATCGGCATTAGACCAAAGAGCATTATATGTTGATTTAAGAATGAGACATTCAGGCATTGCACCGCAATCACTAAATTTTAAAGAAATTTTAAAATCAGACCCTTACTTTAATGCTTTGCAGGTTAAATATGGTTATGCGATTACTTGCCATAAAGCACAAGGTGGAGAATGGGAAAATGTTTTATTAGATTTTGCAAACATAAAAGGTTTTAATAATGCCAATTTTTTCCGTTGGGCATATACAGCTATTACTCGTACATCAAAAAACTTACTTTTAGTTAATCCACCCCAGTTTTCTAGCACAAGCTCAATGAAATGGATGGATATTGGTAGTAAAAATGCAACTACAATTGCTCCACAAAACCAGCCATTAGAAAAAATTCATGAAACCTTACAAGATCGTTGGAGAAATCTAGGTTTTCAAATTGTAGATTTAAAACATATGCAATATTGTGAACGATATACCTTAAATTGCAATAATCGAATGATTGAAGTTCAGTATTATTATAATGGTAAATTTTCAATTAGCTGCTTTGAGATATTGCCAAATCAAAATTTAGATAATATCTTGTCCAATCAAATATTATCTGCATTCCAAGATTTAACAAATAATAAGCAATTGCAGAATCATAATGACTTTATTCAAGAATTTTTAGAAAATATTGATAAAATATTAAAAAATACCAATATCAAAATTCAAAATCATCAATTATTATCTTATAAACTAAGAATAACATTTTCTGACGAAAATAGAATGGGTGCAATCGATTTTAATTTTAACGGTAAAAAGCAATGGACAAGTGTTCAAGAGGTTGGCGGTATAGGTGCCACACAAGGCTTATATCAAGAGATTCAACAGTTGATGATTAATTAGTAGGGATTGCCATGAGTTCAAAAGAGATATTTGCACTAAGAAGACAAGGTCAATCTGGTGAGGCTTTAAATTTGGCACGCCAACAATACCTCAATTTTCAAAATGATGAGTGGTTTATAAGAGCATATGGTTGGGCATTGTATGATCATGTTAAAAAGATCGTACAAGATTATGAAAATGGTCAGATTTATGCTGCGGTATTAAATAATCAATTATCGCCACTCATGCAAGAATTTTCACGTATTGGCAATCCCTTGAGAAGAGATATGTGTTTTTCCCAGTTTTTAACACTTGCTAATAAAGTCGCTAAAGATTGGAATGAATTTTTGTATTTTGCACGTTGGGTGGGTGTCGATAGTTTTTCTGATGATGATGAACAACCTTACACTACTGATAATGGAGATAGAATAGCCCCATTAGCAGAGCGTTTTATTCGTGCTATTGCTCGTGAAGTTACTAATAAATACCGCCAAATAAACGATAACGAGTTATTAACTTGGGGAAAATCAATTATAAAATACGCATTAGAAAAATATCCCAATGATCAATGGTTGTATTACTATCAAAGTAAGGTATTTTTGGCGGAAAATGACACCCAATCAGCTATTAAGTTTCTAATACCTGTCATTCATCGTCAATCCAAGTCAGCATGGATATGGGCTTTATTGGGTAGCATTCTAAATAACAATCCAGAACAATCTTTAATTTGTTATATTCATGCAACGCAAATTGCAAGA
Source organism: Moraxella sp. (assembly GCA_030528385.1). Taxonomy (GTDB): domain Bacteria; phylum Pseudomonadota; class Gammaproteobacteria; order Pseudomonadales; family Moraxellaceae; genus Moraxella. The sequence goes on from JAUMYZ010000011.1 coordinate 37,896, forward strand.
GAAGAACAGGAACTTGCTAAGATAAGAATTATCTTAGCAAATAAACTGGTTCAACTATCTCGCTATAATAAGGCAGGGTATCAAGTTAAGAAGGCTTTAGAATATCGTGCAAATAATAATTTTAGACTTACTGATGAGTTATTGAATTTAAAAAATAGCCAATGGTATAATCAAGTAGAAAATGAAAACTCATTTAAGCCTTGTGATATTGTTAAAAATCAAGCTAAAGAGTTAATCGTGGATTTAGATAAGGATAATATTTATTATGAGCGTTATATTATAGACCACCATAACACACACAAGGAAATGACCTACGTAGTCAACTCATTGGAAAAAGGTACTGCACTTTTTCATAAAAAATTTTCAGATATTGCAAAACTTGAAATCGGCACGGCAATTGATATTGCTTTTTCTAAAATAGGACAAAAGAGACCTTTATCTTATAAGGTCTCTGATGAAGGTGAGATCGCAGGGTTTTGCCAAGTTTTTAGTGGTCAGGTTTTGAAAAAATCAGAGCAAAACTTTGCTTTTTTAAAAAGTAATCTTGATGGTGTTTTTATTCCGCCAAATTTATGCCAATCTTTTGAGAATGATACGGAATATAAAGTCCAATGTTTGGCGATAAAAAGTAAAAATAAACAGGGTAAAATTGGCTGGCGGGCAATTAGGATTCTGACAGTTAATTAAAGAGGTAGGATGTGTAAGATCGTCTAAAGTCATTATGTGTGGACTTATATCACCCCACAAGACCACTCGCCACCCCAAACACCCCACAATGTGCCTTAACAATATCATCAATATCGGGTGAATAACCACCACCCATCACCACTGCCACAGGGATACCTGCCTTATAAGCGGTGGTGAGCACCAACCTGTCTCGCTCATAACAGCCCTGTATGGTCAGCGATAATTTGCCCAGTTTATCCGTCGCCAGCACGTCCACACCCGCTTGATAAAACAACATATCAGGGTCAAAGTCACAGATAATCTTGGGCAAAGTCTCGCCCAAAATTGCCAAATATTCACCATCGCCCGTACCGTCATCTAGCTCAATGTCCAAATCAGACGGCGGTTTATAAAAGGGATAATTCTTTTTGCCGTGCATACTAAACACAAAAACACAAGGATGATGTGCCATGATAGACGCATTGCCATTGCCTTGATGGACGTCCAAATCCACAATCAAAATCCGCCGAGCTTGCCTGCGATTTAATAAAAGATGACTGGCGATACAGATGTCATTAAACACACAAAAGCCTTCGCCATGGTCAGCAAAGGCATGGTGTGTACCACCTGATGTGGATAGGCTCACGCCATATTGCTTGGCGTACAAAGCACATTCATAAGTCCCATGAGCGATATATCGCTCACGCTTGACCAAGTCTTTTGACATTGGCAGTCCGATTTTGCGGATTTCTTGGGGGCTTAATGTGCCTGTGTTGAGTTTGTGCCAGTAGTTGGGCGTGTGTGTGCTTAAAATCTCGCTTTCGGATAACAGTTGTGGGTGAAACAAGTTATCCTGCGTGATGATGCCATCAGCAAGCAGTTTTTTGGGGATGAGTTCATATTTTGCCATCGGAAAACGATGACCTTCTGGCAGGGCATGACAAAACAGTGGCGAGTGGGCGATTTTTAGCATGGCTTTTGACAATCATTACTGTTTTAAAGACTTTGAAAAACTATTGATAAGTGCGTGTCGGTAAAAAGAAAGTAGTTATCTCATCGCTCTTTGGCACAACATCATCGCCCAATTTTTGAGCAATCAACTCATCAATATCGCCATTGGTCAGCACCGTTTGCACCGTGTCTTTAGTAAGTACCACCAGCTCGGCAAGCATTTGTAGATGATAATCAAGCATTTCTTTGCTGATAGCACCAAAGCGAGTGTTGATGGTTAATTTGGCGTATGCCTCACCATGTTCACCATCAAAGCCCAAACTGCCATGCACCAACACCAAATTCATCTGTGCCAGAGCTGTCAGTATTTGCAAATAATAAGACGCTGGCACCGTCTGCTCTAATATGCCCAACATGGACACCACCCCGCTGTCTTCATTGACTAAAATCACAAAAGTCCAATCATGAGTGTGGTCGCTAAAGCCTGCCATCAGATGATGGACACTGCCTTTCATGTCGTGTTTGTATCGCCAACCACACTCATCTAGCCACGCTGTCAGCTCTTGGCTGATGGGCTTATCTGGCTTTGGGCTGGCGGGTTTAGACCGTTTGGGCAAACTCAACAACTGGCGAATTTTTTTAAAAATACTCATCATTCATCACTGGATTGTTTTTAGGGCATAACAAAAAAGATAATAACAAAAATTTGCCACTTTTGCTGATTTATCTTTTTAGTTAAGCCAGATTTTGTTATCATTAAAGCTTTTTAAGATGTTTGTATGAATAGCCCAACCACCACCGCGCTGCTTAGTTTGGACAAGGTTGACGTCCAGCGTGGCGACTTTGTCTTGTGCCAAAACATCTGTTTGTCGCTGTTTGCAGGCGATGTGTGTCATTTGATTGGTGAAAATGGCTTGGGCAAAACCACCTTGCTCAATCAAGTTGCAGGGCTATTGCCCACCCAAACAGGCACTGTTACTACCGATGGCGCGCCCGTCTACATCTCGCACCAACTGGGTATCAGCAAAGAGCTGACTGTCGCACAAAACTTGCGCTTTTTGTTGTCATTATATGGCGCAAACAGCGACGATGACACCTTAGATACCGCCCTTAGAGCCGTTGGTTTGTATGGGCTTGGCGACACATCAAGCGCCCAACTGTCTGCAGGACAGACCAGACGCATTGGACTGGCGCGACTGTTTGTACTTACCACAGCGCACAGCAAACTTTGGCTGCTTGATGAGCCACTGACCGCCCTAGATGTGGCGATGGTTAATGCCATTGAACAACGTATACAAGACTTTGCCCAAGCGGGCGGAGCGGTGCTGACCACCAGCCATCAAGCCCTAAAAGGCAGCAACAAGCAACTAGATTTGGCGGAATTTGCCCTATGAGTATTTATCAACAAATCGTCAAACGCGAATGGCAACTCAAGCGTCAAGGCATGGTGCAGTGGCTATACCCTTTGGTGCTGTTTTTGCTCATCATTACTTTATTTCCGCTTGCCATCGGCACCGAGCCGAAGACTTTGTTGCGTTTAGCAAGCTCAGCTGTCTGGATAGCTACCTTGTTATCGCTGGTGATTGGTGTTGATGATTTGTTCCGCCCTGATTTTGATAATGGCACACTGGCACAACTGATGGTGGCGCGTGCGCCGTTGCCGTTTTGGGTGTTGGTGCGTTTGGGCATGCACTGGTTATTTAGCGCTGGCTTTGTGTCGCTGCTGTCGCTGCTGGCGGTGCCACTGTTTGGAATGCCTTGGGCAGAAGCGTGGATATTGTTGTTGTCCATCGTGGCTGGCTCACCCATGCTGCTCATGCTCTCCGCTATCGCCAGCAGTTTGACACTCACCCTAAAAAACGGCGCGGTGCTTGTGCCACTTATTGCCTTACCCATGCAGCTGCCCGTGTTGATTTTCGCCACAGGGGCGGTGGATTTGTATGCCACAGGTTTAAATGGCTTGCCCACGCTGGCACTGCTGGGCGCAAGCAGCATTTTAGCAATTATTGTCAGTCCTTGGGCGATTGGGGCGATTTTAAAGATGGCATGGTCAAACTAAATACCTAATACAAAAGGACAACGCCATAAAGCACAGCATGGGTATGCCCGCAAATATAAACCACACCCAATGATGGGTTGTGTTGATTGTCCACCAAATAAACAGTGTTAGCCCCAACATGGGTACGCCTAGTCCCAACAACAAAAGCCACTGATACAGCGTGGCGATTTGCCAGCCAAAAATCTGCCAAACAAACAGCCCATAGCTCAACAAAAGCAGAGTGATGTACAGCATATCATACATTTTATCAGCTTTTAAAAACAACCTTAACGGCAAATAATTATGCCATAGCAAATATACATACAAAAACAAGTTTGGCAGCCACAGTGGCGCAAACAAACTGAGCGTATCAAGCACAATCTCCATATTTCACCCCAATTATCCCTTTGTCCATCACCACTTTATCTACAATCCCCATACAAAGCCTATTTGTCTGTCGGACAAAAACAAATCACCAAGAATCTGTCGCCATCAGCGACAAATACAGCACGCCTGCCATCAAGATGAGCATTGGCACACCCAAAACAGCCATCCATAGCCACTGATACACAGAAACAGTTTGCCAGCTAAAAATCTGCCAAACAAACAGCCCAGCACCAACAAGCAACACCAACCCATAACACAGCCAATAAAACTTATCGGTGATGGGGTGCATCACTTGGGGCAAAACTTGACGCAGTCCAAAAGCGTACAACCCTGTCAGACACATCGGCAGTCCAATCGGTGCCAATAAAGCCAATACCGTCCACACCATCGCCATACGCACTCCATCCTTGAAAAACCGTTTAAAGCAGCCTTAGACAAGCCCAACGTTTACCACGCACAAAGGCAGCCCATCTCTTTGGTGCAACAGTTTGGCACAAAACCACTTAGCGCGTGAGCGCAAGCTGGGTGTTTTGGCGTATCTTGGGCGCTCTTATCCTATAGCAAACTTGTCAGTCCAGCACCTGCGTCAGCTCACCTTCCACCAAGTGCATACTGATGGCATCGGTGATTTTGACCGTTACAAATTTGCCCAAAAGCTCATCACTCCCCCGAAAAATCACCGAACGGGTATTGTCCGCCGTGCCATGCAAATAGCCTTCTCGGCGGTTGGCACGCTCTTCTACCAACACTCGCACCACTTGACCGACCATAGAGCGGGTTTTGGCAAAGGTGGACGCTTTGATGACTTCTTGAAAAGTGGCAAGGCGAGCCTTTTTGGTTTCAAAGCTGACATTGTCAGGCAACTCAGACGCTGGCGTACCAGGGCGTTTTGAATAAATAAAACTGTACGAATGGTCAAAGTCCAGCTCTTTGGCAAGATTTAAGGTATCAGCAAAATCTTGGTCGCTTTCATTGGGAAAGCCAATGATAAAATCGCTGGACAAATGCAAATCGGGGCGAATGGCTCGCAATTTGGCGATTTGGGTGGTATAAACATCAATGGTGTGGTTGCGTTTCATCGCCGCCAAAATGGCGTTTGAGCCAGATTGTACAGGCAAGTGCAAATGCGACACCAGCTTAGGGATATGCTTATAGGCTTCAATAATGTCATCGGTAAACTCTAAGGGGTGGCTGGTGGTGTAGCGAATACGCTCAATGCCATCAATATGCGACACATAGTACAAAAGTTCACTAAAACGACAAATGGTGCCATCGTCTTTTTGACCGCGATAGCCATTGACGTTTTGACCCAAAAGATTTATCTCACGCACGCCTTGTTCGGCTAGGCTATCAATCTCTGCCAGCACATCGTCCAAGGGACGAGACAGCTCTTCGCCACGCGTATAAGGCACCACACAAAATGAACAGTATTTAGAACAGCCTTCCATGATGGAAACAAATGCCTTATAGCCTTCTACCTTGGGCTCAGGCAAAAAATCAAACTTTTCAATGCTTGGAAAAGACACGTCTACCACGCCAATGCGATTTTTGGGGGCAGGAGCGTCCACCAACTTGGCTTGCGTAGTGGTGGCGTCATAGAGCTCTGGCAAGCGGTGCAAGGTTTGCGGCCCAAACACCATGTCCACATAAGGGGCGCGTTTTTGGATATTGTCGCCTTCTTGGCTTGCCACACAACCACCCACACCGATGACCAAATTGGGATTTTTTTCTTTTAATTTACGCCAGCGACCCAGCTCACTAAACACCTTTTCTTGGGCTTTTTCACGGATTGAGCAAGTGTTCATAATCAGCACGTCAGCTTCGTTGATGTCGTGGGTGATGACCATGCCATGACTGTCGCCCAACACATCGCCCATTTTTTGGCTGTCGTATTCGTTCATCTGACAGCCTTGGGTAACGATAAAGACTTTTTTGGGGTGGTTGCCAGCCGCTTGCTGCGGTTCATCAAGGTGATAAATGCTGTTTTGTGCCGTTGTTTGGGGATTGTGGGTTTTGGGCTGATAAGTTTTGGGATTAAAAGTAGCAACGGTCATGGTTTTCTCCAAGGGTTTACTAAACAGTGTTGAGCAATTATAACACAGATGTCCATGCCTTAGACACAAATGACCACGTCCAGCAATGGTGCTTTTATTTGTCTCAAT
>JAUMYZ010000011.1:44199-70669 GCA_030528385.1 Moraxella sp.
TATTTGTCTCAATCATCGGTGCAATATCACAAGCAGTCATCAGACCTTTTATGGTCATCATCCAAATACGCTGCCGCTTTAAACCATATACAACACAATTAACAAATATATGATGGCTTGTTTTTATTGGCAATAATATCTCAACCGAACAGATACAATAACCAATTTATACAACAAGCAAGCAAAGAACTGCATATATTTTGTGCAATATGCGCTTTAACTTAGGCAATTGACATCAAACATTTTTCTGATATCGGTCTGATAAAGCCGTTTTATCAAATTGAACATACAACAAATTTTACAGACAAGGTGGTTTTTTATCATCACTTCCGATATAATGACCATCACCATAATCATTATAGGGAATTATAATGGCAACTCACTTAACCAAAGAAGACATTTATGTGCACAGCATTGCTTGGGGGTTGTTTTCTTTTTGTTGCTTTATCATCTTGATTGTAGAATTTATAAAAAACACTTTAAGCATTGCAGACGCTTTGGCATTATCGGCACTGACGGTTGGTTTTTTGATATATTCTTATTATCCCATCTCCCATAAAGACAAACAAAGAAAGCCCCTGCCCGCCCAACACAAAATGATTTTGTCCGTGTGTGCTTATGTGTTTTTGATGTCTTTTGTGGTGCGTTTTGGTTGGTTATAATCGCCGCCTTGTTTGCCCACAGCTTGTCTTTTATTTTTTGTTTACTAATACCATTGGCTCATAAAAAGTCGCCGTTTATATTCCAATTTTACAACTTTTATACAGCTTGCCCAAATATGGCAAAAGTAATCTGTTAAGCTAATCAGGTTCGCCCAAACCACAAAAAGGCAAAGCCATGAAATCCACATCTTTATTGTCTGTCTCTTTGCACAGTTCACTTATTTGTTTGATGAGTTCAAGCCTGATGGTGGCGTGCGCCAATGATTATGGTTATGACAACAGCGTCTACCAATTCATGCAAGCAGAACGCCAAAAAAACAACCCCAACGCCATGTATCAATACGAACAAAGCATGCAAGGCACACTCTTTGGTATGTATCCGACCTACTGGCGACTAAATTATAATTTGTCCAGCCAAAGCCCCGACACCGTCAATGCTTTTGTGCGCCAATACCCCAATCACGTGATTAGCGAAAAACTCGCTGCCGACTATGCCGAAACCAAAGCCAAAGAAAACGATTATGGCTCGGTGCGGGCGGTGGCACACTCCGTCCAAAACGCCGACACTTCTGAAGCCTGCGCCATCGGTCTTGGTTTTAATCAATCTGGCGACGCGCGCGCGCTCAACCACAAACCCGATGTCTGGCTCAACACCCAAATCAAGCACTCGCTGTGCGACAAACTTGCCAGCGAAATGGCAAGCAACCCGCGCATTACCCAAAACGACAAGCACGAACAATTGATTCGCATGATGCGCATTGACCGCCGCCGTTTTTCCAGCAAGCAAGCCCCCCTTGACAAATCCAGCGACATAGTCAATTTGGCATACGCTCTGGGCTTACCCATTGATTATGCCACGCTCAGCAATATCCGCAGCAGTCCCAATGGATTTTTTAGTCAGTTCAACCAACAAGGTTATAGCCAAGCCAATCAATACCTGTATGTCTATGCCATCAGTCAGCTTGCCCACCAATCCTACTGGCAAGCGGTTACCCAGCTTAATTATGACATCAGCCAAGACAATCAGCGCAGCCAAAAACTGCTGTCGGACATGGCTCGGCGCTACGCATGGCGCAGCATTGCCGTCAAGCGCATGAACATGAACACCGATGATGGCTTTAACATTGAAGCGGTACATTGGTTCAAAAACAGTCTGGGTGAACCATTTAATTATGAAGAAGCCGAAGACTACGCCCAAGCGGCAATTTATTTTGGACAGTGGCAAGATGTGGTGCGCGCCATTGGCATGATGAGCATGGACAAATCCAGCCAACGCATTTGGCGCTATTGGTTGGCACGCGGCTATGAACAAACAGGCAGACAAAACGACGCACGCAATTTGTATCACAGCCTAACCGACAAACTGGATTATTATGGCTTGCTTGCCAAAGACCGCTTGGGTCAGCGTCTAAGCACCAATGACATCGGCGGTGGCAGCATTCCGTCCATCAGCCACCAAGACAGTCAACGCGTCATGCAAAACCCCCATTTTGCGCGAGCCTTTTTGCTCATACAAAACAACGCCAATCCTGAGCATATCCAACGTGAATGGAACTGGGCAGTCAGAGAAGCCAACCGCACCGGCGATACCGCCCTGATACTGGCCGCCGCCAAAAAAGCGCACGACTTGGGCGTGTATAACCGCAGCATTTATGCGATGGAAAATTCATCCGCCAAAGCAGGCGCCATTTCCCACCCCATGCCCTACTACGACAACGTCGCCACCCACAGCCGCAATGTTGGCATTGACCCTGCGTGGGCATACGGCATCATGCGTCAAGAAAGCCGCTTTCAACCCAACGCCCAATCAGGGGTGGGTGCAGGTGGTCTTATGCAAATCATGCCCAACACCGCCAAGCTCATTGCGCGCAACATGGGCGAAAGCGCAGGCAGCATGAACAACCCCAACACCAATATCCGCTACGGCACATGGTATCTTAGCGACCTAAGCAACAAAACAGGCGGACAAACCACCGTTGCCACCGCCAGCTATAACGCAGGGCCTGTACCCCCCAAAAAATGGCTGCCCAAACACGGCAATATCAGCGCCGACCAATACGTAGAAGCCATTCCCTATTTTGAGACACGCGAATATGTCAAACACGTCATGGAAAATACCACCATTTATGGCGTGCTGATGGGCAACCCCATACCAATCAGTCAGCGCATGGGCACCGTGCCCCAAGCATGGTAACAAAAGCCTTTGCGATTTGTGGTTGAAAGTGCTAAACTAGGGTGATTTTGTAATTTTTCTTTGTCATTTTTTAGACGGCTTTTTGGATTATAAAATCACCCCCAGAGTGTATATTTTTAAGGATAACTCATGAGCAAACAACCCGTTCGTGTTGCCGTAACAGGTGCGGCAGGTCAAATCGGTTATAGCCTACTGTTTCGCATTGCATCAGGTGAGATGCTTGGCAAAGACCAACCTGTGATTTTACAACTACTAGAAATCCCCAACGAAAAAGCCCAACAAGCCCTACAAGGCGTGATTATGGAGCTAGATGACTGTGCTTTCCCCTTGCTGGTGGACGTGATTGGCACAGACGACCCCAATGTGGCATTCAAAGACGCAGATTATGCCTTGCTCGTTGGTGCTCGCCCCCGTGGACCAGGTATGGAGCGTGCTGACTTGCTCCAAGAAAACGCCAAAATCTTCACTGTTCAAGGCAAAGCCCTAAACGATGTCGCCAGCCGTGATGTTAAAGTATTGGTGGTGGGCAACCCTGCCAACACCAACGCCTATATCGCCATGAAGTCTGCCCCTGATTTGCCCGCCAAAAACTTCACTGCCATGCTTCGTCTTGACCACAACCGTGCTTTGACCCAAGTTGCCAAAAAAACTGGCAAAGCCGTCAAAGACATCAAAAAGCTCACCGTTTGGGGCAACCACAGCCCAACCATGTACGCCGACTATCGCTTTGCCAGCATTGATGGTGAGAGCGTCAAAGAGCTGATTAACGACCAAGAATGGAACGCCAATGTGTTCTTGCCCACCGTTGGCAAGCGTGGTGCTGCCATCATTGAAGCTCGTGGTCTGTCTTCAGCGGCTTCTGCTGCCAACGCCGCCATTGACCACATGCGTGATTGGGCACTGGGCACAGCTGGCGAGTGGGTAACCATGGGTATCCCATCTGATGGCTCGTACGGCATTCCAGAAGGCGTGATGTTTGGTTTCCCTGTTACCTGCGAAAACGGCGAATATACCATCGTACAAGGCTTGGAGATTGATGAGTTCTCTCAGGAGCGTATCAACATCACCCTAAAAGAGCTGACCGATGAGCGTGATGCGATTGCGCATTTGCTCTAATCGCTCATGCCAAATAAAATAACACCCTGTTTTGGGTGTTATTTTTTATCAGTAATCATAGCGTTCTTGCCACCACATTTCATATGCCAGTTCACGCCGTTTTGCACGCTTATATTTAAAATAACAATAAAGGACAATAAGAGCAACAACGCCAATCAGCAAAAACAACCAATTTCTAACTATAAAATCCCATAAAAACCAAATAATCCCACCTATCATGATAAAAATCACAACATAAAAAACCATCTCCGTCATTCTGTTGTTTTTTAGCCATAATTTTTCCTTAATCTAAATAACAATCAATCCATTTCTTTGTAATAAATAGGGTTGCCATAAGAGCGACATTCATCAGGGGCTTTTTTACCGATATAATTTAGGCGAATGGTTCTGGCCGGCACACCTGTAAAGCCATAACGGTCTGGGGCTTCTTCTGGTTTTTCTTTGGCAAATTCTGGGAAGTTTTCATGAGTGGCGACTTTTCATTCAGTAACTTTATACACTTCTTGAATGATACCACCTTGCACCGCCATCATGTAAGGAAAGTCTTTGACTCTTTCAAGATTCACTTTTCCAAGCATGGCGTACTTGATTGTACAAATCGTACTCTTCACCATATTTATTGTTGATGGTGATTAGGATACATGGGTGATTGAATTTGGCAACTGGGATATTACTATCTGCATGGCTCATGACAAGGTCTCCATTAATAAAACCAAAATAAATAAAGCCAAACTATGGCAAGTATTTTGCATATATTTTATTAAGAAAAATTTCATCATTTTTATAAAAAAATAACTTAATTTACCAAATTACCATTTTAATTTTTAAAAAATTATGATTTTGTCTTAATATTGGTCATATTACCAAATCAGCCCCCCCCTGCAAGCCAACCATACGTTCAATGCACAAAAAACCGACCAAAGGTGATATTAATAGGATAAACACTTTATTTTGATGATTGATTAACTCAATAGCGATGATATTGGCACAAAAAAAGCCAATCAGTTACCCGATGGCTCCAATACAGCTCCAATACAAACATTCTATTTAAAACAACGGTGGATATGTATTTATCAAAATAAAATGCTATTTGACTGCCGATAATCAATAAACCAGTCAGTTATATCATCAACAATCATAACCAGCACGCCACGCCACAAGCTCCGCCACATCATTGGCGATACTTGCCTTTAGAGCTTCAAAACTGGCGTAAGTTCTCTCGCCATGCAAATAAGTCAAAAATACCACCTGTAAGGTCAATCCATACAAATCACCCACAAACTCTGGCAAATGCACTTCTAGGCGATAATCCACCCCGCCCACACTGGGGCGTGTACCGATATTGACCGCTCCAAACAAACTGCCAGCACGCGTGCCTTGTATGCCTGTCTGCCCATCTTTGCCAAGAACCGACAAATCAACCGCTTTGCCAGCTTGATACGCCAAAATATCCGCGCCAAACACCCCTTGCAGGGCAGGTTTGATACGATTGAGTGCCACATTGGCGGTAGCAAAATCAAGCGTGCGCCCAATCTTGTCGCCGTGCACCACCACACCAGTCATGCCATAATCACGCCCCAAAAGTGCTTTGGCAAGCGCCAAATTGCCTGTCGCCAGCGCGTTTCTGATGGCGGTGGAACTGACACGCAGCCCATCATAAGCCACCGTCTGCAAACTGTCCACACCAAAGCCCATCTGACGCAAAAACGCCTTATCGCCCAATCTGTCGTGTCCAAAACGAAAATCGTCGCCCAACACCAAGTGCTTGGCATTGAGTTTGGTTAAGATTTGACCAAATGCTTGGGCTGACAGCGAGCGAAACGCGTCATCAAAGTTTGCCACCAACACATAATCCACACCCATTGATGACAGTAAAGTGCACTTTTCATCAAGATTGGTCAGTCTGGCAGGGGGATTGTGTGGTTCAAAAAATTCTCTGGGCTGCGGCTCAAACACCATGACGGCAGTTTTTAGCCCCAACTTGGTCGCGTCTTGGCACAAAGCGCTTAGCATGGCTTGATGACCCAAATGCACGCCATCAAAATTGCCAATGGTCAGCGCAATTGGCGGTAGGCATGGTGGCTTGGTCGGGGTTAAAAAAATCAGCTGCATGGTTTTATGACCAATAAAATCACTTATTATAACAAAACGCCATGTTTTTTCATCAATTTTACATCACCTTACAAGCGATAACTGTTACAATAACCAGCAAACCACCAACCCAGTACCACAATGACAAAAACAACCGCCACTCTGTGGATTTATTTGGCAACCTTTTGGTTTGGCATGTCCATTTATGGGTTATTTTTGCAAATTCCCAGCGCGCAGCCACCACCCTTTATCCATATGGACAAAGTGGCGCATTGGGGGCTGTTTTTTGGGCAGTTTTATTTGCTAGGACAGGTTTGTTTTTATAAAAATGGTCGCATTGCTTATGGCAAACTCTTGCTGCTGGCACTGATTTGGGCAGTCAGTAGCGAGCTGATACAAGGCTATTTTACCAATCGCACGATGGACAGGTGGGACGCCACTGCCGATATGTGCGGAGCAATTTGCGCGCTTGGGCTACTGCGCCTAAAAACTAATGTCTAAGCTGTCTGGGTCTAAAACCCGTTGCCAGCAACACGCCTGCATAAACGCCCGCTCCCAACACACAAATCAGCAGCAATATCACAATTTTTAACCACTGGCTGCCATCGGTCGGATAATAAGGAATGACCACATACAGCGCCGCCACCATCGCCGCGCCAGAAACCACAAACTGGGTCATCATTTTTTTCCAATGAGCGCCAAAGCGCCAAATATTGCGTTTGTGCAAAAAATAATACAACAGCCCTGCATTGACAAAACTCGCCCCCGTTGCTGCCAGTGCCAACCCGCCATGCAAAGGCAGCCCCACCAAATAAAACACCCCAATAAACAACACACTAAAAATCATATTGGCAAACACCGCAGCGATGCCGATTTTGACAGGGGTTTTGGTGTCTTGACGTGCAAAAAAGGCGGGGGCAAAAATCTTGATGAGCATAAAACCCAAAATGCCCCCCGCCATGCTCTTGAGCGCCAAACCACTGTTGATGGCGTCGGTTTGACCAAACTCACCACGCACAAACAGCGCGTTCATCAAGACGTCAGAGAGCACAAACATCGCCAAACTTGCTGGCAACCCAATCAACATAATCAGCCGCGCCGCCCAGTCTAGGGTTTTTTTGAATTCATTATCATCGGCTTTGGCTTGGCTGGCGGACAAACTTGGCAAAATCACCGTGCCAATCGCCACCCCAATCAGCCCCAGCGGCAGTTCACTAAGACGCTCAGCGGCGTACAACCACGACACCGAACCGTTCATCATTTTAGAAGCAAAAATGGTGTTTAGCAGCAGATTGATTTGGGTAACAGACACCCCAAAAATGGCGGGCAACATCAGCGTCAAAATGCGCCTGACCCCTTCGTGTCCAAAATCCACCTTGGGCGCGACCAGTAAATTTTGTTTATATAAATCAGGCAGTTGTATAAGCAGTTGTAGCACACCAGAGATTGCCACCGCATAGCCCAGCGCCATAATCGGCACGCTCATCATCGGCGCCAACAAAAGCGCCCCACCAATCATGCACACATTAAGCAGCACAGGGGCAAAAGCAGGCGGCGCAAAGCGTCCATAACTTTGCAAAATACTGCCAAAAAACGCAGTCATTGAAATAAAGAGCAAATAAGGAAAGGTCAAACGCAAAAGCTCACTGGCGGTTGCAAACTTGGCTGGTTCGTCCACAAAACCAGGGGCAAACAGCCGTATCACCCAAGGCGCCAGCGCTATCACCACCACCGTGAGCGTCAGCAAAATCAGCGACAAAACGCCTGATACGCGGCTGACCAAAATTTGTACTTGTTCTAGGGTTCTTTTTTCTTTGTATTCGGACAATACGGGCACAAAGGCTTGGCTAAACGCCCCTTCGGCAAACAAACGACGTAAAAAGTTGGGGATTTTAAACGCCACCAAAAAAGCGTCCATCAGCCCGCCAGCCCCAAACACTCCCATCAGCACCACATCGCGCACCAGACCCAAAATGCGCGACAGCATGGTCATTGCACTCACCACCATGGTGGAGCGAAACAGCCGAGATTTTGCCATAATCGTCTCTAACAAACAAAAGCGCTATTTTACCTTATTTTCACTTTTTGTTGATGGGTTTATCATAAATTGACGCTTTGGTTGATGAGTTTGCGCAGGCGCTGCCAATCAAAAAACGCCCCTGGGTCAGTTTTGCGCACAGGTGCGATGTCGCTGTGTCCCATCAAATGGCGATAAGTGGCAGGATATGCCTGATAAATGGCAATAATCACCGCCACCAACGCTTGGTACTGCTCATCGGTGAACACCGAAAAGTCATCGCCTTCTAGCTCAATGCCAATGGTAAAATCGTTGCAGTTGGCGCGCCCCAGATAGCTTGAAGCGCCAGCGTGCCACGCCCTGTCGTCAAAATTCACAAACTGTATGATTTCGCCATCTCGTTTGATAAACAAATGCGCCGACACTTGCAGCTGATAAATGCTGGCAAAATATGGGTGGTCATCAGCATTTAGCGCGTTTTGAAAAAAAACTTCAACAAAATGGCGACCGTGTTTGTCGGTTTTGCCAAATTCGCTCGGTGGCAAACTGATGTTGTGAATGACAATGCCGCTGACTTCGGGCACGCCATCTTTGATGGGACGAGAATTAAAATTGGGCGACGGCACAAAGCTCACCCCTTGCAGTTTGCCGTTTTTGATGGTAAATTTTTTCATAGAGTGTTCGCACAAATTGATTATTTTAGCAAACCTTAAACAAAATACCCATGAATACTTTGTCAAAAATCATCATCTTTGCCCTTTTGACCACAGTTGCCAGCTTTGCCCTTGCTGACAGCAGTGCGCACGGCATTGGCGATGGCACGCAGCTCAATGCCAAACTTGGCACCACCACCAAACAACCTGACACACCTTATCAGCTAAGCGATATGGAGCTTGACACACTTGCCAACGACATACTGTGGCAGCGTTTGTTGCTTTTTAGGCATGGCAAAAGTCAGATTGAACAAGGCGAGTTTTTCTTGGCAAACGATGGCAGCACCAATGCCAAAAGCGAGCTTATCGCCACCTTAAACGCCATGCAAAACAAAGACAAAGCGACCATCTGTCGTCTGCCTGCACGGGTGCATTTTTTAAACAATCGGCTACAACAACTTGGGATTGACAGTCAAATCAGCAGCCAAAGCTGTCAGGCGTTTCAAGATTGGCTTCATCAGCTTGATGGGCAAGCATTGTCGCTGGTGTTCGCCGAAGAGCACCCCAACGTTTTGGCGTCTGCCTTTGCGCACGTGTTTTTAAAATTGGACACCAAAAAAAGCCAAAAAAGCGGTCAAAACAAAGACGCCGTCGCCATCAACTACAGCAGCGTCCACCCACAGCCCAGTCCCAACCCTGCACTGCTGGCAATCAAATCCACCATTGGCGGCTTTGATGGTGGGATTGAGTTTTTAAATTTTGAACAAAAACAAAATGAATATTTGATTGATAATGAACGCGACATTTGGCAGTATCGGCTGGATTTGACCCCCGAGCAAGTGCAACAAATCTTGCGCCACATCTGGGAAACCAAAAACATCGCTCGTCCTTATTTTTTTAGCCACAACAACTGCGCCACCGAGATTGTGCGCCTTGTGGACGTGGTGCGCGCAGACAAACACATTGCCAGCGCGGTGGGCAACATCGTCATTCCCGCCAAAATTGTGCGCATTTTGGACAAACATGGCATGATACAGTCCCAGCACTTTATCCCTTCGGCAGCCACCAAACGCCAAGCCAAGCTCAACAAACCAAATTTTTCTTTGACCAAGCTGCAAGCAAATGACAACAACCCCATCAGTGCTGCCCCCACCCATCGGCTTGGACTGTCTGTTGGTATAGATGACCGCCACCAACAAAAAACCACCTATGGGCTGTCGCTGCGATCGGCATATCACGATTTGCTTGACAAGCCCAAAGGCGTGCGCAAGTTTTTGGAGCTAAAACTCTTGTCGCTAGATGTGCGCCACGACGGCGAAAAACTCAAAATCCAAGACGCCACCATCTTTGCCACACGCAGCTACAACCCAAGCAACAGCGCCAAAAACAACGCCAAAGCCCAAACAGGCAAGCAAGCTCAAGCTTGGGGGCTTGATATTGGTTTGACACAAGCGATTGACGCTTCTGCTGCTGACAACAGCGACCATTTGGTGTTCAATATCCGCCAAGAAAAAGGCAAATCGTGGGTGTTTGGCACGCCAGCCCACACAGGCGACTTGCCCAACACCTTGTGCTATGTGCTGGGCGGCTGGGGTGGGCAACTGGGCAACATCAATCAAGGCTATCGTCTTGGGGCAAGCATTCACGCTGGCTGTGCGCATTATGCCAGCGACACTTTGCGCATAACAACCGAGCTGTCGGTGCCTTTTTGGTATCACCACGACCGCGCAAACAATCGCTCATACTACCTACAGCCATCTGCCAAAGCCAGCGTGCAATACGACATCAATCAGCACCACGCCTTGCGCTTGACAAGCAACGTCCAAAAAAATCACCAAGACACCCACCACCAGCTTTGGCTGGCGTATTTAACTTACTTTTAACATCAAGGAAACACAGTGAACACTTATCTTATCATCGGTCAAGGCGACATTGGTTTGCCTGTTGCGCTGCGTCTTGCTGCACAAGGTCATCGTGTCAGCACTGTCGCTCGCACACCCAAACATTATCCCACAGACGCCATCACTTTTTGGCAAAAAGACGCGCTTGACCTGACACGTCAAGAGCTGGAGCCGTTTAGCCACATTGCCATCATCATCACCCCAACCACCCACCCTGACCGTGTCCAAGCCTACAAAGACAGTTATCTGGCAGTGTGTCAGCACATCGCCAACAACAAAAGCCCCAACAATCTAAAACAGCTGCTGTTTGTGTCGTCCACGTCGGTCTATGGCGAAAATGCTGGCGAATCAATAGACGAGCATACGCCTGTTTGTCCAAATGATACCACTGCCAGCATACTGCACCAAGCCGAACAAACATTGCAAGACGCCTTTGGCGACAAATGCACCATCGTGCGCCCCAGCGGCATTTATGGCAAAGCACGCACGCGCATGATACGCCTTGCCCAAAGTGCCCACCAAGACGGTGTGCCAAGCAGCCATTTCACCAATCGCATTATGGACACCGATTTGGTGGCGGTGCTTGTTCAAGTCATGCAACTGACCGACGTCAAGGCTGTGTATCTGGCGACCGATTTTGAACCCGTTCCCAGCGCCAAAGTGATGACCTTTATTTGTCAGCTGCTGGCGTGCCCATTACCAAAGGTTGTCCAAAGCCCGCCCACAGGCAAAAAAATCACCGCCAATATTGAGCGCGATTGGCTAAGTTTTGACACTTACCAAAAGGGTTATGCACACATCTTAACACAAAACTTGGAATAAAAACCGCACAGTGCGTGCGGCTGTGATGAGATTGGCAGCGTTTGGCTTTATGGTCTTTATTGATAACTGGGCACTAAGGTCGTCGTGCCGTCCATATTTTGAATGCGCCGATAAATAATAGCACGATTGGTGGTATTACCATCTGCGCTAACCGACCCCCTATGGCTAGATGTCTGAGTTTTGCTCATTTGGCTCTTGGGGTCGCTCATAATCATGCGGTGCAATTTTTGTCCTGCGCGCCCATCGGCAGGCACGCCCATTTTGCGCTGATAATCCATAATCGCCTTGCGCGTGGCATCGCCAATAATGCCATCAACTGCGCCAATATCATAACCCAGATTGATAAGCGCCTGCTGGATTTGCTTGGCTTCACGGCGACCAATACCAGGGTCATCGGTTGGCCAAGGGGTGGCAAAGTCGGTGTCAATGTTGTTTTGTTCAATCAATGTGGACAAATGGGCAATCGCCAAGGCGTAACTTTCAGAGACGTTGTATGAATAAAAGGTGTCAAAGTTTTTGCCCACCAAAAACGCAGGCCCATGTCTGCCCGCTGGCAACAACAATCCTGCCGACGCCATGTTGTTGGGCAAGGGTCTGCCATCTGGCAAGGTCAAACCCACACTCTGCCAATGGCTGATGGATTTTTTGGCGGAACGACCACTGGCACCACTGTAGCCATTGAGCCTGACTTCATAGCCCCAAGGTTCGCCTTTTTTGTAGCCGCTTTTGACCAAAAAGTTGGCGGTGCTTGCCAAGGCATCGGCCTTGCTGTTGACCAAATCCCTGCGTCCATCGCCATCAAAATCCACCGCCAAACGCAAAAAGGTGCTGGGCATAAACTGCGTTTGCCCAAACGCGCCTGCCCACGAACCTGTCATGTCTTGGGGGCGAATGTCGCCATTTTGGACGATTTTTAGGGCGCTGGCA
The DNA here is from genome assembly GCA_030528385.1 of Moraxella sp. Taxonomy (GTDB): domain Bacteria; phylum Pseudomonadota; class Gammaproteobacteria; order Pseudomonadales; family Moraxellaceae; genus Moraxella. Next base: position 56,583 of record JAUMYZ010000011.1, read on the forward strand.
TACTCACCGCGAAAATACGACTGACGACGGTCAAAGCAAGACAACGTCGCCAAGCTGTCAAAGAGATTTTTTTTGCCTAAGGTCTGCCCAAAATTGGACTCCACCCCCCACACGCCAAGCACGTGTTCTGCTTTGACGCCATAACGCGCTTCAATGCGCCTGAGCACATCGGCTTGCTCTACTTTGGCTTTGATGCCGTCTTCAACGCGTTCACTGTCCACCAAAGACGCGTGATAATCCCAAACATCTTTTTTAAATTCTGGCTGATGGTTGAGCAGACGAATCACCGATGGGTCAGGTTTGGTTGGGCGATATTGTTCAAAGGTCGCATAAGAAATCTGCTTAAACGCAGGCGACACTTTGAGCTTGTCAAGACATTGTTGAAAATGGCTGTTGGACAGATTGGGCAAATTTTCGCTTGCGTAAACGGGCAACGCCACAGTCAGCAACATGCCCACACCAAATCGTTTTATTGAATTCATCATCGTACTTCTTTTTTAAGGTTTGACAAATTTAAGGTTTGACAAAAAATAACACATGTGATAATGGTACAAAATTTTGACGAAATTAAAAAGAAAATTCTTTAAATTTAACACTTTGGAAAAATTAAAGCAATAATTCAGCTCAAATCATTCACCAAAACCACCAAAAGACAACGGTATCTTTTTAACAGTTATAGTATAACAAGTCTTCTAAAAAACTTCCTTAGTATAAATGTTGTCATTTCTATCGCCAACAATTACAAGCACTAAAACAAAAATTTATGGTCATCTTTAGCGATATTTATGGATTTTTTTGTGCTTATTATTAAGGCAGTGCCAACCGAGCAAGTCGCATGCACATTGCGTGCCAATCTTTTGGACAGCACACCCAATGAGCCAGCCACAAACACCAAAATACGTGATAAAATAGTCGGCTCATCAGCCAACTTGTTGTCATATGCCCAAACACGACACCTTATTTGCCACCCCACTGGACAAAGACGCGCGCTTTAGCTTTGATGAGCAAGTGGTCGCTTGCTTTCCAGACATGATTCGTCGCAGCGTGCCTGGTTATGGACAAGTGCTTGCCATGTTGCCGATTTTTGCGCAGCGGCATTTGGGCTTTCGCCAAAACATCAACGGCAAAAAAGTCAGCCGCATTTATGATTTGGGCACATCGCTTGGGGCGGTGCTCTTTTCGTTGGCAGCTAAGTTTGCCCCAGACGATGTGTGTCTGATTGGGGTGGACAACTCAGCACCGATGACCGCCCAAGCCACGCGGTTATTGAATGAACATTATCCTGACCACGACATCAGTATCGTCTGCGATGACATCTGCCAAAGCGCACTGCTGCCTTGTGATATGATTGTGCTCAACCTAACCTTGCAGTTTTTGCCCCCCAACAAACGTTTGGCGCTGCTACAAAACTGCCATCAAGCGCTAACAAGCGGCGGCATTTTGATATTGACCGAAAAGGTGCATTTGCTCAGCGAAGAAGACGACGCTTGGCAGGTGGAACGCTATTATGATTTTAAACGCGCCAATGGTTATAGCGAACTTGAAATCAGCGCCAAGCGCAACGCCCTTGAAAATGTGCTCATCACCGACAGCGAAGACGCCCATCACGCCAGACTAAGACAAGCGGGTTTTGGGCGCTGTTTGACATGGTTTCGCTTTTTAAATTTTGTTTCCATCATTGCCTTTAAATAATGACCAACCGCCCATGAATCACAGCATTTATCGCGCCGAAACCGCCCTGTATTTATATTTATTACAAATCGCCAAACACCACCCCAAAGCCAATGAGTGGCTCGCGCAGCTGCCCAATTGGCTCTTTGCCATCAAAGACAAAAGCCGTTATGCGCACGCGCCGTTTTATGCGTCTGCTGTTGGGCGCTTGCCCAATGTCCAAAACGCTCAAGTGGATTTGTTGGACAAAGTCAGCATCACCTTTGATTGGTCAATGGCGGCATTTAAACAAAGCCACAGCCTGCTCAAAAATCTCATGCCGTGGCGCAAAGGCCCTTTTTTTATTGGCGATGGCGCAGACAAACACATTCATCTTGACAGCGAATGGCGCTCAGACTTTAAATGGCGGCGCGTCAAACGGCATCTAAATTTAAACAATAAACGCATTTTGGACGTGGGCGGCGGCTCGGGTTTTCATGGCTTTTGTATGCTGGGTGCGGGCGCAACGTCGGTGGTGGTGATTGACCCATCGTGTTTGTTTTATCATCAGTTTATGGCAATCAAGCACTTCGTTGGCGACGTACCTGTGCACTATATCCCTGTGGCACTAGAAGCACTGCCCCAACAAAGTGCGCTGTTTGATGTGGTGTTTAGCATGGGAGTCTTGTACCATCGCGCGTCGCCATTTGAGCATTTGGAGCAGCTCAAAGGACAACTCAAAAAAGGCGGCACTTTGGTGCTAGAAACTCTGATTGTGGATGGCGACGAAACCACCGTATTGGTGCCAACCAGCCGCTACGCCCAAATGAACAATGTGTATTTTTTGCCCAGCGTGTCCGCCCTAAACAACTGGCTTGTCAAAGTGGGCTTTTGTGATGTTCGCTGCGTCGACATTGACGTTACCAGCACCGATGAGCAGCGCGCCAGCGAATGGATGACCTATCATTCTTTGGCAGACTTTCTTGACCCCAATGACCCCAGCAAAACCCTAGAAGGCTATCCCAGACCCAAACGTGCTTTGTTACTTGCCCAAAAATGACAGCCAGTTGAACAAACCTTTTAAAAGTGTTGACCAACTTAGTGCCCAATGCCCAATTTGTCCATGCGTTCTTTGATAAATATCAGCGCAACAAATCAAACACTGGTCATCTTAGATAAACCATTTGGTGAGCACCCACTCAATCACGCCCTTTGCCATAAACCCAAAAAAACCCATACCCAGCGCCACAAAAATCCAAAACGTCCCTGCTCTGCCCGCTTTGGATTTTTTGGAGATGTCCCACATAATAAAAATCAAAAACAAAATAAACGCAGGCAACAACAAATACAAACCCAACTTGACAATCAAGGCTTCAGAAACAGCAACAATCATCACAAACCCCATACAAATAATGCCGATTATATCATAGGCAATCCACAAAATCTTTGCAAAAAACTTCCTATATACACCCAAAAAAATGTTATAATTAAGGGTTACACTTTAGAATTTATCATCCCTTTCGCCGAGCAAAAGACACACAAAACCACCTTTACCACCCACCACCAAAAAAGGTAAGCTATGTCAAATCCACGCTACAAAAGACCCATCAACCGTCGTGATGAAGCCAACACCAAATTGGGGTTGGCAAGTTTGTTATGGATGTTGATTGGCGCAATTATTGCGGTGATGATAGGCGTGTTTTTTTATTTGTCGCCGCTGTTTGATGGCTTTAGTCGCGAAGTGGACGTCAATCCCGACGCCCAAGTTACGCCGCTGCCCCAAGACACCCCACCGACAAGCGAATACGAGTTTTATGAAATCTTGCCCAAGCGTGAGTTTCGTGGCGACACGCCCAACCTAGAAGACAGCAATGACACCGCCGCCGTTTCTACAAGGATTGATGCGGTCGTTGAAGCGCCCAAACACACCAAAGAACAAGAAGCGCAAATCACGGTGGTTGAAGAAGACGAAACCTATGATGAACCTAGCCCAACCAGCACAAAAAATGAAGACAACATACACATAGAAGCCAGCAAACGCACCTATATCTTGCAAATACGCAGCTATGACAATCCAGAAGACGCCGACCGCAAACGTGCCGAAGTCAGGATGACGGGCATAGAAGCCAAAGTCGTTCGCCGCCTAGACATTGCAGGCGAAGAACTCTATCAAGTGGTTTCCAACCCAACCAACAGCAAAGAAGACATCATCAAAATGAGACAGCATCTAAGCAACAACGGCATTGACGCGCTCATCATTGAACAAAGGCGCTGACACCACACCCCAAAAAAATACCACCAGTTTTGGTGGTATCTGATGGTATGCGCTTAGTTTTTGGTTTCGCTGTTGCTGGCCGTCTCGGGCGCTGAAGCGACTTCGCTGCCGCTGGCTTCTTCGTGGGCGGTGGTCAAGGTCTCAGCAGTTTGGGCGGCACTGGTGGCTTGGGTCGCTGTGCTGCTGCCATTTTCACCCACACCACCCATCGGCGCTTCACCGTGGTCGTCAAACTTAACCGCGTCTGCTTTGGGCGCTTTGGCAACTGCCGCTGCTTGGGCTTCTTCTACTTTGTCTACCGCATGAACTTTTTCGTGTTTGCCGCAGCCCACCAAAACAAGGGCTGCAACCACACCAACAATGGCTAAATGCAAAGCATTGGCTTTCATACTTTCTCCAAAATACACAAAAATCACAACAAAACATATTATGCCACAAGTTTTATGGGATTGACAATTTGCGCGACGATTTCTTCAAAACAACACATCACCCACACCTGCTACAATACAAACAACTGCCCAGCAAAAATATACAGCGCTTACTTATGCCCTTATATCGGATATCCCCAATATTTATCTGTATTTCATCGCCATTGTTGATATAATATCTTAAAATTCCAAGCATGACTGGAGTGGTTATGATAGCTGGAGCAATCAGTGAAGCGCTGGTAGATGTGTCGCGACTGCAATTTGCGGTTACTGCCATGTTTCATTTTTTATTTATTCCTTTAACACTGGGCATGACGTGGCTGCTGGTCATCATGGAAGCTGTTTATGTCATGACCGGCAAAATCATCTGGAAAGACATGACCCGTTTTTGGGGCAAACTCTTTGGCATCAACTTTGCCCTTGGGGTTACCACAGGCATCACCATGGAGTTTCAATTTGGCACCAACTGGGCATATTACTCCCACTATGTGGGCGATATTTTTGGCGCGCCATTGGCCATTGAAGGGTTGATGGCGTTTTTTTTGGAATCCACCATGGTGGGGTTGTTCTTTTTTGGTTGGGACAAACTCTCTCGGGTTCAACATCTGATTACCACCACTTTGATGGCGCTGGGGACAAACTTGTCGGCGCTGTGGATTTTGGTTGCCAATGGCTGGATGCAAAACCCTGTGGGAGCAGAGTTTAATTATCTGACCATGCGCATGGAGATGACCAGCTTTAGCGAAATTTTGTTCAATCCTGACGCACAAAACAAGTTTGTTCATACCGTTTCGGCAGGCTATGTGGTTGGCGCGGTTTTTGTATTGGCAGTGTCGGCGCTGTATTTATTACAAAAACGCAACATTGAATTTGCCAAACGCAGTTTTTATGTGGCGGCAGCTTTTGGCTTTGCGTCCATCTGCAGCGTCATCGTGCTGGGCGATGAGTCGGGCTATTCTATCGGGCACGCCCAACAAACCAAAATCGCCACCTTAGAAGCGATGTGGGAAACTGAGCCGCCACCCGCCAGCTTTAATGTGATTGCTGGCATTAACGAAAAAGAGCAAAAAAACGACTGGGCGGTACACATTCCTTATGCCATGGGTATCATTGGCACGCGCTCACTTGACACGCCGATTTTGGGCATTCATGATTTAAAAGCCATCAACAAAGCACGCATCCAAAACGGCATGATTGCGGTGGACACCTTAGAAAAATTGCGCCAAGACCGCAGTAATGACGAACTCATCAAAACTTTTGAAGCCACCAAGGCGGATTTGGGCTTTGGTTTATTGCTCAAAAAATACACCCAAGACGTGGGCAGCGCCACCCCAGAGATGATACAAAAAGCCACCGACGACAGCATTCCCAAAGTTGCGCCGATGTTTTGGTCGTTTCGTATCATGGTGGGGCTGGGCTTTTTGATGCTCGTCTTGTTTTGCTTAAGTTTGTTTTATGCCATCAAGGGCAATTTTATGCACAAAAAATGGCTGCTTAAATTTGCCATCGTCATGTTGCCTGCACCATGGATTGCCGCCGAAATGGGTTGGTTTGTGGCAGAATATGGCCGTCAGCCGTGGACGGTCTATGGGGTTTTGCCCACCCATTTGTCCATCTCCAACTTGCCCACCAGCGCGGTTGTTTGGTCGCTGATTGGTTTTATGGTGTTTTATGGTGTGCTGCTGGCAGTAGAGATTTATCTCATGCAAAAGTACGTCAAAATTGGTCCTGCCAGCCTTGGTACTGGTCGCTATGACGGCGAAAGCACCAGCGCACACATTGCCCAACAAACAGGAGATGGTCATGCTCTTTGATTATGAAACCTTAAAACTCATTTGGTGGCTGCTGCTTGGGCTGCTGCTGGTTGGCTTTGCCATCATGGACGGACATGACATGGGGGTGTGCTCACTGCTGCCTTTTGTGGGCAAAGACGATGAAGAACGCCGCTTGATTATCAATACTGTAGGCCCCCACTGGGAAGGCAATCAAGTGTGGTTTATCACCGCAGGTGGGGTGGTCTTTGCCGCCTTTCCTTTGGTGTATGCCACCGCCTTTAGTTCGTTTTATTGGGCGCTGATGGCGGCGCTGTGGGCACTGTTTTTCCGTCCTGTGGGCTTTAAATACCGCAGCATGATAAAAAATGACACATGGCGAAACGTTTGGGACTGGGCGTTGTTTGTAGGTTCTTTTGTGCCTGCGCTGATTTTTGGGGTTGCCTTTGGCAATTTGCTGCTTGGCATTCCGTTTGGTTTGGACGAGCATTTGGTCAGCAACTACACAGGCAGTTTCTTTGGACTGCTGAGCCCTTTTGCGCTCTTGGCGGGCTTAATAAGTGTTGCCATGCTCATCATGCAAGGCGGAACGTACTTGGCACACCGCACCACTGCCAACGTCCAAAAACGCACCATCACTTATACCAACATCTGTGCCATTTTGATGAGTGTGCTCTTTATTGCCGCTGGTTTTTGGGTGGCAACCATCAATGGCTATGTCATCACCAGCACCATCAACGGTCAAGAACTCATTGACCCCCTTGCCAAAACCGTCATCACCCAACAAGGTGCTTGGTTGCATAATTTTGCTGCCTATCCTGCCTTGTGGGGCTTTGTGGCACTGGCAGTTTTGGGAGCACTGGGTGTGGTTGTCCTGCTCAAAGCCAAACGCACACTGCTCGCCTTTGTTTCATCAAGCGTGGCATGCTTTGGGGTGATTATGACCGCAGGTGTGGCGATGTTTCCGTTTGTTTTGCCATCATCTAGCCACCCCAACGCCAGTTTGACCTTATGGGACGGCGTCTCCAGCCAGCGCACCTTGATGGTCATGCTGTATGTAACGGTAATTTTCTTGCCCATCGTACTGGCTTATACATCGTGGGCATATCGGGTCATGCGCGGCAAAGTAACCAAAGCCTATGTGCGCGAAAATGAACACACCTTATACTAAAAGGAGCAGTTATGTGGTATTTTGCATGGATTTTAGGATTGGGATTTGCGGTGCTGTTGGCAATCATCAGCGCCGTTTGGCTAGAATTTGAAGACGAACGCTCCCAAGCCTTTGGCAAACAATCCGACAATTCACCAAACACTTAAAACCATGGGTTGGCTTTGGCTGACCCACTAAGCAGTCTTAGCAAAACCCAGTGTTTGCATGTCCCATCTTGGCACACAATCAACCGCTAGGTCATCGCTTTGTCCTGCCTGCAAACGACAAAAGCCTGCATAAGCAATCATCGCCCCATTGTCCGTACACAGCTCGCGCGGCGCATAAGACACTTGCGCGCCTATTACAGCCAAGGCTTGTTCTAATTGCTGCCTTAGCTGACCATTGGCAGACACCCCGCCTGCAATCACCAGTTGTTTGAGTTGGCTTTGTTGCAGCGCTTTGACGCATTTTTTGACCAGCGTATCTATCACCGCATATTGAAAACTGGCAGCAATATCGGCGCGGACTTTGGGGTCGCTGTCGCTGTGCGGCGTGTCTTTAATCAAATTATGCACCGCTGTTTTCATGCCACTAAACGAAAAGTCCAACCCCTTATGCAACATGGGTCTGGGCAGCTCATAGGCTTGAAAATTGCCTGCTTGTGCCAACTTTTCTACATTTGGACCCCCTGGATAAGGCAGTCCAAGCATTTTGGCGGTTTTGTCAAAACACTCGCCCACCGCGTCATCAATAGATTCGCCCAAAATTTGATATTGCCCCACCCCATCGGCTCGCACAAGCAGCGTATGCCCACCAGAGACCAACAAACATACAAACGGAAACTCAAGTGGCTCACCCAGCAGCGGCGCAAGCAAATGCCCTTCCATGTGGTGCACACCCACCGCAGGCACACCCAAACCATAAGCCAATGCCCGCCCAAACAGCGCCCCTGTCATCAATGCACCAATCAATCCAGGTCCTTTGGTGTATGCCACCGCATCAATCGCCGACTTATCTATATTGGCTTTGGCAAGCAGCTCATAAAATAGGGGCACCAATTTACGAATGTGGTCGCGACTGGCAAGCTCTGGCACCACACCGCCATAGGTGGCGTGCAGCTCAATTTGGCTGTACAACACTTGTGCCAATATGCCGCCTTTGCCAGAATTTAACTCGCTGTCATAAATCGCCAAACCTGTTTCATCACAAGACGTTTCTAAACCCAATACTTTCATGTATCAATCAAAACCAGTCAAAAACACCATTATAACACGCAATTGATGATTGCTTTTTATAAAAGAGTGTCGTACATTGGATAAAATTAACCAAAAAGGACAGCAATGAAACATCTTGGCATGGTTGTTGGGTTGACGGGGGGCATTGGCAGTGGCAAAACAGCGGTCAGCGACTGGTTTGCCGCCCAAGGCATTGATGTGGTGGACGCCGATGTGATTAGTCGCACCATCACCGCAAAAGGCTCGCCCACCCTACAGGCACTCAAAGAGCACTTTGGTGCGTGGATTATTGACGACAGCGGTGAGCTAAACCGCGCAGCTTTGCGTCGCCATGTGTTTGACAATCCACAAGCCCTGACGCAACTCAACGCCATCACCCACCCTGCCATTCGCACACACATCATACAAGCGCTACAACAAGCCAGCAGTGATTATGTGATTTTGTCTGTGCCGTTGCTGCTAGAAAGCATCAAAGATGACGACAAAGGACTGACCGCCTTATGTCAGCGTATTTTGGTGGTTGACGTGCCACCCAATATACAGCTTGAGCGAGCCAGCCAGCGCGACGGTCAGAACCAACAACATATTCAAGCCATCATTGACAAACAAATTGACCGCGACAAACGTCTAAGTTTGGCCGATGATGTGCTGGACAATTCAGGCGACTTAGCCCACCTTTATCGCCAGCTGACGCCATTACATCAGCGCTATCTGACCCTTACAAAAAACGCCCCTAAGGACGCTTTTTGACACATAAAGCGACTGTTTGCACATCACTCTGGAATGCGCAGCACCTGACCAACATAAATTTTGTTGGGGTCTGAAAGCATGGGTTTGTTGGCGTCAAAGATTTTCATATAATCATTGGCATTGCCATACATCGCTTTGGCGATTTTTGACAACGTATCGCCAGATTTGACGGTATAAAAACGCGACTCTGGCGCTGGTGTTTCTACTTCAATGTTGTCCACCACAGTTTCAACGTGCTGAACATTGCCCGCTGCCAAACGCGCTCTTTCACGGTCAGCTTGGGTTTTGGCGGTGCCCGACAAAGTAACGGTGTCAGTATCGCCATTGTAGCTGACTTTTAAGCCAGCGATTTGCACATTTTGGGCTTGAATACGCGCCAACAGCAAATTGGCAATCTCTTGGGGGCTTGGTTCTGCTGGTGCTGCAGGCGCTGGAGTTGGCGCTGATTGGGGCGCTTGTGGCGCTGGTTCTGCTTTGTTGCGATTAAAAATCTTATCACCGATGTCTTTGGCAAAACTAAAAATGCCCATATTACACTCCTTAAGTTGCTGATTGGGACACAAACTACGATTATACTAACACAAAAAACAACGCATTGAGTACGAAGTTTGCGGTAAAATTGTTGCGATTTATGGCAGTCTCTTGACAAACATCAATTCAATAAAAAACCACCCAAACGGGTGGCTGATGACTGACCAGATTAAGCAAGTTTTTTTGCGCTAATATAATCAATCACGTCCTGAACAGTGTTCAAATTTTCCGTGTCTGGAATGCTGATACCAAATTCTTTTTCACATTCCATCATCACTTCAACCAAATCAAGCGAATCTGCGCCCAAATCCGCTTCAAAAGACGCACCGTTATTGAGTTCGTTAGCATCTAGGTTTAGCTTCTCGGCGATTGCTGCTTTTACCTTGGCTTCAATATCATTGCTCATAAATGTTTCCTTGACAAATCATCTTTTTAAAAACACACCTGCACCGCGCAGATGCAATCTTAAAGGTCTGCCTATCATAAAGCATTTGTGTGAATTATGCAAGTTTTATTAGTACATTTGTTTACAATATTTGATACCAACGACCACTTGCCACACTCATCATCACATATACATGCCGCCATTGACCGCCAAAACTGCGCCTGTGATATAACTGGCGTCATCGCTGGCTAAAAACGACACAGCCGCAGCAATCTCGTGGGGCTGCCCCATGCGCGCCATCGGCACAGCGTCCAGCATTGAATTGACCAAACGTTCGTCCAGCTCTTCGGTCATGTCAGTTTCTACAAAGCCTGGTGCGACGCAATTGACAGTAACCCCACGCGAACCAATCTCACGTGCCAGTGCTCTGGTAAAGCCTTCCACACCCGCTTTGCTGGCAGCATAGTTGGCCTGCCCAGCGTTGCCCATTTGACCAACCACCGATGTGATATTGATAATACGACCTGAACGCGCCTTCATCATGCCGCGCACCGCACGGCGACTCATGCGATAAATTGACTTTAAATTGGTGTCAATCACCTTGTCCCAATCGTCGTCTTTCATACGTATGAGCAAACCATCTTTGGTAATGCCTGCGTTGTTGACCAGCACATTGACGCTGCCATACACGCTGTCAATCTCTTCAAACAGTTTTTCAATGGCGGCGTCATCACACACATCAAGCACGCGCCCAATGCCCCCAGACTCACCCAAATATTCTTCAATGGATTGTGCGCCTTTTTCGCTGGTTGCTGTGCCAATTACAAAATGCCCTTCTTCGGCAAAACGCTCAGCAATGGCGCGTCCAATACCGCGACTGGCTCCTGTTACCAAAACAATCTTTCTACTCATGATAAATGCTCCAATTTTTCAAGGCGGGTTAGTTTGTCCGTCGGCAAAGCCACAATCGGTTCTGCTTGACGTTTGGCAAGATTTGACAACACATTGCCAGGCCCACACTCAATCAACAAATCAATTTGTTTGTCCGCCAATGCTTGCATGGTTTTTGCCCATTGTACTGGCATGGACAATTGCTCTGTCAGCGCTGTCTTGATGTCGTTGGTGGCTCGGTGCACTTCGGCATGACGATTTTGAATGACAGGAATGTTGGCATGATGAAAGGTCGTTGCACTTAGCAGTTCAGCCAATGCTTGACTTGCTGTGCTCATCAATTCACAATGCGACGGCACAGAAACTTTTAAGGGCACCGCTCTTTTGCCCAGCACTTCTACGGCGTTCAGCACATAAGACACGCCAACCATGGTGCCTGCCACCACCACTTGACCTGGGCTGTTAAAATTGGCGGGATTGACAATGCCTGCGTTTTCTTTGGCATCTTCACACAAGCTGCTAACTTGCTCATCATCAAGCCCAAGTACGGCTGCCATTTGTGTGTCCATACCAATGACCGCCTTGGTCATCAACTTGCCGCGCTCGTGCACCAACTTAACCGCGTCAGCAAATGACAACACACCAGCCACCACCAATGCACTGTATTCACCCAAAGAATGTCCCGCCAAATAAGCAGGTTTGATATTTTGTTGGGCAAGTTTTGGTTCAATGATACGCCAAATCGCCACGCTGGCTGCTAGCAAAGCAGGCTGAGTAAACTGGGTGTCGTGCAGACGACTCTCATCTTGGGTAATCTGCCACAAATCAAACCCCAAAGCGGTGCTGGCTTCATCAAATGTGGCTTTTACCACATCAAAATGTTCGGCAAGCTCGTCCATCATGCCCACGGTTTGCGACCCCTGACCTGGGAAAATCACCGCAACGCGTTTTTTTTCTTCTGTCATATTGCTGTCCAAATCGGTTAAAAACTGACCCTAATTTGTTAAACTTGCTCATTTTAACACAAAAAATAAACAAACATTTACAAATTTACTTTAAAAATAATAAAATTCGCCATAAAATCACACAACAAAAAAGCCAAGCCTTCGCAGTCATAAAGCGATAGAACTTGGCTGATACGTCCTAAAACGTCTTAGCTGTCTTGGGCAACCTTAAATAACTGGCGACCACGATAAAAACCATCTTTGGTGGCGTGATGGCGAATGTGTTTTTCACCTGTTGTTGAGTCAATGCTCAATGTAGCAACGCTGATATGGTCGTGCGAGCGACGCATATCACGGCGTGAACGGCTCTTACGGTTTTGTTGAACTGCCATGATAGCTCCTAAAATCTGTTAGGGATATTATCCACAAAATAAATCGCTGTGCTGGTTTAGTTTTTAGCATCAATACAAACCCAAGGCTCAAATACCCAATTTGGGCAATCTCTTATAAGCCAATACAGACAGCACATCAAACGTCCTATTATAGCCAAAAAACGCAAACTTTTCAAGAAACCATCAGCAAATTGGTCAATTTTTATGTTTTAATTGTGCCAACACCGCAAAAGGACTCTCTGCCTTGTCTGTCGCACCATCACCAGTCTTTGTTTTATTGGTTATTGATGGCAGTTGGCAATCATCATGACGAGCCGACAAAGGCAGCGCAAGCAAAAGCTCATCTTCTAACATTGCTTTTAGTGGCAGCATCTGTCGCCCATCGCCAGCACATATCTCATCAACCAGCACAAATTCTGCGTCAGCAATTTGCCCAATTTGACTCTCATTTTGCAAAATCGCCAAACGATAATCTCCCGACACATCAACCGCCACAGGCAACAAACAACGCTGACACACCAACCACAGCACTGCTTTTACCTGATAAGACAGCCACAAAATGCCCTGATGCTTTTTGAGCGTTGCCACAACATCAAGCTGTTTTTCCAAAAGCTGGCTAGACACATCAAGGTGCTCTATCAAACGCTCCAATTCAACCACATTTACCATGCCTTGCCAAACAAAGCCAACATCCGCCCATTTTTCAAGCATGATATTGGTAGGTATTTGCTTTTGACTTGCTGTCATCTTGCTCATCGTCTCATTTTTAACCCTTTGGATTATTATTTCACAAAACAGCAAGTAATTCACGCAAAATTTATGGTTAATACTATTATGATATAATACAATTTTGTTACTGTTATTTTGAGCAAGATGTCTGGCATGGATTTTAATCAACTCTCTTTTGACCAAACAGTTAATCACAGCAAAAACTATGATGACGTTGCCTGCTTATGGCAAAATTTCTATAGACATCATGCAATTTACCAAGAAGTTTGCCAACTAACCGAGCATTTTACCAACAATGACTGGCTGTTTTATAAAACCGCTTGGCAAACATTACACCATCAACACGCAGCAACCGATAAAGAATTGACAGATTGGCTCATACAGCTCTTTAACCACCTGTTTGCCCATTCTGGCTACCACACACCAACCTGCTTGGTGCGTGGCAACAATGAGCCTGAATATTTCGCCAGTCATCATGGAGAACCTGCGCGCATTGAATTTGCTCACGGATTTTTTGCCAGCGGTTTGCATGAAATTAGCCATTGGTGTATCGCAGGCAAACAACGCCGCCAACTTAACGATTTTGGTTACTGGTACTCTCCTGATGGGCGTAACAAAAACACACAGCGTTTGTTTGAGCAAGTAGAAATCAAACCACAAGCAATAGAATACTTGTTTGCGTTGGCATTGGGGCGGTATTTTTATGTGTCGCAAGACAACCTAAACGCCACTTTTGACACCAGCGACAGCACATTTGCACAAGATGTTTTTGAGCAAGCCAAACAGTTTTTGGCTTATCCACAAACCCTACCAACCGATGCCAGACATCTGCTTTGGCTATTTTTGCATTTGTGTTATTATCCCAAAAACCAACATCAACACGGTTTATGTCCTTGACCTCCTCCCCTCCCTATCGTTCGGGAACTCCCAATATCACTACTGGGTATTTCCTAAT
>JAUMYZ010000005.1 GCA_030528385.1 Moraxella sp.
CACTCTTCTAATCCGACTGTTTCAAAGATTTAGTTAGATTAGGGGTTGTTTGGTTATCCCAAAAAGTGGTTAATTTGCTTTAAAAAAATAACCACATTTTGAGATAGCTAATAATATCCCAATTTAGGGATAAAAGGCAAAGGAAATTTACAAAATGTTACAAAACTTAATTAAACAAGCCGAAGCAAGAGCGGAGACACAACAAGCCCTAGCAAAAAAATTTGGGGTAGATTATCGTAGATTGTGCGATTACAAAGCAGGTCGGCGAATACCCAATGATGAGCTAATAGGACAGCTTGCCGAGTATGTGGGACTAAACCCCATTGAAACGATTTTGGCTTGTAAACTAGAAACAGCAGACCAAAAAAAAGCCACGTTATGGAAAACGTGGCTAACAAAATGGCGCACCCAGCCAGAATCGAACTGGCGACCTTTGGCTTCGGAGGCCAACACTCTATCCAACTGAGCTATGGGTGCTTTGACTGAGAAATTGTATCAACTTTTGCTCAAAATCGCTATCTCTTTTTGCAAAACTTACTAAATTTACATAGATTGTATAAAAAGCGTGGCAATTTACCCTGTTTTTCCCTTATAATAGTGGGGTGAAGTTTTTGTAAAACGACCCAGAGCATATGCTCAAGGCTAAAACATGAGATGATGAGATGAAAAAAGTTGTAACATTGTCTTTGGCTACATGGTTGGCATTTTCTGGTTTGATGATTGGTCAAGCCCAAGCCAACCAAGCCGCTACGTCAAGCACAGAAGCTGTGGCAGATGCTTCTGCAACCGAAGTGGCAGCACAAGAAACACCAAAGGCGCAGCCTGCCAAAGAGCCAATCCCAGAAGACAGCGCCCAAGTCAAAAAACTGCTGGCGATGTATCCAGATTTGGTGGCGCGTATTGCCCCTTATGGTAAGGTGTGTTTTGATGGCGAAGAGTGCGACATTAACATCACGGTACTTGCTCCTGCCATAGAAGGTCAGGCTCGTGATGGCGAAAGTTTGTACAAAGCTATCTGTGCCACCTGTCATGACGCTGGCCTAGTCGGAGCCCCCAAAATTGGTACGGGTGAATGGGCACCACGTATCGCCAAGGGTAAGGCGACTTTGTATAACAACGCCATCAACGGTATCAACGCCATGCCAGCCCGTGGTGGCGCAGACATCTCTGACGAAGAAGTGCAAAACGCGGTGGATTATATCCTACAAAAATCCAGCTAATCGCTTGATTTAGCCAGTATTTTTACCAAATAACTTAAGCGATGACTTGGGTTATTTGGTGTTTTTTGTTGAAAACTTTTATTTGTCCAGCCAACCCCCATTTATGCACAAAGCATTTATCCAATTTATCATTGTGGGAACAACATGAACGATTTGTCTGTGCCTGCCCTAAACATCACCAACCTTAGCAAAACCTACGCCAACGGCTTTACCGCCTTAAAGGGCGTGGATTTGAGCGTGCCACAGGGCGATTTTTTTGCCCTTTTGGGGGCAAATGGGGCGGGCAAGTCCACCATGATTGGTATCATCAGCTCACTGTTTCCCCAAACGCACGGACAGGTTGAAATTTTTGGGGTGGATTTGCACAAAAATCCCGCCCTTGCCAAGTCGTTTTTGGGGGTTGTGCCACAAGAATTTAATTTTAATCAGTTTGAACAATGTTTGGACATTTTGCTCATTCAGGCAGGTTTTTATGGCATGACCAAAAAAGACGCTCTGCCCCGAGCCGAATTTTTATTAAAATCACTAGGATTGTGGGAAAAACGCCACGAAAAATCTCGCTCACTGTCGGGGGGCATGAAACGGCGTTTGATGATAGCTCGGGCGTTGATACACAATCCCCGCCTGCTCATTTTGGACGAGCCGACAGCGGGCGTGGACATTGAACTGCGTCGTTCTATGTGGGCGTTTATGAAACACATCAACGAAACAGAAGGCACAACCATCATTTTGACCACCCATTATTTAGAAGAAGCCGAACAGCTTTGTAAACACATTGCCATTTTAAATCATGGCGAGATTTTGATAAATACCGACATGAAATCTTTGCTCACGCAGTTATCCAATGAAACTTTTGTGTTTGATTTACAAAATGACTTGCTGAGCTTGCCAGCATTTGAACACATTACCCATGCACGTTTGGTGGACAATAAAACCTTAGAAATTACTTTAAATAACGCCCAAACTCTAAATGCCATCTTTGCTCAATTAAGTCAGCACAATATCCAAGTGATGAGTATGCGAAATAAAGCCAACCGCTTAGAAGAGTTATTTATGGGTGTCGTGGACAGCCACACCAATCCTTCAAAAGGTGTGATATGAATTATCAAACACAGCTTATCGCCTTTAATACCTTATTAAAAAAAGAAATCAAACGCATATTACGTATCTGGCCGCAGACCTTATTACCACCTGTGATTACCATGACCTTGTATTTTGTGATATTTGGACAAATGATTGGTAATCGTGTCGGTCAAATGGGCGGCGTCAGCTATATGCAGTTTATTGTACCAGGGCTGATTATGATGGCGGTGATTACCAACAGTTATTCCAATGTGGTGTCGTCGTTTTTTAGTGTCAAATTTAATGGCAGCATTGATGAATTGTTGGTGTCGCCCATCTCCAAACACAGCATTTTGATGGGCTATATTGCTGGTGGAGTATTTCGTGGCATTGCCATTGCATTTATTGTCAGTATGGTGGCACTCTTTTTTACCCAATTAAGTATTGCCCATTTTGGTATAACACTAATCACCATGATTGGCACATCGGTGTTGTTTTCTTTGGCAGGTTTTATCAATGCAATTTTTGCCCGTTCTTTTGATGACATTTCTATTGTGCCAAGTTTTGTTTTAACACCTTTGACTTATTTGGGTGGGGTGTTTTATGCCATCAGCGAATTGCCCGCATTTTGGCAAACCGTTTCTTTGTTAAATCCCATTGTCTATATGGTCAATGCCTTTCGTTATGGCATTTTGGGCTATTCTGATGTCAATGTGGTGTATTCTTTGATTGCCATTTTGATGTTTTGTGTGCTCTTTTATGGCATTGCCCATCATTTGTTAAAGCAAGGCTCACGCATTCGTATTTGAAAAAGGACAACTAATGAGCATTCATGGCGTGTTGGGTGAGACGACCCATTATCCCAAAACTTATGACCCCAGTATTTTATATCCCATCGCCCGCCAAATCGGGCGTGATGAGATTACAAAGCAAACGGGCTTTACTGGCGTGTATCAAGGCGTGGATATTTGGCAAGCCTTTGAGCTGTCTTGGCTAAACGCTGTAGGGGTCTCGCAGGTGGCAATGGCACGCTTTACCATTCCAGCGAGCTCACCCAATATTGTAGAATCCAAATCCTTAAAACTGTACCTAAACAGCTTAAATTTTACACCGTTTGCCAGCACTGACGATGTCAAACGAACCATCAGTGCCGATTTGTCGGCGTGTGTTGGGGCTGATGTGGGCGTGCAGATTGTTGGCTTGGATGATGATACACTTGCTGTCTGCTCGCCTGTGGGGGTGTGCATTGATGACAGTTTAAATGGCGGGCTAGGCGGTAAGCCAATCGCCCTAACCGATGACATTGACAGTCGTTTTTTAACCGTCAAAAAAGGTGAGTTTGCTCGTCATCAGTTTTATTCGCACCTGTTACGCTCTAACTGCCCCGTTACCAATCAACCTGATTGGGGAACGGTGTCTGTTGATATAACCACCAAGTGTCAGT
Source organism: Moraxella sp. (assembly GCA_030528385.1). GTDB lineage: Bacteria > Pseudomonadota > Gammaproteobacteria > Pseudomonadales > Moraxellaceae > Moraxella. The sequence goes on from JAUMYZ010000005.1 coordinate 3,727, forward strand.
TGGATTTTGGTGAGATTTTAAAATACATCTTGTCTTTTCGTCAGCACAATGGCTTTCATGAGCAATGTGTGGAGCGGATATTTGCCGATTTTATGACAGTGTTTGAGCCGTCATCGCTTTTGGTGCAAGCCAACTACACACGCCGTGGGGGCATTGATATTAACCCTGTGCGGGTATTTGGTTGTGATGTTGGTGAGATAAAACGCTTGGTGCGTCAATAAGTTTGATAAAAAATGTGTTTTGTCATTGAAAAACCAAAATCACCGACAAACCACCAAAATCCGATTTGGCAAAATACAAATCCACGTCCGCCTGCTCGCACACCGCTTTGACCATCGCCAGTCCCAGTCCTGTGCCCGTGCTGTCTGCATTGTCTGAGTTGCCCGAATGCGACAGACGCACAAAAGGTTCAAAGACTTTGTGATAATCGGCTGGGGCTATGCCCGCACCACTGTCTTTGATAATAAGTGTACGACCGCGATTTTTGCCACCCCCAATGATAAGAGTGGCATTTGTTGGCATATTTTTTCCCAGCTCCACGCTAACCGCTTGCCCTGTTGGCGTGTAGATGATGGCGTTTTGCACTAAGTTTTTAATCAGCTGTAACAGCGGCATGGGGGCGATACAGACACTAAAATCTGCCGACACGTCCACATCAAAGATGATGTCTTTGTCATTGATGATGGGTAGCAAAAATCCCACCGCTTCTTTGATACTGCCTGCCACCGACGTGGGGGTATTGGTCAAAATATGAGCATTTAGCCTAGCCAAAGTCAAAAGCTCTTCTACCAGCTGTTGGTTTTGGGCAATGCTTTTGGCAAGTTTGTCCAGCCCTGCTTGAATTTTGTCAAGGTCGGTTTTTGTTTGTAGACGCTGTACTTGCAAAGAAATGGCGGTCAAAGGCGAACGCAACTCGTGCGACGCGTCGGCGATAAAGCGTTTTTGGCTGTTTAGGTCGTGTTGGGCTTTGTCCAGCAGTCCATTCATGGCGTTGGCAAGGGGCAGAATTTCTTTGGGAAAGTTGGCGACGTTGAGTTTAGACAGGTCGTGTTTTTCACGGTGTAGGACTTGTTTGGTGCTTTTTTGGACAGAACGAAAACTGTACCAAATCACAAAGGGCAACACAAACAGCAAAATCCCACTCACCACAAGCAAAGGCAACAAAGAGTGCAAGGCGGATAAAGTTGCCAAATCTTCTTGGACTTCGGTGCGTTCGCGGACGATGATGTGTCGACCATGGTCGTACAAATGATAGATTTTAAAACGTTCATCGTCAATTTTTTGGGTGCTAAATCCCATCGGTAAGGCGGTCAGCGGGTCGTTGTCATTGATAAAAATGTCAATCCACAAACCGTCTTCGTCTTCTATGGGATAGTAGCTTTGGGGGCGAGCGTCCAAATCGGCAAGGGCGACCGCCACGCTGCGCAAATGGTTGTCAATGACTTCGCTGGTCTCTTGATGGCTGGTATAAAAAGTAACCGCCACCGCTATCATGGCGGTGATGAGTAAGATGGTCAAGGTGGTGGACGTGATACGCCATTGTAAAGAGTGGTGCTTCATGAACTGATGTACCAGCCAAGACCACGCATGTTTTTGATGGTTTTGGCACCGATTTTTTTGCGTAAGCTATAAATCAAAAATTCCACCGCGTTACTTTCTACTTCCATGCCCCAGCCATACAAGCTGTCTTCTAAGTCGCTTTTTGACAGCACTTTGTCAGGATTGGTCATAAAACTTAGCAAAAGCATGTATTCTTTGGCGGTCAAATCCATAGGGCTGCCGTGCAAGAATGCCCGTTTTTTGGCGGTGTCCAGCGACAATTTGCCAACTTGGAGCAGATTTTCGGCTTTGCCTTGACCGCGGCGTATCAGCACTCGCATACGAGCCAGCACTTCGCCCAAATCAAAGGGCTTGATGACATAATCGTCCGCCCCGCCGTCCAAACCCTTAATGCGAGCTTGCACGTCATCGCGAGCGGTCAGTATCAGCACAGGCGTGTCCATTTTGGCACTTCTGATGGTGGCGAGCACTTCCATGCCGTCCACTTTGGGCAGTCCCAAATCCAACAAGATGATGTCATAACTTTGGGTTTTTAGTGCCAAAAGTGCCTGTGAGCCGTCTTTGACCCAGTCCACTGTATAGGCTTCGTCTTTGAGTGCTTCGCTAAACACATCGCCAATCATCAAATCGTCTTCTACCAACAATACACGCATAATTTACCTGAGTATCCCAAGTTGTCTTATTGTAACAAATCAAACACAGAAAAAACTTAGCAAAGTATTTTTGTAAGTAAATTTCAAGTAGTTTATAGGGCACACCCAACATTAGTTACATAACTTAACAATACGCCGATATTTAATTGTTTGGGGTGTTATTTTTGCATTAAAACTGGCTAATTCTGGATTTTCTTCGTCAAAGCTCTTGCCAATATACTTATATTGCCTACGACCTTTTCCTAGAAAATCTGGCGATTTATCTCATTTTTAATCGCAAAAACCAATGTTGTGCACGCCCTAAGATTTTTTGTCATTGGCAAAAATTTGTTATAATAAACAATTTTTGCAACGATGATAACAATGACCAGCCAATCCCATCAGCCAACAATTCCCCAAACCCAAAAGCCAGAGCTGCTTTGCCCTGCTGGCACGTTTAAAAATATGCAATACGCCTTTGCTTATGGGGCGGACGCAGTGTATGCAGGGCAGGCACGTTACTCTTTGCGGGTGCGTAATAATGATTTTGACGAAGACAATCTAGCAAAGGGCATTGCTTATGCTCACTCGCTTGGTAAAAAGTTTTATGTGGTGGTCAATATCCAAGCCCACAACGCCAAGCTCAAAACCTTTATTGACGACATTCGCCCCATCATCGCCATGAAACCTGACGCACTCATCATGTCGGACGCTGGCATGATTATGATGGTGCGTGAAGCCTTTCCCGAGCAAGCCATTCACCTATCGGTACAAGCCAATGCGGTAAACTGGGCAACGGTGAAATTTTGGCAACAAATGGGCATTACAAGGGTGATTGTCAGCCGTGAATTGTCCTTAAAAGAAATTGAGCAAATCATTGCCGAAGTGCCTGACATGGAAATAGAAGTCTTTGTGCATGGAGCACTGTGCATGGCGTATTCGGGGCGGTGTCTGCTCTCTGGCTATATCAACAAACGAGACGCCAATCAAGGCACTTGTACCAACGCTTGCCGTTGGTCGTACAATACCTACAAGGCGGTGGAAAATGAAACGGGTGATATTGTTCCTGCCACGCCTGAAGTGTTTGTGCCCAGCCAAGGCGAAATTACCAATGTGAATTTAAATGTCCAAGAAGCCGTTCGCCCTGAGCCCACCCTTGGGTCGGCAGTTCATGGTTTGACAGGCTCACCACGAACGCTAAATCTAAATGGCGATAGGGTAATGGGCGATGACTATGTAGAACAGCCGTCCGATGAAGTGGTGTTGATAGAAGAACAAGGTCGCAAAGGCGAGCTGATGGCGATGTACGAAGACGAACACGGCACTTATATTATGAACTCCAAAGACTTGCGAGCAGTGGAGCTGGTGCCTGATTTGGTGGCTATGGGCGTGCATTCGTTAAAAATTGAAGGGCGTACCAAGTCGCATTACTATGTTGCTCGCACCGCCCAAGTCTATCGCCGTGCCATTGACGACGCTGTTGCTGGCAAGCCCTTTGATACCAGCCTAATCACTGCCCTTGATGGGCTTGCCAATCGTGGCTATACCGAAGGTTTTTTACGCCGTCATGTGCATAGCGATTACCAAAATTATGATTATGGTTCGTCCAAAACCGACCATCAGCAGTTTGTCGCCGAAGTGGCGGACGTGAGTGATGAGCGTTTGACCTTGACGGTTAAAAACAAACTGATGGTCGGCGATACCATTGAGATTATGACCCCCCAAGGCAATGTTTCTTATCAACTAAATGCAATGTGGGACAAAAAAGGCAATGCCATAGATGGGGCGTTGGGCTCTGGTTGGGTCTGCCAAATCGCCAATCCTTTTAAGGACATGGACAAAGATGTGCTAACATTCGCTCTGATGATGAAAAGCGTCAGTGAGCCGATTTATACCTAGATGGCTGTTAATTCCATATAAAAATTTCTTATGCTATTTTGGAATAAAAAACTTTTAGTATGAAATTTCATCAAACTATTTACTTATGGTTAAACTTGGGGTAGTATCTTTGTAGTTTTGATGTTTATAAGGAGCAGTTGCCATGAGTAAATCATATCATGACATCACCAAACGTGTCTCTGCCAATATGGCAAAGTTGCGTCAAGACATTCCTGAGACCAGCAAAGCCTTTGGTGAGTTGTCTGCGGCTGCGTTGTCATCGGGTGGTGCTTTGGACAAAAAGCAAAGGGAGCTGATTGCCCTTGCCATCGCGGTTACGCAGCGTTGCGACCCTTGTATTGGCTTTCATCTTAAAGCCTTGGTCAGACTTGGAGCGACGCGCGAAGAAGTCGCCGAGACTTTGGGCATGTGCGTGTACATGGGCGGTGGTCCTGCATTGATGTACGCTGCTGACGCCATTGCAGGGTTTGAAGAGCTGACCGCCAAATAACAAACAACAAAACCCAGATTGGTCTGGGTTTTTGATTGATTACTTTTTGTATCTGGCAAAATAAAATCCTGTCCCTGATTTGTCATCAGTTTGTTTATCAGACTGCCAAACTTTTTTAAATCCATCAGGCACATCAGGATAAAAGGTGTCGCCTTGTATGTCCAGCTCTATATGAGTAATCTCTAATATGTCCGCCATCGGCAGGCTTTGGCGGTAAATCTCGCCACCGCCAATGATAAAGATTTTGTCCGCACCAAGTGCTGATGCGTCCGCTTTGGCATTTTTGATTGCTGTGCCCAAATTGTGAGCCACCTTTACGCCATCATGATGCCAAGCTGTATCCCTTGTAATGACATGGTGTATACGCTTAGGTAGCAGGCGACCCAAAGAATCAAAGGTTTTGCGACCCATGACAATCACGCCCCCTGCGGTCAAACTTTTAAAATGGGCTAGGTCAGCAGGAATGTGCCATGCCAGCTGATTGTCTTTGCCGATACAGCGGTTTTGGTCAATGGCGACCACATGGACGATTTTGATACTATTCATACAGCAACGTCCGCTTTGATACGCTCATGCGATTGATAATTAACAATTTTAATGTCATCAAAGCCAAACTCAAAGATGTCTTTAATGTTGTGATTAAGATGTAATTGGCACAAAGGCAAAGGCTCACGGCTTAATTGCAGTTTGGCTTGTGCAAAATGGTTGTGATATAGGTGCGTATCGCCCCCCGTCCACACAAACTCGCCCACGCCCAAATCGCACACTTGGGCAATCATGTGGGTGAGCAGGGCGTAGCTGGCGATATTAAAGGGCACGCCCAAAAACACGTCCGCCGAGCGTTGGTAGAGCTGGCAAGACAGTTTGTTGTCATTGACATAAAACTGAAACAGCGTATGACAGGGCGGCAGAGCCACTTCACCAGCTTCGCACGGATTCCAGCCAGAGACAATCAGACGGCGTGAATTGGGGTTGGTTTTGATTTCGTTGATGAGCCATGCGATTTGGTCAAAGCCGTCATTTTGATAAGTGCCATCGGCGTTTTTGCTTGCTCCAAAATTACGCCACTGATGACCATAGACCGCCCCCAAATCACCCGCCACTCGCCCAAAACGTGCCGTCTGCTCAGCGGTTGCCCATTCGTCCCAGATGGTAACATTGTTGTCTTGCAAGTATTTAACATGGGTGTCGCCCTTTAAGAACCACAAAAGTTCAATGGCAATGGAACGAAAATGCACCTTTTTGGTGGTCAAAAGCGGAAAGCCGTCCGCCAGATTAAAGCGCATTTGATAGCCAAATACGCTGCGTGTGCCTGTGCCCGTGCGGTCGGCTTTGTCGCTACCGTTGTCTAAGATGTGCTGTAAAAGTGCTAAGTATTGTTTCATGTTGTGCCTTTTATTGCGCCTTTTGCCAATCGTAAATATTCTTTTTGTACGCCACAATCATCAAAATCACCCCAAAAACAATCATCGGCAAACTAAACAGTTGCCCCTTGCTCATCCAGCCAAAAATCAGCTCATAGCCGACATCAGGCTGACGGAAAAACTCGGTGGTAAAACGACTGCACCCATAACCAAGCAAAAATAGAGCCGACACGGCATAGCGTGGGCGGGGTTTTGAGCCAAACCACCAAAGCAGGACAAATAGCAGCACCCCTTCGGTCAAGGCTTGATAAAGCTGGCTGGGGTGGCGGGGCAGCAGCAAATAATCGCCGACTTGGGCGGCAATGGTTTGTAGGGCGGGGTTGTGTTGTAGCAGCTCATAATCTGCCACTGCCGCTTGGGGAAAATACATCAAATGGCTGTACCCACCGTCAGAGACACGCCCCCACAACTCACCATTGATAAAGTTGCCCAGTCGCCCAAACAGCAGTCCTGTCGGCACACAGGGGGCGATAAAGTCCAGCACCGTAAAGGCGGATTTTTGGTATTTCTTGGCAAACAGCCACATGGCAACCATCACGCCCACAAAACCGCCATGAAACGCCATGCCGCCTTCCCAGACTTTAAATAGGTACAAAGGATTGGTTACAAATTCGCTAAAATTGTACAAAAGCACATAGCCAATGCGACCGCCCAAAATCACGCCCATTGCCCCAAAAAACACCAAGTCTGAGACCATCTCGGCAGTAAAATCGTGGCGTTGTTTGGTGCGATACCATGCCAAACCATAGGCGAACGCAAACGCAAGCAAATACATCAGACCATACCAATGTATGGCAAAAAAGCCCAAATCAAGTGCAACGGGGTCAAATTGGGGGTGGAGTTGTGCCATAGATGTTTTTAGCTGTTAAAAATAGACTATCATATCAAATTTGTGATTTTTTGAAAACGCCGCCAACAAAAACAGCCTAAAATTTGTGGTTTGGTATTAAGAAAAAGTTTGTTATAATCCAATGCTTTTTAAAGAAAACAGTTGTTTTCTAAATTCATCTGTGCCATGATTGGCAGTGTTTTTGGACGATTGTTGTGGCAGGTTGTTATCTGCCACATTAAACCAAAATTTGTGTTGAGCCATAAGGGAAATTAAGGATTGTCTATGCAAGAAAAAAAGTTTTTTGGACACCCAAGACAGTTGGGAAATTTGTTTCATATTGAGTTGTGGGAGCGGTTTTCTTATTATGGCATGCAAGCCATCTTGATGATTTATTTGTATTTTTCTTTGGCTGATGGCGGTCTGGGGCTTGATAAAGCGGTGGCAGGTGGCATTGTTGGCGCTTATAGTGGCAGCATTTATTTGGCGACTTTGGGCGGTGGTTGGGTGGCTGACCGTGTGTTGGGGGCGGAGCGGACGCTGTTTTATTCGGGCATCATCATCATGATGGGGCATATTTTGTTGGCGCTCGTGTCGGGCTTGCAGGGGCTGGTTTTGGGCTTGGTGCTCATCGCCATCGGCAGCGGCGGCGTCAAAGCGCCCGTCAGCTCTATGGTGGGTTCGTTGTATGAAAATGATGAGTACCGCCCATTAAGAGACGCGGGTTTTTCGCTGTTTTATGTGTCCATCAATATCGGTGGGTTGCTTGGGCCTTTGTTGACGGGGTATTTACAAAGCACCAAGGGTTTTCATTATGGTTTTGGGGTGGCAGCCATTGGCATGGCGTTTGGTTTGTTGCAGTACAGTTTTGGTCGCAAACATTTGTCGCACAAAACCGCCATCAACCCTTTGACCCAAAAAGAAGCCACCGTCGCCACCACCGCTGTGCTTGGCGGCATTGTGTTGATTGCAGGGGCGGTTTTTGCTAAGTTTTTGACTTTGGCGAATTTTAAAAAGGTTTTGTTTGTGGTGGTGATTGCGGTGGCGATGGTTTATTTTGCGCGTTTATTGATGGACAAGCGCACCACCAGTCAAAACAAACGCCACATCTTGGCGTACATTCCGCTGTTTGTGTGTGTTTGTATTTTTTGGGCGATATGGATGCAAAATTATACCTTGTTGGTGGTGTATTTTGAATCGTCGGTCAATCGTATGCTTGGCTCTTTTGAAGTGCCGATTGCTTGGCAGGCGTCTATGCAGAGTTTTTGGGTAGTGGCACTGGCGGGGGTGATGTCGGCACTGTGGACAAAAATGGGCAACAAAGCCCCCAAAACGCCCACCAAATTTGCCATGTCGCTGTTTTTTGTGGCACTGACCTTTTGTATTTTTTTACCTTATGTCAAGACAAACAGCCCAATGCCGATGGTGGTCTATGCCTTGTCGCTGGGGGTGATTACCATCGCTGAGCTGTTTATTTCGCCCATTTCACTGTCCTTTGCCACGCGCATTGCCCCAGCGTTTTTTAAGACGCAGATGGTAGCGCTGAACTTTTTGGCGTTGTCCATTGGTTTGACGCTTGGCGGCAATTTGTTTGCTGAATTTTTTCAAGAAGACAACCCCATCGGTTTTTATTATTTGCTGATTGCTCTGGGGGCTGTTTCGGGGGTGGTGTTTGTGTGCATTGCACCCATATTAAGTCGCATGCTAAAAGAAGTGGAATAGCGCGCCAAGAACAAGTGCCAGTTGAGCTGCACTTTGTTAGTGGGCTTGCTCCCAGTTGTCCCCAATGCCGATGTCCACCACCAGCGGTACGGCAAAATCCACATGCCAGCCCAGTGATTTGGCGGTGTCGGTCAGGGCAGTTTGCATGGCGTGTTGGATAAGTGCGCCAATCGTCTCGGCTTTGTCGCTGTCCACTTCAAACACCAATTCATCGTGTACTTGTAGCAGTAATTTGGCATGAGCGCTGGGCAGCACCTTGTCTACGGCTATCATCGCCAATTTGATGATGTCGGCGGCTGAACCCTGTAAGGGGGCGTTGATGGCGGCGCGCTCGGCGGCTTCTTTGATGGTGCGATTGCTGGCGTTGATGTCTGGTGCGTAGAGCTTGCGCCCCAAGATGGTTTGGACGTAGCCGTGTTCTTTGGCGGCGGTTTTGGTATTATGCATATAGTCGCCGATGGCAGGATAGCGGGCAAAGTAGCGTTTGATGTATTCTTGGGCGGTGTCTTTGTCCACGCCAAGCTGTTTGGCAAGCCCAAAAGCGCCCATGCCATAGAGCAAACCAAAATTGACCGCTTTGGCGGCGCGTCTTTCGCTGGCGCTGACATCGCAAAGCGCTTTGCCCATAATCTCAGCGGCGGTGGCACGGTGAATGTCTAGTCCTTGATTAAAGGCGTTGATAAGTCCCTTGTCGCCACTAAAATGCGCCATCAGTCGCAGTTCAATTTGTGAGTAATCCGCCGCCAAAATCACCCGCCCAGTTGGCGCAACAAAGGCTTCACGAATCAGTCTGCCTGTGTCGGTGCGAATGGGGATATTTTGTAAGTTGGGGTCGCTTGACGACAGTCGTCCTGTGCTGGTGAGTGCCTGATGGTAGCTGGTATGCACCCGCCCGTTTTTGTCCGCTGCCTTTGCCAAAGCGTCTGTGTAGGTGCTTTTGAGTTTGGCCAAGCTGCGATGCTCTAAGATGACATCAACCAAGGGGTGGTCAATTTTGGACAAGATGGCTTCGGAAGTGGAATACTGTCCTGTTTTGGTTTTTTTGCCGCCAGCAATGCCCAGTTTGCCAAATAAAATCTCTCCAAGTTGTTTGGGGCTGGCAACATTAAAGGCTTCACCCGCCAGTTGATAGGCTTGGTGTTCTAGGTTGCTGATTTGTTGGTCAAATTGCAACGAAAGTTTGCCCAAAAGCGCGGTGTCAATTTGTACGCCGTTTTGTTCCATTTGCGTTAGGATTTGGGCGATGGGCAGTTCAAGTTGGTTTAGCAGCTGCGCGGCGTTATTGTCTTGTTGTAAATAAGCGTCAAACACACTAAACAACCTAAAGGTGATGTCGGCGTCTTGGCAAGCATAGGCGCTGGCTTGCTCAATGCCCACCTTGTCAAAGGGGATTTGTTTGGCGCCTTTGCCTGCCACGTCTTCAAAGGTGGTGGTTATCACGCCCAAATAGTGCTTTGCCAAATCGTCCATGTTGTGGCGCGTGGCAACGGTGTTAATCACGTAGCTGGCGAGCATGGTGTCCATGCGCCAGTTGTTGATGGTGATGTTGTATTGGGCAAAAATATGCGCGTCATATTTGATGTGCTGACCGATTTTGCCGATGTTGGGGTTTTGTAAAATCGGTTTGAGCTTGGCAAGCACCACATCTAGTGGCAACTGATTGTCCATCAATACACCAAAATCGCCGCTATGCCCCACAGGAATGTAGTAGGCTTCATAATTTTGTAGGCTGATGGAGATGCCCACCAGCGTTGCTTTTTGCCAGTTGATGTGGGTGGTCTCTGTGTCAATGGCAAAATGACTGGCTGTGGCTAGACGCTCAATCAGTGCGTCAAATGCCGCCATCGTCTCAATGGTGTGATAATGGGTGTCTTGGATGGGCAAGGGCTTTACGCTGATGTTGACAGCAGGCGCAGGTTGTGCTGGCGCTGTGTTTTTTTGGGTGTTGGTGGACAGCAGTAGGGCGGTTTGGTTGATTTCTTTTTTAAATTCTAGTTGACTGAACAAAGCGTGCAAATCGCTGGCGCGGCGGATTTGGGCAGATATGCTGTTGTCAAATACGATGTCGTCAAAACCAAGGGGCAACTCAAGGTTGGTAACGATGGTGGCAAGGCTGCGATTTAGGGGAATTTCGTCTTGGTGCGCTTTGATGTTTTTGCCCACCACGCCTTTGATGCTATCCACATGTGCCAAAATGCCGTCAATGTCGCCATACTCACCAAGCAGTTTGGCGGCGGTTTTTGCACCCACTTTGGGAATGCCAGCGATGCCGTCCACGCTGTCGCCCATCAAGGTCAAGTAGTCGGCAATTTGGGTGTTGTGCACACCAAACTTCTCAAAAACACCTGCCACATCAAGGGTTTTTTCACTAAAACTGTCTTCTAACAGCACACAATCATTGACCAGTTGTGCCATGTCTTTGTCGCCTGTGGAGATGACCACAGGATAGCCCCTTTGGCAGGCATCAAAAGCAAGTGTGCCAATGATGTCGTCGGCTTCAAAACCATCAATGGTTACCAGAGCAATGCCCAAAGCGTCAATCAGTTGATGGATATAAGGGATTTGTACCAGCAAATCGTTGTCCATTGGCGGACGATGTGCTTTATAAGCGGCGGATAACTGATGGCGAAAGGTGGGGGTTTTGGTGTCAAAAGCAACGGCGATGTGGGTGGGGTGGTATTTGTTGAGCAGTTTGTTGAGCGCGTTTAGGACGCCGCGAATGGCATTGGTGGGCAAGCCTTGTGAAGTAGACAAAGGCGGCAAGCCATGAAAGCAGCGAAACAAATAATAAGAACCGTCTACCAAAATGACGGGCGCTTTGTTTTTATCAATGTGGCTGGTGTTTAGTGTGGCAAGGCTGGGAATGGTGGCAATGGGTGCTGGCGTGGTCATAAGTAACTATCACAATGAAGATGGTTTATTATAACCAAAAATCCCCTGATGCCAAGTTTTTTGCACAACAAAAAGGGTCTTGGCGACCCTTGTGGTGTTATTTATACTCTTTGCAATTGATGTCTTGGTCTTGACAAAACATCTCGTGGTTGTTGGCAAGACATTGTTTTTTGACCGCGAGCATGGCTTTGCCACGGTTGGTGTCTTCGGCTTTATAGGTGGAAGTAAAGGCACTGATGGTGCAAACATGAACCGAGTTTTCTTGGGTTTTGTTTTGTTTTTCAATGACAATCACATCGGGCTGTTTGCCAATGATGATGGGTGCTGGCACGGTGATGACCCCTGTGTGATTGCCATTTTCTGGCAGTGCCACACAAGCGCCCAAAGTGCCAGCAAGCAAAGCAACAAGACCCAAACGATATTTCATAAAATGCTCCAAATAACTGTTGGTTTGTACAAAGGCAACTGCATTTGTGTGGGCATTGTATAAATAAATCTGTTAAGCCGCTATCTTTTTTTGGTAATAAATTGTATAGCGATGTGCTTTGTGGTGTTTTTGTCAGTTTGCAAACATTCTTTGCCGCAACATCTCATAAAAACACACACTCCCCGCCACGCCGACATTTAGGCTTTCTTGACCGTTGGGTTGGGGCAGAGCAATGGGCGTGGCATTGTTTAAAAAAACATCAGACACGCCTTGACCTTCGTGTCCGAGCACCCACGCCACAGGGCAAGTTAAGTCATGATGATAAATCAGCTTATCGGCGTGGCTACTGGTGGCGTATAGGGGCGTTTTGACTTTGGCTAAAATCTCGTCATGGGAGATTTGCTCATAAATGTTCAAGGCAAAGTTTGCCCCCATGCCCGCCCGCAATACTTTGGGCGACCACAAATGAGTGGTGTTGGGCGTGGTGATGATGGTGGTGATACCGACCGCTGACGCACTGCGTAGCAGCGTGCCTGCATTGCCAGCGTCTTGAACGCCGTCTAAGATTAGGCAGTCGCCTGTGATGGTGCTAAGTGTTGGGCGGGGCGTGTCAATGATTGCCATCACGTCCACGCCATCGCCTAGGGTGCGGATTTGTTTGTAGAGATTATCGGCAACAACAACGATGTCTTTGGGGCGAATGCTATCCAACAGGGGCAATACTTCGCCGTGTGTGCTGGCACTTTGGGCAACAAGGATTTTATTGATTTGTAAACCTTGTGCCAAATAAGCGTCCAACAAATGCACGCCTTCTATGACCGTTTGTCCGCTTTTTTTGCGAATGCGGTGCTGGGTGAGTAGAGCACTGGCGTGTTTGATGGTGGAATTGGTGGGGGAAGTGATGGGGGTCATAGCGGTGTATTTATAGCTGTGTCTTAAGTTGGGCAAATGGGGCTAGAATTTGGGTTAGTTGGCTTTGGTGCTTATCTAGCCAATTTTCACAAAGTCTAAAAAATTGATGAAACTGGTCAAATAATAAAGATTGGTTCAGTTGATATGTTTGATAATAAGTAATGCTATCATCAAGATTATATAATAAGTCTTGAAATGGCGTGATATTAAAATAAATTTCATCGCTTGTAACAATGTCAATTAAATCATAAAAGTGGTCATAAAAGCTGTTATTATTATCAAAGCAGTCATTGTCCAATAATGGCAAAATATTGTGCGGTCGGACACTAAATGGATACAGCCTTTCAAAGGTATTGATAAGTTTGGCGTGATGATTAGTTAATATGGGAAAATTAAAATTGAGCCAAATTTTTTCAAAGATTTTTGTATAGTCAGCTTTTGGATATATGGGGTCATCATCAATGATTTCTAACATCAAATCATCGTAATAACTGTTATCCATTAAAAAGTTTATCTCATTGCCATTTAATAAGCCAAGCGATAAACGACTGGATATAACCGCCAGATTATATCGCCAGTCGTTAAGATAAAAAACGCTGTTTGGCATTTAAGATTATACTCTATCCCCATTTGCCAAAATCCCCGCTTTGGCATGCAAGGCTTTGACGTATTCCACTTCTTCTTTTGCTCCTAGCACCACAGGAATTCGCTGATGAATTTCGGTGGGAGTGATGTCCATAATTCGCTCAACGCCATCGGTGCTTGCTCCGCCTGCTTGTTCCATCACAAAGCTCATGGGGTTGGCTTCGTACATCAGACGCAACTTGCCCGCTTTGCCTGCGATTTTGGTGTCAAATGGGTACATAAACACCCCGCCACGAATCAAAATGCGATGCACGTCGGCAATCATCGCCGCCACCCAACGCATATTATAGTCTTTGGCACGCACGCCCAAATCGCCTGCCACCAGCTCGCTGATGTACTGTCTGATGGGATTTAGCCAGTAGCGTTTGTTGGACGCATTGATGGCGTATTCGCTCGTTTGTTCGCTGATTTTGACCTTGTCGTTAATCAAAATATAAGTTTGGGTCAAAGGGTCAAAGCTAAACATCGCCACGCCTTGCCCCAAAGTGAGCGTGAGCATGGTGGACGTGCCATAGATAAAATAACCTGCCGACAGCTGATTGTCGCCTTTTTGCAAAAAGTCGGCTTCGCTGGCGACTTGTCCGTGATTGGGGTGGGGCAAAATAGAAAAAATCGTCCCCACCGTCATGTTGATGTCAATGTTTGATGAGCCGTCCAGTGGGTCAAAGGTAACGAGTAGGGTGCCGTTCACATTGGCGGGGCTAATCTCGTCTAGCTCTTCACTGGCAACGCCTGCACAGTGGGGGTTATGGATTAGGGCGTTTAGCAGTAGGTCGTTGGAGATGACGTCCAGCTTTTTTTGGGCTTCACCTTGAATATTTTCACCGCCTGCTTCGCCGTGAATGCCCGCCAATGCCCCTTTGTCCAACAGATGACTGATGGCAACGCTGGCGGTGGCAAGGGTGGTGATGGTGCTGGCAAGCTCGGTGGTGGCATAAGTTTGTAGGTATTGGGCGAGTGTGGTCATAACAGTCCTGATGGTTTTATCAATGTGTTAAAAATCAATGTGTTAAAAAGAGTGCCAAAATCTGACAAATAAACACCCTATTTTAGCATGAATTGTCGTGCTAGGCGGATTGTTTTGTGGGTAAATTTTATGGCAAAAAGAATTTTTAAACATTTTCCTTAAGGCAAAAATTTGCTAGAATTAACCAATTTGTTTTTTAATGCCACCATTGGAAAAAACCATGCACACTGACATTGCCACTCGCTTAAATCACTCCATGTCCTTGCCCCAGCTCAATAATGACGGTACTATCCGTCATTTTTTGGGTGTGGAAGGCTTAGGTCGCACCCAGCTTGAAAACATTATTAACAAAGCGATGGGTTATTTTGACGCTGATGGCAGGCTTATCAACACCGATGAGCTGGCAGGCAAAACGGTGATGAATTTGTTTTTTGAAAATTCTACTCGCACCCGCACTACCTTTGAAGCGGCTCAAAAACGCCTTGGGGCAAACGTGCTGAATTTGGACATTGCCCGTTCTAGCACCAAAAAGGGCGAAACTTTGCGTGATACCTTGTGGAACTTAGAAGCGATGAGTGCTGATATGTTTGTGGTGCGTCATAGTGCCAGTGGGGCGGCTCATTTTATGGCAAGTCAAGTAACGCCAAATGTTGCCATCATCAACGGCGGTGATGGCTGGCACGCTCACCCCACCCAAGCTATGCTAGATATGCTCACCATTCATCGTGAGTTGTGTTTGCGTGATGGCAAAACCTTTGATGAGCTGAGCGTGGCGATTGTTGGCGACATCAAACACAGCCGTGTGGCACGCTCGGACATTTCGGCATTGACGACTTTGGGGGTTAAAGACATTCGTGTCATCGCTCCCAAGACGCTGTTGCCCAAAGGCATTAGTCGTTATGGGGTGCGTGTGTTTGAAGACATTGATAAAGGTGTGGCTGACGTGGACGTGATTATTGGTTTACGTATTCAAAATGAGCGAATTGGCTCACCGCTTTTACCGTCCACCAGCGAATATTTTAAAATGTATGGCATTACTGACAGCCGTGTAAAACTTGCCAAACCGAGTGCTTTGGTTATGCACCCAGGTCCCATGAACCGTGGCGTAGAAATCGCATCAAGTGTGGCGGATGGCGAGCAATCGGTGATTTTAAAACAGGTCAATAACGGCATTGCCGTGCGTATGGCGGTGATGGCACTGGCGATGCGTGGTCAGGGAAAATAAGATGGGCGTTGTCCAAGATTATTTGACTGGCTTGGAGCTGGCTTATAACAAGCACGGCGGTCAGGCGTTGTGGCAAGATTTTAAAAGTCGTATTCATGGAGCAAGTGCTGATGACATCACCAGATTAACCGCCAAATTTCCCCAAATGCCAGCGTCTTTGATTGAGCTGTTACAGTTTGTGGACGGCACTTATTGGCGAGCGTATCAGGGCAAAGAAATTGGCGTTTTTATGTTTGGCTCAATCCCTGATGAGTTTGCTTATCCTTGCTATCTTAACTCATGCCAGCAGATGTTGGCTAGTGATGACGAAGCGGCATATTTGGCGGACTATATCAGCCAAGACTTGGACCCAGATTGGGGCGTGGTTGTTGATGATAGGATTATTGATGATGTCAGTCGGGTCAAATGGCTACATTTGGCGGACTGTATGAATAACGGCGGTACATCGCAGTTGTTTATTGATTTTTCGCCATCAAAAACGGGCAGCGTGGGTCAAGTGGTGATGTATTTACATGACCCTGATGAGCTGACGGTGATTGCTGATAGTTTTGATGAGTATTTGCAAATTTTAATAGACTGTCAATTTGCTTTTATTGATAAAGAGATGGTGGGTGAGTTTTATTAAGTATGCTGAATGTGATTAAAAAACTTTTAATTTTAACAATCGGTTTATCGTCATTAGCTTTTGCTACTGATGTTAATGATTTAACTAAAAAAGCAAAAAATGGAGACATACAGGCTCAGTGGGATTTGTTTGATTATTATAAAGACATACAAGATGAGAAAAATATGTTTTATTGGACAAAAGAACTTGCCAGTCAAGGCGAGATGAATGCCATTACCAATCTTGGTATCATGTATTATACAGGTACTGGCGTTCGCCAAGACTATCATCAGGCATTTAAATATTATGTGATATCTGCCAATCAAGGTGAGGCAAAAGCTCAAAATAATTTAGGTGTGATGTATAGTAAAGGTCAAGGTGTTAAGCAAGATTATCAAAAGGCATTTGAATGGCATATGAAATCCGCCAATCAAGGGCACCCTAAGGCTCAAAATAGTATTGGTGTTATGTACTTTAATGGTGAAGGTGTGAAGAAAAACCATAAAATCGCCAATGAATGGTTTAAAAAAGCCTGTGATAATGGCGACCGTTTGGGTTGCAAAAACTATCAGTCCTTTAAATGAGCAGTTATTTTTAAAAAGAGAAATCCCCATGAAAAACCTACTCCCCCCCACTTGGCAACCGCCCCAATTTGATGATAAGTTAAGCGATATCAATACTGATGGTAAATGGCTGATACCGCCCATCGTGGATTTGTGCGGTCGTTTGCGTGAGCCGGGTCATCAGTCGCATGGCACACTGGCAAGCGAAGGACGAGCGGCACGCCAAAATGGCATTTTGCATGTGGTGTTACCCCCTGATACCAATCCTGTGCTAGAAAACGGCTCACTATTAAAAGGCTTGCGTGAAAAAGCGTGGGCGGATGGTGGCATTCATCTACATATTATTGGTGCATTGACCCAAGGACTACAAGGCAAACAACCTGCCAATTTAGCAGGACTTAAACAAGGCGGAGCGATTGCGGTCAGTAACGCCACTGTTGGTTTTGACAATGATTTGGTGATGCTGCGTACCCTAGAATACGCCGCAACCTTTGGACTCAAAGTGTTTTTTTATCCTGATGAACCGAGTCTATCAAAAGGCGGTGTGGCACATGATGGTTATATTGCGTCTTTTCATGGCTTGCAGGGGATTCCTTGGCTTGCCGAGACCATCGCTTTATCCAAGCAAATTTTGATGGTGGAAGAAACAGGCATATCAGCACATTTTAGTCAGATTACTTGTCGCACGTCTGTGGAGCTAATCGCGTGGGCAAAACAAAAGGGCTTGCCGATTACTTGTGATGTCGCCATGCACCAGCTTCATCTGACCGACGATGACATAGAAGGCTACAACGTCAATGCTTATGTCATGCCACCACTGCGCTCCAACACCGACCAACAAGCCTTGATAAAGGGCTTGCAAGACGGCACGATTGATGCCATTTGTAGTCATCATGAGCCATTGTCGTCTAGCTCCAAGCAAGCCCCCTTTGCCGAAAGTGTGGCAGGCATTAGCAACTTTGATACCTTTGTGTCGCTTGGTGTCAAGCTGGTGGCGGACGGCATTTTAACGCCCGAACAATTGGTTGAAAAGATATGTACCAATCCTGCCAAAATCGCAGGCATAACCGACTATGAAAAAATCGGTGGGGCGGTGCTGATTGACCCCAATCACCCTTGGACGGTCAGCAAAGACACCATGCTATCAAACGGCAAAAACACACCATTTATGGGTGAAACGCTCACAGGTAAGGTGGAACGGGTATTTTTCTAAATAGCCCCAAATCCAGCTTTAAGCCCAACTTCGGTTGGGTTTTTGTTGGGGTGTTTTGGGCTGTTGTCAATCGGTTATGGCTGACAAAATAACCCAGTGTTGTGTTTGATGATGATTTGTAAGTAAAAGTTACCAAAAAAATCGCTGTGTAAGTCATTGGTCGCGCCGTTGTGTATACTTTTTGTTGAACTATTGTGTTTGCCACTTTTATTTTTGCAATAAATTAGCGAAAATAGTCAGTGGGTTATCAATCAAGCCGTAGGCACGCGCTGGTTTTGGTAATTTAATATTTTTCTTGTTTTCAAAGTAACAAATGATAATACAAAACATCAAGACAAGGTTACCAATGGTGATTTGGTATGTATTTGTTATATTGAGCGACATTCATCTTTGTAATAGGATAATTTTATGAATATCATTGAGCAATTACACCAATTTGTTACACCAAAAGTTTTGGAGCTTGTTAAAAACCAAGCTGGCGATGATGACAGCAAAAAGAGCTTGTTGTCGTCTCTTTATGGTATCTTGGGAGCAAGACTGTCTGACCCTACGGCTGTTGAGCGCTTAGAAGCGCTAGATGACAAAGAAGACGGTCATAAAATTTTGCAGACATTGTTACAAGACGAACAGGGCAATTCTCAAGTGTCCTTGCTGACCGATGAGCTCGCCAAAGAGCATAACTTACCCCAAGACACAGTCGGCACCACCATTGTCGCTGCTGCACCCCTTGCTTTTGCCCAATTTAAAAACTTGGCCGAAGGCAACTCGGTTGCTGTTTATTTACAAGGCAAGCTGGCGGATTTTGCAGGGCTTTTGCCAACGTGGGCAACGGCGCTGCTGCCAGCTGGTTTGTTGGCAGGCGTTGCAGGGCTGGCAGGCTCGGCGGTTTCTGGCGTCTCAAACTTGGCGGCGTCGGCTGGGAACTTGGCAGGCAAAGCCGTTTCTGGTGTGGGCGGCGTTGTCTCTGATGTGGCCGATGGCGCAAAATCTGCAGCAGGCGCGGCGGTTGGTGGTGCCAAATCGGTGGCGGGCGCGGCGGTTGGTGGCGCTAAAGACGCGGTCAGTTCGGTGGCCACCCATGTCAACAGCCAAATCAACCCCACCCAAAAATCTGAAGGCAACTTCCTAAAAACGCTGTTGCCCATCATTGGTTTGCTTATTTTTGCGGCTCTGGTGTGGCTGTTGCTGCGCGCTTGTCAGCACAATACCACGCCAGTGGCAGCGCCTGCTCCAAGCACCAGCCAATCTGCCCCAGCCAGCAGCACCCAAACGGCTGCGCCTGTCAATCTTGTGCCAGCGACGTTGAGCCTTGCTACCGACCAAACAGGCAACGCCATCTATTCATGCCGCGGTGAAGCGGGCAGCGAAGGCGTGTTTGCCAGCATTCGCACCACATTGTCCAACATCTTTGGTGCGGCTGACAAGTGTGAGATGGACGTGGTCAAAGGTCATGCTGACAG
This sequence comes from Moraxella sp., assembly GCA_030528385.1. Lineage (GTDB taxonomy): Bacteria > Pseudomonadota > Gammaproteobacteria > Pseudomonadales > Moraxellaceae > Moraxella. The sequence goes on from JAUMYZ010000005.1 coordinate 23,191, forward strand.
TTTGCCTGCAGGTGAGCACTTGCCTGCTTTGTTTGGACTGCTCAAGGGCGTGCCCAATGCCAGCATTAGCCTAAACGACAAAACCGTTCGTTTTAATGCGTCAGACGATGCCACCATCGCCAAATTGATTGAAGACGCCAAGGGCATTTTGCCTGCTGATTTTGTGGTGGAAGCTGAGCCAAAACTGGACGCAGCCACTGCCGTTGCCAGCAGCATTGACACCGCCAAAACTGCCATTGAGAGTCTAACCGACACCACAGACGCTGACGCTGATGACGCACTGGTGCGCGCTTTGAACTTACAAATCATCAATTTTGCCACCGCTTCTAGCGACATTCCTGACGAAAACAAAGCGGTGCTGGATTTGGCTGCCGAAAAACTTGCCCAAATGCCCAACGCCCAACTCAAAATCACAGGACATACCGACAACACGGGCAATTACAAGTCCAACAAAGCCTTGTCCGAGCGCCGTGCCAAAGCGGTACACGATTATTTGGTCTCTAAAGGGGTGGCCGACGCTCAGTTAGAAACCTTTGGGGCGAGCTCTGATGAGCCAGTTGCGTCCAATGCCACCGAGCAAGGCCGTTTCCAAAACCGCCGCATTGAGTTTACACTCATACAGGCCAATGGCGATGTTACGCACGTTGGCAATGCAGCTGACAGCGCCCAGCCCGCCAGCCAAACCAGCAGTGCCAACTAATCTGCCCATGCACAAAAGTCCGAGCTCATGCTTGGATTTTTGTTTTTATGGACAAAAATGACGTTTGGTGTTTTATGAGCACAGTAATTTTGTTTAATAAGCCTTATAATGTCCACAGTCAGTTTCGCAAAGACAACGCACAGATGTCCACGCTGGCGGATTATTTTGACGACAAAAGTTTGCGCGTGGCAGGACGACTGGACAAAGACAGCGAAGGTTTGTTGATACTCACCGACAACGGCGCGCTCAATCATGCTATCACCACGCCTGCCCACAAAGGCAAGCGCATGGGCAAAAGCTATCTGGTACAAGTTGAAAACGTCGCCAGCGCCGAGCAACTTTGCGACTTACGAACTGGCGTGTCATTAAAGGACGGCAAAACCTTGCCCGCCATTGTCAAAGCCTTGTCAGAACAGGAGTTGCCCATTGAGTTGTGGCAGCGAGCCGTGCCAATTCGTGAGCGCAAGTCCATTGCCACATCGTGGCTGTCCATCACCCTTTTTGAAGGCAAAAACCGCCAAATACGGCGCATGGTGGCGCATGTGGGTTTGCCATGTTTGCGCCTTATTCGTTATCAGGTGGGCATATGGACGCTGGGAGATTTGGCGGTGGGACAGTGGCGTAAGTTGCAACTGAACAATCAGCAGCTGCAAGACTTGTTGCTGGCAAATCCACCAACCAACACCAAGTCCAGCAGGCGCAGACCGCGCTTTTGCCTAAATGCTAAGGCTAAGGCTTGACTGGGATAATTTTGGTAAAATCCAACCAGCCATGTTCTTGATAGGCAAAAGTTTGTGCCTTTTGATAAAGGGTCTCTTGTCCTTGTTGTATTGTTAATGTGCAAAGCTCATCGCGACGAAAAGCGTGCACCAAAACGCTTTGCTGGTCGGCTTGTTGCTTGTTGATGGCGTTGTCTAGGACGGTTTGGCTGGCTTTGATGCCGTCAATCGCGATGAGCACATCGCCCACCGACAATCCTGCCAAACTTGCCATGCTGTCGCGACTGATGTGCTTGACCACCAGTCCCATCGCCGTAGATTCAACGCGCATTCCCCAAGGCTTGGTTTGTGGCTTGGTTTCTATGACCAGCCCCGCTTGGTTGAGCAACTCTTGGATAGGCAATTCCACGCAACCAACCACATAGCTTTGGTAAAACCACGTCCACACGTCAGCGCCAATCATCGGGGCAATCACGTCGCTCAAGTTGTCGGTGGTCATGCCAAAGCGTTTGTTGGGGCTTTGTTTGGCATATTGATAAAAGGTTTTGATGACATCAAAGAGCCGATATTTGCCCGATGAATATTTTAATAAACTCAAATCCAGACACAGCGCCACCAGCGCACCTTTGTTATAGTAACTCACCCCTTGGTTGCTGCTGTTCTCATCGGGGCGATAGAGTTTAATCCACGCATCAAAACTGGACTCTGCCACGCTTTGGTTGGCTCTGCCATCGGTCTGGTAATAACGATTGATTTGTGCCAGTAGAAGTTTAAAATAGCTGTCTTTATCAATCACGCCAGATGCCAACAACATCAAATCGTCAATATAAGACGTAAAACCTTCAAACACCCACAGCAGCGTGGTGTAGGCTTCTGTTTGCAAATCATTGTCCATCATCACATCGGGGCGCACCGACTTGACCCACCACGCGTGAAAATATTCATGGCTGCACAGCCCGAGCAGTCTTTGGTAACCTTCGCTGGGCTCATCAGGCTCAAACTTGGTGGGCAAATCGTTGCGTGAGCTCAGCAGCGCTGTGGAATTGATGTGCTCAAGTCCGCCATAATCGTCGCCAGTAACCATCAACATAAAGGTATAATCAGCAAAGGGCACATCGTCTAGCCAATTAACATAACTTTGGCAAATCTTTTGGACATCGGTGGTGAGACGCTCCAAATTGGCTTGGTGGTAGCCCGCCACAAAAAAGCGGTGGGCGATAGGTCTATCAGCATAGGTTACCACAAATTCTGTCTGCGACTGCTCGGCAAACTCAAAAGGATAATCAAAGCTGTCAAACGCAGGCAAAGTCTCAAAGACAAAACGGCGACCACTGGTTTCTTGAAACGTTTGATATTTTAACCCTGACGCCAGTACCGCCTGTGGGTTTTGTGCCAAAAATGTTTGGGGGACAAACAAGCTGATTTGACAAGGCGTTTGTTCGTCGCCTGCCACCATCAAGAGCAAAGACGTAAAATTGGCAAAAATGCGCCTGTTGTCCACAAAAGCGCTGCGCACCGACAAATCATGACAATAAACCCAGTAACTGACCGTTATCGTTTCGCCCGCTTGCGCCTTGTCCAGCAGATAGCGGTTTTTGCTGAGTTTTTGGGCTGGGTATTGTTGGGTGTGCACTTGATAACTGACTTGTTCAAGGTGTTTGCTAAACTCGCGCAGCAAATAACTGCCCGCTATCCAAGTGGGTAACCACAGCTGGATTTTGTCTTGTTTGGCACAAAACCGCAGCGACACGCGCACCAAATGTTCATAATACCTGCTAAAATCTATGTTGTATGTGATGATGGGTGATGTGGCTGTGTTTGTCATTGGTTGCTCCAGATTTGACCACTATTGATACAAAAATCATGATAAGTGAATAATCATTCAATAATTTTGGCAATGAAATTATAAGACAAAAGCCCCCAAAGCACCATAAGTTTACAAAACAATCCAACCAGCGGCAAAAACTTTGGTATAATAGCGGACAATTTTTGGCAAGTGTTGCCATTGATGATGAAATTTTTAACCAAAGAGAGATGTTATGACAGTTGTCGCAAAAGATACCGTTGTCAAATTTAACTATACCCTAACAAACAAAGATGGCGAAGTGCTTGACCAGTCTCGCGGCGAGCCCCTTGCTTATCTGCACGGTTATCACAATATCATCACTGGTTTAGAAGCGCACATGGTTGGCAAAAGTGCTGGCGACAAGTTTGTTGCCACCATTGCCCCCCAAGACGCTTATGGTGAATACATCAGCGAAGCTGTCCAAGAAGTGCCACGCGCCAACTTTCAAGGTGTGGATAAGATTGAAGTGGGCATGCAGTTTCAATCCCAAAGCGATGACGGGCATGTCATGTTGGTTACGGTCAAAGACTTGACTGACGATGTGGTCGTGGTTGATGGCAACCACCCGCTTGCTGGCGTTACCCTAACCTTTGATGTGGAGATTGTTGAAGTGCGTGCTGCCACTGCCGAAGAGTTGGCGCACGGTCATGCCCACGGTGCTGGCGGTCATCACCACTGATTGAGCGTCCGTTTAAAGCAATCAAGCCCAAATCAGAATTTGGGCTTTTTATATGTGCTCACAAAAACAGTACAAATTTGCACTCAGTCAAAATATTTATGCAAAACCCTTAAAATATGGCATAATAGATAAGGTTTGCACCAAAGTATTTGCCAACCCAAGCAAACTGTTGGCTGGTAACCAACAGACCAAAAGCGTGTTTTGTATTTGTATCATGGCGGCTTAATTTTCACCAAATGCGGCCAAAACTTGCGTTGGTGGTTTGTCGTTTGGGGATTGTCTGTTTGGTGTCCAAAACCAGTTGATAGGATTTTTGTATTTTGGCTACTGTTGCCCAGTTACAACAAACGAACTAGGAGTTTTTTATGTCGTCTACCATTGTTTATACTTATACCGATGAAGCCCCCGCCCTTGCCACACATTCTTTGTTGCCCATTGTTGCCGCTTTTAGCAAAAGCTCTGGCGTTCGGTTTGTTAGCAGTGATATTTCTTTGGCAAGTCGTATTTTGTCGCAGTTTGGTGAGTTTTTAAAAGAAGAACAACGCCAAGTGGACGCCCTAGCCGAGCTTGGCGAGCTGGTCAAACAGCCCCATGCCAATGTGATTAAGCTCCCCAACATTTCAGCGTCTATGCCCCAGCTGCTTGCCACCATCAAAGAGCTACAAGATGATGGCTATGGGATTCCTGATTATCCCACCAATCCCCAAACAGACGAAGAAAAAGACATTCAAGCTCGCTATGACCGTGTCAAAGGCTCGGCAGTAAACCCTGTACTTCGTGAAGGCAACTCTGACCGCCGTGCCCCCAAAGCGGTCAAAAACTTTGCCAAAAAATTCCCCCACTCTATGGGTGCATGGTCAAAGAGCAGCAAAACGCATGTTGCCACCATGAGCGGCAGCGACTTTTTTCACAACGAAAAGTCTGTAACTGTCCCCAGCGCCACCAGCGTGCGTATCGTCTTTACTGACAAAGATGGCAACAGCCACGACCTAAGAAAACCCCTAGCCCTACAAGCTGGCGAAATCCTAGACGCCACCTTTATGAGCAAAAAAGCGTTGGTTGAGTTTTTGGACGAGCAAGTTACAGACGCCAAAGCCAAAGACGTGCTGTACAGCCTGCACATGAAAGCCACGATGATGAAAGTGTCTGACCCGATTATCTTTGGTCATGCGGTCAAATCATTCTTTAAACCTGTGTTTGATAAATACGGCAAAGAGCTAGAAGCGGTGGGCGTCAATGTCAATAACGGCTTTGGCAATTTGCTTGCCAATTTGGACAAATTAGAGCCAAATGTCAAAGCTGACGTAGAGGCTTTGATTGCCGACACCTATGCCAACAACCCTGATGTGGCGATGGTGGACAGCGACAAAGGCATCACCAATCTACACGTCCCATCTGATGTCATCATTGATGCGTCCATCCCTGCGATGGTGCGTGCGTCAGGTCAAATGTGGAACAAAGACGGCAAACAGCAAGACACCAAAATCATCATTCCTGACAGCACTTATGCCCCCCTATATCATGCGGTGGTGGAGTTTTGTAAAGAGCATGGTGCGTTTGACCCCACCACCATGGGAACGGTGCCCAACGTGGGTTTGATGGCTCAAAAAGCAGAAGAGTACGGCAGTCATGACAAAACCTTTGAAATCCAAGCAGACGGCAAAGTAGAAGTCATTGACGAACAAGGCAATGTCCTACTTAGCCACGATGTTGAAGCTGGCGACATTTGGCGTGCTTGCCAAACCAAAGACGCCCCCATCAAAGACTGGGTGGGTTTGGCGGTCAAACGAGCTCGCCTGTCTGACACGCCTGCGGTGTTTTGGTTGGACGAAAAACGTGCTCACGACCATGAACTTATCAAAAAGGTCAAAACTTATCTTGCCGAGCTGGACACTGATGGCTTAGAAATTCACATTCTGCCACTGGTAGAAGCCACCAACTTCACCCTACAACGCCTAAAAGACGGCAAAGACACCATCGGCGTTACAGGCAACGTCATGCGTGATTATCTGACCGACTTGTTCCCCATTTTGGAGCTGGGCACTTCTGCCAAAATGCTCTCTATTGTGCCGCTGATGAACGGTGGCGGCATGTTTGAGACTGGGGCGGGCGGTTCAGCCCCCAAGCACGTTCAGCAGTTTAATGCCGAAAATTACCTGCGTTGGGACAGCTTGGGCGAGTTTTTGGCGTTGGCGGTGTCTTTGGAGCATTTGGCAGAGCGTGAAGGCAATGCCAAAGCCGCTGTACTCGCCAAAACCTTAGACCAAGCCACCGAAGAGCTGCTGCTCAACGACAAATCGCCACAGCGTAAACTGGGCTCTATTGATAACCGCGGCAGTCATTTCTATTTGGCTTTGTATTGGGCAAACGCACTGGCCAAGCAAACAGACGACAAAGCCTTGTCTGATGAGTTTGCGCCCATTGCCAAAGCGCTAAGCGACAATGAAAGCGTGATTGTTGATGAGCTAAACGGCGTACAAGGTCAAGCGGTAGAAATGGGCGGCTATTATGCAGCTGACCGCAGCTTGCTGGACAAAGCCATGCGCCCGAGTGCCACCTTTAATGAGATTGTTGCCAAACTTGGTTAATCTTAGCCCACAAATACCACCTAGCAATAGGTGGTATTTTGTTTGAGAAAAGTGCCACGCATTTGACATGACTTGCCCTTTAAATCATAAAAATCAGCCCAATTATCCACCACATATCAAACCCACCTGACAAATTGGCGTTGTGTTGCCATTTGTGCCGTATGAAACACCTTTATGATTGCGCTTACCCATACCACCGTCATTATCATCATTACCGTCATCGTCAGTGTCATGGCGTGGAAAATCCCGCCCTTATTAAATAGACTGATTTTTTCTGCGCCCGCCATCAAGCGCGGACAAATTGACCGTTTTATCACACATGGCTTTGTCCATGCTGATGGTTGGCATCTGTTTTTTAATATGTTCACGCTGTATTTTTTCGGACGAGTGATTGAACAGCTGTACATCAGTAAATTTGGCTATTTGGGGTTTTTGGGATTTTATTTGTTGGCGATTGTGGTCTCTAGCATTGCCGATTATTTCAAATACCAAAACAACAGCCAGTTTTTGAGCTTGGGCGCGTCAGGCGGTGTGTCGGCGGTGCTCTTTGTGTTTGTGCTGCTGTTTCCTTGGGAGCTGATATATTTTTTTGGCATTCTTCCCATTCCTGCCATCGTTTTTGCCATTTTGTATGTGGCGTACAGCATTTATGCCAACAAAAAGGGCAGTGGTCATATCAACCACCTAGCCCATTTGACAGGCGCAGGATTTGGGGTGCTGGCAACCATCATCATTGAACCCAAGGTAATACTTCACTTTTTGCAAGCGCTGCTTCACCCCAGTTTTTAATCAGTGCGCGTGGGTGAATTTGCCACAATGTCGGTTAGTACCTGCCAATAAATGCCAACGCTGTCAATGTCCACGCATTCATCGGGTGAGTGGGCGTTATTGATGGTAGGGCCAATAGAGACGATGTCCATGTCGGGATAATGTTTCTTAATTAAGCCGCATTCAAGCCCTGCGTGAATGACCTTAACGGCGGGTGCTTTGCCCAAAATGTTGGCGTATAATTCACAAACAATCGGCGTAATTTTGGACTGCGGGTCTATGTTCCAGCCCACATAATCGCCAGAAAAATGGACGCTGGCGCCTGCCAGATTTGCCACGCTGCGTATTGTGTCGCAAATTGTTTGTTTGCCCATGTCGGTCAGCGAGCGCACCAGCAAGGTTGTCTGTAGCTGACCATTTTTTATGCAAACCATGCCCAAGGACAAAGAAGTTTCCACCGTGTCTGTCATCACGTCGCTATGGCGCATCACACCATTGGGCAGGGCATTCAACAAATCAATCATTTTGGCGCTGCTTGTTTTGTCTGGTGCTTGGTGGCAGGTCGCTTGGGTGGGCAGATGGTGGATACGTGCCTTGGGCTCACTGATGGCGATGTCGCCAAGAATGTCGTTGGCAGCTTTTTGTATTGCCGATAAAATTTGTGGTTGATGATGAGCGTTGCACACGATGAGCGCCGTACTTTCGCGAGCGATGGCGTTTCTTAGGGTGCCGCCAGTGATGTCTACCAACAAAAATTCATCGCACACACTTCTTAGAGTGCTCAGCAGGCGTGCCATCAGTTTAATGGCGCTGCTGCGATTTTTATCAATGTCCAGCCCCGAATGCCCACCCTGTAAGCCACTGATTGTGATACTGATGGCGTTATTGTATGTGTTTTGCATGTATTTTAAAGGCAAAAGCACATCGGCGTCAACGCCACCAGCACAGCCCACATACACATCGCCAATCTCTTCGGTGTCGGTATTTATCATGATGGGCGCGCTGAGTGTGCCAGCTTGTAAGCCGAGCGCACCCACCATGCCAGTTTCTTCGGTCATGGTGAGCAGCGCTTCTAGCTCTGGGTGGGGCAAATCACTCTCCAAAAGCGCCAAAATGCTCGCCAAGCCAATGCCATTGTCTGCGCCGAGCGTGGTGTCGGTTGCCAGCAGCCATTTGCTGTCTGGGCTTTTGCGTAGGGTCAATGGGTCTTTGGTAAAATCATGAACGATACCAGCGTTGGCTTGGGGCACCATGTCCAAATGCGCTTGTAGGGCGATGGGGGTGCGCGTTTCCATGCCTACGCTGGCGGGCTTTTTGATGATGACATTGCCAGCGCTGTCGCGCCATACGTTTAGGTTTTGGCGCTGTGCCCATTCAACAATAAACGTTGCCAAGGCTTCTTCGTGGTGTGATGGGTGGGCAATGCTGGCAATTTGGGCAAACCAGCGCCACAACAGCGACGGCTGTAAGTCTTTGACCACACAAAGATTGGTGGCAAATGCTGAGTGATTTGACATAGTTTTCCTTTGATGGTTAACAGTTATATGGGCTGGGTACGCGCAACAAGCCACGCTTTGGCGCTGCCTGACACGCGACCAATCAGTTCATCGTGCACGCGTTGGTGGTAGGTGTTGAGCCATGTTTTTTCGGTGTCGTTAAGCAGCGCTGGCAAAATCAAGCGCGTGTCAAAAGGACACAAGGTCAATGTTTCAAATTTTAAGAATTCACCAAACTCGGTACTGGCGGCTTTGACACTGACCAGCAGATTTTCAAGGCGAACGCCCCATTTGCCTTCGCGATACAAGCCAGGTTCGTTGCTGCTAATCATGCCTGCCAGCATGACGCGTTCAGGCGTTGGCATGACCGAATGAGAAATCACCTGTGGCGCTTCGTGGACGTTAAGAAAGTAGCCCACGCCATGCCCTGTGCCGTGCCCATAATCCAGTCCTTGTTGCCACAGTTCGTTGCGCGCCAGTATGTCAATCTTGCCCGAGAAAATCCCTGCAGGAAAATGGGCGCGTGCCAAGGCGATGTGTGCTTTTAGCACATAAGTTACGTCGCGTTTTTGTTCATCGCTAATCGTGCCTATGCCCATCATGCGTGTGATGTCTGTGGTGCCGTTTTGATATTGTGCGCCTGAGTCAATCAGCAGCAGCCCACTGCCATCAAGATAACTAAAGCGTTCTGGCGTGGCTTTGTAGTGGACGATGGCACCATTGCCTGCAAAGCCTGCGATGGTGTCAAAACTGGCAGACACATGATGGGGTTGGCGCGCGCGCGCTTTGTTGAGCAGGTCATCTACGTCAAGTTCTGATAAGCGCTCACCATCTGCCAAACGCTGTTCAAACTCAGCAAAAAACTCACACAACGCCGCTCCGTCTTGGCGCATGGCTTCTTGAATGTGGGCGATGTCGTTGGCGGATTTGACGGCTTTTAGTAGGGTGGTTGGATTGAGCGCTTTGATAAGGCGTGTCGTTTTGGGCAGGTGTTGTAGTGTGCCAAGCGCCACTTTGGCTGGGTCAATCAACAAAAAATCCGCCACTTGTGCAAGCGCTGCCTTCACTTGCTCATAAGGCAAAACAGCGATGTTGGCGTTTTGTAGTTGGTTTTTGGCAGGCTCGCTGAGCTTTTTGTCATCAACAAACAACACAGCGTCGTCCTGACCAATCAACAAATGCGCCAAAAACACGGGGTTAAAGCTGACGTCTGCGCCACGCAAATTGGTCAGCCACGCAATGTCATCAAGACTGCTGATAAGATGGTGTTGTGCGCCATGCTCGGTCATTTTCTGGCGCACTTTGGCAAGTTTTTCGTTGGTGGTGGTGTCCACAAAGGCGGGGTCATGAACGACAATCTTGGCTGTTGGCAAAGGTGGGCGCTCTGTCCACAGTTGCCCTAGCAGGTCTATATTGGTCATCAGGTGTATGTTGTTTTTGGCAAACTCATTGTTGAGTTCATCGGCTTGGGCAAGCGACAATACCGCGCCGTCAATCGCCACTTTGGCACCGCTTGGCAGAGTTTGCGCCAAAAATTGAGCAAACGTGGGCTCGTGCTGCTGCATTTTTTGTGGCGTGATGTCTGTGCCTGCCAGTTGAATGGGTGCTTGTACCCAGTAACGACTGTCTACCCATAATCCTGCAAAGTCTGGCAGCACCACCAACGTGCCCACCGACCCTGTAAAGCCAGACAGCCACGCGCGACCTTGCCAGTGCACGGGCAAATACTCCGACATATGTGGGTCGGCCGACGGCACAATCAGCGCGTCAATGCCTTGTGCTTGCATAAGCTGACGCAAGGTGTTTAGGCGCTGTGTGCGCACTTTGGCGGGTGTTGTATGAAAATTACTCATTGGGCGCTCCTTTTGACATCGTTGGGCAATTTTGTGCGGTGTGGCTTTGCTGTGTTGGCGCTCAGACGCCAAGCCGCAACAGTGTTATTGACCTTGCTTTGTTCTGTTCTTTATTTGACAAAATGGAATTAATCAACCTTTGTGGCAGATAAACTAGCCAATTTATGCCGATAATGCAAGTGAATTTTGTCATTGTTGAAGCCTAGGGCGTGTTTGCTGGACGACTTTTGCTGGATTGATAAACGTCAACGGGCGTTTTGTAGGGTTTGTTGGGCAGCTCTTGCACCAGTTTTGGCACCAAATAGCCCGACAAACGCTCCAGCATGCCCCAGTATAGCTCAATGGCGCGTTCAATGGGCAAATCAAAATGGCTGGCGCCTGCCACTTTGTCTAAAACGTGCAAATAATAGGGCATGACACCCACCCCAAACAACCGCCGACTGAGCTGGCACAGTGTGTCCACATCGTCGTTGATGTTTTTTAATAACACCGTTTGGTTAAGCAGTGTTACGTTTGCTTGTTTTAAGGCGTGGCATTTGTCGCCCAGCGTTTGGTCTATTTCGTTGGCGTGATTGATGTGCAACACCATGACCACTTGTTTTGGGCAATTTTTGAGCAGCTTAAGCAGCCCATCGTCTATTCTGTCTGGCACTGTTGCGGGCAGGCGAGTATGGATACGTATGGTGTCAATGTTGGGCAAAGCAGACAAGGTGTTTATCCACATGGACAAGCGGCGATTGCTCAGGCTTAAAGGGTCGCCGCCACTAAGCAGCACTTCGTTGATTTGCTTGTCGGCTTGAATATAGTCAGCGATGGCTGTGAGTTCTTGGGTGTTTGGCAAATTGGCGCCATAGTCAAAATGCTGACGAAAACAATAACGACAATGCAGGGCACATGCCCCCGTAGTGGTAATCAGAACGCGGTTTTTGTACTTGTGCAGCAGACCCTTGCTGGGATTGTGGGTATTTTCTGCCAAAGGGTCGTGGCTATAGCCAGCGATGGTGAGTGTTTCGGCGATGTCGGGCAAGACTTGCAGCAACAATGGGTCGTTGGCGTTGCCCTTTTGCATTTTGGCAACAAAGGCGCGTGGCACTTTAAGGGGGAATTTTTGTGGTTGGTGGGCATTTTTTGTGGGGGTCAGCTCAAGCAAGGCGTACAGCTCGTCAATGTCGCTGATGGCGGTGGCAAGCTGTTTTTGCCAATTTGTGTCTTGTTGTTGGACTCTAAAAAAGGGGGAGTGGTGCATATTTTTTTGACAAGATTTAATAAAACTGGCTATAATGTTGCGTTTGGCAAAACTATGCATTATAGCTTATTTTTATACATTTGTTGATGATTAAAGGTGTTTTTATGGCAAGTTTTTCTACCAATGATTTTAAGGCTGGTTTAAAGGTCATGCTTGATGGCAACCCTTGTTCCATTCTTGAAAACGAATACGTCAAACCAGGCAAGGGTCAAGCCTTTAACCGTGTCAAATTGCGCAATCTCAAAACTGGCAAAGTGTTGGAGCAAACCTTTAAATCGGGCGACACTCTAGAAGGCGCGGACGTTGTGGATACAGAAATGAACTATCTGTACAACGATGGTGAGTTCTGGCATTTTATGCACCCTGAGACCTTTGAACAGCTTCAAGCCGACAAAACCGCGATGGGCGACGCTGCCCAGTGGCTCAAAGAAAACTCCAACGCATTGTGCACCATCACTTTGTTTAATGGCGCGCCACTTTCGGTAACCGCTCCCAACTTTGTTGAACTACAAATTGTAGAGACCGACCCTGGGGTGCGTGGCGACACATCGGGCGGTGGCGGCAAACCTGCACGTTTGGAAACGGGCGCGGTGGTGCGTGTGCCATTGTTTGTGCAACAAGAAGAAGTCGTCAAAGTAGACACGCGCACAGGCGAATATTTGTCGCGCGTGTGATGTCAATCATTTCAAGAAAGACCACCCAACAATACCGTGCCCAATTTTAGCGCGTTGGGTTGCCTTTGCAAGCAAAACGCTGTTGAAGAGACAACTTTGGCTTTTTGCTTGTCTTATGGGCTCGGTTTGTATTAGGTGCTTTTTTGACCAATCAATAGCCATCAACAATTTCTTCTTCATAAGATGTGCCACCAGCATTGTCTTCTGAGCTAATCACCGTTTGCGACAATTCCAAAACTTCTTTGGGAATAGGCGTGCCTTTGGGCAGCTCGCGAACGTTGGGCGCTGGTGTGGGTGCTGGCATGGCTGCATTTGGGTAGTGATTTGGTGGTGTGGCAGGCGGCAAAGGCTGCGCTTGATACACTGGCTCAGGGGCGACCACGCCAGAAGGCATGCCTTGTGCGGGCATGGCGGGCGCGATGGGTGGACTGGGTGGTATGACAGGCATGGCAGCTTGTATGGGTGCTGTCATGGTGGGTGTGTCAATATTGATGGCGCTGTTGGATAACGCGCTCAAAACGCCATCATCAAAGACCAAAAACTCAGTGCGGCGGTTGGTAAATTTGCCCAGCTCTGTGATGTTGTCGGCAATGGCAAAGGCGTCGCCCACCCCTTTGGCGACAAGCTGTCCTTCTGCCACGCCTTGTTCTAACAAAAAGGCACGCACCGCTTCGGCTTGGGCTTGCGACAGCGAGATGTTTGCCATGCGGTCTGGGTTGCTGGCGTCTGTGTGTGTGGCGATGATGAGTTTGATGTCGGGGCTTTCTTTGAGCTTTTGGGCAGCAAGGGCAAGCAGTGCTTGATTTTGGCTGGGCAGCTGTGATGTGCCATTAAAATCAAGGATTTGCAGGCTCATTGCCCAAGACAAATCGTGTGCGTTGATGGGACTGCTTAGGGCGTTTAGGGCGCGAGTGGCGCGCTCAATGCTTTGGTTGATGGCAGTCGCCTTATTTGGCATGGTTGCTGCCAAGACGTCAAACTGGGGGGCGAGCAGCTTGATGTCATTGACCATGCGAGCGATGACTTGGGGGTTTGGACTGTTGACAAAAATTTGTTCACCAACAATCTCAATGCTGGTAAAAGGCTCAGACTTTATCATGGCAATGATGCTGTCCAAACGCTCCAGCCCTGCCAGTGAGCCAGCAAAGTGCTCATTGATTTGCATGATACAATTTACGCTGCCAAAGTTGTTTTGTAAAATTTGTAACAGCTGATTTTGCAATGCTTGATTGCCGATTTGGGCGTGGCAAGCGTAGAGTGTGTTGTTTTCGCCTGCGGTCATTGACAGGCGTGGTAAGGCGGTTGCGTTGGTTGTGCTGGCGGGTTGAACACTGGTGCTGTCGTCAGTTTTGGATTGCATCATGTACCAAGCGCCCGCGCCGATGCCCGCAGTCAATGCGCCAATCAGCACACCAAATAAGACAGGCAATGGGCTGATGGATTTTTTGGTTGTGTTGGTGGGTTTTGGGGTGCTGGGCGTTTGATGTGTCAAGGTCTCTGGTGCTGCATCAAACTTGGGCAACTGGACAAATTGTGCCGACCATGCTGGCAAATGTGCGCTGCTGTCGCCGAAGTTTTGTTGGATAAAATTTGCCACATCGTGATTTAGGGTGCTCAGCTCGGCGAGCATGGGGGGAGTGGCGGCTTCAAGCAAAGACTGCGTTTGTGTTTCTGACAGATGAAAGCTGCGCGATAAGCACCGAACCAGCGCAGGCGTTTTTTCGCCCCACAGCGCATGAAGCTGACGGTTGTCTGGATTGGTGATGTCAAACGATTGATTGGCAAGATGAGCGACGCTAAGGGCATAATATTGCTTTAACAAATCGGCTTGGCTGTGGTCGTCTAGTACCCCAAGCGTGCTTGAAACTAAGCCGTGTAAATACTGTACAATGTCCATAATCTGTTGTAAGTGAATCAATGAGATGGGTCATTATACCGCAGATTGTCCCCAAAATCCGTTGGGTTATCTTATCAGCCCTACCTTTTATCAAACAAAAACAAGGCTTGGCACCATGACGCACCATGACCAAGCCAAGATGGGCGGTGATGGGTCAGTCGTCGTTGGCGGCTCGCTGCTTGACTTTGGCTTGACCTTCAATGGTGGTGCCTGTGCCACCAAAGCCACCAAATTTACCAAAAGGATTTTGATGAAAAGGCTTGTTGCCCATGTTGCCAAAAGGATTTTGTCCGCCCATTTGTTTTGCCATCATCGCCATCATCTTTTCTTGGTTGTTCATGGCATAATTTTTGGCTTTGGTGGTGAGCATTTTTTGAATGGCGGGCAACATGATGAGCAGTGCTCCAACATCGGTCAGCAAACCCGGTAAAAGCAACAAAATCCCTGCAATGCCTGTGGCGATGGATTTGGTGATGACCGATTCGCTGGGTTGATTGGCAGGGTTGGCAATCACGCCACTTTTGATTTGTTGGGTCATGGGGTTTAGGGTGCTGGCGGCTTTTTTGATGAAGCCAATGCCAATCACTGCCGCCACAATAAACCAAATAAATACCAGCCAACCGCTCACAAATTGAGCAATCAGATACCAAAGTAGCATCTCAATGATGAACCACACCAAAGCGATACCAACCACAACACCCATAAACCTATCCTTTAAGTAGTGCAACAAAATGTCAAAATGATTTATAATAACAATAATGTGGTCGCTTGGCAAATTTTCAATCGCTTGGATACAAAGTTGTTGGACAAAGATGAAGTTTGATAACCGTCTGTTGGGATAACGCTGGTTTTGCATCTTGCCAGATTTGCCATACAATGACGATGATAGGATTTTTATGAAGTGTTTATTTAATGTGGTACAGGCGCCGAGACTATTGGCGCTTTGTTTGATGGCGTTGACGACCCAGACATGGGCAGATGATGAAGCGCCAGATGTCATGATTGATTCGCGTGCTCGCGGCGAAGAGCTGTTTTATCAGTGTGCTGCGCTGATTAACGATGGTGCAAGATTGGCGTGTTTTGACAGCATTGCCCAAGGCAAAGAACCAAATATGCTGCAAAAAAAACGCCCACTGGATTTGTCAAAGACGGTGATTAGCACCTTTAAGGGCGAACCACAAGTGGTGCTGGCAGAGCAAGCCGCTTTGAGCGACAAGACTGTCCATGCCGAGCAGTACACGCCCTTGAGTTTGGCTTATGATTTGGACAAAAACAGCGAAAGTGGCTTGTGGAAAGCGCGCCCACACAACCCGATGTATATTTTGCCGTTGTTTATGAATACCAAGCCCAATCGCCACATCAGCACACCCAATCAAGACATCAGCCACCACACGCACAATCAAATGCGCACCAGCGAACTGAAGTTTCAGATGTCTTTTAAGTCCAAGCTGGCAGAAGACTTGTTTGGCACCAACGCCGATTTGTGGGCAGGTTATACCCAGCAGTCGCATTGGCAGGTGTATAACGAAGACAATTCTCGTCCATTTCGGGCGCACGATTATCAGCCAGAGATTTTTGTAACCCAGCCTGTCAGAGCCGATTTGCCTTTTGGGGGCAAGTTGCGCATGCTTGGGGCAGGGGCAGTGCACCACTCCAATGGCGAGTCTGACCCGTTGTCGCGTTCTTGGAATCGCGCCTATGTGATGGGGGGCATGGAGTGGGGCAATCTGACCGTCATGCCAAGATTTTGGGGGCGCATTGCCAAAAGCAGCGACAGCGCCAAGCCCGATGATAACCCAGACATTTTGGATTATTATGGTTATGGCGATGTGCGCTTTTTGTATCAACTGCAAGAAGGCAATAACATTTCAGGACTGGTGCGCTACAACCCCAAAACCAACAAAGGCGCATTGCAGTTGGATTATGTTTATCCATTGGGCAAAGGCGTCAGTGGTTATCTGCAGTTTTTTCAAGGTTATGGTCAATCCATCGTAGACTATAACCATGAGTCCACCGCCATCGGTGTTGGCGTCATGCTCAATGATTGGTTGGGTCTGTAGCGTTGAGCCCTGCACGTTTGCCGCCGTACAGTTTGGCGATCTGGTGTTGTCGTTTGCATAACACTTGTCAGCTGTGCGGTGAGTTAATCACAACACAAAGCGGTCGTGCGCCTTTTGCTTGTGGTTTGTTGTGTGGGTATTGTCATGAGCAGTTGCCTGCTTTGCCCACACTAAAACTGACGGACGATTTGCCGCTGTGTGTTGGCGCTTTTTATGACATGCCCCTAAAAAGGGTGATGGCGCGCTACAAGGACAAACAAGACTTGTCGGCGCTTTTGGTGTTGTATCACGTGCTTTGTCAAATGCAGCCCGATGTGCCAGCCGACAGCGTCATTGTGCCTGTGCCCACCACCAAACGTCGCTTGACAAAACGCGGTTTCAATCCAGTTTTGACGCTTGCCAAGTTTTTGTCCTATTGGTGGCAAATGCCCATTTGGCAAGGAATTGCGCGTGTGGAAAACGAACTTCATCAGCGCGGATTGGACAAACAAGCCCGCCTAAGCAACGTCAAAGACGATTTTTATGTGCTGGGCGAGCCACCAGCACGTTCGCTGATTTTGTTTGATGATGTGGTTACCACAGGCGCAACCTTGTCAGCGATGGCGCAAACCATATGGCGCGTTCATCCCAAGACCAAAATAACGGCAGTTGGCGTACTGCATGGTAAGCCAAGTTTACATCTGCCTGTCTTTGACCGATTTGTCTAGTCTGTCCATGCTGTTGTGGCGCTCATTGTGGCGCAGCTTGTGCCGCCTTTGAGCCAGAGTTTGTGCCCTTGACTGTTGAGACAAATCACCCCGTCATTGTCTTGGGTGGTGCCTGCAATGGGGGTGGCGGTCAGCGCCCACGCGTTATGATTGGCATTGCCCCCTGAAGGGCTGGTATTGATGGTCAAATTGTACAGGGGTGTGCCATCTCTTGGGAAGCTGTTTGACGCGCCCAAATTGGCAAGGGTCATGTTGTTGTAGTGTTTGTTGATGGCGTAGTAGCGCTGAGCTTCTTGGGAGATGCGCATCATCTCAGATTGCATGTCGCCACGTTTGGTGCGGATAACGTACTGCTGATATGATGGATAAGCCACCGCCGCCAGTATGCCAATAATCGCCACCACAATCATCATCTCAATCAGTGTAAAGCCTTTTTGCATTACCACGTCTCCGAGTTGGAACCACAGCTGTCGTAGTTGCCATCGTCCACTTTGCCATCGTCTTTGGTTTTGCAACGCGTGCCATCACTGCGCAGCAGCACGTCGTAGTTTCTGGGGTTAGCAGGCTCACGCACTGCTATTATTGCCCAGTTTAGTCCATTGGACGAGCTGTCTGTTAGGGGCAATTTGCTGTCAGCGTCCACCAAAGTGATGGTATAAGTTTTGTTTGCCTTGTCCACAGGGATTTGCAGTGTGGCTGTGTCGCTAAAGTCAGGATAGATGTGTGCGATGTCTGCTTTGTCAAAATCCTTGTAGCTGAAATTTTTGCCTTTGTAGCGTTCAAGCTCGCCTGCCAGCGTTTGCATTTCTTGTTGGGCAACCGCCAAGCGCTGACGGCGCACATACTCTTGGTAGCTGGGCAGGGCGATGGCGGCGATGATTGCCACAATCACCACCACCATCATCATCTCTATCAGTGTAAAGCCTGTTTGTTTCATTGGCGGTCTCACTGGTTTGTTCTTGGGCTGTTTTCATACCAACGTATGGGTTTGTTGGTGATGTTGGAAACTTCGGTTATGCACTCCTGTTTGTCTCGGTTTTCCTTTTTGGTGCAATCTAGCGCCTTGGGAAAAGTAAGTCCAGATTTGTTGCGGTGTTCGTGCGCGTCAGAGATGTTGCCCACAGCCGCTTGTACAATGCCCAAACCCAGCTCAACGCGCCATGCTGAGCCGTCAACATCGGTGTTGGGGGCGTCTAAGCCTAAGATGGCGCGTTGGTCTTTGCCGTTGATTGTGGCACAAACCCCACCAGGCAAACAAAACGCTTCTTGGAAACTTGTACCGCGGATACCAGCATTACAGCTGTTGGCTATGGTGGTGCCACCATCTGGCGTGTATGTGGTCAAAAATAGGAAATTGTCCACCACGCGGGGCGAGCTGTAGCCTTTGAGTTTGCCAGCAACACCGCTTAGGTAATATTTCCAGCCTTGTTTGTCGGCTTGTACTTGCTTGCTTTCGTCGCCGCTGCTCATGCTGGCTTTGGTGTGTTCCACCAAGTTGTCAGTGGCTGCGTCTGTAACGTTAAGCGTTGTGCCTTTTTTGACGGTATTTGATTTGAAGACGTCATGGTCGTATAACACAATCAAAGCGTCTCTGGCACTTTCGTTGCCTTCGGCAAGCGGTGAGCTGCGGTTGCCCGAAGCAATAGAGACGATACCAAACTGACCTGCCGCTCCCAAGCCAGAGTGCGCCGATAAGCTGGGTGTTTCATAAAAACGTGGGCTAAGACCGTTTGCTTGATGACCGTTGTACAAGCGCACAATGCGCGTAACCAAGCCGTCGGCGCTGCCATGGGCGTTGTCCAAATCCACACGGAACACTTGACCGCCCAAGTCAGCAAAGTATAAATAATCAATCAAACCGTCGTTGTTGCGGTCAAAGGTGCCAATATCGCCAGCAACACTGTATCTGAGCGCAGCGTGGTTGGTGGCGGCTGGGCTGGTGGTTGTGCCAGTGCTGGTGGTGGCGTGAGTGCTGCCCCACCACAACAAGCTGCCATCGTGCGCATCAAACATATACACGCCAGCGCCTTTGCCGTTGCTTTGGTCGTAAGTGCGGTTTTCGTAGCCTTCATCATAGCCGCCACCAACAAACATCACCAGACGGCGAGAGCCTTTCCAATTCACAAAACCAAGACTGGGCTTGGACCAGCTTTGCCCCATATAAGACAGTGGTGAGCCTGTCGCTGCGCCATCTGGGTTGATATGGAATTTGATTTTTGGTTTGTTAATATCAGACAAATCCAAACCATAATAACTGCGTCCACCCATGCGTAAGCCCCCATACACCCACTGCATGCCTTTGCCCCTTAGATTGGTGCTGGTGGCGGCTGGGGTGCTGGTGTCATTGACGGTAAAGCCGCCAGAGCTATCG
This sequence comes from Moraxella sp., assembly GCA_030528385.1. Taxonomy (GTDB): domain Bacteria; phylum Pseudomonadota; class Gammaproteobacteria; order Pseudomonadales; family Moraxellaceae; genus Moraxella. Next base: position 42,795 of record JAUMYZ010000005.1, read on the forward strand.
GAGATGTATTGAGTGTAGGCTGTCCATTTGCCATCAATGCCGTATTTCATCACGCCAAGCGCGTTGTTGGTGTTTTGGAAGCTGTCCTTTTGGTTGGTCATCATCTCTTTAGGGACAAACGCCACTTTTTCTACCCCAGTTTCGCTGTCCACCACGTGCAAAATGCCCTGTGTGCTGCCATACAACACATAATCTTTGCGATTGCTGCTTGTGCCATTACTTCTGTTGATTGACCCGCTTTGGGTAAGAATAAGGGGGGTGGAATGCAACAGCGCCCCTGCTTGACGCAATTCAGGTTGGTTGCTTAGGTCAGATTGATTGACGGGGGCTGACGATAGGGGGGTGTCGTAGCCAAGCAGGTTTAGCCACGCATTGCGGTCATTGGCGGCGCTGGGTGCGCCTAGGCTGTCGCTGGTGTCGTAGAGCTTATCTACCGTTACTGGGGTCAACGCGGTGTTGTTGTTTGATGTGGTGTTGGTAAACAGCTGTCTGCTTGTGGTGGGGCTGTTGCCGCGCAAAGGCAGGTTTGCCACCATGCCACTGCCCCAAAAGCCAACAGCGGCACCGCTGACCAAGCCATCGCTTTTAAATAGTGCTTGGCCGTTTCTGCCGTATAACATGTTTTGTTTGACAGAGTATTTATTCATGTCCCCCGACCAAAAGGTTTGATTGGCACCCACTTTGGGGATAAAAGTGCCATAAAACCCATCTTTCATCAGTGTCAGTGGGCTTAGGGGGTCAATAGGAATGGCGGGCTGACCTGTTACGACATCTGGAATGTCTTTGACTAGGGTTTCAATGAATTCGTTGACGCTATTGACGACGTCTTGGGGGCTTGAGCCAGGATACCAACCCCCTTCACCACGAATGCCCAAGCGAGCAGCACGACTGGCTTCGTTGTTGGTTGTAATCATTGCTAAATTTTCGTCTTTGGTTTTGGTTCTGTCGTATTTGGGCACGTCAAAATAGTTGCGCCCAAAACCCACTACGGCGGTTTTAAATTGAAGTCCCAAAGGGTTTTTTGTTGGGTCATTAAGCGTTTCGGCAAAACTGTACATACAGTTCCAAATGCGATGAGATTCTCTGTTGGTTGGATCATTTAATCCATCATAAAAATTGCATTGATAACTTGGGTTGCCTTGGGTAAGTCCCAAAGCCAATCGCATGATACTGACAGGCCATCTAGAATTATTTGGTTCACCATCGGTTAATATATATATGCCTTGCCCTGAACATTCTTTATTTTGCTGGTTGTTCAAGGTTGCAGGAATTTCATAATGAGCACCACCAGCAACTTTGGTGTTGGCGCTAGAAAATCGGTATCCCGATTCTCCATGTGCAGATGGATTTTGTCCCATCATATAAGCAACGGTTTCTGCGTAGGACTGGGCGGTTGGTGTGGCGCCAGCCAGCTCCAGCCTTGCCACAGCTTCCAAAAGAATATCACGATGTGTTCGCCCCCCAACCATCGCGTCCAGACGGCGAGCAGGCACACGCACAGCCCCTTGGGTTCTCCATTGGTTTGGACCGATGATTTCAGGGTCTAGGGCTGTTTGTGAGACACGAATACTGATTGTGGATAAGCCTATGGCTTTATCATCGGCTAACGGGGCGATGCCTTTGGCAGGATTGCCTTTTAATAGGTCAAAAATGGCGTCTTTAACGCGGGTAATGCGACTGTAACAACGGCGAACGTTACCTTCTATTGGGCAGCCCCGCTCTGCGTCAGTAGCCCAGCTGTTGCCAGCTGTTGTATTGATATTGTTTAATGGGTTTGGTGGGCCATTTAGGGGGATTTCACAAAATTCTCGGGCATAACTGTCGCGAGCAGACACCGCAGGATTTTGGGGTATCCATACATTGTTTCCTATGTATCTGGCAGCTGTACCATCGGACATGACCGCACGCCAGTTGCTTAGGCCTGTATTTAACTGACAATAACTGTTTGCTCCATCTTGAGCGTTACCATATTGGGGGCCATTACCTGATTTGATGTTATAATCATCACGCATTGAATGCGCAAGACCCATACTTCCTGAGATGTCTATCATTAACATCAAAGTGGTGCTGCCTTCTCTGGGGGCTTGATAAATCTCTGTATCTGTGGCATAAGTGGGGATACTGGTGGCAATCATTGCCATGATGGACGAAATGGCGGTGGTGAGTTTTTTTATACAAAGTTTTTTCATGGTGATTTCCTGTCATTAGTTGCTAAATCTTTCTACGTGAACACTGTTGCCCGCCTTAAAATCGGTGCTTTGTACATCGTGAGCAATCCCCAAGCCATTAAAGCATTCGGCGATGGTGGTGGTGCTGGCGGTCTTTTTAAAGGCGCTGTGTTTAAAACAATCATTGACGGCGTTTTTGTCGTGGCTACCAAAGGCGGGTATGACCGATATGGCGCTGAGCGACAGACTGATGTTGAGCTGCACTGTTGGGGTGGAGTTGTTGATTGTGTATCCTTCAGAGATTTGGCTATCGGCGTAGTTGCGGCGCATGTGCACTTGGGTGATGACAGCGCCACGCTCCGATGAGCTTTTGTTTGTGTCGCAAAAATTGGTACGTTCTGTGCTGTCGTCTTCGTTGATGATGGACGCTTGTTGTATGTTAAAGGTGTCAGATTGTCTGGCGTCATAACAAAACACCAGCTCATCGGTGGCATTGGTGGGGTCTAGCAGATAATGAAACATGCCCCCCAAAGCGAAGTTTTGTGAAATGACGTTGGCTTCCATGCCTTCAAATTTGAATAAGGCAGAGTCGTTGTTTTGTATCAGTAGGTTGCCCACTTGACTGTTGGTGGACAGGCGCATGCCAAACAATCCTGAACGCAGGGCAATGGTGCCTGCAATCGCCACCAAAAGCAGCACAATAAGCACAATAATCATGGTGGCGCCTTGCTGTTGTTTCATTGTTATTCTACTCCTTGACTGTTGCGAATAGCGACCACTTGGCTCAGTGGCACTCTAAGAAAACTGGACGTGGTGGGTGGGTTGGTAAGGCGAACGTCCTGACCTGCGATGTTAAATACTTGACTGGCGGTGATGTTTCGGTCTTGGTGTACTGAGTTGCTAGAGCGCAGCACCACACCAATTTCTAGTGAAACCACCGTATCCCCAAGCGGATTGGTGATATACTCTGCCAGCGTTTGGTAGTATATGGTGTCGTCGGTGCGACCGATGGTGTTGTTGAGCTTACGAGTGCCGATACTGACCTTGAAGCTCTCGGCGTCTAGTATGACGGGCACACCGTCGGCACTGCCTGCGCCAATGACGTCGCAGTACAGGGCGTAGCGTCTGTTTTGGGCACTGACACCGCTTGGTTGTTGGTTGCTCGGTAACGGACGAATGTAGTAGCGTTGTACTATCAATATGTCGGCGCCGACTTCTTCGCCTTCGCATTGGGTCATCTGGGTGCGCGTCTGAAATTGGACGGTCAGTTGGTCGCTGTTGACGTCCATGGCGCCTGCGTCTTTGTTGGCGATGGTAACTTGGTCGGCTGTCAGCGCGGTGGCGGATTGGGCTGGCTCAAAAACAATCCCTGAGCCTTCGCCATTTCTAGAAATCAGCCCGTTGTTGCTGGTGTCTAGGTTGATGTGGCGCAAATCATAAGTTAGGTTGCGCAGCCCAAAGATGGCGTTTTGTTGGATTTCGCCCATGCCGCCTTGGATGGCAAGTGAACGCTGGCTGCTTAAGAAAATCATCAGCGCCGCCGCTGAGATAAGCAGTCCCAATGTGATGGCAATCATCAACTCTATTAGGGTAAAGCCTTGTTGTGTGGACAAAGCGGCTGGCTTATGGTGCATAACTAAAGCTCTCCATAAAGATACATTGGGCATTAGGTTGGTATTTGGCGCGGTCATTGGTGCAGTCTGTGGGGTTGTCGCCAATGGTGGCTGTGGTGTTGCCCCAAGCCACATAAATGCAGTGCCGTTGCTCGCTGGTGTTGTCTGTGGGGCACTGTCTGATGGCGATACTCATGCCCAGTCTTTCGGCATTTTGTCTGACTTGCTCAAAATCAAATTTTGCCAGATTGGCAGGCGAGCAGCCAGCGGGCAGGCGACAATTTTCAAAAGTGCCACCAGTTGCCAAACCTGTATAGGCGTTATTAAATTCTGTGATTCCTTCGCGGTTAATGCGCATGCGCTCATGCATATCACGCGCCAGCTCCACCGCGTGCATGTTGTTGTCCGCTTCAATGCTGACGTTGTTGGCACGCAGCTGCATGGCAACAAAACCCAAGACAGCAATGCCCAATAACATCAGAGCGACCATCACTTCTAACAGACCAACGCCTTTTTGATTATATGGATTGTTGTATAACATGGGCATTCCTATTGACAAGTGGTCTTGTCGGTAAATATTTTGGCACTGCCATTTTTGTTGATGATGAGCACTTGTACAATCGCTGCGTTGTTGGTGTGGGCGATGGCGTAGCAGGCTTCATTGGTGTCTATTGTCCCCATCAGACCAAAGACCAGCATGTTGTTGCCAGTGAGTGTGATATAATCGCTGTCGGGTGTCCAACTGGCTGTGCCGTCATTGCCCATCACAGAGCCGCCACCTGATGTGCTGGCATTGATGGTCAGTGTATAAGGGCGTCTTTCTAGGACTGCTTTGCCGCGCACTTCTTGGACAAAGCTGGACAAATCGCGTATTTGGGCGCTGACTTGGTTTCTTTGAATAAAGGTACGCATTGATGGCGTGGCAATGGCAACCAAGATTGCCAATATGGCAATGGTTATCATCAGTTCAAGCAGTGTAAAGCCTTGATTGTGTCTCATAATGCCAGTTCTTATTTGCTGTATCAATGGTGAATGTGCAAGTTTGTTATGCCAAAAGCGCCACCGATATCAAATAAAGATAATCAATTACCAATAACATAACCATTTTTTGCTAAAAGTTATTTTACCACAGATAAATGATAAGCGTGATATTAACATCGTATGATTGATAAGCAACGTACAATATCTATACCAAAATTTAGTATAAATGGTAAAGATGGCTTATTATTCGGTAAAAAAATCTCATCAAATCATGGGTGTATTAATAAATGCGCCAATAATAAAAAGGCATTGTGGCTTATTTTCGTTTAAATATTAAACAAATAATAAAATAAATCATACAATCAACCGATATAAGACAATGCCACAAAACCATAAGTGAGCTATAAAAAATGATGAACAATACATACCATGGGTTATCAATGACCGATAAATAAGTAAAATAAAGAAATTATGGTATGAAATTTGCAAATAAAAAACGTCCTATGTTACAATAGGACACCTAGATTTATACAATACACTTGGTAAAGTGTCAGTTTTTCTGTATACTATACACAGTACGATGACTGATGTGGTTTTGTAATATTTAGGTAGTTCATTGATTGGAGAAGTTTATGAAAGTTGTAAAATTTAGCATCGCACTTGTAGCGGCCGCTTTGTCCACAGCTGCGATGGCGAACGCGGTAACAGACACTGTGATGAACAGTGGTCGTACCATTTTTAAGACAGCCACCAACCCAGCAGCGGTCAGTGTTGAAGTTGGCACGCTTGGTTATGGCGCTAACATTGCTTGGTCGGCCAATGAGACTGCCGAAGTGGTTGCTGGTTGGACAGGCGGTAAGTTTGACACCGACGTTACGTTGGACAAAAAATACGCCGACATTGATGGTAGGCTCAAAGTTGATGCAGATTTGAACAACCCTTATGTTGGTGTGAATGTGCGCCCATTTTCTAACGCCTTTACTGTGGGCACGGGTGTCATCTTTCAGGACAACAACGTGTCAGCAATCTTGACTCCAAAAGCTGGTGGTACCGTCGTCAAGGTTAAAGGCAGAGAATATGTTGTCAATACTGGCGATTTGAGCATTAAGGCCGAGTCTGGTCGCGACCTTGCCCCTTACTTGACTGTGGGCTTTAAGCCAAATAACAACAAGCGTTTTGGTATGTTTGGTGAGTTGGGTGCGGTTTATACGGGCAAATGGGACACTCAAGTTGACATCGTTGGTAATGTAACTGGTGCTGGCAGTGCCGAAGACCTAAAAAGAGACTTGTCTGACAAAATCAACAAAAACAATCCAGAGTGGTATCCTGTTGTCAAACTTGGTGCTACTTATCGCTTCTAAGCGACACCACCACAAAAGCGGCTCCATGATTTGGAGCCGTTTTTTGGTTAAGAAAAGCCGATGGCACAAAATATCTTAACAGCCTAATTAATAAACAAAACAGCGTCCACGCTTTTATGGTGTTTTGCTGTGTGTGCTGATAAAGCGGTGATTTGACCTAAGAAATGCTGGGTGAACATCAGCAGCGCAAGAATTTTTTGATGTTAAAACGCATAAAATGGCACTGGTTATGGATAGGTGGTAGGGTACTTTTTGGTGTGCTGACAGCTCAAGTGCTCACTTCACCAAACAGCCATCAGCGCACCGCTGCCCATGTTTGGGATTATCAGTACAGGTGCGCAAGCGGCGCTGTTTGGGTCAAGACGGTCAAGACAAAGAAGCTGCGACCAAATCAAACAGCAAAAAGATGTTTGGGTCAGTAGCTAAGTTCGGCGCGGCGGTTTTGTGCCCAAGCCGCTTCGTTTGAGCCTGTAGCAACGGGCTGTTCTTCGCCGTAACTGATGATTTCAACGTTGCTGGTATTTACCCCTTTGCCAGACAAGTAGGTGCGCACTGAAGCGGCGCGGCGCTCGCCAAGCGACATGTTGTATTCACGTGTGCCACGTTCATCGGTATGACCTGCCACCAAGACTCTGGCGCTTGGGTTGCTTCTTAAAAACTCGGCTTGTTTGTCCAAAATGGCGGCCGCTGCAGGTTTGATGACGTCAGAGTCAAAGTCAAAATGTACCACGCTTTGGATATTGCGCGCAGCGTTACGAATGGCGTCTGGGTTGTTCACCAAAGCGCCCCCCGTGTAACCGCCGCTGCCATACATGCCGCCTGCCGTGCCCAAAGGAGCCACCACCACCTGTGATTTTGGTTTTTTGCTGGCACAGCCCGTCAAAGTCAAGACGCCCGCACCAAGAGCAATGATGATAAATTGACTGAATTTGGAAATTGGCATATAAGCTCCCGTAGCATTGGCAGATTTGTGTTGAAAAAATGCACAAAAACGATAGATAACAAAGTTAGGTGGTATGATGACAAAGTTGTCAGTGATTTACAAGGCATTTTGGCTGTTTTTTTTAGCGTTTTAGCGGAAAAAACTGCTAAAAATCTTGGTGGCTGGCTTTTTGTGATAAGACACCTTTTTTTGAAGGTCAATTTTTGGTAGTATGATTTGGTAAAATTGATAAATGAAGTCGTTGTTTGGAGACAATAATTGAACCAACCCAAAAAAATTTATTTAAAGGACTATACCCCGCCCAGTTATTGCGTGCACAAGATTGACCTTGACATTTGTTTGTTTGACACGCACGCAACTGTGGCAGCAAGCATGACAATGCAAAGACAACAAGCGGGTGAGCTGGTGTTGTTTGGGCGCGACCTAGAGCTGATAAGCATTGTGCTCAATGACAAAGTTTTGACGCCTGACGACTATGTGTTAGACCAAGAAAGCCTGACCATCAACAACGCCCCCGATGTGGCGCACATCAAAACACTGGTCAAAATCTTGCCCCAAACCAACACCGCGCTGGAAGGTTTGTATCAGGCGGGCACAGGTTCAGAGACGATGTTTGTTACTCAGTGTGAGCCAGAAGGGTTTCGTAAAATTACCTTTTTTGCCGACCGACCCGATGTATTGACCACGTATACCACCCGCATAGAAGCGGACAAAAAATATCCCGTATTATTGGCAAATGGCAATTTGACAGACAAAGGCGAGATTGACGACAAGCGCCATTTTGCGGTGTGGCATGATCCCACCAAAAAGCCCAGTTATTTGTTTGCGTGTGTGATTGCTGATTTGGACGTATTGACCGACCATTATACCACCATGTCTGGGCGCGACGTGCTGCTGGAGATTTATGCCGCCAGTTGTGATATTCAAAAGTGTCATGTTGCCATGCAGGCGCTCAAAGACGCCATGGCGTGGGACGAAGTGCATTATGGCTGTGCTTATGACCTTGACCGTTATATGATAGTGGCGACCGCTCAATTTAATATGGGCGCGATGGAAAACAAAGGGCTCAACATCTTTAATACCGCTTGTGTGTTGGCAAGTCCACACACCACCACCGATGAGCGTATTTTTGCGGTCAAATCGGTGATTGCCCATGAGTATTTTCATAACTGGACTGGCAACCGCATTACTTGTCGCGATTGGTTTCAGTTGTGTTTAAAAGAAGGTTTGACGGTGTTTCGCGACCAGAGTTTTTCGGAGTCTCAGCGTTCGCCTGCGGTGCAACGCATCAAAGACGTGTCAACATTGTGCGCTTTGCAATTTGCCGAAGACGCAGGCGCTTTGGCGCACCCTGTACGCCCTGAGAGTTTTGTGGAGATTAACAACTTTTATACCGCGACTGTCTACGAAAAAGGCGCAGAGATTGTGCGTATGATTGCCAGCTTTTTGGGCAAGGACAAATATCGCCAAGCGACCGACGAATATTTTAGATGCTATGATGGACAAGCGGTTACCATTGAAGACTTTTTGTCGGCGATGGCGCAGGCAGATGAGCGCGTGCTTGCCTTTTTGCCGTGGTACAAACAGCCTGCAACGCCTGTGCTTACAGGGAGTTTTAGGGTAGATGGCGACGATGTGGTGTTGTCTTTTGCTCAAAAAACGCGTCATGTGGCAGGGTTTGCTGCGCCAGTTGCGTTGCCCATTCCCATTGATGTGGCAATTTTTCATGGTCAAACAGGGCAAATGCTGGCACAAAAAATGCTGCTGCTGAGCACAGACAGTGCTGAGTTTTGTTTTCAAAAAGTGGGTTTGGGTGGCGTGCCCCCTGTGGTGTCGGTGCTGCGTAATTTTTCTGCGCCTGTCAAATTAGAATTTGCCTACAGCGATGAAGATTTGGTGAAGTTGACGGCCTTTGAATGCGAAGGTTTTAATCGCTGGCAGGCACTACAAACGTTGGTAAATCGTTTGTTGCTGGGGCAATCAACCAACGTGGCGTTGCTGGTGCACACCCTAAAGACCACCATCACAGACTTGTTGCACAGCGACCCCATGTTGGCGGCGTGTTTGTTTGACATTCCCAGCCAAAAAGAGCTGGCGATGGCTTATGACAGCGATTATTGGCCACTCAAGGTCAAACAGGCGTGCGACACACTCAAACAAGCCATTGCCGATGGTCTCAAAGACCAATTGGCAGAGTGGTATCTGGCGCTGCCCATTGAGCCATATCAAGACACGCCCAAGGCTAATGGCTGTCGACTGCTGCGCAATGTGTTGCTAAATTTGGCGCTGACTGCCAAGATTGAGCAAGCTCCTGTTTGGGCGGAGACCTTGTACCAAAACGCCACGTGCATGAGTGAGCGACTGGGGGCGCTGACACAGATGGTGGCATTTGATTTGCCCACGGTTGATGCGTGTCTTATTGACTTTTATCAGGTCTTCAAGGATGAAGCGTTGGTGATTGATTCGTGGTTTGGCATGCAAGCAGGCGCTGACAATCGCGATGTGAACTTTATTAAAGCGCTGATGGCGCGCGACGATTATGATTGGCAAGCGCCCAACCGCGTGCGTGCCGTTCTTGGCGCTTTGGGGTCAAAACCTGTGCAGCTGTGGACAGACGAAGGGCTGGAGCTGTTTTTGGGGTCAGTTGTGCATTTGGATGCGCTCAACCCTGTGTTGGCTTCAAGAATGCTGTCGGTTTTGGCGCGTTGGTACACCTTAAATGACGACGACAAAGCGATGGCGAAAGCCAAACTGCTGGCGGCGAACGCCAAAGTGCATTCAAAAAATGTGCAAGAATCTTTGGCAAATATGCTGGCGGCGGACAATCACTAAAGTCAGTTGGAAGTGTTATGACAACAACCAATCACAACTTTGCCCGCTTTGAATTTGATGCTGCGCTGCTGGCGCTGTGGCAACAGGTGGGCACCCCCAATGTCAAAACTTTTGCCTATCAACAAAAGTTGCACACCATCATTGCTCAAAGCTCGTTGCCTTGGCAAGCAAATTTGGAGAGCCTAAAGCTGTTGGATGTGTTTTTGTCTGCGGTCAAGTCCGATTTGGCAAGCAAACACATCAAAGAAGCGCAAGCGCTCGGTCATGATGAATTCATCAAAATGCTGGTGTTGCTTGCGTTTCATGTGGTGCAAGTGCTGCAAAGCGAGCTTGCCAAGGTGGCAGGCAACACAGAGCTGTACAGTGCCCAAGGGTTTAATCGTTTATATGCCCGCGCTTTTTTGGGGTTGGTGTCAGAGTTTGTGTCAGATACGGAAAATTTGGACGCGTTTTATCAGGGATTGGTGGTGCTTGGCAGTAATCCAAAAAGCACGCAGAGTTTGTTTGTGCTGGCAGTGATTGGTGCACGACTCTTTGGCAGCATAGAGCGCGCCATCGTTGGTTTGGACGCTGCAGGCAAACCCAAAGCGCACGGCGAAGACAGCTTATATTGGGCGGTGAGCGATTTTTTGCGTGCCATGCAGGGCGCTGCCAGTCAGCACGACACAAGTTTTATGCCATCGCTACAAACGCCTGACAAATCCATCAACACAACCAAAATCCAAGACAGTCCCGCCGCGCCAAATCCTGTGTCCAATGCCATTTTTGGGCAATTAGAGCAAACCTATTTAGCCCCTGACAGCGACGCACCCACCAAAAAAGCGGCACGCGCTCCCATCAATGCAAAAACGTCTCCCCAGCCGTCGGCGTACAAACAACGAGCTTATGCATCGCATACGCCCAAACTGTTTGTGGAAGCCTACCAAGACCTGCTGACCATGCCCTTGCCCAGCGACACACAGCGGACATATCAGCAAGCCCAAGACGTGCTCAACCAGTTTGACAAACACATTAACGAAGAGTTGGCCAAGGGCAAATCGCTGACGCAAATTACTTTTAGTGAACAACAAAAACTCGCCAGAAAAAATGCTTTGCAGCAGCTGGTTGCTTTGGTGCAGCAGTCCAACCACCCATCGGCAATGCTGCGTTTGGCGCTGTATTGCTTTGAAGGGCGCGGCATGGCACAAAACACCGCCAAGGCGCTCATGCTGACTGAGCAGGCTGCCAACATGGGCGATGCCAGAGCACAAAAGCTGCTTAGTCGCCTGTATTATCAAGGCTTTGATGCGGATAATGGCGGTGTCATGCGCAACCAAGAGCTGGGCGATATGTGGCTCAACAAGTCGGCACAAAATGGGCACAGCGAAGCCCAAAAGCTGGTGGCTTATATGCAGCAAGTACAAGTTCTCAAAGAAGATTATCGCAGCGAACAACAATCCGACAAGCGTTATGGGCTGTTTTTTTTGGCGTTGATTGTGGGCACTTTGTTGCTTGTTGTGATGATGAATTTGATTTGGTGAAGTCATGACAAAACCGCCTTGGTATTATGGGGGGCTGATTGCTGCCATTTTGCCCTTGTATCGCTTATTTGTCAGCAAAAGGTCTGCCAAATTACCAACCCATCAGCGTGAGCTTGATGAGCGTTTTGGGCGTGCTTATTTGCCAGTGCCAGCCAAGAGTGGAAAACTGATTTGGTGTCATGCAGTGTCATTGGGTGAGCTAAATACCGCCTATCCTTTGTTGCAACTACTGATAAATGCAGGGTTTGGTCTTTGGATAACCAGCACCACCCAAACGGGGTTTCATCGGGCTGCTGTGTTGTTTGATGGTCAGTTGGGCAAGACGGTCAATCACAGTTTTGTGCCGGTGGACAAGGCGCGCATTGTGGCAGAATTTTTGGCACACACAAACCCAGTGATGGCGCTGTTTGTTGAGACTGAACTGTGGGCAACCACTTTATTTGAGCTCAAAAAACGCCAAATCCCCAGCGTGATGGTCAATGCGCGCCTAAGCCATCAGTCTTTTTTGGCTTATCAAAGATTTGCCAAAATCAGCCAAAGCATGATGCACAACTTATCTTATGTCATTGCCCAAGACGACCAAAGCGCTGAGTATTTTAAAAAACTTGGCGCGACCGATGACAAGGTTTGTGTGCTTGATTCTTTAAAATGGAGCAGCAGTTATGCACCCAGTCAAGCCAATCAAGAGCTGCTAGGTGCCATCACCACCAGTCAGCGTTGGCGATTGTCGCGCCCCATTTGGGTAGCAGGCAGCACCCATGCCGAAGAAGAGCGTTTGCTGATAGGGGTGCATCGTCAGTTGTTGCGCGCTTATCCTGATGCGGTGCTGATTGTGGTGCCGCGCCACCCAGAGCGTTTTGATGAAGTGGCGGCGCTGTGCCAAGGTTTTATCACACATCGGCGCAGCCTTGGGCAAGTCATTGATGACGACACACAAATTTATTTGGCAGACAGCATGGGCGAGCTGTTTGTTTGGTATGATTTGGCGGACGTGGTGTTTGTGGGTGGTTCGCTGGTGGATGTTGGTGGACACAATCCCATTGAGCCTGCCAGCCTTGGCAAACCCATCATCATGGGACAATATGTCAAAAATTGTGTCATGCTGGTGCGGGCGCTGGCGCAAGTGTCGGCGCTGGTGCAGGTGGCCGATGAGCGCGCTTTATTACAACAGATAACGTGGTTGTTGGACAACCCGCTCCTTGCCAAAACACAAGGCGAACAAGGCAAACTGTTGGTGGCACAAAAACAAAACACCGCTCAAACTCACTGTGAAAAAATTCTAAGGTTGCGATGAACATAGTATTATTGCCTGCCAGCGCTTTTTGTATTGAAAAAAAAACAGCGATTATCAATGATGGGGCGCAGCTTGAGCACATCAGTAAGGTGCTGTCTGCCAAGATTGGCGATGAATTAAAAATTGCCATGCTCGGTGGTCGTTTGGGCACAGGCACCATCACAGAGCTTGGTGAACGCTGCGTGTTAGGCGATGTTGAGCTTAAAATAAGCCCCCCGCCCAAGCTGGATTTGACGGTGGTTCTGGCATTGGTGCGCCCAAAGGTGCTGCGCCGATTGGTGCTGGACATGACGGCGATGGGTGTGGCGCACATCATTCTTATTAATAGCTGCCGCACCGACAAGAGCTATTGGCAGTCGCCACTGCTGGGGCGTCTTGATGAATTTGTGGCCGAAGGTTTGCAGCAAGGTGTGGACACCATAGCGCCCACCATCAGCTTTGCCAAGCGCTTTAAGCCTTTTGTGCAAGATGTGTTGCCAGCATTGATTGCCAACAAAAAAGCCGTCGTGGCACACCCTTATGCCAACCAAAGTTTTGCTCAAGTTTGTCAAGATGGTTTGCCAGCATTGGTGGTGATTGGTGCAGAAGGGGGGTTTGTTCCTTATGAGATTGACCTATTGCAATCGGTCGGTGTACAAACAGCCACCTTAGGAGCACGCATTTTGCGTACCGAAAGCGCGGTCAATGCCATTGTGGGGCGGTGGCTTGGTTAGGTGGATTGTTGTTTGTATAAAAAAGTAATAAAATCATAAAGATAAACACTAAAATGGCGACAGCCCTGATTACAAAAACATGGGATTTTTGTTTTTGTATGGCAATATTTTAGGCTTGTTTGTCTATCACGTACTTAGGTGTCTTACTTGGATTGTTGGCATTGGTAAACGTTCTTTGAATAATCATTCCTTGAATTATGCCAGACTTTTTTGGATTAAAATAAATAAAAACCATATTTTTGCCATAAAACATTTTACCATGATTGTCATGACGATAAATGTTTGGCTGCTTGCTGTGATGGCTATGGCTCAGATAACTTTTGCCGTGAGTGCTAAAAATAATAACATGTTCTATAAACCATGGCTTTGTCAATGCTTGTCTTGTGTTCTATAGCCGCCAAACAGCTCATTGGAAGCAAAAATAACCACCATCAGCAAGATGACAACACAGTCAGACAACAATACCAACGATAAAGTTTTTGTTGTTTTAAAAGACATTGTGTTTTTGTGTCAAATCAACCAATCCAAGCCCAACGATGGTTTTGGGCTTGGTGGTCTGGCTATAAAGTGGCAAAAACTTGCGCTTTTGCGTGCCGATAACGCTCCAAAGGCAGTCTTGCGCCAAACTGCGCCACCACTTGACTGGCAACCGCCCCCGCCAGTTTGACGCAGTCGGCTGGTGGCAGATTTTGGGTCAGTCCGTACAAAAACGCCCCAGCAAAATTATCGCCTGCGCCGTTGGTGTCAAGAACGGCACTGGCAGGTGGCACAGCAAGCTCTTGGATACCATCAGCGCTGCCAATGCGTGTGGGCTGGTCGCTGTTGGTAACCACCGCCAGTTTGCTGTGCTGCAGCAGTGTGTTGACGGCAACTTGGGCGTCATCGGTGCTGGCAAAGAGTTTGGCTTCGTCCATGTTGCAAAAAATAATGTCCACCCCTTTGTTTAGCCAAGTCATCAAACCATCTTTGGTAAAATTGACCACCGCAGGGTCGGCAAAACTGACAACAACGTGGGTGCTGTTGGCTTGGGCGATGTCAATCAGTTCGTTGATGGTATTCATGATGATGGGCGACATTGCCAAATAACCTTCAAGGTACAAATAGCGCGCTTTTTTTACCAAATCAAATTCAATATTGTCGGCGGACAATTGGCTGCTGATACCAAGGTTGGTTTGCATGGTGCGTTCGCCATCTGGCGTTACAAGCACTGCGCATGAACCTGTGGTGCCTGTGGCGGTGGCTGTGGCGGCATTGGTGCTGACGCCAGCTTTTTGTAAGTCTGCCAAATAAAACTTGCCTAATTGGTCATCGCCCACGCGGCAGTTGTAAAAGGCGCTGCCACCCAGCGCAGCAAAGGCCACCATGCTGTTGGCGGCTGAGCCGCCGCCCGATTGTTTGGTGGCGCTGATGTGGTGCTGGGCTAAGGTGTCAAATAGGGTGTTTTGGTTGTGAGTGTCTGTTAGGGTCATTGTGCCGCGTGATAGGGCAGTGGCGACAAGCACGTCATTGCTGACTTGAAATTCGGTGTCTACAAGGGCATTGCCAATAGCAACAACATCAAACATATCAATCAATCTCTTTCTTAAAACTGGCTATTATAACAAATAGCCAGCGATTTGACTGCGTTTGTGTTAAGAATTGGCAAGATGGTATGGCGTCAGTCGGTTTTGCCCAGTTGCACCACCAACAAGTCGCTGTCAATGTCGGGCAAAATGCTGTCGGCGGTTGCGCCTGTAAGCCAAGCTGATAACCCTGTGCGCTTGTGGCGACCTATCACCACCAAGTCAATGGTGTGCGTTTTGCTGTAGTCAATGATGCCTTTGCGCCCAGAGATGGCGGTTTTGATTTTGGCGTTGTGTGCTTGTAGGTCGTTGCGTGCCAAAACTTCAGCAAGGCGTACCCGAGCTTTTTGGCAGCGCTCATCGTCAATCTCTTCGTACAATGACGAAGCGGGAATGAGCTCATAACCAAAACCAATCATGGTTTCTTCAACGATGTGTAAAACGGACAGTTGGGCGTTGGGCGATGATTCCAATATCCATTTGGCTTTGGCAGCGACCAAATCGGTGTCGTCATTTAAATCGGTAACCAATAAGACGTGGTGATACATACAAACCCCCTACAAAATAAGTCATTATAGCTAGTATAGCAAAAGCCATAGGGGATAGCAAAACAAAAAGCTCTCAAGCATTGACTGAGAGCGTATATATGGGGTGGCTAATGGGACTCGAACCCACGACAACCGAGATCACAACCCGGGGCTCTACCAACTGAGCTATAGCCACCATAATATGAAACAGGTAAATGGCACACCTGGCAGGATTCGAACCTGCGACCACCCGCTTAGAAGGCGGATGCTCTATCCAACTGAGCTACAGGTGCTCTAGTGGTTTTTCGGTTATCCAACCAAAAAGCCCAATAACAGGGCGTAAAACTGGTCGGAGTGGAGGGATTTGAACCCCCGACCCTCTGCTCCCAAAGCAGATGCGCTACCAAGCTGCGCTACACTCCGTTAGTTCGTGGTGCGTATGATACAGTCAAGCAACCAAAGTGTCAATAATTATTTAACAAAAAATATAAAAAAATCATAAACTGTTGATTTTGTGTTAAATATTTTTGATGATGGTCATGCCTTTTGCCATTGCGCCGCGCGTACCACCCGTCAGATGGACATAAGTGCGCGTTGGGTCTAGGCGCTCTAGGAGCTCGCAGGCTTTGGCGGCTTTGGTGCCCCCACCACACAGAACATAAATGTCGCCTGTGGTGGCGTCCAGCAGTGTCTTGTCCAAAGTGTCAAGCGGCTGGTTTTGGGCGTGTTCAATGTGCCCTTGCTGATAGCTGTCTGGTGGGCGGACGTCCCAAATGGTTTGGTCGCTGCTGGGGCAAAAATCGTCAATGGCAAGCGTTTTTATCATCACAAGCGCCTTAAATCATAAAAAATATTGTTACATACTAACAAAAAGTCATTATAATGACAAATAAATCGCTGGACAAGACCGATGACGACAAACAAAAAACGCTGCCCATGGTGTGGTGATGACCCGTTGTATGTGGCGTATCATGATAATGAGTGGGGCAAACCTGTGTTTGATGACAGGCGACTCTTTGCGCAGCTGTGTCTTGAAGGCATGCAAGCTGGACTTAGCTGGATAACCATTTTAAAAAAGCGTCAGCATTATCATGAAGTGTTTATGGATTTTGACGCCGATAAAATCGCTGTTTTTGATGAACATGACATTGACAGATTGATGATGGACACAAGGATTGTGTGTCATCGTGCCAAAATTCAAGCCATCATCAACAACGCCAAGATTTATCAAAAAATCACTCAAAATCAGAGTTTTAGTGATTATTTGTGGGGCACTGTGCGACAGTTTGGTAAATTTCCTATGGACAATTGTCCACAAAGTTTGGCAGATGTGCCAAGTCTGACCGATGTCAGCAAGCAGCTGTCTAAGCAGCTAAAAAAAGACGGTTTTAGCTTTGTGGGGGCGACCACGTGTTATGCGTTTATGCAGGCGGTGGGCATGGTCAATGACCATCTGGCAAATTGCGATTATCGTGATTGGTAGTGCAGCGGCATACATGTGTCAATCATGCGTTTTGTTGGTGATGTTGTGCGCTTTTGTGCTCACATCGGTTGTGCTGTACTGATGTGGTTGTCGGTGATAGGGTGATGCATGATGACTGCATGCCACAGCCAAATAGGGCGCCGATTTTGTTTGGCAATTTTACCAAGTATGATTTGGACAAACTGGCAGGCATGATTTGTTTTTTGTGTGGGGCAATCCAAACATCGCCGATACGATGGTTGGCGACGGGTATTTTCAAAATCAAAAGAGATGGGCGCGTTGTTTGGTGGGGTGTTGTTTGTGTGGGCTGACGCTGATTGCTGCCGATAACAGACTTGATTGATGCGTGCAGCGTGCAGCAACGCTGAGCCAAAAACAATACAACTGTGTATTGCTAATCACATCAAAGGCAAAATGCAACAAGCAATTTGTTATTTGCCTGCTGCTAAGGGGTTGTAAATAAACCGCGCTGGACAATGCTCGTAAAGGCATTGATGGGTGGCTGATGGATTGCCTTTTTGCTGGGCAACTTGTCTGAGTGTTTGTCCAAATGGGCACGGCAAAGCCCACATCGCAAAAGCAGCCCAGTACACGCCATACTGTTTTGGTTAATTTAACAATGTGGGTTGTCCGTCATTCTATGACATTGCCTTGATAATCAATCAATTGGAATTGACCATCGTCAATGACGGTGGCGACACCTTGCTCAAAAGATGATGCATAACTGTATTTATAAGGCAGCACCTGCTTGCCTTTGGTGTCAATGTAGCCGTAGCTAAAAATGGGGTCGTTGTGCTCGTCTGTTTTTTGGGTGTCTTTGCCAACCACCGCATAGCCTTCGCTAAAGTCTTCAACGTCGTCGTATTTAAAGGCGATTTTGGTTTTGCCCATTTTGTCAATAAAGCCCCATTTGTTGCCCTTTTTGGCAGACACTAAGCCTTCTTCAAACCAGTTGCCTGCATCATCAAAGTTGGGTGCGATGACCATTTTGCCTGTTTTGTCAATAAAGCCCGCTTTGTCATCAATAATCACTTTGGCGCGTCCTTCCCAAAACCCCCATGCGTCGCTAAATTGGGGCTTGATGGCAAATTTGCCATTTGGGTTGATGTAGCCGTACTTGCCATTTTGTTTGACCAGTGCCACCCCTTCATCAAAGCCATAAGCCATTTCAAATTGGGGTTTGATGACGATGTTGCCTTTGTTGTCGCTAAAGCCAAACTGCTCACCATTGCTGACGGGGGTGAGATTTTCATTGTATACGCAGTCTGGGGTAAATTCACTAAAGTGATATCCTGTAGGCAAGGCAATGCTGTGCTCGCACGCCGTTTGGTCATCGGGAGCAATCTCAAAAGCGGTGCCATAATAAGCCTGCGCAAACAAAGGGCTGCCCAGCAAGGCGCAAAGCAGGAGTTTTGGGCTCAGTGTTGTTGGTTTCATGGGTGTCCTTAATAAGTCAATGCAGTGGGTTATTATAAGACAAATTGACTGTTTAGGGTAAAATTTCAATGAGTTTGTCTTTTAGGGTGGTGAGCTGCGCGTCTGTTAAGGTTGCGCCGTCTTTGTCGCTAAGATAAAAAATGTCTTCGGCACGCTCGCCCATGGTGGTGATTTTGGCGCCGTGGACTTTGACGCCAAGCACACTAAAAACGCGCCCAACCTGTGCCAGCAACGACGGTCTGTCTTTGGTAATCAGCTGCATGACGTGATGACCTTGGTGGGCATGGCTAGTGGCTCGGCTAAACTGCACTTGGGTGGGCACGCTAAAGTGTTTGAGCTGTCTGTCAAAGCCAAAAGACTTGGTGGGTGAGACGCAGCCGTCTTGATAAATGGCGCTGGTTAATTTGTTGATTAGGGTTTGTTGGCGTTGTTGGTCAAGCAAAAAGTCGCTTTTTAGGCTGCCTTTGCGGTCGCGTTTGGCAAAGCGGTCAATCAGAATATAACTGTCTAGGGCGCAGGCTTGTCCATCAATTTGCACGCTTAAAATGGTGGCGTCCAAAACAGACAATCCCATTTGGTCAAGCACACACACCGTCTTGGCAAACAAATTGTCTTGGTCTTGGGTGCAAATAAACAAAGAGATGGCGTCTAGCGCCAAATCGGCGTGGTTTTGTAGGGTGATGATGGGCTGCTGGGCGAGTGTGGCTTTGTGGCTTAGGATTTCTTGGCTTTGCCAAGCGATGTCTTCAGGCTTTTGTTTTAAAAAATAGTCTTCGTCAAATCCTTGCCATAGCGCTTGAAGCACGTTGGTGTCTAGCTGTGGCAACAAGGCGATGGCTGCTTGTTTGCGCGCATCAATCACGCTGTCTTTTTGGGCAACTTGCGCGCCCAAGCTCAGCACGCGATGGGTGCTCAGGTACAGCTGTTTTAATAAGGACGCACGCCAAGAGTTCCACAGCTGCGAATTGGTGGCGTTCATGTCCGCCACAGTCAGCACATACAGATGATTAAGGCGGGTGATTGTGCCAGTAAATTTGGCAAAATTGGCAATCACGTCGGGGTCGTAGATGTCTTGTTTTTGGGCAGTGAGCGACATGGTCAGGTGTTCTTGCACCAGCCAAGCAACAAAACTGGCGTCGTCTTGGCTCATGTTATGACTGACACAAAACTCATAAGCGTCGGTGGCGCCAAGCGTGCTGTGGTCGCCCTTGCGCCCTTTGGCGATGTCATGAAACAAGCTGGCAATTGCCAAAATGTCTTTGCGATTGATGTGCTGATAAACTTGGCTGACCAAGTCAAATTTTTGTTGGTACACTTCGTTGCCCAAATCGGCAAAGCGGTGCAAAATGCGTATCAAAAACAGCGTGTGTGCGTCCACTGTATAACGATGAAACAGGTCGTACTGCATAAGCCCCATAATCGGCGCAAAAGCAGGCAAATACCGCGCCAAAATGCCATAGCGCTTCATCAGGCGCAGGCGATGAAACAGATAATTGTTGTCTTGCAGATTTGCCAAAAACAACGCCTTGTGGGTGGGGTTTTGGCGATAAGTCTCATCAATCAGCTCGCTGGCAAGGTACAGGGCGTTGAGCGTGCTGGCGCTGATTTTTTTGATGTTGTGTTTTGCCATTGCCAAAAAAATCCCCAACAGCGCTGCTGGCTTTTTGTCAAACAAGGCGGGGTCTTTGATGGCGATTTTGGCAGGCGTGCCGTTGTGTGCGTTGATTTGATAAAAATCGTCATCAATGCTGCGACAGCTAAATGGCAGCGGGGGATTGAGATAATTTTCATAAAAATAATCGCACAACAGCTCACAAAGACTGGCAACTTGCATGGCGTGTTGATAATACACTTTCATCAAGGCTTCGGCAGATTCGTTGCCTTGGGTGTCTGGCAAAAAGTTCAGCGTTTTGGCGATACTTTTTTGATAATCAAAAAGCAATCTGTCTTCGGGGCGCTGGGTCAGCGTGTGTAAGTGGTGGCGAATTTGCCACAAAAAATTTTGTGCTTTGATAAGGGTATTGTATTGATTATCAAGCAAAAATCCTTGTTTTTTGAGTTCATCAAAGCCACGCACGTCAGCAAAATAACATTTGCCAAGCCAAAGCAAAACGTGCAAATCGCGCAGCCCACCCACGCCATTTTTGATGTTGGGTTCAAGGTTGTATTCGGTGGCGTTGTGCGATAGGTGGCGCTCTTTGGATTCGGTCATCTTGGCGTGATAAAAATCTTGTATCGTCCATGCCTGTTTGACCATGTTTTGTGGTGTGCCATCAAGCGTCTTGTTGCCAGTGATGAATCTGGCTTCTAACAGCGCGGTGGCAACGGTATGGTCGCCAAGGGCGACGCGGGTGTCGTCAAGGCTGCGCACCGAAATGGCGGGCAGCAAACCGATGTCCCACAAACTGCTGACAAAAGTCTCAATCTTGCTTTGGTGGGCGTCCACATCACCAAGCAGCAGCATGTCCACATCAGAGTACACAAACAATTCACCGCGCCCATAGCCACCGATGGCAAACAGCGCCAAAGTGTGGGGCAGTTTTAGGACATCAAACACCGCTGTCAGCAGCAGGTCTAGGGCGTGGGTTCTTAGATAAATCACATCTTGTATGCCAAGTTTGCCACAAATCAACTGGGCGTTTAGTAAGTCATCAATCCCATCAAGCCAGCGTTTGTATGGTTTGCTGTCAAAAGACGCTGGGTTGGTGATTGGCTGGGGCAGTGCAGGCATTGTCCAGTGGCTGGGGGCGCTGTAATGATGATAAGATGTCATGATGTTTGTTTTTTTTGGTGTGGACACAAAAAGCGTGCCAAGAGCACTTTGGGGTTAATGGCTTACCCAACTTAGGTCTTCTTCGGGTCGGGCGGTGGTGATGATACAACCATTGTCAGTAACAATCAGCGTATGTTCCCATTGGGCGGAGAGTTTGCGGTCTTTGGTGATGGCGGTCCAGCCGTCTTTCATGATTTTGGTTTGCCAAACGCCTTGGTTAATCATCGGCTCAATGGTCAGTGCCATGCCAGTTTTTAGGGTAACACCTGTGCCAGCTTTGCCGTAGTGTAGCACCTGTGGCTCGCAGTGAAAGTCTTTGCCAATGCCATGCCCACAAAACTCACGCACAATGCTAAAGCGTTCAGGCTCAACCACGCTTTGGATAGCCGCCCCAATGTCGCCGAGTTTTGCTCCGTTTTTGACCACGCTAATGCCAGCGTAGAGTGCCTTTTGTGCCACATTGCAAATACGCTTTGCCATCACCGAGCCTTCACCGATAATCCACATGGCGGACGTGTCGCCATAATAGCCGTCTTTGATGACCGTAACGTCAATGTTGATGATGTCGCCGTCTTTTAGTAGGCGGTTGTGGTCGGGCATGCCATGGCACACCACATGGTTAATAGATGTACACAGTGTATAAGGATAACCTTTATAATTTAAACAAGCAGGAATGGCGTTTTGGACTTGGGTGATGTGCTGATACGCCAAATCGTCCAAAAACCCTGTGCTCACGCCTGCTTTGACGTGGGGGTCTAGGATTTGTAAGACTTCGGCGGCAAGCTGTCCTGCCACTTGCATTTTTTGGATTTCTTGGTCGGTTAAAATGGGAATGGCGTGTTGGCTCATAAGTTTCTCGGTGCAAATTTTCAACTAAACATCAATATGATGATTTATGTGGGGACAATAGCAAAAATCAAAAGTCATTTGGGTCATCACTGATGGCAGACTCTATGTGCTGGACTGACGGTGCTTTGGTGGGCTGGGCTGATGGTTGGGGCAGATATAACGCCCCTTTTTGTCCGCAGGCGAGCAGCAAAGCGCTGATGGTGAGTATAATAAGTGTTTTCATCGTACAAATGGTATAAAGATAAACACGCCATTTTAACACATTTTTGATAAATCCACACTGGCAAGGTCTGTTTGTTTTTGTGGCACAAAGGCGAAAAATCGTGCTCTTTTGGCTAAAAATTCTTAGAATAAGTGTGCTATAATGCCAAAGCCCAAGTTGGACTTCAAATCCATGACGGATAGGTGCTGGCAGGCTTGCCAGATTGGTTTATGCTTTAAACAAGGAAATTTTATGTCGCTAACTAACCCAACCTTAGTATTGAACTGTGGTTCATCGTCCATCAAATATGCACTCATCAGTGAAGATGGCAACACACGCATTGAAGGCTTGGCAGAAGCCTTAGGAAACAATGACGCACGCATTAAACACACCCATCTTGATGGCACCAAAGAAGAGATTAGCCTACCAGGGGCGACCCATCAGCTTGCCCTACAAAAAATCCTAGCACTCATTGAACAATATCACCCTGTGGCGGTTGGTCATCGTGTGGTGCATGGCGGTCGCGAGTTTTCATCGGCGGTCAGAGTTGATGGCCGTGTATTAAGCGAAATCAAACGCCTATCTATCTTAGCCCCCCTACATAACCCCGCCAACGCTGCTGGTATTGAAGCGGTGCTTGCCATTTATCCTGACTTGCCACAAGTGGCGGTGTTTGATACGGCATTTCACCAAAGTATGCCCGATGTCGCCTATCGCTATGCCATTCCCAAAGAGCTGTACGAAAAAGACCGCATTCGCCGTTATGGCTTTCATGGCTCATCACACGCCTATGTCTCAAATCGTGCCAGTGAGCTGACCAACCAAGAAGGCACACACGGCTGGTTGGTGGCTCATTTGGGCAATGGTTGTTCAGCCACCGCCGTTTATAACGGTGAAAGTTTGGACACTTCTATGGGTCTGACCCCACTTGAAGGCTTGATGATGGGGACGCGTTCAGGCGACGTTGACCCCAGTTTGCACATTCATCTGCACCGCACCTTAGGTTTGTCCATTGAAGAGATTGACACCTTGCTCAACAAAAAAAGCGGACTTTTGGGCGTCTCTGGTCTTTCCAATGACATGAGAACCGTAGAGCAAGCCGCCAAAGAAGGCAACCAAGATGCCACTCTTGCCCTAGAACTGTTTGCTTATCGTGTGGCAAAATACCTAGCAGGTCTAAGCTGTGCCCTGCCTAAGCTCACAGGCATTGCCTTTACAGGTGGCGTGGGTGAAAACGCCGTTAATATGCGTGCCAAGATTTTAAGTCATTTGCCCCATTTTGGTATTGTGCTTGATGAAAGCAAAAACGCCGAACTGTCTCGCGGGGCAGAAGGCAGTTTCCACGCCGATGATTCAGCCATTGAGTTGTGGGTAATCCCAACGGACGAAGAATTCCAAATCATGAGTGAAACTCGTGCGGTGCTGGGTCTATAAACCACAAAAGTCAGACAATCATCTGACCTTTAGGCTGATATGATTTTAAATACATAAAGGACATTTTATGAAAACATTACTTTTAGTGCCTACTACTGGTAATATCAACATGGATACACTGGCTCAAAATGTCGCCAAACTGGTGGACGCTGAGCTGCTTGCTACCCCAAGCCATGACGAGTTGTGTCAAGCCATTGGCGATAACAATTTAGACGACTTACTAGAACAAGTGGTGGCTCGCCAAACTGCCCCTGTCAGCGTGGTGGTGGGCGTGCTTGCCGATGAGAATGCCCCTTTTGCCAACCGTGTCAATCGTGAGCTTGCCACAGGTCTTGATGCTGATGTGGTGATGGTTGGCGACGATTTTTCACGTTTGCCAGTGTTTGCATCACTGTTTGGCGGTCTAAAAGGCAAACGCATTTGGGGCGTGATTGGCACTGCCGAATTGTCAGGCAAAATACGAGTATTGGCACGCACCGACAACGGTGGCAATTTGTCCGAGATTGACACAGGGGCGTTTGATGCCTACAAAACCGCCGACCGCACCAAAAAACTCTCACCTTATGCCTTTCGTAACCAAGTGGTGCGTCTTGCCCAGAACGCCAAAAAACGCATTGTGTTGCCCGAAGGCGATGAACCACGCACCATTGAAGCGGCAGCGATTTGCCAAAGCCGTGGCATTGCCCAATGTGTGCTACTAGGCGACCCTGCCAAAATCCGTGCCGTTGCCGAAGAGCGTGATGTTACGCTGCCTGATGGCATTGAGATTATTGAGCCTAGCACGGTGATTGAAAACTATGTCGCCCCCATGGTGGAACGCCGTAAGGGCAAAATTGATGAAGCAGGTGCAAGAGCCGCCCTACAAGACACCGTTTATCTGGGTACCATGATGTTGCAAGTGGGTGATGTAGATGGTTTGGTTTCTGGTGCAGTACACACCACCGCTGACACCATTCGCCCCGCCTTTCAGCTCATTAAAACCGCCCCAGAGTACAGCTTGGTATCTAGCGTGTTCTTTATGCTGCTACCCGAACAAGTGGTGGTCTATGGCGACTGTGCAGTCAATCCCAACCCCACTGCCGAACAGCTTGCTGAAATTGCCATTCAGTCTGCCCAGTCTGCCCAAGCCTTTGGCATTGACCCCAAAGTGGCACTGATTAGCTATTCCACCATGAATTCAGGCTCTGGAGAAGACGTGGAAACTGTCAAATCCGCCCTACAAATCGTCCGTGAAAAAGCCCCCGAGCTCAAAGTTGATGGTCCGCTACAATTTGACGCTGCCAGCGTGCCAAGCGTGGGCAAACAAAAAGCTCCCAACTCGCCTGTGGCAGGTGAAGCCAATGTGTTTATTTTCCCAGATTTGAACACAGGTAACACCACTTATAAGGCTGTGCAACGCACCGCAGGTGTCATCAGCGTAGGTCCTATGCTACAAGGCTTGAACAAGCCTGTCAATGACCTATCGCGTGGCTGTTTGGTGGACGACATTGTCTATACCATTGCTTTGACTGCCATTCAAGCGGTGAGTGAGAAAGTGTAAATAAACATCAATCAAAAACCGTGCTAATATAGTACGGTTTTTGTTTTTTGCAATGGTCAAATATGATAAAATCAGCCTTCTAATTTTATCAAGTATTTATCATCAGGCAAGCTATGAAAACTCCCCTAACTTTCCAAGAGATTATCCTAACCCTTCAAAACTACTGGGCAAGCCGTGGCTGTGTGGTGCTGCAGCCTTATGACATGGAAATGGGGGCGGGCACTTTTCATACTGCCACCTTTTTACGAGCTTTGACCCCCGAAAAATGGAACGCTGCCTATGTGCAGCCGAGTCGCCGTCCCACCGATGGGCGTTATGGCGATAACCCCAACCGCTTGCAACATTACTATCAGTTTCAAGTGGTGTTAAAGCCCAATCCTGCCAATATTCAAGAGCTTTATTTGGGCTCGCTACAGGCGTTGGGCATTGACACGCTGACCCACGATGTGCGATTTGTAGAAGACAACTGGGAGAGTCCAACGCTTGGGGCTTGGGGCTTGGGTTGGGAAGTGTGGCTAAACGGCATGGAAGTAACCCAGTTTACTTATTTTCAGCAGGTGGGGGGCATTGAGTGTTTTCCTGTAACGGGCGAGATTACTTATGGGCTAGAACGCCTTGCCATGTACATTCAAGGTGTGGACAGTGTTTATGATTTGGTGTGGACAGACGGTGAGTTTGGGCGGGTAACTTATGGTGATGTCTTTCACCAAAACGAAGTGGAGCAGTCCGCTTATAACTTTGAATATGCCAATGTGGACAAACTCTTTGAGATGTTTGATTTTTATGAAAGCGAAGCTGACCGCCTTGTCGCTGTCAATTTGCCCCTGCCCGCTTATGAAATGGTTTTAAAGGCAAGCCATACTTTTAATCTGTTGGACGCTCGTGGGGCAATTAGTGTTACCGAGCGTCAGCGTTTTATTTTACGTGTACGCACACTGGCTCGTAAAGTGGCGACCAGCTATACGGTGGCACGAGCCAAACTGGGTTTTCCTTTGGCGGACGAAGCCCATAAAGCAGAAGCGTTGGCGAAGTGGCTACCCAAAGATGAGTCATAAGTTTTTTGATAAATGGTTGGGAATGATTATGAATGTGTTAAGCAAATTTATCATGCTTCTTGGTTTGAGTGCTGTGCTGGTTGCCTGTGGTTTTGGTGGCAATGAACGTGATAACGACCGAGACAATGACCGTTATGACCGCTCCGAACGTGATGACAGAGATGACCGTGATGACGATGATGATGACAGATATGACAGAGACGACCGCCGCGACCGCGACCGTGATGATGACGATTAAAAATATATAAGAGAAAAATATGAACACCATTCTATTTGAACTTGGCACCGAAGAGTTGCCGCCTAAGACCCTTAAAACCCTACGTAATGCTCTGCAAGCAAATATTGAAAAGTCTTTGAGTGAGCAAAATATCGCTTTTGAGCGTATCAAAAGCTACGCAGCACCACGACGTTTGGCGGTGCAAGTTTTTGGCGTGGCAAGCGTTACCCCTGACAAGACCGAGACCAAAAAAGGCCCAAGCGTTAAGGTGGCATTTGACCAAACAGGTGAGCTAACAAAAGCAGGGCAGGGCTTTTTGCAGGGGCTAAACGCCACTGGTTTAAACCTAAGCAAAGACGATTTAATCACCATCAGTGATAAAAAAGGCGAATATATCGGCTATGAGATGACACATCAGGGCGAAAAGGTGGACGATTTGTTGCCGTCCCTTATCCAAAAAGCATTGGACGAGCTGCCCATCGCCAAACGTATGCGTTCGGGGGCTGACAAGCATGAGTTTGTGCGTCCTGTGCAATGGGTGGTGCTCATGCGTGATGGGGCGGTGATTGATGCCATCATTCAAGGGCACAAAACAGGCAACCAAAGCCGTGGTCATCGTTATCACTCACCTGAGTTTTTTACCATTGACCATGCCGACAATTATGAAGAGTTGCTGACAAGTCGCCAAGTGATTGCTGATTTTGCCAAACGCCAAGAAAAAATCATCAGTCAAGTCAAGGCATTGGCAGACGAAGTAGGAGCGGTTGCCATTGTGCCTGATGAGCTGCTTGATGAAGTAACTGCTTTGGTGGATTTGCCTGTCGCCCTACGAGCGGGGTTTGATGAGCGGTTTTTGGACGTGCCCCAAGAAGCCTTGATTAGCACCATGCAGGCTGACCAAAAGTATTTTTGTTTGACCGACAAAGACGGCAAATTAAAGCCCCATTTTGTCTTTATCAGTAACATTGACAGCAGCGACAAACACGCGGTGATTTTGGGCAACGAAAAAGTGGTACGCCCCCGTTTGGCGGACGCTGAATTTTTCTTTGTCCAAGACCAAAAACGCCCCTTGATTGAGTTTGCCGACAGCCTAAAAACTCGGGTGTTCCAAGAAAAACTTGGCACGATTTGGCAAAAAAGCGAACGTATCGCCTGCTTGGCAAGTTTTATCGTGGCGAGCGTACAGGCACAAGGCGACTGGCAGGGCGTGGCTTTGGCGGACGTGGTGCGAGCAGGCGAGCTGTCCAAGGCAGACTTGGCGACCACCTTGGTGGGTGAATTTGCCGAATTACAAGGCATTGCTGGCACGTATTATGCCCATAAATCAGGCGAAAAAGCGAGCGTGGCAGATGCCATCGCTGAGCAGTATTTGCCCAAATTTAGCGGGGATAAATTGCCCGCCAGCCCCATCGGCACTGCCCTTGCCCTAGCTGACCGTTTGGATACTTTGGTGGGGATTTTTGGTATTGGGCAAGCCCCCACAGGCTCCAAAGACCCGTTTAGCTTGCGGCGAGCGAGCATTGGCGTGTTACGCATTTTGATTGACACCGATTTGCCCTTGTCTTTGTCTGCCTTGATTGACAAGGCGGTGGCAGGCTATGATGACGTGTTGGCAAGCGACACCGCCGTGCAGGTGCTGGACTTTATCCACTCTCGTTATCGGGCGATGTACACCGAGCAAGGCGTAAGCGTGGACAGCATACAAGCGGTGCAGGCGGTCAGCCCTGACAGTCCACCTGATTTTGATAAGCGAGTGCGTGCGGTGCAAGCGTTTCGTGCGCTGCCACAAGCTAGCACACTATCACAAAACAACAAACGTGTTGCCAATATCCTAGCCAAAGCCGATAGTGTGGGCGATGGGGTTGATGAAAATTTACTCACCGAAGCCGCCGAAAAGTCGCTTTATACCGCCATCAAGTCCGCCAAGGACGTGGTAACACCTTTGCAAGAAACGGCAGATTATCAAGGCGTGTTAAATACCTTAGTCAGCCTTGATGTGCCATTGACCAACTTTTTTGATACGGTGATGGTCAATGCCGATGATGAGCGGCTTAAACATAACCGCTTGGCACTGTTAAAACAGGTGCGCGTGCTGTTTTTGAGCGTGGCGGATATTGGGGTGCTGCAGGGCTAATTGTTTTAACCCAAGCCAAACAATAAAATAACGGGTCATAGCAAAGTGAAGCGCCATAGCAATAACCCAAGACTTTATAACCATGTTGTTGATTGATGTTGCGCTGCGCAAGTGATG
Source organism: Moraxella sp. (assembly GCA_030528385.1). GTDB lineage: Bacteria > Pseudomonadota > Gammaproteobacteria > Pseudomonadales > Moraxellaceae > Moraxella. The sequence goes on from JAUMYZ010000005.1 coordinate 71,550, forward strand.
ATTGTGGTGCTTTGGTGGCACGTTGTCTTTGTGCTGACCGATAAAAAATGGCGACCATATTTGTTTTGGTCGTCATTTTTTTGGGTGCATTGTAAGTTTGACAAAATGGTGTATGATATAAACTGGTGCTGTAATTGACAAAAGGATTGACATGAAAAAATATCTGCTCGCTGCAGTCTTGCTTTTAAGTGGGCTTTCTGCCATTGCCCAAGAGCCATCGGCTCAATGCAAAAAATATATGCGTGATGTTGCCATGATTTATGTGTATGGCTTGGCGTGTGTGGACGATGAAAGTATGGACAAATTGTTTGGCAGCCAACAAAATGAGCAAGCGGCAATAAAACTGTTGGACAATGCCGAAGCCCATTGCCAAAATGCCGATGAAGCATTGGTCAAATCGGTGGAAGATGAGCTTGTCCAAGACCCAAAATTGATGGACATTTTGGACAATCCACAACAGGACACTGCTGCGTTTTGTAAAACCAAAGCTTCTGTGCTAGAACGCATTTTAAATGCTTATAAATGACCATCAAAGACCCCTGTTGTGGGGTTTTTATAAAGGCTTTTATGATAAAAAGGTTGGTTTGTTATTTCGGGTTTTTGATGATTGATGAAAATATTTAAAAAAATACATAAACAATAAAAATAATAATACCAATCCAGAATATAATAGAAATGGCTTCTATGATAAGAATAAAAATCAACTCTATAAGAGATTTCATAAAAACTCCTTATATTTATTAAGAAAAATAATTTATTGACAAGTGTCAGTTGTCAAAATATAATGCCAATATGCAATCTTATTTTATATATTCTATTTATAAAAAGAACCAACAAAAATTTGGGTTAAGCAACAGAAATGGTGTGTGTGGATATGGCTAAAGTGGGTAAAGTTATAAAAAAATTGCGAGAACTGCGTGGGTTGACCCAAGAAGAGATGGCAGAGAGATTAAGTATGACAACAAATGGTTATGCTCAGATTGAAAGAGATGTGGGCAATCCAAATTTGCCAAAAATTGAAAAAATTGCACAAGTTTTTGATATGACGGTGGTGGAATTTTTGGATTTTTGTGAAAATGGGGCGACTTTTTATATTTCAAGTGAAAATCAACAGTCGGGCGACAATCATGCAAAGAATTATTATATTTTTGGCAAAAACGGTCATGATTTGTTGTTATCAGAGTTGGAAAAGTCTGAATTGATAATTCAACACAAAGATGAATTATTAAAACAAAAAGACAATGAAATTGCCGCTTTAAGAGAGTTGATTGACCTGTTAAATAATAAATAAAGATGACTCAGCCGCACAGCATTGTATACCAAAAAACCACCAATGATTGGTGGTTTTTTAAGGGGCTGATAATTTAGGCTTTGCCCAGCTTTTGCAAGGCTTTTTCGTACAAATCCATCACTTTTTCTTTGGCGGTGTGGACAAATTCGCTGTCGGCTTGCTCGTCAATCAGCTCGCCCATCTTGCCAAGCAGCTCTTTGGCTTTGGACTTTTGGTACACAGGGAAACGTTTGGTGATGTCCGCCACTTTTTCACGCACATCTGCCAAAGTTGCTTCATCGCCACGAGCGTCCAAAATATCACAAATCCAGCCTGCCAATTCCACGCATTCAGCTTCACCAAAGCCACGTGTGGTTACCGCAGGCGTACCGATACGAATACCGCTGGTTACAAAGGGAGATTTGGGGTCGTTGGGCACGGCGTTTTTATTGACAGTGATGTGAGCGTCGCCCAGCCATTTGTCGGCTTCTTTGCCAGTGATGCCTTGCTTAATTAGGCTAATTAGCATGAGATGGTTTTGGGTACCGCCTGACACCACATCATAGCCACGGGCGATGATGGTCTCTGCCATCGCTTGGGCGTTTTTGACCACTTGGCTTTGATAGGCTTTGTATTCTGGGGTCATGGCTTCTTTAAAGCACACCGCTTTGGCGGCGATGGCGTGCATTAAAGGGCCGCCTTGGCTGCCAGGGAAAACGGCGGAGTTTAATTTTTTCTCAATTTCTGGATTGGCTTTGGCAAGAATCAAGCCAGAGCGGGGCCCACGCAAGGTTTTGTGGGTGGTGGTGGTCGTTACATCGGCAATCTGCACAGGGCTAGGATACACACCTGCTGCCACAAGACCTGCCACATGTGCCATGTCCACCATCAAATACGCCCCCACGCTGTCGGCGATTTCACGAAACTTTTGCCAGTCCATCACCTGAGAATACGCTGAAAAGCCTGCGATAATCATCTTGGGCTTGTGCTCACGGGCTAGGCGTGCCACTTCGTCATAGTCAACCAAGCCATTATCATCTACGCCATAATGCACGGCGTTGTAGGTTTTGCCTGAGAACGACACGCTGGCTCCGTGCGTTAAGTGTCCGCCGTGAGCAAGGCTCATGCCCAGCACGGTATCGCCTGCTTCTAATAAAGCCAGATAGACAGCGGCGTTGGCACTAGAGCCTGAGTGTGGTTGGACGTTGGCATAGTCCGCCCCAAACAGCTCTTTGGCACGGTCAATGGCGATTTGCTCCACCACGTCCACATGCTCACAACCACCATAGTAGCGTTTATTGGGGTAGCCTTCGGCGTATTTGTTGGTCAAAGATGAGCCTTGGGCTTCCATCACCGCAGGCGAGCAGTAGTTTTCGGACGCAATCAGCTCAATGTGCGTCTCTTGGCGGCTGCTTTCGGCGTCAATGGCAGCGGCAAGCTCGGGGTCATAAGTGTGCAAAGAAATGTCTTTAAACATAACGAGTTCCTAAATTTAAGGTGCAAAATAAGACGGCGTTTAGTGTAGCATAATTTGTCCAAAATATCTTGTTGGATTGGTGTTTTTGTGCAATGCCAATGTGCTTGATAAAAGTGTAAGGATTTTGTGGCAAGTTTTGTCTAAGTAAATGATACAAAATCTGACGGTGCTTACAGTATAATGGCAATTTGCTCTGTGCCATATTTATGGGGAAAACAATGTTGACACATCACAAAAGCAAAACTTCACAAGTCAAAGCGGGCGCGATGGCACTTTTTGTGGCGGCGCTGACCGTGGGGCTGACAACGCCAGTTGCGGCAAATCAAGACACGCTTGCCAGCTTGTTTGGACAAAAACAAAGCAAAGCATTGTCGGTGCACCAAGCCTTTAAGGTGGACGTGGCACAAAAAGACGACACCTTGGTGGCGACATTTGTCATCACACCTGAACATTATATGTACAAAGATAAATTGACCGCCGTGTTGCCAGATGGGGTGTCGTCAGGTCAATGGCAATTTAATGCCAAGCCTAGCACAGTAGATGACCCACAGTTTGGCAAAGTGGCGGTATTTGAAAGCGATGTGGTGGCAACGCTGCCCCTGACCAATCAAGGCGCAGAGCCAAAAGATGTGCCCGTAACCATCAAATGGCAAGGCTGCGCCAAAGCGGGTCTGTGTTATCCGCCAGAAACCATTCAAACCACCATTCATCTGCCAGCAAATAAAACAGACGACAAGCCAGCAGCCCCCAAGTCGCCAGCCACGCCTGCACCCATCAAAACAAACTTGCCAGCAGCTGCCCAAGCCAACGCGCCTACCAGCAGAGAAGCGGTTGGTGCACCAGTGCTAACGCCAACCGCGCCAGTTAGCGACCTTGACGATGTAAAAGTGGCAAAAAACGACAAGCCAGCCGAGCTGTCGCCAGTTTCTGCTGACGTGATGACCGATGTGGCACAGGCGTCAGCGTCGGAGTTGGTGTTTGCGCCATCATCGGCGGTTGTGGCTGCTATTCAGGCAGCAGAACAATCCGCCGCCGATGTGTCAGTGCCAAGTGCGCCCACCATCAATCACACACTAACAAATGATAACAATGACCCCTTTGGCATCAACAAGCGCCCAATCTTGGCATTATTTTTGCTGTTTTTGGCAGGACTGTTGTTGTCGTTTACGCCTTGTGTGTATCCGATGATACCCATCGTTGCCAACATTGTTGCGCGCCAAAACACGGTCAGTCCCGCCAAAGGCTTTGTGCTTTCTGCCAGTTATGGGGTGGGGGTTGCCAGTGCTTATGGACTGCTGGGTGCTTTGGTGGCATGGTTTGGACAAGCGGTGGGCGTTGTCGGTTGGCTACAAAATCCTTATGTGCTTGGTGCTTTTGCGCTGATTTTTGCACTGCTTGCGCTGGCGATGTTTGGTGTGATAAACATGGCGCTGCCGTCGGCAATTAGTGGCACTCTGCAGTCCACATCACAAGCGGCGGACAATAAATTGGGCAGTATTGGTGGCAGCTTTCTTGTAGGGTCATTGTCAGCGCTGGTGGTGTCACCTTGTGTGTCGTTGCCGATGGCGGGTGCTTTGACGGCGGTGTCGGTCAGTGGCAGCGCGCTTTTTGGCTTTTTGGCGTTGTTTATGCTTGGTTTGGGGTTGTCATTGCCACTGATGGTGATTGGTGCAATTCAAGGCAAATTTATGCCCAAAGCAGGCGCGTGGATGAATGCTGTCAAGGAGTTTTGTGGCTTATTGCTGCTGGCGGTCTCGCTAAGTTTGCTTGAACGTATTTTGCTGTCGCCTGCGATGTTGGGCATTTGGGCACTGTGGTTTGCTTTGATGGCGATATGGCTGTGGCAACTTGCCAAACTGCCCAGCAAAGCGCTGGCGCTGCTTAGCGCGATATGGAGCGGGTGTTTGATGGTGGGCATGGCAACAGGACAAACCAGTGCCACACAGCCTTTGGCAAAGTTTGCCGCCCAGCAAGACACGTTGGCACAAAACAATGCCGACATCAAAGTTCATACACTTGCGCAGCTAGATGACATTTTGGCGCGCCATGATAAGGTGCTGGTGGATGTGGTGGCAGACTGGTGCATTGAATGTCGTATCATTGAGCGTGAGTTATTGACCAATCGCCCTGCGCTTTTGGCGGAATATCAAGTGGTCAAGCTGGACATCACCGACACCACAGACGACAGCCGAGCGGCATTGGCGCGCTATCATTTGGTAGGCCCCCCTGCACTGCTTTTGTACAAACAAGGTCAGCTGGTTGATGTGTTGCTTGGTAAGGTAGACAGAGCGGATTTTGAGCAGGCTTTACTCAAACACCAATAATGTATCATTGAGTAAATCACGGTAAGATTGGCTTTAAAAATCTGCCATATGTCCACAAATGCTGTCAAACGCCAAAACGGTGCTTTATAATGTCAAAGATAAATGATGTTTTGAGAGTGTGATGGAACATTTTTGCGTTTGGTCGGTTTGTTAGAAGGGCTGTCGTTTTTGCTGCTGTTGGCGGTTGCCATGCCTTAAATATTGGTTGGGTCAGTCGTGGTTGGTGCCATATGCTGGCATGTTTCATGGCATGATGTTTGTTGGTTTTGTGGCGCTTTTGCTGGTGGTGTGCCAACTAAAGGGCTGTTCGCTCAAGGTGTTTTTGTTGGGGCTTTTGGCGTCTGTTGTGCCTTTATGCCTTTTTGGTTTGAACGCCACATTCATCGCCTTGAGTTGTTGGCGCTTGGGGCGGATTGATGTTGATTGAGCTGCCTGTTTTTATTGTTCGTTATTTTGAGAAACGCTCGTGCTATTTACAAAATCTGAATTACTGGTGCATTCAAAGCACAATCTAGATATCCCTGTGGCGACAGTCATTGCGGTGCTTGTCCATGCTTTTGTGATTTTTGGTATCAGTTTTGGTGCAGCAATGAGCCCTGATGAAATGGCGCAAGAAGTGGCAACCGTGCTGACCCAAAACACCCAAAAGAACGAAGACGCGCGCTTTATTGCCAACGCCAGCCAAGAAGGGGGTGGGGAAGTGCGCCAGCAGCTGCGCCAAGAGAGCACCAAGATTAGCCCAGACAGCAGCGATGAGATGCAAAACACCCAAGATGTCATCAATCTACAAAAACAAGCGCGCCAACAAGCCTACCAACAAAGCTATTTGCGCACCACCTTATCGGTGCGTTATGTCAATAGCCAAAGCGAAAATGAGAGCGAAAAGCGCCAAAACGACTTAGAAGCTCAAGAAGAACGTATCCGCAAAAAAATACGCACCCTAGAAGCTCAGCTTTCTCAAAAACAGCAAGTTTTTGCGTCCAAAACCAATGTCCAGACGGTCAATTCTAACGCCACCACACACGGCAAAGCCGCCAATTATCTGGAGAACTTTCGCCGTCATGTGGAGCGCGTTGCCAACCAACACTATCCAGAACAGGCGCGCGCCAAAAACATCATGGGCGATGTGCGCTTGATGGTGATTATCTCACCAAACGGTCATGTCAAAGCCATTCGCCTGCTAGAGTCGTCAGGCTCACCCATCTTAGACGAAGCTGCCAAGCAATCGGTGCGCCAATCTGCGCCTTATGGGGCGTTTGACAAAGAGATGGGGCAGCTGAGTGAATTGCGCGTCATTCGCACTTGGCGTTACAGCGACCAAATAGACATCAGTCAGTAAGGTTCGGCGTGCTCAGATTTTGGTTGCTTGTGTCAAAGCAATAAATTGGATAGAATAGGCCGTTTTTTTGTTGATACATTTGCCAAACGGACAGACAATGACACAAACAACGAGCCAACCTGCGGAGCCAACCAGCCAAATTCAAAGTGCGTCTATGGCACAAACAGACACAACAAGCGCCAGTCAAGCAGACGTCCAAGCCAGCCAAGTTGCGCCCGCCGATTTGTCCACGCAAGCGGCTGACAGTGTGGCACAAGCCAGCGAAGCGGTCAAAGAAACCGCCAAAGAAGTTGCCACCCAAACCGCCGAAAACATCACCAACGCCAGCGATTATACCTTGCATTTGTTGGGCATTCCTATTGACACCGCAACGGTGCTGACCAACTCAACCACCATTGCCATCAAGGTGTTTTGGGCGATTGTTATCTTTTTTGTGGGCAAATGGATTGGCAAAAGGGTGGTCAATCTTGCCAAAAAGGCAATGACAAAAAGTTCGCTTGATGGTACGGCGGTCAGTTTTTTGACCAATTTGCTTTATGGGGTGGTGCTGGCAGCGGTGGTGCTGGCAGCGCTCAACCAGTTGGGAATTAGCACCACATCGTTTGTGGCGGTGCTGGGGGCTTTGACCGTTGCCATTGGCGTGTCCTTAAAAGACCAAGTTTCCAACTTGGCAGCGGGCGTGTTGATTGTGATTTTTCGTCCCTTTAAAAAAGGCGACATTGTGGAAGTCAGTGGCAGAACTGGGCGTGTCCAAGAAATCACTTTGGTAAACACACGTATCAAAACCAACAACAATCACGAAGTCATCATTCCCAATGGCGACATCATGACCACCGCCAGCATTAACTACAGCTCGCTGCCCAACCGCCGACTAGAAATCGTGGTTGGCATAGGTTATGACAGCGACATCAAACAGGCGCGCGATGTGATGATAACCCTTGCCAAGGCGCATCCAGATGTGCTGATGACAGAAGAAGAACCTTTGGTGCGTGTAACGGCACTGGCAGAAAGCTCGGTGGATTTGACGCTGTTTGTGTGGACAAATAATGACGCGTGGTTTGCGGTGCAATGCGATTTGTTAGAAGCGATTAAATACGCCTTTGACGAAGCGGGCATCAACATTCCCTTTCCCAACCGTACGCTGCAGATTGAAGGTTTGGATGGTATTTTGCAAAAAGTTGGCAATTAAATAAAAAATGCTTTAAAAAGCATGTGCTTACTAATGAATTTATTACAACAATAGCAAAAGAAGTGGCGATTTGTGCAAGAAAAGCGGTGTGATACTTCCTGATGGTACTTTGGTTTGCCAAATCAGCAAAGAAGCACCCAGAGCAATACACCTTGTATGACATGGCTAAGCGCAGTGGAACATTAGGGTGGTGGCGTTAGTCAAAGACGATGGCAAATTTGGAAAAATAGCCACACAGCATTTTGGGCGCTCAGTCATAAGGATTGCCCACACCCAACCTTGCCAAAATCTCAATTTCCAAACTTTCCATTTGTTCTTGCTCATCTTGCCCCAGTTCGTGGTCAAAGCCCAGCAGGTGCAACACGCCATGCACCACAAGATGGGTCAGATGGTCAGCAAAACTTTTGCCTTGTTCGGCAGCTTGTCGCACCAAGACATCATGACAAATCACCAGCTCACCCAGCGGTATCTCTTGCATGGCGGTAAGCAGCTCACTTGGCAGGCCGCTGGGGTAGGACAAAATGTTGGTGGCGTAGTCCTTGCCGCGCGCGTCTAGGTTGAGTGCCCTGCCTTCGGTGTCATCGCAAACATAAATGTCCAGCGTTTTGTCAAGCTGCTGCCAATCGTCAATGCCAAAATCGTCATCAAACGGATAGTTGGGTAATGTCAGACCTTGAAAAATTTTGTCATTTAGCACCGCCAAGCCATGACAAAAAATGTCCATCAGCCGTTTGTGGTCATAAGCGCTGCTTGCTTGCTCTGAGCGCTTGGCAAAACTTAAACAAACATCATTCATTGTGCTGACCCTTTTGCTGCTGGGCTTGGAGCAGGGCAAGCGTGTCTAGCGTGCGGCTTAATTCGCGTTGCTGGCGTTCTTGGCGGCGCGCTTCTTTTTCTTGGGCTTCTTGGGCTTGCTCTATGGCTTCTTGGGCGTCATAGGCTTCAACGATTTTTTGTACCAAATGATGGCGCACCACGTCTTTGCTGTTAAAATAGGTGATATGAATGTCGTCAATGCCCGACAAGATGTTCAATGCTTGCGCCAAACCTGACTTTTGTCCGCGTGGCAAATCCACCTGTGAGATGTCGCCAGTAATTACCGCACGAGAGCCAAAGCCCAGTCGCGTCAAAAACATCTTCATCTGTTCTGGGGTGGTGTTTTGGGCTTCATCTAAGATGACAAAGGAATTGTTGAGCGTGCGCCCACGCATGTAGGCAAGGGGGGCGACTTCAATGATTTGGCGTTCAATCAATTTGCCCACCTTTTCAAAGCCGAGCATTTCATAGAGTGCGTCATACAAAGGGCGCAAATAAGGGTCAATCTTTTGGGTCAAATCCCCTGGCAAAAAGCCCAATTTTTCGCCCGCTTCTACCGCAGGGCGCACCAAAAGTATCCGTTCAATCTCGCCACGTTCTAGCATGTCCACCGCCACCGCCACCGCCAGATAGGTTTTGCCTGTGCCAGCAGGACCCACCCCAAATGAGATGTCAGAGAGTAGGATTTTTTTGACGTACTGCGACTGGTTGCGTCCGCGCGGCACGATTTTGCCCTTGCGGGTGCGCAAACTGACGTCAATGGACGGCACATCTTGGGCTTCTGTTTCTCTGGCAAAGCTGGATTGTGTCAGCAAATGCAACTCTTCGCTGCTGATGTCATCGCTTTGGCAGGCAAGCTCGGCAAGTTTGCCCAAGATAAATTCGCCACGTTCTACCGCGTCCAAATCGCCCGTCAAGATAAAACTGGTTTGGCGGTTAATGATGGTGATGGTTAGGCGTTCTTGTAGGTATTTGATGTGCTTGTTGTATTCGCCAAGCAGTGTGCGCAGTTGTTTTGTGGTGAGTTCAAGATTTAGAGTGCGACTGATGCTCAAAAAGACTTCCTTATAATAAATGGGGTGGTTGGTGCTTATGATAAGGTTGATTTTAAAAAAATCAAGACGTAAAAAAACCTTTCAACTCAATGAAAGGCTTCTTAAATATGGCTCCCCAACCTGGGCTCGAACCAGGGACACACGGATTAACAGTCCGATGCTCTACCGACTGAGCTATTGGGGAAAAGTATAGCGCTCGGCTTTATGTTGCGTATTATACAGGGTTTTGTTGCTTTGTCAAATGTTTTTTAAAATTGAGTACCAAAGTGTCGCTGTAAAGGGAAACCATGAACCGTAAAGTCCAAGGCGGATAACATCACCAGTCGTTCTGGTTTCCTGAAAACACCAAAGGCGCAGGCATACTCAAACAAAATGGTAGAAATATTATCCTAAAATATGCGTATCGGCTCGGGATATACACTTTACTGGCGAACACTCCAGTACGCTTATTATAATAACTTTTGGCAAAAACTGCAAGTAATAGAATGTCGGTGATGGGTGGTTATGGGCGGATAAATTGTGCTAAAATGGCGCAGTAATTATGTACCAAAGAGAATGGTTATGACACAAAAAACCCCCTATGTATTGATGATTTTAGATGGTGTGGGACATCGCGAAGACCCCAAAGACAACGCGGTGTTGGCGGCGCATACCCCTAACTTAGACAAACTTGTTGCCACTTGTCCCAATGGGTTGATTTCAGGGTCGGGCATGGACGTGGGCTTGCCTGATGGGCAGTTTGGCAACTCTGAAGTGGGGCACATGAATCTTGGTGCGGGACGTATCTTGTTTCAAGACTCCACGCGCATCATGAACGACATCAATACGGGCGAGTTTTTTGCCAATGCCGCTTTGGTGCAAGCGGTCAAAGACACGGTTGCCAGCGAAGGCGCGGTGCATATTTTGGGTTTGGTGTCTGATGGTGGCGTGCACGCGCACATTGAACACATCAAAGCGATGGCAAAACTGGCATTGGAGCAAAACGCTGGTCAAGTATATGTGCACGCATTTTTGGACGGTCGCGACACCCCACCACAATCGGCAGATGGCTATATGTCTGATTTGGAAGATTATTTACAAAAACTTAGCGACGATTATCAAGCCGAAGTCAAGGTTGCCAGCGTCATTGGGCGCTTTTTTGCGATGGACAGAGACAAGCGTTGGGACAGGGTGCAAGCCGCTTATGACCTATTAACCCAAGCCAAAGCCGTGCGCGAAGCTGCCAGTGCCAAAGAAGCGGTTGAGCTGGCGTATCAGGCGGGTGAAACTGACGAATTTGTCCAAGCTACCATCATTGATGACAATGGGGTCATTTGTGATAATGATGGGGTGATTTTTATGAATTTTCGTGCCGACCGCGCGCGCGAGCTGTCGCAGGCCTTTGTGGCGGCAGATTTTGCAGGTTTTGAGCGCAAAGTGTCGCCAGCGTTGTCGGCCTATGTGATGCTCACCAAATATTCTGACGAATTGGCAGCCAACGACAAAACCAGCATTGCTTATTATCCAACCAGCCTAAAAAACACGTTGGGCGAATACTTACAAAACCAACAAAAAACTCAGCTGCGCATTGCCGAAACCGAAAAGTACGCCCATGTAACTTTTTTCTTTAGTGGTGGGCGCGAAGCGCTCTACGATGGTGAGCAGCGCATTTTGGTCAACAGTCCTGATGTCAAAACTTATGATTTAAAACCTGAGATGAGCGCGTTTGAAGTTACTGACAAGTTAAAAGCCGCCATTTTGTCAGGGGAATTTGATGTGTTGATTGTCAATTATGCCAACGGTGATATGGTGGGGCATTCAGGCGTGTTTGAAGCGGCGGTCAAAGCGATAGAAGCGGTGGACGTATGTATCGGACAAGTGGCAGAAGCGGTGCGCCAGATGAATGGGCATTTGCTGATTACTGCCGACCACGGCAACTGCGAACAAATGCACGATTATGAAAGTGGACAACTACATACCCAACACACCACTTATCTTGTGCCGTTTATTTATGTGGGCGACAAAGCGTGCAGCGTGCGCGATGGCGGCAAATTGTGCGATGTGGCGCCAACCATTTTGCATTTGATGGACATACAAAAGCCCAGCGAAATGACGGGCGAGAGCTTGTTGGTAGCGCGGTAGTTATGTATAAAAAATTTTTACTTGCTTGTGGTGTGGCGTGCACGTTGGGCTTGGCATCGGTGGCTTATGCCCAAGTTGAAGACAAGTCTGTTGTCATTGTACAAAGCGTCAGTCAGCCGCTGGAAGCGTTGGGCAGTCAGCCAAACACCTTGCACAATACCGAAGGTCTGCACCAAGGACGCGTGCCGCTTAACGCCATTTCGCCAAATACGCTCAAGACATTTGTTTCGGTGATTGATTTGGTGCGCCGAGATTATGTTTATGACATTGATGACGAAAAACTTTTTGAAAATGCCATGAGTGGCATGCTCACCAAACTTGACCGCAATGCTGAGTTTTTGGACGCAGAAGCCTTTGCCAATTTGCAGTCTTTTACCGCAGGCAACATTGCCAATGTGGGCATGTCGGCGGTGTGGCAAGACAATGACGCTCACTGGGTGGTAACGTCGGTTGGGGACAATTCGCCCAGCCAAAAAGCAGGCATTAAAGTGGGCGATTATCTGCACCAAATCGGCGACATCAAATTGACACAAAGCCACAGTTATCAAGACGTGGTACAGTTGCTAAACGGCATTGCAGGCACACAAGTAGATGTGGTGTTTTCAAGAGCGGGGCGTTCTAAACGCACGGCCAGTTTGCAGCGCACGCAAGTATTAAAAAGCAGCATTGAAACATCAATGTATGATGGCGTGGCGGTCATCAAACTGCCAGTCTTTCAAAATAACACGCGCGAACAGATACTCAACAGTCTGGCCTATGCCAGCACACCCATTCAGGGCATCATCTTGGACGTGCGCAACAATCCTGGTGGGGTGCTAGAATCGGCAGTGAAAGTGGTGTCGCTGTTTATGAAAGGGCAGGTGGTTACCAAAGTTGCGGGGCGCAGTGGTGTGGAGCGGGTGCTCAATACCGAAGGTTCGCCACTGCTCAACGAACTGCCAGTGATGGTACTCCAAAACCGTTATTCGGCTTCGGCCGCTGAAGTGCTCGCAAGCAGTCTGCAAAGCCAAAAGCGGGCATTGATAGTAGGTGAAACCAGTTATGGCAAGGGTTCGGTACAGTCGGTGATACCCATTGGCGACAATCAGGCGGTTAAGCTGACAACCGCGCATTATTTGACGGCAAAAGACGCTAAGATTGATGGTGTGGGCGTTGTTCCTGATGTGGTCTTTGACAAAACAGCGCCCATCAATGTGGCGACACGTCTGACCGATGATGACTGGCTGCAGCAGTCGTTGTTGTTGATGAGCCAAGGCAAACTAGAAACAGGCATCAAGTTTGACCCTGTAGGTGGGTTCTAGGTGATAAACAAAGCACAAAGCCATTTACTCATTGTTCTCTAGTTTGAGTTTGTCCATGCGGTAGCGCAGTGAGCGAAAGTTAATGCCCAGCAGTTGCGCCGCTTGGCTTTTGTTGCCGTTGGTTTTTTGTAGGGCGGCAAGAATCATTTGTCTTTCTAATTCTTCTAAATAAGCCGTCAAGCCTTCTTTGGGCAAGGCTTTGTTTGGGTTGTCTGCCGTTTGGTTTGTGCCGCTGACTTCTTGAATCTTTTGACTGCCATAAATCGGTGAGTGGATTTGTATGTCTGTCTTTGTGGGTGCAGATGGGGTGGCATAAATGCTGCGATTGTTATAATAAGGAGACGGCGACGGATTGTTGCTGATGTTCGCTTTGGTGCTGTTTTTTAGTTCGTCAAATTCCAAAAAGTTGTGAGTGTGTTGGCTGTTCAAGGATAAATGGTGTGCGTCTATCAAATTGCTGTCGCTGAGCGTAACAGCGCGTTCTAAGATGTTGCGCAGTTCACGAACGTTGCCTTTGTAATTGTGCTGGCTTAGGGCGTTTACGGCATTTGGTGTCAGATGAATGTCTGTAAGCTGCCAATCTTTGGCAATCAGCGACAAAAAATGTTTGGCAAGTTGGGGAATGTCTTTGCGCCGTTCATTGAGTGTGGGTAGCCTGACTTCAATGACATTGATGCGATAAAACAAGTCTTCACGAAAGGCGCCTTTGCACACCAGCTCTGCCAAATCTTTGTGTGTGGCGCACAAAATACGGACATCTACGGGCACTTCTTTGGTGTCGCCAACCGCGCGTACGGTTCTTTCTTGAATGGCGCGCAGCAGTTTGACTTGCATGCCCAAAGGCAAGTCGGCAACTTCGTCCAAAAACAGCGTGCCACCATCGGCTTGTTGAAACAGCCCGATTTTGTCGGCGACCGCTCCTGTAAAACTGCCCTTTTTGTGCCCAAAAAATTCGCTTTCCATCAGCTCACTGGGAATGGCGCCGCAGTTTACGGGCACAAAACTGCCATCACGACGTGGGCTTAGGTCGTGAATGAGTTGTGAGACGACTTCTTTGCCAGTGCCAGAATCCCCCCACAAAAACACAGGCGCTTGTGAGCGGGCGAGCTTTTTGATGGTGGCGCGCAAATGCTGCATGGGCGCACTTTCACCAATCAATCGGGTGTCTAGCAACTCTTCGTCGCGACTTTTGGGCGAAATGGGGTGTTTGATGAACTTTTGGCTTGCCTTTTTGGGCTCACTCAATTTTTTGGCTTTTTTTTTGAGCTCTTCGGCTTCGGCATGCAGCGCATCGGCGCGAATGTCTGCGCGGATTTTTAGGGCAGACTCCACCAAAGTTCTTAGGCGTGGCAACTGCAATGGCTTATTGACAAAATCAAAAGCGCCCAGCTTGAGTGCTTCTATGGCAATGTCCAAATCGCCGTGGGCTGAAATCACCGCAACGGGCGTGTCGCTTTCATCGGCGATTTTGCGCACCAAATCAAGTCCTGAGCCGTCAGGCAGTGCCAAGTCCGTCAAGCACAAATCATAGCTTTTGCTGTCCAAAAATTCAGTTGCTGTGCCAATATCATAGGCAACATCACTGTCAATATTCATTTTGTTCAGGGTGATTTGCATCAAGCGACATAAGTCGGCTTCGTCATCAATAATGAGCGCAATGGGTTTATTTTGCATGATGTGAATATTCTCTGTGATTACCGTAGATGTTGTAAGTGCTGCACCTATTATAAAGCATTTTTAGCCAAAGCCCAACATTGGTTACAAACTGAAAAAAAGACTTTATAACAAATCGCTCTCTGGTGTGGGCAACAGGCGCGGTGTGATTAGGCGAAAACAGCTTCTTGCGTGGTTGAGATAGCGAATTTTGGCATTGTTGGCTTCACTAAAGGATTGTGATAAATACAAACCAAGCCCTGTGCCTTTTTTGCTGGTGGTAAAAAATGGGTGAAACAACCGCGAGATGGACTCTTCGCTGATGCCTTGACCGTTGTCAATGATGTCAATAAAGACATTGTCATTATTGGCGGTGAGCTTGAGTTCCACGTCGGCTTGCTCGGGCAGTTTGACGGTATGGTGCAGGGCATTGTTCACCAGATTGACCATGATTTGTTCAAGATGATTGTGGTCAAAATAGATGTTGATGTTTTCGTCTTGGTCGGGCAAGTTGATAAAAATGGACTCTTTGGCATAATGTTGGGTGATAAAGTCCTTGAGCCAGTAATAGATTTTGATGGGCTCTTGATTGGGTTTTTCTTGACGCGACAAACTCAAAATGCTCTCAATGATGTTATTGACGCGCTGGGCGTTGGCGTCTATGATTTGACAAAACTCCATGTCTTCTTCGTCTAGGTTGGTGGATTCTAGCAGCAGCTGAATGGCTTGGCTGATTGACCCTAGGGGGTTACGGATTTCGTGGGCAATGCTGGCAGACAGTCCGCCAAGGCTGGCAAGTTTTAGGGTTTGTGCTTGGCTTTGTTCGCGACTGATGTCTTCTATGACAAGCATTTGTCCGTAGTTGGTCAGTGGCTTGCTGTTAATGCGCAATTTGTCTGATGGATTGTCAATGCTCGGTTTTAAATCATACACAAACGATGTGGCGATGTTGGCGTCAATGGCACGATACCAGTGAATTAAGTCGGGATGCTCTTTGACGATGGTGCGTGCCAGCTCAAGCATCTTGGCGGGCGTGCTGCAGGCTTGGGCATCTGTTGGCAGGCGCAGCAGTTTTTGGGCGGGTTCATTGATGATGACGATGTCGCGGTTTTGGTCAAGCACCAAAATGCCATTGACCATGTTACGCACCACCGCTTCGTTGACGGTGTTGAGTTTTTCTACTTTGGTGGCTTCATCAAGCAGCAGTTTTTCGGCGATGGCAAGGCGCTGAAATATGGACCAACTGACAAAGCCCACCGCCACCAAACAAAAACACAGCAGTATGCTGTCGCTTAGGGTCAGTTGGGTGTGGTTGACAGCAAAGGTATGAGCAAATTGTTGGTACAAAATGGCAATGATGGTAAACACCATCACCACCACCGCACGAGATAAAAGCAATAAAACAAAACTGGCTGAGACAATAATCATGTATAAAAGTGCGATTTGTAAATCGCTGATTGAACCGTGTAGAGAATAAGCAGTCAAAAATATCACATCAACAAAAAAACCAAGCAATAATTGTCGTCTTGGGTAATGATTAAGTACATAAAACAGCAACAATAAAAATAAACTGACCAATAAATAGGCGCTGATAATCACCGCTTCAGAAAAACTGGGCAAGGTGTCTATTTGGGCTTTGGCAACCGAGTAGCTGACAAGCAATAAAAACGTACCCACCACAAAGCGATAGACGCTATAAATCAGCCCAAATTGTCTTACGCGCTCGTCCGAAGCGGGCGTTTCGGTGGAGACATTGGCAGAGCGAAACCAAAGTGTTTTAAGAAAAAATTGACATTGCTGAATATAAAGTTTGGTGGTTTTATACATGATTATTATTTTGGGGTCAATGGGTAAAATGGATAAGTTAAGTTTGTGTTATTTGGGGTCAATTAAGCCATGACGTATGGCAAGATGGGTGAGTTTGACATCGCTGTCCACACCCAATTTTTCAAAAATGCGGTAGCGATAAGTATTGACTGTCTTGGCGCTGACAAACAGCCTGTCGGCAATCTCTTGGACGCTTTGGCAATTCACCACCATCATCAGCACTTGTTTTTCGCGTTCGGACAAGACGTCTAGGGGGCTGGGGGCATCATCTAGCACGCTTTGGGCGAGTTGTTCGGCAACTTCATGACTGAAGTATTTGCCGCCGCTGTGGATTTTTTTGATGGCGCGTATCATTTCGTCAATGGGCGTGCCTTTGGTGATGTAGCCATTGACCCCTGCTTTTAGGAGCATGGTGGGATAAGGCTGTGTGGTCAAGCTAGAGACAACCAGCACTTTGATGTTGTCGTCAATTTGTTTGATGCGCT
Organism: Moraxella sp.; assembly: GCA_030528385.1. Taxonomy (GTDB): domain Bacteria; phylum Pseudomonadota; class Gammaproteobacteria; order Pseudomonadales; family Moraxellaceae; genus Moraxella. Next base: position 88,407 of record JAUMYZ010000005.1, read on the forward strand.
TGGTGGCTTCCACGCCGCCAATATTGGGCATATTAACGTCAAGCAGCACCACATCAGGGCGCAGTTTGCGTGCGTTGGCAACTGCCGATTCGCCACAACTGGCTTCGCTAATCACGCTAATGTTGGGGTCATCAGAAAGCATTCGGCTAATGCCTGTGCGTACCAAATCATGGTCGTCAGCCACCAATATTTTAATTGTCATAATTGTGCTACCGTTGGGTTGGTGTTAAAGTAATAAAAGGTTACTTTAATTGTATTGGGTGCAAAAATTGCACTTGTAATTTTATCACAATTTGACCAATGATGAGTATGATTTATGAACATAAGTATCAAGCCGATGGTGAAAAACAGATGAGTGATAATATCAATCAGCAATATAAATGGGCAATATTTGAAAGAGAAATGGCAAATAATTGGCTTAATATATAAATCCTTACAATTTGTATCCATTTATTTTGCTTGCGACAAACAAAAGCAAAATTGACATGCTACAATACAAAAGATAAGTGTGATTGATTTTGCGGTTCGTTGGGCGGTTTGTTAATGGTTTTTGTGCACCCAAGACAACCAAAGGTGCTTAAGTGTGGTTGGTGAACATTCACCCCAAAAGAAGGTAGGTTTATGATGAACATTTGTACAAATAAGCGCATTGGAGCGTGCGTTGGTGTTGCGTTGATGTCGTTTTATGCGTCGGCAGCCCAAGCATTGCTGCTGGACAACAGCCAACAAAAAGTTGTTTATATTGGCAGGGGCGACGCCCAAAATATGCAAGCGGTCAAGGTGCAAGAAATCCCCAACCAACCCACGTACACTTATAGTCAAACAACCACCTATCAGCCAGCTGGGTTTAGTGCTTATAGTGCGCCAGCTTATACGCAGCCAGCCCAAAGTGCCACCAACCCATACAGCACTTATAGTGATGCTTATACCCAAGGATTTGGTTTAGACCGTTTGGCGCTGCGCCCCAGCTCGGCGGCGGTGGCGGTGTTTGATTTGCAAACAGGTCAGCCCATTTACGAAAAAAATGTCAATAGCAAGCGTTCTATTGCTTCTATCACTAAGGTGATGACTGCCATGGTGCTGCTGGACGCCAATTTGGACATGCGCGAAGAGATTACGTTGATTGGTTCAGACTTGGTGGGGGCAAAAAAGGCAAGCACCAATTTGCGCGCGGGCGACCGCATGAGTCGTTCGGAATTTATTTTGCTGATGTTGATGAAATCAGAAAATCCTGCTGCCAAAGCTTTGGCGCGCACCTACCCAGGTGGCTATGACGCTTTTATCTCGGCAATGAATCACAAAGCCTATAGCTTGGGCATGAGCCAGACCAGTTTTAGCGATTCATCAGGACTAAATCCGCGCAATGTGTCGTCAGCCAACGACCTAATCAAAATGATGCGCGCGGTCAATAGCGACCCACGTTATCAGATGGTGCGCAATTTCTCTACCGCCCAAAGTTATGATTTTTATATCAATAATTATAACTCTGGTTCGCGCACCTACAAAGCCAACAACACCAGCCGTTTGGTGCGTTCGGGCAGTTATCCTATTGGCGCTTCAAAAACAGGCTATATCCGTGAAGCGGGCTATTGTGTGGTGATGGAAACCCACGTCAATAATCGCCCTGCGGTGGTGGTGCTGCTAGGAGCAAGCGCGTCAAACAACCGCTGGAACGACGCTGAAAACATCTTAACCCAGCTGGCTTTTTTAAATTAGTACCAAAACCCAGCTGACTTAACAAAGGCTCAGCAGTGTTCGCCATCAGGCTCATTGCTGGGTCTTTTTGTTTTTTTGTGTTTTTTGATAAGATAGCAAGAAAATTGATGGGCAATGACCTGATGGAATGACGCATGAAAAAACAGCCCCCCAAACTTTATTTGCTGACCAATGACGATGTGATTGACACTTTGCTGGACAAATTAGAACGCGCCTTGGACACAGGGGCGGTGTCGCTGCTACAAATCCGTCGCAAAAGCACCTTTTTGCAATACGATTTGGTTACTTTGTACCAAGAGACCGAACTGCTTGTCAGTTTGGCGGACAAATATGGTGTGGATGTGGTGGTCAATGACAATTTGGAGTTGGCGTCGCATTTTTGTACGGGACTGCATTTGGGACAAAGAGATGGCAGCGTGCGTGTGGCTCGGCAAATTTTGGGCGATGATGTGGTGATTGGGCGCACCTGCCACAGCGACATCGCGTTGTTTAAAGAAGCCAAAAAAGATGGGGCAAGTTATGGGGCGATGGGAACGGTGTTTGCGTCCATCACCAAGCCCAAAGCCAAGATTGTGCCAGTGCCCATGCTCAAACGTGCCAGCGACTTGGGCTTTCCTTTGTGTGTGATTGGTGGCATTACTTTGGATAACGCACCAGTGTTGCAAGAAAGTTTGGACGGCGCGCCACTGACATATATTGCCATCACGGCTGACATTATGGGTCATTCTAGCGACACCATTGCCGAAAAATGTCAGTTGTGGCAAAAATTGCTACAAAATTGGTATTAAGCCCCATTTATGCTACAATATTGACAAATTTTGTCAGTTCCTAAGGAAAAATGCCATGACAGTTGCCAAATTACAAGACATCAACCTAAAAAACAAGACCGTCCTAATCCGCGAAGACCTAAATGTGCCCATCAAAGACGGTGTGATTGGTAGTGATGTGCGTCTGCAGGCGGCGCTGCCCACCATCAAATACGCGCTGGATGCGGGCGCTGGGGTGATTGTCTGTTCGCATTTGGGCAGACCCACCGAAGGGGTGTTTGAAAGCAAGTATTCTCTGGCGCCGATTGCGACTTATTTGGCGGACAAATTGGACGTGCCAGTTGGGTTTAGTCGCGATTATTTGACCGATGGGGTGTCTGTCGGCGCAGGCGAGCTTGTGCTCTTAGAAAATGTGCGCTTTAATGTCGGCGAAAAGAAAAATTCAGCAGAGTTGTCGGCGCAGTATGCCAATTTGTGCGATGTCTTTGTGATGGACGCTTTTGGCACGGCGCACCGCGCGCAGGCTTCTACCGAAGGGGTGATTCGCGCCTGTATAAGCGCAGGCAAGCCCGTGTGCTCGGGCAATCTTTTGACCGATGAACTAAACGCCTTATCAAGAGCGCTGGACAATCCTGAACAACCTGTATTGGCGATTGTTGGTGGCTCCAAGGTTTCAACCAAACTGGACGTGCTAAACAGTCTAGCCGCGCTTTGCGACAGCATTTTGGTCGGTGGGGGCATTGCCAACACCTTTTTGGTGGCGACGGGGGTCAATGTTGGCGCGTCCTTGTACGAAGCCGATTTGGTGGCAACCGCCAAAGCCATCATGCAAAAAACACACATTTTATTGCCCAAGTTTGTGGTGGTGGCGAGCAAATCGCAGATTGACTTTGACGACTTTTTGGGCTCGCTTGCCAAGGCAGACGCCGTCGTCAAGTCGGTGGACGACATCGCTGACGATGAGATGATTTTGGACATCGCCCCACAGAGCGCCACAGAGCTTGCCAAGCATATTTTGACCGCCAAAACCATCTTATTTAATGGGCCTGTGGGCGTGTTTGAAGTGGACAGCTTTGGGCAGGGCACCCAAATCATCGCCCAAGCGGTCGCCGACAGCGCAGGTTTTAGTATCGCAGGCGGTGGCGACACCCTAGCCGCCATTGATAAATATGGGGTGGCAGATAAGGTGGATTATCTGTCCACGGGCGGCGGGGCGTTTTTGGAGTTTGTAGAAGGCAAGGCACTGCCCGCCATCGCAGCTCTACAAAGCGCCTAAGCACGCTGTCCCAAGCCATGGCGACCAAGCGTATTTTGTTACTTTTTTGTTATATGTGTGGTTTGGGATAAGTGAATCTGCTAAACTAAAGCGAATGTGTGTATCACAACAGATGATTGGGGATAAAATATGAAAGCCAAATTTCTTGTTGCTTTGACTGTCGCGTGTGTTTTGGTGGCATGCAGCAAAAATAACAAAGACGATGTCGCCACTGCCACAGACGCCGCGGTCAAAGACGTTGCCAGCGCCACCCAAGTGGTCGCCAGCGAAGCTGAAGCCGCCGCCCAAGACGTTGCCACTGACGCTGCTACTGCGGTCAGCAATGCCGCCACTGCCACTGCCCAAGCCGTAGACAAAGCCGCCACCAACACTGCCGAAGCGGTCGCTGGTGGTCAAACTCAAACAGCCGAAGAAAAAGTGAGCGAAGACCAAAAATATTAAATAAAAGTAAATATAACCCCAGTAAAAACTGGGGTTTTTCTTTGGGATATGCGCGACGATAACAATATAATAAAAAAATAAAAAGACAAGCGTTTCTCTTTTAACAAAAAAAGTATATCAATTCTGTGTTAAATGAATTAGAATACATAGCATAAGATATTGACTTTTGACAATGTTGATAAATGGTTGTCCATGATGGTGATATTGGCAAATGATAAAAACGTTCATTTGCCAAATAACACAAAAACAACATTATTGACAAAAATTGTCATTAAAAATCAATCACAAGCAGAATGTTGTTGCAGTCAATTACCGATGTATATTCAGACGTTTGTAAATAACTGCTAAAAAAATAAACAACTTTTTGACAAACACTCTGTATATTGATTGATTTTTATTCAAAGTAATTTGAATAAATAAAAAATAATGGGGTTTTTATCCAGTTTTATAAAAATTTGATAAAAAGTTGGCATAGCACCTGCAACGGTGTGGGTATAAGCGGAAGACAATCTTAAACAGTCTAAACAGACAGATAAATGAATTCCGACTTAATCAAAGACAAAACAGCAACGGGCGATTGCCCATTTAAACAAAGGAGTTCGTTATGAACGCTCAAAAAGGTTTTACCCTAATTGAATTGATGATTGTTGTGGCGATTATCGGTATCTTGGCGGCGATTGCAATTCCACAATACCAAAACTATATCGCTCGTTCACAAGTAAGCCGTGTGATGAATGAAACTGCTAGTATTAAAACTGCTATTGATGATTGTGTAAACAATGGTCGTTTTGGTACTGTTCACTCTAACTTGCCAAACGGCACTGCGGGTGCTGTAAATGATTGTACGCTTGATGCTACTGGTTCTAACTTGGTGACAGGTGCAGTGCAAGGTTCTGGTACTGCTGCACCAGCAGGTACTGGCTATCCGCAAGCCACCCTTGCTAACACAGGTGTTGCAACTATTGTAGCTACATTTGGTAACTCGGCAGCTTCTGCTCTACAACCAAGTGGTACAGGTGCAACTCTAACTTGGTCTCGTGATGCCGAGGGTACTTGGACCTGTGCAACAACTGCTGAAATGAAATATCGTCCAAACGGATGTCGTTAATCCATAAATGGTTGTTTGATAAAAAAGTGGGAATATTTCCCACTTTTCTAATTTTATTGGTACACTATGATAATAATAAAATCATATTTTTATAAAAATTAATGTGAAACCCAAATATTGGTATGGTTCTTGAAGTGAGTAAAAGTTCTTTTTAAGTATGTAATTAAGTATGTAATAAGGTTAAATATGCTTCAAAAACAACGGGGTTTTACATTGATAGAGCTGATGATAGTTATATCAATTATTGGCATTATTGCTGCTATTGCTGTACCGCAGTATCAAACTTATGTGGCACGTACACAGATTGCTACTGCTCTTGCTGAGATTAACGGAGCGAGAACTAGATATGAATTGATTATGAATGATGGGGCGGAGAGCAATGAATTTACTGTATCCAATATGTTTTTGGCGGGCGCAAATTCAAATATATGTGTATATGGAGTAAATGCTCCTGATATTAATAATAATTCGCAACCTGCCTTGAGTTGTGTATTGATCAATGTGAGTGGTGTGATTTTGGGTGAGCAAGTGCAATTGCACAGAAATTCAGACGGTCAATGGTCTTGTGTTACTTCTGTTGGAGTTGAGCAAAAGTATAAACCTAGAAATTGTAATTAAAATGAGCCTTTTGATTTTTACAATCTGTGCTTAATTTATAATTGCTAAAAATATTTATAGAATTGATTGGTGCATGTGCATGTGCATTTGCACGAATTTTTTCTTACAGGGTTAATAGGTAGATATAATTGTGTTAGTAGATTTGCGTCCTTGGTGATGAGATGGTTATAAGGTCGGTGTATTGTTGGCTTTTTAATAGTTTTATATTGATTTTGCAATCAGTTTATTTTGCAATTTTATGGCAAATAGTTGGCGAAACACAAGGCAAACCATGACTACCATGAATTTTAATGTCCGCATTGATGAAAATTTAAGAGCCGAAGCCACCCAAATTCTGGCAGGCTACGGGCTTTCACCCACACAAGCTGTCAAATTGTTTTTTAATCAAGTGGTCGCCACTCATAAAGTGCCGCTGCCATTTGATTTTCAAGCCTATGAACCAAATGCCAGAACGATTACAGCCATGTGTGAATTAGATGGTGGTGGTAGTTGGCATTGCGGATTTATGAGCTGATAGAATGTTGATGATGGCGGTAAAAGGGGCGATGATGCCCTTTTTTGTTTTTTATTACACGCTTTACTATCACCCTTAAAAACTGCTATGATAATTACAAAAATGTAGTTACAGGCTATCAGATGATTTTTGAATGGGATGAAAATAACAACGCCATCAACCAGCAAAAACATGGTATCAGCTTTGAACTTGCCAGCAGAATATTTACCGACCCTTTTTTAATCACGGCAGAAGATATTTGCAGCGATGAATTGCGCTGGTTATCTGTTGGAAGCGTGGATGGTGTGGCAGTACTCCCCTTACTTTAGCAGGGGGAGTACATCACTAAAACCATCAAAATAATCAGCCCTTAGCTACAGTTGTGTTTTTTCATGATTTCACTCTGCTTTGATGACTGTAATTAGCCCAATAGTGTCGTTTTTTGCGTCCATGTAGTAACCAGTAGGGGCGGTGATGTTGGTTTTGATTTATCAAGTGGCGGACATTATTATGTTTCTTATGATTAACTGTTATAATGCCGCTTTTATCCATCAGTTAGCCAGCCGAGCCAGTTTTGTATGACCACCAACATAAAACCTGCCTTGTTTGATACATTTTGTGCGCTATTGTGTTTTGCTTACCTTTGGGGAGTGGTGAGCATTCAGCATTATTTGCCAAGTTATGGTTTGTACATCGGGCTGTTTGTGTCGGCGATACTGTGTGTGGCACTGGCGCTGTTTTTTTTGCTGTGTCGTGTCAAGGTCGTTTCATACAGCACTTTGTTGTGGTGGGCTCTGGCGCTGCTGGTTGCCATTCAGCCGTGGTTGTTTGAAACGGCTTATGCCGACCGTTTGTTATTTCCCAGTGGTGGCTTGCTGCTGATGGGGTTTTTGTCGTTGGCGGTGGCTCAGCTAGACGACCGTCAGCGCCAAAGGGCGGCGCACTTTTTTGCGTTGGTGCTGTTTTTTGCGGCGCTGGCGACCGTTGCCAGTCAGCTGGTGCAGGCGCTGCATGTCAAGCCTTTGATGGGCTCGCTGGTGTTTAGACCCAACGGCAACCGTCTTGTGGGCAATGTCGCTCAGGTCAACCAAGCGGCATTTGTCGGTTGTATGGGCATGGCGGCGGCGGTCTATTTTGTTCATCATTATCGCGTTAGACACAAAGGCGTCTGGTTGATTTTGGCATTGCTGCTGTGCTTTTTGGGCATGGGACTGGGGTTTTCTGCCAGTCGTGCGGGGTTGATTTTGGCGCTGGTGGCGCTTGGCAGTGGCGTGTTGTATCAGGGCAGCCCAAGGCGGCGACTGTTGCCCAGTGTGCTGTTTGGGTTGTGCGTGATGGTGGGGTATCAGCTGGGCACGGCGCTGATGAATCATCGTCTTGATGTCAAGACATCGGCAGTGGGGCGCATGGTTGGCGAAAACAGCTTGCATTTACGCACATCGCTGCTAGAGCAAGCCAGCATGGCTTTTTTTCAAAATCCCATTTTGGGCAACGGCTTTGACACCATGAACCACTTTGGCTTACAACACGCCGAAGAAATTCACTGGTTCACGTCTGCCAACCATACACACAACCTTATCGCTCAGATGATGGCAGAATTTGGCGTGGTGGGGTTGGTGCTGCTGCTGCTGTTTGCATGGCTGATACTCAAAAACTTGCGTCTAAGTTTGCCGCACCATTTGGCGCTTGCTTATGGCGTGCTTGGCATCATTGCTTTGTATTCGCTTAGTGAATATCCGCTATGGTATCTAAAGTACCTGATGGTGGCGGTGTTTTTTGTGGCGCTGCTGGATAAAAGTAAGATTGTCTTGCCTATCAATGTCAGTTATCCATCAGCCATGACGGCGGTGGCGCTGTTTGTGGGCAGCGTCTTTTATATCGGGCATTATCAGGCATATCGGCAGATGGCGTATCTGGTGCGCAACAGCAAAGTGCCCCAAGACAAAAAAGTTGCCGCTTATCACAACTTGCCCGATGTGATTGGTTACAAAAAGTACAAAGAATTGAACTGGTTTTTAATCATGCCCATTGCCAAAGATAAGACCACTTTACAAGCGCAAGCCAAGCTCGGCGATAGGGTGCTGACGCAGTTTTTGTCGGCGTCTATGCTGGTTAAGCAAGCACAGATTTTGGCACTGCTGGGCGAGAGTGAACGCGCCGATGGTCTGTATCGGGCGACGTGTATTTTTGGCTCTTATACCTTTTGTCAGGTGGCGATTGACAATCTGTGCCAAAACAGCGCCGAACAGTGGCACATTTATCGGCCTTATTTGGACAGATTGAGCGTATGGCATCAAACGCGTTTTGGTCAGCCTGTGCCCAAACCAAGCCCATCTGTGCAACAAAAAATCGCCAAAAACCCATCACAAAGTCCGATTTGTGCTGTACAATCTGCAGCAAGTGGCTTGGAATGATGGATATGTGGCAAAGATTGTGGCATCGTTTGGAAGTGCGTCTGGTGTGTGCGTGGTTGGTGGTGGTGATATTGCCCGCTGTGTTGGTGTTTTGGCGTTATTGGGCGGCAGGGTTGTTGCCCATCACACAAATCAACAGTCTGCTGCTGAGCGCTTTGGCAACGACAGCGTGCGTGCTTTTGCTCAACCAATTCACCAAATTCCCTGGTCAAAAGTCCTTATTGATGGTGTTGCCTGTGCTGTGTTTGGTGGCACTGGTGGCAGGCTTGGTGCTGCTGATTTTTCGCGTGCCTTATTCGGTGTACTATTTGACCGTCAGTTCGTTGGTGGGGGTGGTGTTTTTCTTTGTGTCACAATATGTTTTGCGGGTCAGCGACAAACTGGTGATGGCGTATGTGCCGATTGGGCGCTGTTTGGAGCTTGTGCAGATTGATGGTGTCAGCTGGCACCGTTTGGATATAGATTATCAACCCCAAAAGGGCAGGGTGTTTGATGCGGTGGTGGCGGATTTGAGCGATGACAGACTGCACGGCACTTGGGAGTCCATTTTGACCCAAATCGTCTTACAGGGCACGCCCGTTTATAATGTGCTGCAGGTCAAAGAATCGCTGACAGGGCGCATTTCTATGGCGCATTTGCACGAAAATACGTTGGGCTCGCTTTTGCCATCACAAAGTTATGTGGGGGTCAAACGCTTGCTTGACACATTGCTTATCTTGCTGGTGTCGCCTGTGGCGCTGCTTGTGGCGCTGCTTGTGGCGCTGGGCATTAAGTGGGAGAGTCGCCATACGGGCGGCTCGGTGTTGTTTGTCCAAAAGCGCGTGGGTCAAGGCGGCAAACTCTTTGATATGTACAAATTTCGCAGCATGATACCCACATCAGAAGCACAAGGCGCAAAGATGGCAAGCGTTGGTGATGTGCGTATCACGCCTTTTGGGCGGTTCATTCGTAAAATGCGCCTTGATGAGCTGCCCCAGTTTATCAATGTCTTAAAGGGCGAGATGAGTTTGATTGGCCCGCGTCCAGAGCAGAGCGATTTTGTTGCCAAATTTACCCAAGAAATTCCCTTTTATGCGTATCGCCATATCGTCAAACCAGGCATTTCAGGTTGGGCACAGGTCATGCATGGTTATGCCAGCGACAGCGATGAAACCAAGATTAAACTTGAGCACGATTTTTTTTATATCAAAAACTTTTCTTTGTCGCTGGATTTGCTGATTATGATAAAAACAATTTGGACAATGTTGACAGGGTTTGGAGCAAGATGAAAAAGCTGCTTTTTATCACAGGAACGCGCGCCGACTTTGGCAAATTAAAGCCGCTGCTTAATTTTGTGGAAGCGTCAACAGCGATGGAGTTGCACCTTGTCATCACAGGCATGCACATGATGAAAGCCTATGGCAGCACTTATTTAGAAGTGCTCAAAGAAAACTATCAACACACATATTTGGCGGCCAATCAGTTTTGTGGGGAGCCGATGAGCTCGGTGTTTGGCAATACGGTGAGTTTGCTGTCGCGCTTGGTGTCGGAGATTGCTCCTGATATGGTGGTGGTGCACGGCGACCGCTTAGAAGCGTTGGCAGGAGCGAGTGTGGGGGCGCTGGCCAATTGCTTGGTGTGCCATATTGAAGGTGGCGAGCTCTCTGGCACGATAGACGATTCCATTCGCCATGCGGTGAGCAAGTTGTCGCACATTCATTTGGTTGCCAATGACAATGCCAAAAACCGCCTATTGCAAATGGGCGAAAAAGACGCACAAATTTTTGTGATTGGTTCACCCGATTTGGACGTCATGCAGTCTGTCAATTTGCCCAACTTGACTGATGTCAAACGCCACTATGAGATTGGTTTTGATGAATACGCTTTGTCTTTGTTTCACCCTGTAACCACCGAAGTGGACAAGATGGCGCAATATGCCAAAAATTATTTTCAGGCGCTGCTACAAAGCGGGCGCAATTATGTGGTGATTTATCCCAACAACGATACAGGCACCGAAGCGATATTGCACCAGATTGATAAAATAAAAAACAAGCCCAAATTTCGCTGTTTCCCATCGCTGCGTTTTGAAGCGTTTTTGGTGCTGCTAAAACATGCCCAGTTTATTATTGGCAATTCTAGCGCGGGCATTCGCGAAGCGCCCTTTTATGGTGTGCCAACGGTCAATGTCGGCACGCGCCAAAACAAGCGCTTATTTGCTGAGAGTATCATTAACAGCACTTATCAAAGCAAACACATTCTTAGCGCCATTTGTCAGGCCTTGTCTTTGCCCAAGTTGGCACCAAACACCAATTTTGGTCAAGGCAATAGCGTGTTGTTGTTTGAAAAATTTATCAACACAACCGATATTTGGCAAATGAACCTACAAAAAAGTTTTGTGGATTTATGATGGTCATCACAAAAGGTAAATATCCGATGAACACCGTTGCGATTATTTTGGCACGCCAAAACTCCAAAGGCATTGCCCTAAAAAATTTACAATTGGTTGGGGGTGTCAGTTTGGTGGGTAGGGCGATTATGAGTGCGGTGGATAGTGGTATTTTTAGTCATGTGGTGGTTTCTAGCGATGGTGATAAAATTATCCAAGAAGCACAAACTTATCCCAATGTCATCACTATTAAACGTCCCGCTCATTTGGCCAACGACAATGCCAGCTCTATTGATGGGGTGATACACGCCTTAGATGAGTTGGGCATTGACGAAGGCATTTGTTGTTTGTTGCAGCCCACCAGTCCGCTGCGCACTGTCACACATGTCCAAGAAGCCCATCGCTTGTTTGTGCGTCAGCAATGTCAAGGCAGTGTCATATCAGCCTGCCACGCTCAAACTCACCCCTATAAAATGCTGATAATTAAAGATGATGGTTATCAGCCTGTGCATAATTTGTCAGATTTAGAAATGCCCCGCCAGCAATTACCAGTGGCTTATGTGCCCAATGGGGCGATTTATTTTAATGACATTACCACCTTAAAACAAAACAAACGCTTTTTTAATGAGCCTTTGGCGCTGTATCCTATGAGCGCTCAGCATTCATTGGACATTGACAGTGTGGACGATTTAAGGCTTGCCAATCAGTATTGTTCTGTCAATCATGAAGACGCGTAATTTATGTTTTGACCAACTCAAAGGCATTTTGATTATTTTGGTGATTGTTGGTCATGTCGTTGTGGGCAGCATTGACAAAAGTTTGGTGCGTTCGTTGATTTACTTTTTTCACATGCCGCTGTTTTTGGCGGTTACAGGATATTTTATTAGCACGACTTTATTGGCGTTGCCCATCAAAGACATCATCAAAAAATACCAAAACAGATTGATTGTGCCCTTTTTATTGGCTTATGTGGTTTATTATATTTTGCTTGGTCATCATCAGCCATTGACCGCCAATATAAAAAATATGCTGTCGCTTTATCCTTATTATCATTTGTGGTATGTGCCAGCGGTGTTGTTGTTTATTGTTTATCTGAAATTTTTTTATTATTTGTACCAAAGGCGGTTAAATGTCATTATTTATTTTTTGGCTGTTTTGTGTTTATTGACCACTTTGTATTTTGAAACTTATGTACAATGGCATTTAAGCAATCATTGGTTGTATCAAGCGTTGGGCGATAAAAGGTTTTATTATTTTTTTGCTTATTTTGCTTGTGGGTTTTTGTTGTCCAACCATAAAAATAAATTGCCATTTTATTCTAAATACGCGCTGCTGGGATTGTTCGTTGCGTTGTTTGTTTGTCATTATACCAAGGTGGATTATGTGGCAGGAGCTGCCAAAGTCATTGCCAATTTTGCATTGATTGTTTGGGTGTTGTATCTTTGCCAATACCAAAAAATATGTACTGTGCCATTGCTTGTAAAAATTGGTGAAGTGTCTTTGCCCATTTATTTGTGGCATATATTGCTTTTATTGCTGTTACAAAAATTGCCTGTGGGTGTGGGGATTTATTATCTGTTGTCCTTGTTGGTTTTTGTGTTGTTCGTTGTTTTGGTGATTTATTTTGACAATAAAAATGCTATAATTAACCGTTTATTTTATGGCAAAGTTGGGACAAAACATGCAACATAATGCGTTTCAAATTGGCAATCGCTGGGTGGGTTATGCGCATGAGCCGCTGATTATTTGTGAAATTGGTATCAACCACGAAGGCAGCTTGCAAACGGCGTTTGAGATGGTGGACGCAGCACACAAGGCGGGCGCAGAAATCGTCAAACACCAAACGCACGTGGTAGAAGATGAGATGTCGGACGAAGCCAAGACGGTGATACCTAGCAATGCTGATGTGTCTATTTATGAGATTATGGCGCGCTGTGCGTTGAGCGAAGCGGACGAAATCAAGCTCAAAGATTATGTGGAAAGCAAGGGCATGATGTTTATCAGCACGCCATTTTCGCGGGCGGCGGCGTATCGTTTGGAGCGCATGGGCGTGCAGGCATATAAGATTGGCTCTGGCGAGTGCAATAACTACCCGCTCATCAAGCTCATCGCGTCTTTTGGCAAGCCAATTATCCTGTCTACTGGCATGAACACCATCGCCAGCATCAAAAAGTCGGTGGAGATTATCCGTCAAGCGGGCGTGCCTTATGCGCTGCTGCATTGCACCAATGTGTATCCAACGGCGTATCAAGATGTACGACTGGGGGCGATGAGTGAGCTGGCACAAGCCTTTCCCGACGCGGTGGTGGGACTGTCTGACCATACTTTGGACAACTACGCTTGTTTGGGGGCGGTGGCGCTGGGGGCGAGCATTTTGGAGCGTCATTTTACTGACCGCATGGACAGAGCCGGCCCTGACATTGTCTGTTCTATGAATCCAGAAAGTTTTAAGGAGCTAAAAGCGGGAGCTCATGCCCTGAAATTGGCTCGTGGCGGTCATAAGGACGCACTCATTGCTGGCGAAAAACCCACCAAAGATTTTGCTTTTGCGTCGGTGGTGGCAGACAAAGACATTAAGCAAGGCGAAACATTATCGGTGGACAATTTGTGGGTAAAACGCCCTGCCACAGGGGAGTTTAGCGCCGATGATTACGAAAGTTTGTTGGGTAAAATCGCCAACGTGGATATTAAAAAAGGGGCACAGCTCAAAAAAACAGACATTGTTTAGATGAAACTATTTAAAGACAGCGTTATTTATTTGCTGGGGGAATTATTTGCCAAAATCGTTCCCTTTTTAATGTTGCCTTATTTGTCGCGTAAATTGGGCGTTGATGGTTTTGGTGAGCTGTCTTATTATCAGACCTATTTGGCATTATTGTTGTTGGCGTTGGGTTTGTGCCAAGATGGGGCAGTGGCGCGTTATTTTTATGTTTATGGCAAACGCTCCTTACCAATGGTCATCAAGGCAGGTTATGCTTATACGCTTTTGATGGGCGTGGTATTGTTATTGTTTTGTTGGGCATATCAATCGGCAATCTTGGCATATATCGTTTTGGCGTCTGTGTTTCAGTCTTTGCTTGCGGTGCAATTAAGCGTTCGCCAATGCCAAAAACAGGCGCTTGCCTATACGAGCATTCAATTATTGTCAGGCGTTGTGTCGGCAGTATTGACCGTGGCTTTGTTGGAGCTTTTTGACACTGAGTTGGTGGCGAAGCGTTTTTTGGCATTGACCTTATCAAACGTCTTGGTATTTTTTTTGGCGTATTTTTTTTATCATCAAACCATACCAAGAAAAACATTCAGTATCAGACACTATAAATTGGCGCTTTTGTATATTTTTGGTTTTGGTTTGCCATTAATCTTGCATCATTTGAGTTTGTTTGCGCGTGGGCAGTTGGACCGTATTTTTATTTATCATCGGTTTAGCCAAGCAGAATTGGGCTTGTATGCGATGGGGGCGATGATTGCGTCGGCTGCGTCTGTGGCGATTATGGCGCTTAATAAAGCACTGTTGCCTTATTATTATGAAGCGCTAAAAAATCACAGCATTGAGCTAAAACAAATTCACCGATGGGCGTTTTTTTCTTTATTGATTGTGCCAATTCCGTCTGTTGTGGCGTATTTACTTCCGTCATCATTGATGGTTTGGGTGTTTGGTGATGGGTTTTTTCACGCAAAATATTATGTGGTATTATTTTTGCTGTCGGCAGCGCTGAGCATTCCTTATTTGATTTTGGTGAATTATTTGTTTTATCATGGTAAAAATCAGTGGATTTCTTTTTGTTCGCTCATAACAACCATTGTTTATTTGCTGGCATTGATGGCTTTATTAAACACCAACATCGTGTATCTGCCTTATGCCAGCATTATTGGCGCCAGCGTTATTTTGCCAATATTGTATGTGATGACCAAACGTGTTGAGAAAAGCCGATGAATTTATTGATTTGCAGTTCGCCCTTTCAAGTATTGGTTGCCAAAAAAATCATTGAGCATTATCCCGAGAAGTCGTTTTATGGCATGATGCTGCTTGTGTCAGACAATGCCAAATATCGCCATTATGCCAATGAGCTCATCAACAGCTGTCAAGATGGTCAATGCTATGTACTCAAAAAAAGCAAACATCTTGGATTGATATTGCTTGATTTGTTGGCACTAAAAATAAAAGGATTGGCATTAAAAAATATTGAAGATATTTATTTGGCAAGTTTTGATTCTATTTTGGTGCAGACCTTAATCAGCGGTATTGATTTTAGAAACTTATACACCTTTGATGATGGTACCGCCAATTTGGTCAAAGACAGTTATTACTATCATCAAGATAGGCACACGGCATTGACAGCCCAATTATTAAAAAAACTTTTAAACAATCCTTATGATTTGTTGACCCTAAAAGAAAAGTCAAAAAAACATTTTACGGTATTTCATGCCAAAAATGTCATGGAAAATGCGCATTATTTGCCTTTATTGCCAACAAATCATCAGCCCAACAATCACGATAAAAAAGCCAATAAAAATCAAAAAATCATGATGGTCGGTCAGCCAATTTATGAAATGAATCCTGCATTGACCAAAGCACAAATCAAACAAAAAAACCGCAAGCTGAGCCAAAAAGTTGTTCAAACTTTTGCTGTTGAATATTATTTGCCCCACCCAAGAGAAAATTATCACCTTGATGGCGTTGACTATATTCACAGTAAATTGGTCGCAGAAGATTATTTTTATCAAAACATCGCTTCAGACACCGATTATGTGATTTATACTTTTTGTAGTGGTGCGGTATTGCCCTTTGTGGGTATGGACAATGTTAAAATCATCGGCGTTTTGCCAGCAGATTGTCCCAAAAATTTATTGGCGGCTTATGAATTATTGAAAGCATTTGACATTGCCATAATCACTGTTGATGGAAGTTGATATGCAATTTTCGGTATTGATGTCTGTTTATCACAAAGAAAATCCGCAGCATTTTGATGCGTGTATGCAGAGCATTTGGGATGAGCAAAGCCTAAAGCCTGCCCAAATTGTTTTGGTAAAAGACGGGCAACTTACCCAAGCTCTAGACGATGTGATTGAGCGGTGGCAACAAAAACTTGCTCAAGTTTTGCAGGTGGTGGCGTTGCCTGTCAATCAAGGTACGGGCAAGGCCAAAAACGCTGGTTTAGAGTACTGCAGTCATGACATTGTTTGTGTGGTGGACACCGATGACGTTTGTGTCAAAAACCGCTTTGAACAGCAATTGACCTTTTTAAAGAACAATCCTGATGTGGCGGTGGTTGGCGGACAAATCAAAGAGTTTGTCCAAGACATTGAGCATATAACGGGTGCGCGTCTTGTGCCACATACGCACCAAGAGATGGTCAAGTTTGCCCAGCGCCAAAGCCCTTGTAACCATATGACGATTGCCTATAAAAAACAAGCGGTGTTGGCGGTGGGCGGTTATTGGCATCATCTGTATATGGAAGATTATAATTTGTTTTTGCGGCTGCTTGCTGGCGGTTACAGAATGGCAAATTTGCCCGATTGCTTGGTGTATGCTCGCATTGATAACGGCATGCACGCTCGGCGGCGCGGTGTGCAATATGTGGTCAGCGAATGGCAACTGTATCGTCTCAAGCGCGCTTTGGGATTGCAAAGTTTTATTCAAGGTTTGCTGTATTTTGGGCTGCGCACCCTGCCAAGGCTGTTGCCATCACCCTTATTGGCGGTGGTTTATCGCAAATTGCGCCAATAAAACCAGCCGAAGCTGGTTTGTGTCAAACAACGGTTTTTTCGCCAGATTTCCAGTTGTAAGCGCCATACAAAATCATCTGCATTTGGCGGGTGCATTTGTGTAGCATGTGTTGTTTGGCTTGCTCAAACTCTGCGCTCGGTGCTGGCTCATCGTCGTCATTTAGGCGGGGAACGTAGGTCAAATCAAGCCAATCAATAATCCAAGAAAAACTAAGATTGACGCCAATTTCGGCAAGATGATGGCGGTCTTCGCTGCTGATGTGTGCAAAAGCAGGTTGCAGCGCCAAATCTTCACTCATCACGGCGGCAAAGGTCTTGATTTGTTCGCTGATGGCACGACGCACCGCTTCTGAGCCACCAAAGCGCTCACTTGCAATGAACTGCCAATAGTGTGGGTGGGTGTCCACCGCTTTAAAAAACAGCTGTACGCTTTTGGCAATTTGGTGTTCAAAGGTGCGTTTGTGTCCCAGCTGCATGTGTTCACGCAATGTGGCAAGCGCGTTGCCCAGCTCGTCTTCTACCAAAGATTTGCCAAGTTGTTCCATGTCTTCAAAATGGCGATAAAAGGCGGTCGGCACAACGCCCACTTCGCGGGTAACTTGGCGCAGGCTGATGGAGCTAAAAGCCTGACCCATCATGCACAAATCAAGGACAGCATTATAAAAGGCTTGGCGAGTTTGTCGCTTTTTTTGTTCGCGACTTAGGGGTTTGTCAAACATATTCATATAAGTTCCACAGGTTGATAAACTCATCTTCAACTATTGTTGGGTGGGATAATTGAAGGGCGGGCTTAGGTTATTATACAAGATTGCAAGTGGATTGCAATCGCGTCACAAACAATAAAAAGCGCGTATTGTAGCACACTATTTTTCTTTAGTCATTGATTTTTATAGATAAAATTTATAATCGTCCTTTTTGTGCTGCTGACACATCAAAAATCTCAAGGTCTTGTGGACAAAAAGTGGCTCAGCACTGCTTGGGCGGGGCTGTCGTGGCTGTCTTGTCGCAGCAGCTGGGCAGTTGCGCTTAGCTTTTGTTGTTCACGGTGCAAATTGTCCAAAATGTTTAGGGCGTGCTTGGCGATGTTGGGGGCGTTGGCGGCCGCTTGAATAAGCTCAGGCACGATGGGTGAGCCTGTTTGGTGGTGGGATAAGATGTTGGGCAATGAGTAATAAGCAATGTTCATCAGTTGCTTGGCGATCAGATAAGTAAGTGTGCTGACTTTATAAATCACCACCATAGGGCGCTGCAGCAGCAGGGCTTCAAAGGTGGCGGTACCCGACGCCAAAATAGTCAGTTCACAAGCGTTCATGGCGTGTTGACTGACACTTAGGCTGTCTGTGCTGGCAGCAAAAATCACATGGGTCTTATCCAATAAGTCGGGCGCGTGTGCGTGCAAATGTTCTTTGATTAGTGTGGCGTGCGCTTGGCTGACCACAGGCATAAGATAACAAAAATTCCCTTGGCGGCTGAGCAGCGCCATCGTCTCAGTCAGCACTGGCAGCATGGCGCGAATCTCTGACGGGCGCGAACCTGCCATGATACAAATGGGGCGTGCACCACTGGCGTTAAGCGTGTTTGGGCTGTCAAAATCTGCTCCAAAGGCACAGATAAACTGCTGGTAGTTTTGGGCTTGGGTCAGCGAGCTGGGACGCAGTTTGCGCAATAAGGGGTGTCCGACACATACGGCGGGATGCTTGTGTTTTTGGTAGACATCAAGTTCAAAAGGAAACAGACACAAGACCAAATCGGTGGCGGCTTTGATGGTGTGAATGCGTTTTTCGCGCCATGCCCAGACGCTGGGGCTGACATACTGCACACAAAAAACAGCGCTGCCCAGACGTTTTTTTAGGGCTTTGCCAATGCGCAAATTAAAATCAGGCGAGTCAATGCCAATAAAAATGTCAATACGTTCACGCAAAAAAGCGTCCAAAATCTCTTTTTTGGCAGCCAATAAGTCGGGCAAATGGGTGATGACTTCACTGATGCCCATCACCGTCAGACGACTTATGTCAAACAAACTGTCCAAGCCAGCTTGCGCCATCGCTGTGCCGCCCACACCCACCCAGCGAATGCTTGGTTGCAGTGCCTGCATTTGCTGCATAAAATCCGCCCCCAAGGCGTCGCCAGAAACTTCGCCTGCAACGATACCAATGCTCAGTGGGGCGGGCTGCGTCATGTTTAGCGCTCTAGGTACTGCAGTTTGTTTGCTACGCCGTCCCAACGTTCATAATCGGGCATGGGGTCTTTTTTCTCGGTGATGTTTGTCCATTCATTTGCCAGCTCTTCGTTGATTTGGATAAAGGCTTCTTGACCTGCTGGAATCTCATCTTCAGAAAAGATGGCATTGGCGGGGCATTCAGGCTCGCACAGCGCACAGTCAATACACTCATCGGGATTGATGACCAAAAAGTTGGGGCCTTCATAAAAACAGTCTACAGGACAGACTTCAACACAATCGGTATATTTGCATAAAATACAGTTATCGGTTACTACAAATGCCATGGGAATACCCTTATCGGTGCTAAATCGTTGTTGGATTGATGATGTGTGCGTTAGGCTTGGTTGATGGGCTAAACAAAAGATAAAATCGGCTGTATATTCTATCCTTTTTGGGGGATTTTCTCAAACCAAAGTCGCCATTTTAGAAGACAAAACGCCCAAAACTGCGCGCAAAATTGCAAAAAGATGTAACGGTTGATAATGGTTATTATTTATCAATTTTAACGCACGTTGATGATGGTTGGTTGCGTTGCTGTGTGGGTACAAAGTTGAAGTTGGCATAATAAAAAGCCATCTAAAAGATGGCAATTTGTGATTAGGTGCGCGCCTGCTGGGCTTGTTTGGCGGCTTTGTAGCACTGCTCAACGTGGTCGTCGGCAATTTTTTTAAAAATCATGTAACCGATGGTGGCAGCAACGATTTGTCCGCCTAGTGGAATGTATTTGGAGACTTGTTTGCCAATAATGCGCCCACCAAAACCTTGAATGGTCTTATTGACCAAACCGCGCGTGGCAACCAGCCCACCAATGGCTGTGGCGCGCTCAAGCAAGTTTTGTCTGCGCTCGGCGTCCGACGCACCAACGTTGCTGGGGTCTTGTTCGTCAGTCAGACCAAAGCGCTTGGTGATTTGTGGCAGCAGCTTGGAGAGCATGCCAACATCAATCACCACATCCAAAAACGGAATAGGAATGATTGCCACCCCTGCTGAAATCTTGGCACGAGATTTGACCAACGCTTTGCACTCTAGGCGGATTTTTTCAAGGTCTAAAGCTGGGTGTGTGTTCACTAATTTCTCCGATAAAAATACTGACCTATTTTAAGGTCTGCAAGGGTTTCTGGCAAGACTGTTTTGTAGTGGCTTTGGGCGTGCTTTGTAAGTTTGTGTAAAGATGGATTGTTGGGTGGCTGTGCCAAGCTGCCAGATAAATTTTTTAATAATCTGTGCTACAATAACTGCCATTTATCATGATAGAGAAGTCAATGCCTGTTATAACATCAACCAATGACGAGCAAGCATGTCAAGCAAAGGCGCAGCATGTGTCCACCCAGAACCTTGCCAACATCAACTTAAGTCATTTGACCCCAGCGCACATACATCATTTACAACAAAAACTTGACACATTTTGCCCAGCCACGCTCCATCTGAGCCAGCGCTATCAAGGACAAGAGATTAGACCGCAGCTTACCGAGCAGTATGGGCAAACCTTGGCGCGTGTCTTTGCTTCGCGTGGCATAGCAGACCAAGACAAACTGGACATGCGCGTTTGTAGGCTGCTCCCAGCGGGCGATTTGTTGGGATTGGACAAAGCGGCAATCGTCATTGACCAAGCCATTGACGCAAACAAACGTATCTTGATTGTGGGCGATTTTGATTGTGATGGAGCGACTTCCACCGCGCTGATGGTGCGCAGTCTAAGACAAATGGGTGCAGATGTTGAATTTTTGGTGCCTGACCGTTTTAAGTTTGGTTATGGACTTACCCCACAGATTGTAGAGTACGGTGTGGAGAGTTTTTCTCCTGAGCTGATTATTACTGTGGATAATGGCATCTCAAGCCATGAAGGGGTCGCCAAAGCCAAAGCGCTGGGCGTAGATGTGGTGATAACCGACCATCATTTGACCACCAATGCCAGTCCCGACGCGGTGGCGGTGGTCAATCCCAATCAGTTGGGTTGCACTTTTGCCAGCAAATCGTTGGTTGGCGTGGGCGTGGCGTTTTATGTGATGGGGCGACTTGCCAAAATCAGAAAAATGGCGGGCAAAAGCACCACCAGCATTGCCAAATATCTGGATTTGGTGGCGCTGGGCACCATCGCCGATGTTGGCGTGCTTGACCAAAATAACCGAATTTTGGTAACGCATGGGCTAAATTTGATTCGTCAAGGGGACTGCTGTTTGGGGATTTTGGCGATTTTGGAGCAGGCAGGGCGAGAGTTTGGCAAAATTAGCGCCGACGATTTTGCTTTTGCCATTGCGCCGCGCATCAATGCTGCAGGACGTATGGACAATATGCGTACAGGGATTGAATGTTTGCTTGCTGACGATTATCAAGAAGCGTACTGTTTGGCCAGCAAGTTAAACGAGCTAAACCAATCGCGCCGCGCCGTAGAGACCCAAATGCAAGACGAAGCCAGCAGCATTATTCAAGAGCTGCCATTGGGCGACGACCAACATTTGCCGCGAGCATTTAGTTTGTACCAAGACAACTGGCACCAAGGGGTGATTGGCATTGTGGCAGGGCGTATCAAAGAGCGTCTGTATCGCCCTGTCATTGTTTTTGCGCCCGCTGATGGTGCTAAGGTGGGTGATGATGATTTGATTAAAGGTTCGGCGCGCTCCATTGCTGGCGTGCATATCCGTGATGTGATAGAGACGGTCGCGGTGGCAAACCCAGCGCTGATTTTACATTTTGGTGGTCATGCCATGGCGGCAGGATTGACCATCAAAAAAAGAGACTTTCAGACCTTTAGCAACTTATTTGCCCAAGCAATGCAATCGTTTGACGATTCGGTGTTTCAAGAGCAGCAGTTTAGCGATGGTAAGCTGCTGCCAGTGGACTTTAGTTTGGCGTTTGCCTACAAGCTAAAGCAGGTCAGCATTTGGGGCAATGGCTTTGCGGCGCCGACCTTTGATGGAGTCTTTGAACTCATTGGTTTTAAGATTTTAAAGGACAAACACCTAAAACTGACTCTAAGAACGGCAGGCGTGCAGTATCCTATTGACGCGCTTTGGTTTAATTATGACATAGAGCGTTGGGATTATCGCGCCAGTCGGGTGCACGTATTGTTTGCTTTGACAATCAACGAATGGCAAGGCCAACAAAGTTTGCAGCTTGCCATCAAAGATTTGGCGGTGTGTGCGATTAACTGAGATTTACAACCCAAACCTGTTCGTGTTGTGGTTCAATCAGCGACAATAGTCCCAAAGGTAGAGCAGGTTTGGCAATAAGAGAATGGACTTGTGGTGCTTGTAACACCACGCATGACAGAGATATCAATGCAGCCAAGAACATTCTTAAGTCTCGGACGTGATACGCTAGTTGTAGGAAGCCCCTTGCTTTAGTAAGGGGAGTACGTCACAGTCTTCCGCCCAGAGTGGGCAAGTGCCAATCAAAACGCACCGCCAGCATGCGCACCATAAATATCACCAACAGCATACTAAAATCGGCGACGGTGTGGGCGATGTTCAGCGATTGCATGAGCAGGTGCACACACGAACCAATAATGCTGGCGCTGATGTAGATTTCTTTTTGCAAGACCAAAGGAATTTCGTTACAAATCATGTCGCGCATGATGCCGCCAGCAATGCTGGTCAAAACCGCCAACAAAATACAAATCTCAGCGCTGGCACCCATGCCTTGGGCAACCGTAAAGCCAATCACGCTAAAGGCTGCCAGACCAATGGCGTCAAAAAACTTCATCGCGCCATCAATGTTGTGCAAGTAATCAATAAATACTTGCGCCAGCAGTGATGTGATGGTGATGACATACAAATAAGACAAATCCAGCGTCCAAAACAAAGGGTGTCTGTCCAAGATGACATCGCGCACCGTGCCGCCGCCAATGGCATTGACCATTGAAACCAAAATGCAGCCAAAAAAGTCAAAGCCCTTTTTCATGGCTAAGAGCGTGCCTGCCACAGCACAAGCAATGATGCCAATCATGTCCAACAGATAAATCACATCAACCAAAGAAACCATGGCGCAATCCTAGGGGTTTTTGTTGTATAAATCAAGAAATCGCCGCTCAAAGACAACAAGATGTGTTAAGTGGGGGTGTGTTGAGCGCTTTGGGCGGTGTGAATGGATTTTGCTGTGCATGCTCTTTTGTTATTTGCCTTTGGCGTCTGCCCAGATGAGCTTGTGTAATTGTAATTGAAAACGCACTGGTAGGACGTCCGCCAAAATCCATTCGGCCAAATCGGTGGCAAGGCTTGGCACGTCGTTTTTTTGTTCGTCAAGACAAAACATCGGCGAAAACCACACCACACCACATTTTTTGTCCAATTGATATTGGGCAAGCACTTGTTTTGCCCAGTCGTAGTCTGTGCGATTGGCGATGACGATTTTGATTTGGTCGCGGGGCGTTAGGTATTTTAAATTTTCCCATAGATTTTTGTTGCATTCGCCCGATGAAGGGCTTTTTAGGTCCATGACTTTGGACACTGGTGCTGGGACGTCTTTGACCGACAACGCTCCTGCGGTTTCTAGGCAGACGTCATAACCTGCTGCCAATAACTTTTGCATTAGGGCGATGGCGTTGGGTTGGGCAAGGGGCTCGCCGCCAGTTAGGCACACTTGTTTGCAGGGATATTGGCGAATGTGTGCCAAAATTTCGTCCAACGCCCATCTTTGACCGCCCGTGAACGAATAGGTGGTGTCGCAATACACGCAGCGCAAAGGGCAACCCGTCAGGCGAATAAAAATGGTTGGCATGCCCATGGTCAGTGCTTCGCCTTGTAAAGAATAAAAAATCTCTGTTAGGCGCAGCCCTGCTTGGGGGTCGGTGGTGGGGATTTGCTGGTTTCTTAATGGTGGTTTTTGGTGATTGTTGGTCAAACTTGTGCCTTGTTGGTTGGGTGCAAAACCCACTATTATAACAGTTGCCTGCTAACATGAAAACCAAAACCTGTTTAACAGCCTGTTAAATGGCAAAGAACAATCAAAAAACAACATGAATGCCAACGCCATGCTCGCTTTGCCATAAATAAACACCGTCATCTAGGACGTTGATAACCAAGTGCAGATGCAACAAGACGTATTGACCGTCTTGTATGGTGTAGTCCCAATCGCTTTGAATGGCTTGATTGGGGTGATGTAGCGACCAGCGCTCACCTGTGTATGTGTCTTCAATATTAAGGCGCTTGTGGGTGCGCGAAACAAAAATACGCAGTCCAAACAACACAAATTCGCTGGTGGCTTGACGTGGGGTCATTTGACACGGCGCTGACGAGTCGGACGATTTTAAGTGTGTTTGTTCTTGTTCTAAGCGTTCTTGTTCCAAGCGTTCTTGTTTCAACTCTAGCGTTTTTTGTGCTGCTTGCTCTTCGCGGCGCAGTTTTTGAATGATGGTGTGCTCGCTGTTGGTTAATTTAAGAATTGACAACATCAGTTCGCTGGTTGTTTTAAGTGGCGGTAATTGGGGTGTGATGGTATTTGTGTTTAGGTTTTGTAAGATTTTTTTATAGTTTTTTTGTGCCAATGTTGCTTTTTGTATGAGTTTTTCATCATCAATGTTGAGCCTGTCTATTTTTTGTAATATTGCCCATAAGCGTTCTTTATAAAAAGTATAGAGTGTGTCTTTGCTGCTGGCTTTTGCAAGCAGATACAAATACAAGGATAAAGGCATGGATAAGTCAGGGCTTTTTTCCATTAAATGGCAAAGTGATTTAATGCTGTTAAAATTGGTGCGCCAAAACACTTCTTCTTGATGTTCAATAGAAAAGAAATTTTTAATTTCTTGAAATAAGGCGACGATTGGCGCGTTGTTTTGATAATCAGCAAAGTTTTCTTCTTTGGACAATTCGTGAATTTGTGAGTTATTACACAAACCATAAATGATGTCCATGATTTCTTCAGGAAGACTGTAGCGTGGTTTTTTGCCGTTTTTTAAGGTGATGTTAAAAGCACCAGAGAGCTTTTTTTGTAGCACCAAGAAGTCATCGCTGGTCGGTTGATAAAATTGAATGCGTGATTGAATGCTTTGCCAATCGCCATAAAGACATAATTGTAACGTTTTAAAACGTTGAATTCTATGGGCAAAGTTTTCTTCGTTCATGTCATCAATATTTTGGCAAAATTGATAAATTTTTTCTAATACGTCTTGTGAAGTGATGTGGGGCAAAAGGTGTTTTAATACTTGCTCAAGCTCTTTTTCTTCGTATAAATGCGCCAAAATTTTTTGCCAATAGGTTTCTTGCATCTCATTTAGATTCATTGTTGATAACTCCTGTATGATAAAATCAAGGTCAAAGCCAAAAATATAATTTAATTTTTCATCAAAATCAACCAAGCATTGAATTTGGGATTGGTGATATTCTGTTGGGTAGCTGTCTATGAGATAATGATTATAAGCGTTGTCCCAAATTTCTATGGCTTGATAATAATTGGTCAATTTAAAATGCAGATATGCCAAAAAATCAAAAGGGTAAATGTCTCCTTGGTCAATGATGTTTTGGGTGGCTTGATAAATGGTTTGGTAATCGTCTTTTGTCAGTGAATATTGCTTGATGATTGTAGCAAGTTTTTGATAACAATCCGTCCAAAAATCGCGCCAAAAATCATGAATGGGCTGTGTTTGTTGACTCATTAACACATAATTTGTTGTCCATGTTTGGGGTGGCATAATGTCATTGAGCAACTGTAGGCAAATAAAAGCCGATAAGAATTTTTCTGCAATATATTCTTTGTATTGATATAAATGATGATGGTCGTGTAATAATAACAACAACGTTATCATGATTTCAATATGCTCATCGTGATGATACAGCACAAAAAATTCATCAATGCGTTGCTGCTGATAAAACAAAATGGCTTGATATTGAACTTTTTTATTGACATCAAACAGATTGTCATAAAAATCTATGTGTTTATTGAGTTCGTTGGTGGTGATTTTTTGGCGATTTTTAATGGTCAGTACATAATCATAAAATGTTTTTATTGGCAACACATGCTGCTGCTGGTGTGGTTTGGCATAGACATTGAGTTGATGTTGTGAAGCGATGGTAATTTTGCCACCAATGGCAGCAAAAAAATGCTCCCAAAGGGACTGTTCTTCAAGTTGGCGAGCGATGATAAACACATCGGTGGTTGCTTGATGGAACGCAAAAAACAGCACATCAAGTTGGCAGGACAAATGATGTTGTGTTTGTGTGTCTGTTTGATGGGTGTTTTTTATGGGTGGCAATAAAGATTCAAAACCCAGTAGGGCAACCGCATTATTTTTTGGGGCAGGTTTGGATATGCTGCACAGAGATTTTGGCAAATTGCTGTTTGGCAAAAAATAACGATGAATAAGCGGAGTTTTTTGGCTGAGCACAGTATTTATATCGTCTGTGGTGTCATTGACAATTAAGGGTATGTGCTGTTGCTGTAGTAATGGCACAATATGGCTGTCTGATGGCAGCACAAAAAATATATTGGGAAGCTGATTTGGTTGGGTTTGCTTGTTTTTGTCAAAAAACAACTCTGCGTAAGAATATTGTTTTTGTTGCCCATGATAAACACCAATCAAATGATGGTGATAAGGGGTGTTTTGATTGGTTTCTAAAATGTAGGCGATTTCTTGATATATTTTGGTTTGCCAAGGCGATATTTTTTCAAGACAATTTGTGGTGGTAGAAAATATCAGGGGAATTTCGGACAATGGTGGGTGATTGCTTTGATTAAGGTAAAAACTTTGTTTTAAGATGGTGCTGATGACATTTTCGGGCAATAAATGACCGTCATCGCACAAAAGCGTCAAATAAGGCGTTAATAAAACATTGTTTTGTTCAATATATGCCATCAGGTCATGAATGTCCCAAAGATTGTTTCTTTGCTTGATTGGCAAATACCAGTTTTGATAAATGTTTTCATAAATGGTGGCAAATGTTTGTTTGTCAATAATGCTTTCTTTATTGGGCTGATAATTGGAAGTATCATATGATGAACCACAAATAAGATAGTTGATGGTTTGCCATATCAGATGTGCTTGCTGATAAATACCAGTCTTATTTTTTTGGTTGCGATAAAAGTCTTGATGATATAATTTTAAAAACGTGAATTTATCCAAATAATTGTCCTGATGAAATTGGACTTGTTCATTGTATTCTAAATGCTGGCATAAATAACTTTCAATGCTTAGGCAAGATTTTTTTAATAAGGTTTCTAAGGACGGTTGGTGGTTGCTTTCTAATTGATACCATGATTGATAAACCAAGATTTGGTATTTGATTTGCTGTCTTAAATAATGCTCTTCGTGTCTGTGGCACAAAAACAAACAAGGCAACGCTGGTTGCGGGGTATTGTTTGGATATTTAAAATAAAAATGCACATATAACAAAGCCAATAATGTTGTTTTGCCTGCGTTTTTATTACCTTGCATGACAAAAGGATAAGATTGTTGTTGCAAAAACAGTTTGTCAACGCAGTGGTATTGCCATGTATTTAACTTAAAGGGCAGCTGGGTTTGTTGGCTAAGATACCACAGCGAATCCTTGGTCAATATTTCTAATGGCACATGGCGATGGTATTGTGGGTGGCTGTCTTGTGTGGCGCCGATGATATAGGGCTGGCTGTCAAATTGACAATCAATGGTGTTGTGATAAATAAAACGAATTTTTTGTTGGGCAATTTGCTGATGACTCAGTGTGAATGTCTGATTGCTGTGTTGGTTAAGAGCACAAGAAATGGCGTTATGACTTTCTTTTAGCCCCAGCGCAGACAAATTGGGCGCAATCTCATAACGCCAAATGGGGCTTTCTTGATAGGTGTCAATATTTTGTAGAAAGTTTAGGGTATCAACGCGATAATTGATGAACAAATGGGGTGGGGGTGTGATTGGTGGTTGATTGTTTTGTAATAGAGTGTTGATAAATTCTTTAAGTTCAATGTCTGCGCCGCTTTGAAAAAAGATGTGGTTGCCATATTCTTTGGTATTAATCCATAATTTTTCGTAATCTTTGTCTTTGCGACCAAAAATTTTGATAAAACTTAATACGCGATATAGGTTGTTTTGGTGTGGGTATTCATCAATGCGCGCCAATAGTCGGTACTGATAAGACAGATATTTTTTGACCCGATAGGGATATTCAAATTTTTCAAACTGTGTTAGGCTTTGGTTGCGTAAGACGTGTTCTTTGAGCTTATAAATTTGCTCAACCAAGCCATAATATTCTGCTTCTTTTTGGCATTTACCGCTGATGTGGACATGTAATGATGATTGCACAATGTTCTCAATGTTGTTAATTATAATAATAAGGACACATTATAGGTCTTTTTTGACAAAAGACAAAGCACTTTGTTAAAGATAAAATACAAAAAAAGACCACCAAAAACAGATGGGCGGTCTTTTTGAGTTGATAAAGGGTGGTTTATTCGGCTCTTAGCAGCTCATTAAGACTGGTTTTGGCACGAGTTTGGGCATCTACTTTTTTGACGATGATGGCGGCATACAGACTGTGTGTGCCATCTTTGCTGGGCAAACTGCCTGGTACGACCACCGAGCCCGCTGGCACACGTCCGTAGTGGATTTCGCCTGTCTCGCGGTCATAAATGCGAGTGGACTGACCAATGTACACGCCCATGGAGATGACCGAGCCTTCTTCTACGATGACGCCTTCTACGATTTCGCTTCTTGCGCCGATAAAGCAGTTGTCTTCAATGATGGTGGGATTGGCTTGTAGGGGCTCTAACACGCCACCGATACCCACGCCCCCTGATAAGTGAACGTTTTTGCCGATTTGGGCACATGAGCCAACGGTCGCCCAAGTATCCACCATCGTGCCTTCGTCCACATAGGCGCCAATATTGGTGTAAGATGGCATGAGTACCACATTTTTGGCGATGAACGAGCCTTTGCGAGCCACCGCAGGCGGAACGACACGCACGCCAGCGTTCTTAAAATCGTCTTCTGACCAGTCGGTAAATTTGGTCTCTACTTTGTCAAAAAATCTTAGGTCGCATGACTCAATGGGCTTATTATCGTTGATTTTAAAGGACAAGAGTACCGCTTTTTTGACCCATTGGTGTACCACCCATTGTCCGTCAATTTTTTCGGCGACACGCAATGAGCCGTTGTCCAATTTGCCAAGCACTGTTTCTACCGCCGAGCGAATGTCGGCAGGGCAGTCAGTCGCACCAAAGTTGGCACGATTGTCAAAGGCTTGTTCAATGATGTTTTGTAAAGACATAACAGTTCCTATATTGGTGAAAAGGTGGTTTATTGTCGCCAATTTTTGTGTTTTTGGCAAATTGTTTTTGGTGGTTAAAGGGTTTGTTGGTGGTGTTTTAGCCATACCAAGATGTCTTGATAAACCTGCTGGCGACCAATTTCGTGCAGCGGCTCATGGCGCATGTTGGGATAAAGCAGTTTGTTGGCAACAATGTTGGCGTTGATTAGTTGCTTGTGCAGGTGTTCAATGTCTTGCCCCATGTTGCCCACGGGGTCGTCTTTGCCACTGACAAGCAGCACGCCAAAGTCCTGTGAAATGTGCTGATACCAAGCCGATGTGCAGGCTTTTTTAAGTAAAATGTGCAAAGTAAAAAAGCCATTATTGCTAAACACAAAGCCGCACAAAGGGTCAGCTTCAAAGGCTTTGATGTTGTTTGGGTTTTCAGACAGCCACGCAAAAGCAGACGCTGACACTGGTGAGCGGATTTTATTAAGCAAGTAATGATTAAGCAAAGAAGCAAAATGCGTGTTGGGTTTTTTGGGGTTTAACAAATTGAGCAACCCAAGACTGTTGAGACTTAGGGCGTGAGTCGCCCCAAAACTGTTGGTCGTCCCCATCAATATTGCCCCAGCAAAACTGCTGGCATGATGGGCGAGCACCGTGCGCACCACAAACGACCCCATAGAATGCCCCATGATAAAATGTGGCACCTTAGCACCGAGTGTGTGGGCTTTTTCTTTGAGTTTGTCTGCCATGATGATGACGTCTTTACACAGGGCTTGGACGGGATGTTTTTTATCAAAAAATCCCAATTCGTATTTGTCTTTGACCGTTTTGCCATGCCCCAGCTGGTCATAAGTGGCAACCAAAATGCCATTATCCGCCAGAAATTGGGCAAATTTGGCATACCGCCCGCTGTGCTCACTCATGCCGTGCACAACTAGTAAAGTGGACGTAATGTCGCCTTTGGGAATAAAAAAGGTGTGGTATAGGTGGTGGATTTGGTTGGATGATAGGATAATTTGGGTCATGGCTGCTGTATTAGACGTTGTAAATAATATAAAAAGGGCGATGATTTTTCGCCCCATATTTTTAAAAGGTTAAAAACACCCCACCTTTTCACCCCTTTCTGCTTTGGTGAGTTTTTCGGCAGCAAGGGCTTTGGCGGAGCGGACAGGTGGCGGGCAGTCTTCGCCATAATACTGACGGTCGGCAAAGTAGCTAGAGCGCACCATCGGATTTGCCCAGATGTTAAAAAAGCCCAATTTTTTGCCGTAGGCGGTGTAGCGAGCAAACTCATCAGGGTGGACATAGCGTTCCACAGGGGCGTGGTTGCGGCTTGGGGCAAGGTACTGCCCGATGGTGATGATGTCCACATCGTGTGCTTTTAGGTCATCAAGCAGGGCATAGACTTCATCTTCGCTTTCACCCAGCCCCACCATAAAGCCGCATTTGGTGGCGATGTCAGGTCGGCGAGCCTTGTAGTCTTTGAGTAAGTTTAATGAATGCTGATAGTCAGAGCCAGGGCGAAAGGCTTTGTATAGGCGTGGCACGGTTTCAATGTTATGATTAAAGACATCAGGGGCGGTGTCGGTCAAAATGTCCAAAGCCAGCCGTTCACGTCCACGAAAATCGGGCACCAAAATCTCAATCAAACAGTTAGGCGACAATTTGCGACTTTCGCTGATGACTTCGGCAAAATGAGCTGCTCCGCCATCTTTTAAATCATCTCTGTCCACGCTTGTGATGACGGCGTATTTAAGACCCAAGCCTAAAATGGTCTCAGCGGTATGGCGTGGCTCGTCCACATCAAGGGGGTTGGGGCGTCCGTGAGCGACTTCACAAAACGGACAGCGACGCGTGCAAATATCGCCCATAATCATAAAGGTCGCCGTGCCATCGCCAAAACACTGGGGCAAGTTGGGGCAAGCGGCTTCTTCGCAGACGGTATAGAGTTTTTGTTTGCGCAGTGTGCCTTTGATGCGTTCCACTTCGGCAGGGCTGGACAATTTTACTCTAATCCAGTCAGGTTTTTTTGGCGTTTCAACCGTTGGAATGACTTTGATGGGAATGCGAGCAACTTTGTCATAGCCGCGCAATTTTTCACCTTGTACAGCCTTTTTAGGGGCAGGGCGAGCAGTAGGGGTGTAGGTTTGGACAGCAGTCATCAATTTCTCTTTTGTGTTTGATAAATTTGGCTATTTTACGCTATTTTTTGGGGAAAAGCGAATGTCGGCACTATATTTGTATTATTTATGTAAAAATTTTTTAGAGTTGTATGAAATTTGCATATAGAAACCGTAAAAGTATAAGCTTATATAGTCGTCATTGTAACGATTTTTTTGCTAATATGCCCAAGCAGCAAACAAACTCACACAAAAGGAAATACCATGTGTAATATTTTATTTTTGGTTACGGGCATGACCCCACAAATCATCACCGAAACTGTTTGGGCGTTAGCGTGCGACCCTAATAATGATAGCCCTTGGGTGCCTGATGAAATTCATGTATTAAGTACTGATGATGGTTTAAACCAAATTCGCTCTCGTTTGTTTAGTGAAAAAGAAGGCTTTAAATTTGCTAAATTCCAAGAAGAATACCCGCAACTTGCCAGCATTACTTTTGATGGTAGTGATAATTACCTACACGTCATCAAAGACCATGATGGCAATATTTTAAAAGATTTAAAAACTCCTGATGATAATGAGCTGGCCGCCAACTTGATTTGCCAAATGGTGCGTGAATTTACCGAGCGTGATGAAGTGGCATTACACGTTTCTATTGCCGGTGGGCGTAAAACCATGGGTTTTTATGCAGGTTATGCTTTGTCGCTGTATGGGCGAGCCCAAGACAAAATGTCGCATGTGTTGGTTGATGAGCGTTATGAGTTGGCACGTGATTTCTTTTATCCTAGCGTGTCTGATGATGTATTTGTTACCAATCGTGATGGTATAGAGTTGCGTACAAAAGACGCTCAAATTTGGCTGGCAAATATTCCTTTTGTGCGTTTGCGTTCATCACTAAATCATGATGGCATGATTGCCAATAAAACGTTTTCAGAAGTGATTGAAACGTTAAATTTAAGTTTAAAGCCCATTCAAATTGTCTTAAATATTAAAGATAGACAAATTATTATCAGTGATAAAATATGCCAATTGACACCTAAGGAATTTAGCATTTATTTTCTTTGTGTGCAATTATTACAAAAGGGTGAAGTATTGCATTACCCTTCTAAAGAATTTGATGATGATATTGGTGATAAGCACCAAAAGCAATTTAACCAAATTTATGGACAATATAGAAGCAAAGATGATGTAACGGTGGATAATAGCTATCTTAGTACCGCATTATCCACCATGAAAAAGAAATTGATTAACGAATTTGGTGTGGATATTTATGACAAAATTTGTATCCAACAAAAAGATGCTGGCTATGGCATTATGCTATTGCCTGAACAAATTGTTATTAAATAAGGAAATAAGATGTTAAGAGACCCAAGCAAACGCAAAATTAATCCTGTTTTTGCAGACGATTTACCCAAAATCACACTAAAAACAAACTGGCACACGCTAAACTGTGAGCTTGTTACCCCAATGTATGGTGGCGGTGTAGAATCTACCAAAGTAGATACTACCATGCCAATCCGAGCCAGTAGCATTCGTGGGCAGTTGCGGTTTTGGTGGCGACTTTTAGCCAAACACAAATGGAAACTGGGTGATGATAAAGCCATTCGTACTGCAGAGTTTGAGCTATGGGGTGGGGTGAGCAACGGTAATGATGATGGTGAGGCGGGTAAGGTTTTATTAAAGGTGGTGAATATGCCAACCCTATCAGATAATCAACTTATGGATTACAATGCCAATGAATTAAAAGGCTTGCGTTATATTTTATTTCCCGCCTATAATGAAACCAATCCTGAATTAAAACCACATAAATTACTAAAAGCAAGTTTTAAATGGGATTTACAATTTGCTTTTAGTCCTAGTATTTATAATATTCATCAAAATATCGGTCAAGATAAACCAAGCCCACAAAAGCAAGTCATTGAGACCTTGCGTTGGTGGGCAAATTTTGGTGGTTTAGGCTTTCGTTCTCGTAAGGGTTTGGGGGCGGTCTATGTCAGTCAATGTCAAGATTTCCCACAAATTTGCAAAGCATTAACCCCTGATGATGTGGCACAAGCAGGGTGTCAGTTAGTTGTACGTAAGGATAATCCTGCTGATGGATTGCGTGCTTTACAAATTGCTGTACAAAAGTTATCCGATTTTCGTCAAAAACCTAAGGTTGGACGTAATGAAGGGCAGCAAGCCAATCGCCCTGGTCGTAGCCGTTGGCCAGAGCCTGATGCTCTAAGACGTATTCAAAGAAATTTGGGCTATGACAGACGACATGAGCCAGAGCACAAAGCAGGCAATGTTTTTGCAAGAGCAGTTTTTGGCTTGCCTATTTTGTTTCATTCTCATCAAGAACGAGCCGTTAATGCAACGGTGAACCCCAGTTTTGGCGACCGCTTAGCCAGCCCTTTAATCTTACGCCCCATCTATGCAGGTCATCGCAATGGTCAAACACAATGGCGAGCAGGAGCTTTGGTATTGCCTTATAAGCATATTCTCAAAGAAAAAGTAAAGATTGGCGATAACAACTACCCAATTTGGCAAGATGATACCGCCCAAACAATCAAGCCTGTGCGTGAACATGGCGGCATTGACCCACTTCAAGCCTTTCTCACCTATTTTGCAAAATAAATAAGGATAACTCATGAATAACTATATTGTCATTTTATCCATTGGACCGGTGCAAAGCATGATTGCGTCGGCTCGGCGTAGTCGTGATTTGTGGAGCGGTTCTTGGCTGTTGTCAGAGCTTGCCAAGGCGTGTGCTAAATTTTTTAAAGACAATGGAGCAACGCTGATTTTCCCTTATGTAAACAATGATGACGATTTACAAGAAAATTCTCACTTTTCTGTGGGTAATAAAATTCAAGTGCAAGTCAGTGCAACAGATAAACAAGAACTAGACAAAGTCATCTGTCAAGCAAAAGAAGCGGTCAAAAAACGTCTTAAAGATGAAGTAAACAAGGCACTGGCAAAACTAAACCCAAAAGATATTCGCACTGATATTTGGCACGCACAAATTGCAGATTTTGTAGAAATTCAGTCAGCTTGGGCAAGGATTGATAATGACGATTATTTATCAGCGGTGCGATTAGCCAGCAAAGTGTTGGCAGCCCGCAAAGCTACCAGAGATTTTAACTCATCAGCACATTGCCCTTATCAGTCAGAGTTGATGATTCCCAAATCATCGCTTGATGGGTTGCGTGAAACAGTATTGCATGAAAATGTAGAAAAACAAAACAATTTAACTCGCAAAAAATTATCACTTGCCCCATCTGAGCAATTAGATGCGGTGGGTGTAATTAAGCGTTTGGGGTTTGGAGACAAAGTAGAACAATTTACCCCAATCAGCCGTGTGATGGCGGACGCTTGGATAAATAATTTGATAAAAGAGGGTGTAGATTTCACACCCATTAAAGAGATTTTTAACAAACTTGCTCCAAATATTGTCTCTAAGGTAACAGGTAATCAAGGTATTTATGACAAATTTCCTTATGACGCCCAGTTGCTTTATAAATCTAGATTGGAAGCAGAGATTTTAAATATTAAAAAATCTCTTGACAAAGAAGGTGATAAGGATTTGACCGATGCTTTGTTTGAGCTAGAAGATTTGAAAAAATTACTTAATCCATTATGGCAAAAATACGGACAGCCTTATACTTATGGTGCATTGCTGTTGGCAGATGGCGACCGTATGGGCGAGCTGTTGAGCAAAGCCCAAAGTTTAAAGCAACATCAAGATATTACAAAAGCCTTATCAAAATTTGCAGGCAATGTCGCTAAGACTATGCGAGACTATCGTGGGCATTGTATTTATGCAGGTGGTGATGATGTGTTGGGTTTTGTGCCGTTGGATAGGGCTTATCAATGTGCTGACAAATTGCAAAAAGAATTTGCAGAATGTTTGCAAGAAGCCACAGACAAACTCCAAAAAGAAAATCAGCTTTCAAAAAATGAATTAACAAACCCTACCTTATCCGTGGGTTTGGCGATTTGCCATATCATGACACCTATGGGTATTATTCGTGAATTGGCAGGACAAGCGGAAAAATATGCCAAAGGCGACCACATCAAAAAAGAAGATACTCAAAAAGCCGAAGATAAAGGCGGTATCAACAAACAGCGAAATGCGTTGGGGATTTTATTATCAGTACGTGGCGGTTCGGATATTAAAGTGCGTTTTAATTGGCATGATGAGATTGGTTTGGATACGTTTAAACTATTTGTGAAGTTTTATAAAGATAAAGCCATTCCTAGCCGTGTCGCTTATGACATTCGTGGTATTTATCTAAGAACCCATCAAATTGCCAAAGATAATCATGATTTAAATACAAACATTCAATTGGCTGAATTAACTCGTATGCTCAAACAAGCCCGCACGCCCACAGGTGAAAAGCTCACACAAAATACCATTGATGGTTTATGTCATCGTGGTAAAAAAGTTGGCTTGGATAAACTGGCTGATGAGCTGATTGTGGCACGTTGGCTAGCTGCCAAAACCCAAAAAGAATTAGGAAAGGAATAAACATGAAAGAAAAAGCAAACATAAACAGTTATTTAATTGAATCACTTGCTCCTTTGGTATTTCGCTCAGGCAAGCCCTTTGGCTCGCAAGCGTCCGCTCAAGATGTGATTTTTCCCTTGTCAAGTGCGGCGGCAGGCTTGGTGCGTTATTTGTATTTAAGCCAAAATAACAAAACTTTTCCAGTGGATTTTTATGGCGAAGCCTATCAAGATTTATTAAAAATACAAAGTTTTGGGGCTTTTTTGGTTAAGTTTTCTGATGAAAATGACATTCAAATCTTAGTCCCCAAACCTGCCAATGCCCTATATTTGGACGAAAAAGACGACAGTGGTAAACTGACAGGCGAAACTTTATTAGTGCGTTTAGAGCCCAGAGCTTTTGATGGTGAAAATGAGCAATGTGGCAGTGATTTGCCAGATAATTTATTGCACATACAAATTGAGCCTAAATTTGAACAACAAAAAGGTAAACCTGCCAAAGGAGCAAACTTTTGGACGTTGGAGCATTTTATCCAGTGGCAAAAGGGTGAAACCTTAGACTTTGATACGGTGAATGACAATGGCATAACGTCTATCCCCACCGAACTGCGTACTCATGTGGCGATTGATGACGACAGTCTAGCATCAGTTGATGGTATGCTGTTCCAAACCGCCAGTTTTGATTTGGCTCATCAACAAAAAGATGGCAAGTGGGCAGATAAGCGTTTGGGATTTTTACTACAAACCACCAAAGAATTAAAACCAGATTTAGCCACTTTTGGCGGTGAACGGCGTTTGTCGCATATTAAGGCTGTCAAAAATATAAGCTTACCTTTTACACCAACACAAGACGATGCTGATAAGATTAACGAGTTAAATGGTTTTAGCTTGGCGTTTATCACACCCTGTATTTTTGCCAAAGGGGCTTTGCCTGCTTGGATTGATAAAGACACGTTGACAGGCACCATTCCAGAGACAGGCATCAAAGTGCAATTAAAGGCAATGGTGATTGACCGTTGGCAGGCGGTTTCTGGTTGGGATTCACTGCAATGGAAACCCAAAGCCACACGCCGTGCCGTAGCGGCAGGCTCGGTGTATTGGTTTGAGATTGTGTCAGGTCAATTTGATTTGCCAACCTTGCAAAAACTTAGCTGTCATATTTGGTCGGATAATGACTATGACAAATATGATGGATTTGGTTCGGCGGTTTTATCGGCTTGGCAAGCACCAACACAACTTTAATTTAATTGATAGTTAACAAACTTAGGATAATGTTATGAAAACTTGTATTTTTCACTTAAATAATTTAACCGCTTTGCATGTTGGTACAGGTCAAGGTGTGGGCGTGGTGGATTTGCCGATTGCTCGTTCAAAAGCGACCAATTTGCCGATTGTTCCTGGTTCGGCGATTAAGGGAGTTTTGCGTGATGAGTTAAAAGAAAAATTATCATTGGAAAATAAAGATATCAATATCTTATTTGGCAAAGATAAAGACGCTGACCATGCAGGGGCGGTTGCTTTTGGCGATGCCAATTTGTTGATTTTGCCGATTCGTTCGTTTGCAGGGACAGTGGCTTATGCAACCTGCCCTTATATTCTAAAACAATATCAAAGAGATGTTGCCAGTGATTTAAAAACTCCTGATAACTTAAAAGATACGGCACATATCGCAAACGACAGCGTTTTGGTGGTAAAAAATAACAAAATCGCCTTAGAAGATTTAGACATTGATAGCAAATCATGCCAAGTTGCTCACGGTTGGGCCAAGTTTATTGCCAAGCAATTATATCCTGACAGCGTGGCAAATGCCCAAAGTTGGCGAGATGAATTTATTAAGCGATTTGTAGTTTTACCCAACAATATTTTTTCCTTTTTGGCAGATACCGCCACTGAAATTCGTACTCGTATTCGTATTGACCGTGAAACTCGTATTGTCCAAGAAGGGGCATTATGGACGGAAGAAAACCTACCTGCCGAAAGCGTGCTGTGGGGTGTGTTGGGCGTCAGCCAATCTCGTGATGGGAGCGGTAAAAAAGCAGAAGCATTGGTGCAGTTACTGCCCAAAGATGAAATCACCATTCAACTTGGTGGCAAACACACCGTTGGACGTGGTTTTTGTCGTTTGCTCATTGATAATCAAGGAGAATAATTATGCAAATCCGCACCCAAGACTATGCAAAAAAGGCTTATCCTTTAGTGGACAAAATGTATACCAATAAAGATGCTTGTGATTATAAAAAGAAGCGTGAGTTGGAAGCAGAATATCGCACCCAAGCCCTAAATCTACCCACTATGATTATGCAATCAGGTCTATCACAGACCGTTGGATTTTTATTGGCAAAAAGCAAAAGCGACAACCCAAATAAAACTAAACCAATGGCATTTAAAAAAATCTTAGAGCATTTGACCATCTTGTTAAGTGATGAAATTGGGGATAATGATTTAAATAATGTGGTTATTCAATCAGATATTACTCAGTATCAACTCTTGACTCGTAAAGCCATTGAAGCAAGCAGTTGGTTAAAGCGTTATACGCAAGCCTTGTTAAGAAAAAAAGGAGATAAAGATGACAATAGAATTAATGCGTGAAAATTTGTGCACCATTACAGAAAATCTTAAATCCGCCCATGCAGGTTTGCTCATGCAACGGGGGTTGCGTCAATGGGAAGATGGCGAAAAACCCATTAAAAAGAAACTCATTTTGGATATATCTTCTGTCAGACCTGACAACTTATATTTGCTGGCGTTTAATCGCTGGTTAAATACCACTTATGATAAAACAACCTTTGCCACACTATCAGCCACCATTGATGGGCGATTGTTTACAGGTTTGCTACTAGGCGGTACGCTAGAAACAGGAGCGATGACCCATCACAGTTATGGTATGCCGATGATTGCAGGCTCTAGCATTAAGGGTGCGGTGCGTCATTATACAGAGCATTTATTTGCCCAACGTGATGACGATAATCAAATTCAATACGACAAAGATGGCAAAGTCATTATTCAAAGTGGTAAACAAAACGTGCTGGATATATTGTTTGGCACAGACAGCGATGATGACAATGCGGACGCTGGCTATTTGATTTGGCATGATGCGTGGTGGATACCCCAAATTACTGGTGATGGCAAACTAGCCATAGATAAAAATAAACCTTTTACCAGTGAAATAGTTACTGTTCATCATCAGCAATATTACAATGGCGATTTGTCAGAAGCCCTAGATATAGAAAACCCCACTCCTAATCAACAAATTGCCATTCAGGGTAGTTTTTATTTTGTGATTGAAGGCGAATCAAGATGGGCAAAATTTGCTCAAATGCTATTGCAAGATATGTTGGTCGAGCAAGGTATGGGTGCTAAGGGCAGTAATGGGTATGGGTATTTTAATATTGGTTCTGACAAGATTAAGCCATATTTGCAGGCATTTGAGCAACAAAAAGAACAAGTTGAGCGAGCATTAAAAGCAGAAGCATTAGAACAAGCCACAGTTAATCTCAACGACAATCAGAAGTTAATTTACACTTTTTCTCAAAAACTTAATGATTTGGGTGAGCAATGGAAAAAGAACGTAAATCAAGCTTATAGCATTGAGATTGATGGCAAGCCATATTGGTTTAACACACTCTTTACGCTGGTGAAATCTTGGAATCGTGATGATCAGGTATATGCCATCAATGAGCTATTTACCAAATATCAAAAACACTTATCTAAAAAAATGCAGGCTAATGTTAAAGAGCTGAAAAAGGAATTAGGAATTTAGTATGACAACACAAATTTGTATAGCCACAGGTCAGCCACTGGCAAATCTAATTCCTATTTTGCATTTCAAACCACGTCACATATTTTTAGTGGTTACTAATTCTATGAAAGTCAAAGCCAAAGACTTCAAAAAGATTTTAAAGGATTTAGATGTTTCTGATAGCATTTTTGTGCTTGATGGTTGTCCTGATACAAACTTAAACGCAATTAGCCAATTTTTAACTGAAAAACTCTTGCCCAAACTACCAGATGAGGGCTGTATTTTTAACCTCACTGGTGGCACCAAAATGCACAGTTTTTCTATATATGAAACCTTTAAATCTCGCCATGATGACGATAAATTTATTTATGTAGATACCAATAACCGCTTGTTAGAATATTACCCATCTAAACAAGCCTCTTTCCATGAGTTATTACCTTCTGTTCTAACAGCCAAAATGACCCTAAAAGGCATGGGAAAAACCTACATTAAAGCAGAATCTAATGATGCACAATGGATAGATGATGTAAAAGCATCTGAAAATTTGACAAGATTTATCGCC
Source organism: Moraxella sp. (assembly GCA_030528385.1). Lineage (GTDB taxonomy): Bacteria > Pseudomonadota > Gammaproteobacteria > Pseudomonadales > Moraxellaceae > Moraxella. Next base: position 128,625 of record JAUMYZ010000005.1, read on the forward strand.
CAAAATATTGCTGATAAAAATGTCCAAAATTTGATTGGTAGCTTAAATGGTATTGTGGGGCAGTTATATAATGGTGGTAAAAGTTATATTCTGGATAAAAAAGGCGGTGAATTACATCAAAACCCCAAAGGATTGGCAATAAGCATTTTAAAAAAAGCACATGAAAATGGCTTAATTACATGGCATGGCGGTAAAAAAATCAGCTTTGATGATTATCATCAAGCACGTTACTTATCAGGAATTTGGCTTGAAGAATATGTTTGGTTAATTGCTAATGAGTTAGGCTTTGAGGAATTACATGGCGGTTTACAGTTTGGCAGTCAGCAAGCCACCAATCAGGCAACCAACGAAATTGATTTATTTATACAGCATCAAAACATGGCCTTAGCCATTGAATGCAAATCAGCCACAGCGACAAAAAAATCAGACAACAGTCAAGATATGTTCCATAAGCTAACAGGGGTGGCTAATCGTGCAGGCGGTTTAATGTGTAGCAAATTGTTTGTCTCAGCATTTGCATTAAAAACAAAAAATGGCAATGACATTCCTGCTGTCTATCATGCCAGAGAACAAGGCATTAAAATCATTCAAGCAGAACAAATTGTAAACCAATTACCCGAAATATTAAAGAAATGGCGAGATACTGGTCGCTTATAAGACAAACTATTTATGAACAATTTATATCAATTTCCCATCACTCGCTTTGCCATTACCTTCAAGGCAAAAACGGATATTATATTACCTGATTATGCAGAGTCTGCCTTACGTGGGATTTTTGGATACGCCCTAAAAAATATGGCTTGTTTGACCGCAAAAGGTCATCATGGGCAATGTCGTTGTGTGCCACAAGAGTGTTTATATCGCATGATTTTTGACCCTGCTGGCCAAAGTTTGACGCATCGAACCCAAGTTCAAGATGTGCCGCCACCTTTTGTGATTGAAGCTCATTCTTTACCAACACACATCAAACAAGGGCAAACTGCCACCTTTTATATGGTGCTCATTGGCAAAATGGCACATGATGAACAAACCATCATTAGATTGGCGTGGCAACAAGCATTAGCAGGTGGTTTAAACCAAGCAGGAAAATCCAAAGCAACTGTTGAACTGATTGCTTTTGAGCTGTGCGATGCCCCACATAGCCACAAGCCCTTCTTGCGTGATGATTTGGTGTTAGACTTGGTAACACATACCAGAATACAACATCATGGTAAGATATTGGGGGCGGGTAATTTTTGTGTCAAGGCGCTTTTTCAGACCTTGTTACGCCGTTATTTGACGGTGGTACAAGTTTATGGTAGCGTACCGATTGATGAGCAACAAATCAGTCAATTATATCAAGATATTGACAATATTAACGGCAGTCATCAATTACAAAGTTATCCATGGTCTCGCTATTCCAATCGTCAAAAACAAAAAATTCATCAAGATGGATTGATAGGAAAAATTGAACTTTATAACGTCAGCGAACGATTGTATTATTTGCTTTATTTAGGGCAATGGCTACACGTTGGCAAAGGTGGTGCTTTTGGTCTGGGTCAATACAAAATCCGCTAAATGATAAGCTTACAAAATCATCAATCACTTTAAAAATGCTTCATAATACGCTTCAACAAAATCAATTTCTTTGGAGTGTGTTATGAATACCCATCATCAAACAAATACAATCAAAAATTTAGTACAAGAAATTGAAAATAATGGCATCCATGGTTTAGTTCATGCCGCAACAAAACTGTATAAAAATGAGGTGCGTTCACGCCTAAATTATGGTGATTTTTATGGGCGTACTCATCGTGCGACTAAACCACTTATCAGTGTTGATGAGGCGATTTATTATAGCTCAACTTTTGCCAAAGAGCATCTTGACCGTTTTAATCATGTGTTAAATAATTTGGGTGCAACCATTATGTTTGCTCAAAAATTAGCAGTTATTGATTATGGTTGTGGTCAAGGTTTGGCAACCTTAGCATTTTTAAACTACTTACAACAAAATAACTGTATCGCTAACAAAGTGATTGATGTGCATTTGATTGAACCATCTGCAATCACTTTGGCGTTGGCTCGTCAATTTGTTTTGGCAATGGCAAAACACACCCAAATTCAAGTGAATGTTTCTGTACATCAGCAAACATTATCTGAGTATTTAAAAAATCCCATCATTGGACAATCAGATGTAATCACATTGCATTTTTTATCTAATATTTTAGATATTAAAGCGATTCAATCTAGCTTAATTGAGCTATCTGGCTATATCAATCAACAACAAGGACAGCAATATATTTGTGCGGTTAGTCCAAGCTATAATGACGATTTTCGTAACTTTTACCAAAATTTATCACATTTTAGCGTAGATTATGAGCGTTTTTATGTAGATAGCCATCGTTTTAATTCAAATCGCTGTGTGTGGACTCACAAACAAGCATATGGACAATCACTATATGCCCAAAAAGTGGCTTAAGGAGCATTTATGGATTTATTTGATGTTGCCGAACATAATCAATGTCAGCACCTTATCATTGATGGTAAATTTCAACATACCCAATTTGATGCCTATTTGCACCCAGATGGCAAAGGTGTGGTCATTGTTGTACCATTTGGTAAGTTGTATTATGCACCTTATTATTTTAACCAAGCTCAAAGTGATGATTTTTTTGATTATTTTTTGGCTTGTCAAGATATCAATCATCAAACCCATGATTGGCAAAATGAAACAAATATCAATCATCTTGCCTTTAAACATATTAGCTGGCATCAAGATACCATTAAAATGTATGGTAAAGAACATAAACTGCCACGAGTTTCGGCGTGGTATGGCGATAGTGATAGACCTTATACCTATTCAGGGCTGACGCTTTATCCTAAAACTTGGACGGATAAACTCAATCTATTGCGTGATCAGCTAGAAATTATTTGCAAACATCGTTTTAATAGTGTTTTGCTTAACTGGTATCGTTCAGGTGAAGACCATATTAGCTGGCATACTGATGCTGAACCTGAATTGGGCAAAAATCCCATGATTGCTTCGGTAAATTTTGGCGAAAGTCGCCGATTTTTATTGCGGTTAAAAAATCATCATGAAACTAAATTAGAAATTCCGCTACATCATGGTAGTATATTGGTTATGGCAGGTCAGTTACAACATCATTGGCAACATAGCGTGCCAAAACAAAAAAAAGTAAAATCAAGTCGAATCAATTTAACCTTTCGTACCATTTATTTAAATCAATAGGAGCGATAAATGCCTACTTATATTTTAAACACTTGTGGCACCAGTATTATTACCAATAATCTAGATAATGATTTTAGAAAAATTATCAACCAATACACCAATGAAAATGATTGGCAAAACATTCCTGATGCCGATAAAGATAAAATAAAACAACATATTGCCAAACGTAAACAAGCATTGTTAGAGGCTGATGAACAAATGGTTTGTAAAATGAGTGCTGAATTAAATGGTTTATTAAACTGGCAAAAACAACACCTTGCAAATCCGCAAGATATGTATGCGTTATTGGCGACCGACACGATTTTTGGTCAAGAAACCGCCAATATTATTCAAGCGTGGTTAAATAATCATGGTCATCAAACAACCATGATTAGCTATACTGGTCTAAAAACTTCAAGTCTAACAAATTTTCGTGAAGCCTTATCAGGTTTGGTCAAAACCTTGATTGACACATTAACAGGTTATAAAGATAGCGGTTATGATATTTGTTTTAATTTAACAGGCGGTTTTAAAAGTTTAAATGGATTTTTGCAAGCCATTTCTACCATTTATGCTGATAAAACCTTTTATTTATTTGAAGGCAGTAAAGAGCTATTGTTTATCCCCAAACTTCCCTTTACATTAAATGCCGAAAATGTTGTCATGGCACATTTACCAGCATTTCGCCGTTTGGCTAATAATTTGTCTATTAGCGATAAACAAAAAAACGCCATGCCTGACAGCTTGTTATTTACCATTGATGATGAAGTTACTTTATCAGAATGGGGCGAGTTATTATGGCAAAGCTGTTATAAACAATTATATCAAAAACAACTGTTTGCCAGCATTTCTAAACGGGTGATTTATACGGCTGGTTTTGAAGAAAGTAGCAAAAAAATCTCTACAGCTTTATTGGCGATTGTTAATGAGCGTATTGCAAAATTAGCCGAATATGCCGAAAATGATTGCAAACATATGTTACAATCGCTTGACGCCAAACCATTACAAATGGAAAAATACAAACAGCAAAATATGTGGGAATGCGATTTAGATGGCAATCACCGCATTTTTATGATAAAAAATGGCTATACCTTCACTTTGCAAAAAATAGATAAAGCATTACACTAGTTAGTAAGCTTATAAAAACTTAATTACCTAAAATTTCTTGTCATACTATAGACCTTACCTGCCATTTTGTGAGGTCTATATGCTTCGTTATCTACATCTGGTTAGCTATGATATTGGCGATGATAAACGCCAAGCGGTCGTTCGTGAGCAAGTAAAAAATTTTGCCATTACAGGACAAAAGTCTGCTTATGAATGTTGGATTACCACAGATGATAAACAAAATTTAGCAAACTTTGCCCATCATGAAATTGATAATCATGATGCGTTTTTTATTATCAAAATCAGCCGCAATTATTGGCAAAACTTACCAAAACACTGCCACATTCATACCCCTTCTACCAATTATTTGTACATTGGCTAAATAGCATCGCCAAAATATTTAATTGCTTATTTCATTATTGTGTATCGTGGAGTTTTTATGCGTCATGTCGTTATTGACCAAAAAGGCTGTCAATTATCCTATGAACGCCAAATTTTATTGATTCATCATGACAGTTTTTTACGTCCAATTAGTTTGCCATTTAATCAAATCCAAAGTCTAACCATCAGCACACTGGTTAATCTAAGTAGTAATTTATTAACCAAATTATCAGAACATCGTATTGCTTTGTGTATTTTGCCCAGTCAAAATTCAGGAAAGCCTTGTTTTTTAAAGGGCGATTGGCATTTTGGCGTTACTCGCCGCTGTCAGCAATATGAAATTGTCAGAAATACCACGTTTTGTAGCCATTGGGCAACCGTGATTGTCAAAATAAAACTGCGTCAGCAAGCGAATTTATTACGTTATTTATTAACAACTTCTTGGCAACTGTCTGATGAACAACAACAAGCTATTTTGCAAACTTGCCAGCAAATCCATCGGTCAAGTCGGCGATTAAAAACCTACTTTTTACAGCGAGAAACTTCATCAACAACCCAAATCCCAAGAATTTCGCCAGCCTATGATATTGCCAGTTTACGAGGTGTAGAAGGTGCAAGTGCCAATCAATTTTTTGGGTGTTATCAATTATTCTTTAATAGTCAGTTAAATTTTAATCATCGCAATCGCCGACCGCCAAAAGACCCTGTCAATACCGTTTTATCGCTTGGCTACACTTTGTTGCAAAGCATTTGTGAACAAGCGGTGTATAGTGTGGGTTTTGACCCTTATTTGGGTGTGTTGCATGATATTAGTTATGGAAGAGCGTCTTTGGCTTGTGATTTTGCAGAGTTGCAACGACATGAGATTGAATTATGGGTGTGGCAATTATTTGCTGATGGTACATTAACATTGGCAGATTTTAGTTTAAATTCGCAAGCAAATATGGCTCATCGTCCTTGTGAATTGTTAAAAAGTGGGCGTAATCGTTTTTATGAAGCATTTTCAGCCATTCAAGCCAAATTAAAAAAACAAGCTTTACGAAATGTTTGGACTTGGCAAAAACGCATTTGTCAATCATTAACCACAGATAACGCTGATGAAGTGTTACAAGTGAGTGATATTAGTTGATTATTTGGAAATATTTATGCATAAACAGCATTATTTATTATGTTATGACATTAGCGAACCTAAACGCTTACAAAGAGTGCAACGTTTGGTTAGCAAACAAATGCTACAAATTCAATATTCTATTTATTATGCCACTCTTTACCAAAAAGAGATAGATAAGTTAATTGGTGCTGTCAGTAAACTTATCAATCGTCATCATGATGATGTGCGTGTGTATGAGGTTGAGCCATTAGAAAACGCTTTTTTAATTGGCAAACGTTCATCAAATATTATGCTATTTTCTGGAGAAGGCAAACGTATTCATTGGTAAGTTTTAATTAATGCTTATTTAAAAATATAAGCTTAAAAAAAAACAATCACCGCATTTTTTTGCTTATACTTATCATATCAATTATCCACATAGTCTATTAACTTTCTCTAAGGAGTTTTTTTATGAGTCATCAAGCAACTACTTGTTATAACTTAATTGGCAACAAAGCAAATAGCAATGCAACCATTCAAGGGGCAAGCGGATTTTTTGGGGTAGTGGCAACCTTGGCAACTGATGCCGCTTCAATTCCTATGATTTATGCTCGTCTATGGAATGAGATTCGTACTGTCTATAATCAACCAAGCATTCATACTGATGACGCACTAAAAGTGATTGGCAATATTTTGCCTGAGGTTTTGACCGATGTATTGTTTGATAAAGTGTTGGGCAATGTACCTGTTGTGGGTATTTATTTTAATGCCATCTGTGCCAAACAAATGACTTGGCGATTAGGCACATTATTTGCGTTATTGGCATCTCGTGGCGAAGATATCAGTTATATAAAATGCAAAGAAGCAATGATTGTGATTCGTCATTTATTTCCACAAAAAGATATGTTTACTTTTACCACACCAGATTACCACACTTTTATTAAATTGATTGACTCTGTTGAACGTTGCTCTATTGAGTCTTTTAATCAAAAGATAGATAAAGCGCTGGCAGTTTTTTGTGATAATTATTAGTTGAATTTGGTTAGCAATTGATGATTAAATTGGGGGGGAATTTATTGCGATATTTTTTTAAATTCCTTGATGGTTGCGATAAGTTCTATTTTGTTTAAATATTAAGCTGGAGAGTAATATGGCAATTTTAGCGGTATTTATTATTTTATGGGTTATTGACAATTTGTTGTAGTTGGTGGTATAATTTAGAAATTCCCTGTAATTAGGGAAGGTTTGAATTATAGATAGGTTACTGAGTTTTGAATGACAAAAGTGGGTAAAAATTGTTTAATTTTTCATCAACTTTTTCACAATGTTTATTAAGATGTTTTTGTATAGATAAGTGATTGTTTTTAAATATTTTTAAAAATAAGTGCTATTCAAAATCTTCCCTGATTAACAAGGAATTAAGACGATTTTAGCCATGAGTATTTTCCTCTCTTTGGATTCAAAATCTTCCCTGATTAACAAGGAATTAAGACAGATACGTTGTGCTTTCTCAACACGAGTATGGTATTCAAAATCTTCCCTGATTAACAAGGAATTAAGACCGAGTACTGGGGTGCAGGAGAGTGGCAGTTTACATTCAAAATCTTCCCTGATTAACAAGGAATTAAGACCACAGACAACTCAAGCCTTGGCAGCTTGTGGTATTCAAAATCTTCCCTGATTAACAAGGAATTAAGACCCACTCACAACCCCCCACTCACCACCCCCCCCACTCATTCAAAATCTTCCCTGATTAACAAGGAATTAAGACTTTGCCACGCATTTTGACCACCGCGCGCACCTGCAATTCAAAATCTTCCCTGATTAACAAGGGATTAAGACCGCTTACAGGCTTTTAAGGCACTGTAGATAGCAATTCAAAATCTTCCCTGATTAACAAGGGATTAAGACACAACGTGATCAACTAGAAACACATTATTGAGTTATTCAAAATCTTCCCTGATTAACAAGGGATTAAGAATTACAACAAGGCGTATAAATTATTTCTTGGCGATAAAAAAGAAATTTCAATGACAAGCCAAAACAACTGCTGTTAGCTGGGTAAAGTTAGACATTTGGTTTGCTGCAGATAAAATAAAGAATTGTTTAACCTTTTATTAGAGCTTTTTATTTATTAAGGTAAACAATATAAGTTTGCAGAGCACGTTTAAAGACATTAGGACTTTAATGACAAAAGCCAAACAGGTTTTAGAAAATCAAATAAGAAAGGATAAAGTTTAAATCCATAACAACACAAGCACAAAAGGAAGTTGGCTTGTGTTGTGGTGTGTCTTAAACTATGATGCCAGGGATGGGATTGGACAAAACAGTGTCGGTTTGTTGCTGGCGAAAGACATCAAGTTGTGCTGCCAGTTTTTTGTCGTGTATGGAGAGTATTTGAATGGCGAGCAGTCCTGCATTGAACGCTCCAGCCACACCGATTGCCAGTGTGCCGACCGCCACGCCTTTGGGCATTTGTACGATGGACAACAAGCTGTCCCAGCCAGAGAGCGTGCTGGATTTGACAGGCACACCCAGCACTGGCAGAGCGGTTTGGCTGGCGCACATGCCTGGTAAGTGTGCCGCACCACCTGCGCCAGCAATAATCACGCACAAGCCACGCGCTTTGGCGTTTTTGGCGTAGTCAAATAGCTTGTCGGGTGTGCGGTGTGCCGAAACCACTTCGCATTCAAAAGCCACCCCAAATTCTGCGAGTAGCTGGGCGGCGTGTTGCATGGTGTCCCAATCTGATTGGCTACCCATAATGATGCCAACTTTGGGCGTGCCTTGTGGTGATGGAATGGGGGGTGGCAAGTTTTGTGCTGACATTGTATATCCTTTATTTTTGTTAAAAAGATTAATTATAGCAAATTTGGCGCGTTTGGCGATGTTTACTTGTCAATAAATTGGACAAAATTGTCGTTGCTGAGTGTGGGATTGTTGCTGTCAAAGCGATAAGCGGTCAAAAACCCGTCTTTGCCTGCCGAATAATCCACGCAAACCACTTGATTAGACAGTATGGTTGGCGTGCCGCCCAGCCAATAATGCCCAATAAAAATGGGTTTGTCTGTGCCAGTGGCAAAGTGCAGCAGTTCTTTGGTCAGGTGTGTCAATTTGTGCTTGGGCAGATTGTCAGCAAACAAGGTCAAATCCATAGGCTGGTGTTGCCAATTATTTATCCACCATTTGACGCGGGCTTGGCGGCGGACAATGCCTGTTTTGTCGGTCATGGTTATGCCTTGTGGCAAGCGCACTTCAATGCCTTTTAATAGGCGCTCCAGCGCAAAAAACGCAGGGCTATGCACTTGTGCTGTTTGCTGCAGGGCGTCAGCGGTTAGGCGGTTGTTGCTAAGCAGGGGCGACAAAAAATTCATAGAATGCTTGTCGTAGCAAGCATGAACAAAAACCGCCGTATCCAGCTCCAACCAAAGCGGCAATTCATACAGACGTTTTAGCCAAAATTGGTGTAAGGGCGAACCAAAACCCACTTCGTCCAAAAACGCTTGATGTTGGGTGGTGGTGTGAAAGTTGTGTGGGCGCAAATATGCGTCGGTATGTTGGCTTTTGGTGGCGTAGGCTAGGGCGTTGTATTCATGATTGCCCATGATGGCAAGGGCTTGGTGGTTATCAATCATTTCAAAGACAATCTGCAAGGTGTCAAGTTGGCGCTTGCCCCTGTCTAATAAATCGCCAATAAAAATCGCCTGATGACCTTGTGGCGCCACAAAACTTGTGCCATTGTGATGGTAGCCAAGTTTGTTGAGCAGTCCAATGAGTTTGTCAGCTTGCCCATGAATGTCGCCAATAATGTCATAAATCATAAAAGTACAAATGCCCAATAAAAACACCCATCATACCCAAATTTTGTGTTTTTTTAAACCATTTTGCACAAAAACTTGCTACAATTTATCTTGTGTTGGGTCTGACAATGAGTTGATGACAAATCATGACAATCCGTACTGACTTTTGGGAGCGATACCCGTTGTTTGAGCTGACCGCTGGCGAGTGGGAAGCGCTGTGTGATGGCTGTGGCGTGTGTTGTTTGATTAAGTACTTAGACGATGACGATGCGGCATTGACCGAATACACAGATGTGGCGTGTCAGTTGCTAGATTGTGCCACAGGACGCTGCAGCGACTATCCAAACCGACAAAAACACGTTGCCGACTGTATCAGCTTGAGCTACGAGATGATTGCCGATATGTTGTGGCTGCCCAGCCATTGTGCTTATAAGCGTTTGTATTTGGGGCAAGGATTGCCGCCTTGGCACAGATTGATGGCTGGCGAAGTGGCACATCAACAAGGGTTAACAAAGGTGGGCGTGGCGGGTCGCTGCGTCAGTGAATTGGTGGCGAGCGAAGAAGAAACCGAAGAGCGCATTGTGCGTTGGGTAAAAATTTAGATGCCAAGGCTTACGCCATGGCACCAGTGTATCAAAACTCAGTCTGAATACTGATAAGTAAACACCAATTTGTCTGTGGTCATCTTGCCTGTGGGGCGACAGCCTGCGGCATAAACTTCGCGTCTGCCCGTCATCACTACTGTGGTTTCGTTTTTGACCGTGCCTTGTACAGGATATTGTAGTGGGTCATCACAATATTTGGAAAACACACGCGCCGTGCCATAATATTTGTTGCCTTGGCGATACCCATCAAAGAGCAGTGTGCCAGCTGTAACGCCTGTACCTTTCATCTTGCTTGAAGGGATTTCATAATAAAAAGCACGTTCATTACCATCGGCAACCAAACGCATGGTTGAACCATTATGATTCCAATAACTGTCTGCCATCGCCACACCAGACAAAGCGGTCAGTACGGTGAGCATGAATGTCTTTTTTAGTGTCAACATAGGTTGCCCCCCCTTGTTGTTGATTTGTTGTATGTTTTGAGTGTAGACGCAGTTATTACTGAAGTCAAGTTGAAAATTTTAATAGTTGTGCTGTTTTTGGACGATAAAACTCAATAAAATCCGATTATATTTTTGGTTATTTAATAACTTATTTTTATCAATTATCACACAAACCTATGTTGGATGGCACAAACACAAAAAGCATCTTGTCCAAAGGCGCAAAATTGCAAAACAATCTTGAATAATCGTTGGCTATGGAGTAAAGTTAGCAGTATAGATTTTGCATGATGATTTAGGAAAGGGTGTCATGTCTGATGGTAATAGTACGGGTGGTTGGACGCGCGGATTAAAACGCTGGCTTTCTACTGCGCCTGAGACTCGTGATGATTTGCTAAGGCTGGTACAAGACTCGCGCCAGTTTTTAGAACCTGATATGGTGGACATGCTAGAAGGGGTGCTTGATTTGCCCGCTACTCAGGTGCGTGAGATTATGACGCCGCGCCCACAGGTGATGGCAATCAGCAGCGATGACGATTTGGAGCATATTTTGGCGTTGGTTTTGCAGTCGGAGCATTCGCGCTATCCAGTGTTTGACGCGCACGATGACAATGCGGTGCTGGGCATTTTGCTCGTTAAGGATTTAATCAAGATTTTAAAAGAGCGCGCCGAAGGCAAAGACGCACCAATACAGCCAGCCAAAATCGCCAGAAAACCTTTGTACATCGCTGAGACCGCGCGTTGTGATACATTGCTACGCTCGCTCCAAAAGGCGCAGGTGCATATGGCGATTGTGGTGGATGAATTTGGCTCCATGTCGGGCGTGGTAACGATGGAAGATTTGCTTGAAGAAATCGTTGGCGACATTGTTGATGAGCACGACAACTTTGAAGAAGACAGCACCATCAACAACATCGTTGCCCACCCCAATAGAGCAGGCGTGTGGTTGGTGCAAGCCCCGACTTTGATTTGTGATTGCAATCAAGTGCTGGGCACCCACTTTGATGACACCGATGTGGACACGATGGGCGGGTTGGTGATGCAGGCGCTGGGTGCGGTTGGCAGTCTTCAAGGCGAGATTGTCTGTATTGGTGATTGGCAAATCACTGTGGTGGATGTAGAAGGGCGTTTTATTCGTTTGTTGGAGCTGACGCCGATTGAGTCATAGGTCTTGGAGTGATGACATGAAAATGATGTGCATACTGGCGATGGCGCTGATGATGGGGAGCTTGTGGGCGGTGCCAGCGGCTGCTCAGACCTTAAGTTTGCAACTCAATGTCTCTGCCCAGACCATCGCACAAGGCAAAAGTTTGCCCAAACCAAAACTGCTGGGTTCGGCAGTGCTAAGTAACGGTGTCAAGTTGCCCGCTTATCAGGTGCATTATCAAGATGGGGCGGGCGTCCCTGAGATGACCAGACCCAGTTTAAAGATTGATAAAAAACTAGACCCAGCGCTTGGTGGTCAGTTTGCGGTGTATTTTTTTGATGATACATGGTTTTTAATTCCCAAAAACTGGCGTTTTGTCAATGCTGCCATCGGTGCAAATGGCTCAAGTGTGATTTATTTTGCGCCGCCCCAAGGACAAAACGGACATTTTGCCGCTTGGACAAATAACGGCGGTTGTTATGGCTGTGGGGTTGAAGCTGCCAGTCGTTATTTTAAAGAAGCCGACCGCCTAAACCAACAAGAGTTTGACGCCAAAGCCCAATATCTGGATATTTCTCCAGCGGTTACCATCAACACCATTCGCCCGCACACCCAAGCGTGGCGCGCCACCATTGGTGGACAAAATATTGACGGCGTGGCGTATTTTAACCTACAAGAAGACGCTTATACCAAGACGGTGCAAGTCAGCTTGCCAAAGGCGCAAAACAAACTTGCCACCCCAATCCTAAATTGGCATTTGCGCTGAATCGGCGTTGCCAGTCTTAATCGCAAAGGCGTGTAACGTTGCGCCTTTTTGTGTCTGACAAACCAATCTGAACAAAAATTTGTTACAATAGGGCAAATTTTTTGATTGCTTTTTATGAACGTTTTATCATTTGTTGGTTTTTTTGGTTGTGCCACCCACAAGGCACGATACTTGCCCCCATTAAAAGTGGCGCTGTTGGCTGCTTTGCTGGCGGGGTTGGTGTTCAGTCTGTCGCTTGCCCCTTATGGCTGGTGGTGGGTTGCCGTTTTGTCGCCAGCGCTGCTTTATGCCTTGCTGGTGAGCGCCAAGAGTGCCAAACACGCTTTTTGGTTGGGTCAGGCTTATGGTTTTGGCACTTGGGTGGTGGGGGCGTTTTGGCTTTATACGTCCATTCATGAATATGGCAATGTGCCAAGTTGGTTGGCGCTGCTGTTGATTGCGGCAATGGCGTGTGTGATGGGGCTGTTTCATGCGGTGATGGCGTGGCTGTTTGTGCGCTTTTTTGGGCGTCAACCCTTGGCGTTTGCGTCTTTGTGGGTGTTGCAAGAATGGACAAAAACGTGGCTGCTGACAGGATTTCCTTGGCTGTTTGTGGGTTATGCTTTTACGGATTTGGCGTGGCTGGTGGTGCTTGCACCTGTGTTCGGGGTGTTTGGGGTCAGCTTTGTGGCGGTGTTGTTTGGTGCGTCTTTGGTGGAAGCGTGTCGGCAGCGTTTTGTGTTTTTGTGGCTGGGCGCTTTGTGTGTTTGTGCGCCAGCGGCGTTATATCTTATCAATCCTACTTGGACAACGCCCACAGGCAAAGAGCTGTCTGTGTCGCTGGTACAAGGCAATATTTCTCAAGACATCAAATGGCTGACCGAATATCAGTTTGAGACGTTGGCGATTTATGCCAAATTATCACAACCTGAATGGGGGCAAGATGTGGTGGTGTGGCCAGAGTCGTCAATCCCCATGACCCAAGATGAAGCGTGGGAATTTATTGACGCCATTCATCAAGTGGCGCGCCAAAGGGGCAGCACATGGATAACGGGCATTCCCTACAAAGACCTTGCAAACTTTGACCCACAAACCCAAGATTACCCAAAATTTTATAATGGCGTGTTGGCGCTGGGGCAAGACAGCCAAGGTTTGTACAAAAAACAGCGCCTTGTGCCCTTTGGTGAGTACATTCCGTTCCATGGTTTGCTAAATATTTTGCCAGATTTGGCGGGCATGCAAAATGTGGTGAGCTTTAGCGCAGGTGATGATGCCCAGTCGCCTTTGTCCATCAAAAACAGCGCCATGGGTGTGGCGATTTGTTATGAAGTGGCCTATCCTGACACCACGCGCAACAACGCCAAAAACAGCGAACTTTTGTTGACCATTTCCAACGATGCGTGGTTTGGCACATCGGCAGGTCCTTTGCAGCATTTGCAAATGGTACAAATGCGCAGTCTTGAGACGGGACGCTATTTTTTGCGCGCGACCAATACGGGCGTTACTGCCATCATTGATGACAAAGGGCGTATCATCAAACGCGCCCCCAGTTTTGTGCCAACGGTGCTGCGCGCCAAAGTGCCAAGTTTGACAGGGACAACGCCGTTTGTGCGCTTTGGGCATTATCCAGTCTTGATGATGATTGGGCTGCTGCTGGCGCTCAGTTTGTTTGTGAGATTGCGCCAAGCACCGCTTACATAGAACCCAACAGATAAATAATCCTTATTGCACCAAAGGAATTGTACAAAAATGTAAAATTTGGTATATAATAGGGCAAGATAATTGTCATGCCAATCGTGGGTGTGGCAAGTTAATAAGATTTAGGTGTGGTATTTGCCACCCAAGAACCCATCAATATGACAGGTGATTTATGGCACATGACGCTTCAAATAACAATCCCAAAAAAGAAATTGTACACGCACTGTTGGGTGCTGTGGTGTTGCTTGTGATTATCGCAGGTATTGCGGTGTCGGGTTGGTTGCGCCCAGCGGGCAATCATGAGATAGCGACTGTGCCAGCGACTGCCAAAGGCAAAGCCTTAGAAGAAGTGCTCAAAGCCCAAGAAGCACCAGCACAAAGCGATGATGCTGTGGCAACAGCCAGTGCAAGCGCTGCTGTGGCAACATCAAGCCCAGAGCCAACATCAGCTACCCAAACGCAATAACGACAGATGGTCGAACAAACCTTGCTTATGGCAGGGTTTTGTTGTTTGTGGGTTGGTGGTGTTGGGCGATGTTGTCCAGATATTGCAATAAGCAGTCTAGGTGGTGGGTGATGGTGTTGATGGCTTCTTTGTCGTGTGGCGCAAACTGGCGTGTGTATGCTTCATCATGCCAAAAGACGCTCACGCTGTTGGCCTTGATACTGATGGCGCAGATATAAGCACCGAGCCCATCAAGATGGCTGGCTGTGGCGTGGTGGGTGCCATCAAGCATTTGTGCACCATCTGCTTGTAGAACAAAACGCAAAGCGGGCAGTCGCCAAGTGTCATCAACTTTGGTGTAACAAGCAATCATCGGAGCGTTGTTCTTTAGCCATGCAGGCGTGGGTATCAGCTTGGGGTGCAGCTGATGTTGTCTGGCAAGGCTGCGCAGTTTTTCCAAACGCGTTTCGTGGATTTTTGGTTTGGCTGCCATTAGGTTGCCCACTGCCAATAAAATCACCCCGATAATGACCCACAATCCAATACTCATCATTTGTCCTAAAGTAAAAGTTGTCTTTTGCCGCCGCTGTCAGGTTTGCTGACGACCCCGTTTCTTTCTAAAGCGTCCATCAGTTTTGCGGCGCGGTTATAACCAATGCCAAACTGCCGCTGCAGCGAAGAAGTGGACACGTTTTTGCTTTCTAGGATAAAGCTGATGGCGGCTTGATAATGTTCGTCTTCACTGGTATTGTTGGTCGGCTCTTGTGTGTAGCTGTGTTCGCTCAAATCAATATAATCGGGTCTGCCACGCTCGCGCCAAGCGTCAGTAATGCGATTGATTTCGCTGTTTTTGACATAGGCTCCGTGCATGCGTTCAGCAAAGTTCTCACCAGGGGCAATGCACATCATGTCGCCATGACCGAGCATGTTTTCTGCGCCAGATTCTTCAATGATGATACGACTGTCGGTGGCAGAGTTTACCCGCAGAGCAACTCGTGAAGGAATGTTTGATTTAATCAAACCAGTAACCACGTTGGCAACAGGGCGTTGGGTTGCCAAAATCAAATGAATGCCTGCCGCTCGTGATTTTTGGGCAAGGCGTACAATCGGTTCTTCGGCAGTTTTGCCAAGCTGCATAATCATGTCGGCAAACTCATCAGCCACCACCACAATTTGTGGCAAAGGTTTAAGTTTGGGTGCAGAAGAGACGCTCACACTTTCACTGGGATTCCATAGGGGGTCAAACAACGGCTCACCTGATTGTTCGGCAAGGGCGATTGTTTCGTTAAACTCAGACAATTTGCGTACTCGTAGCAAGCTCATCAGCTGATAACGGCGCTCCATTTCATTGACACACCAATTTAGGACGGCGGTGGCTTCGGTCATGTTGGTAATGACAGGTGTTAGCAGATGGGGTATGTCAGCGTAGTTGGCAAGTTCTAGTTGTTTGGGGTCAATCAAAACAAGTTTTAGCTCATCGGGGGTGTATTTTAAGAGCATAGAAAGCAAAAAGGAGTTTACCAGCACCGATTTGCCCGAACCTGTTGTGCCTGCTACCAACATATGGGGGGCTTTGGCAAGGTCGGCGATGATGGGCTTGCCTGTGATGTTTACGCCAATGGCAAGGGCAATGCCTTCTTTGGTTTCTTTGTACTCTGGAGTGTCTAAGAGTTCAATCAGTCCGACCACTTGACGCTGTCGGTTGGGCACTTCAATGCCGATATAGGGTTTGCCAGCGATGACAGGCAGTACACGCAGCGACGTCATGGACATTGAGCGCGCCAAATCTTGGGTAATTTTGGTAACTCGGCTTGCTTTAATGCCCGCTGCCAAACTGACTTCAAAACGGGTAATCACAGGACCTACGGTGGCATGAACCACTGTGCCGTCAATGCCAAATTCTTTGAGTTTGATTTCTAAGAGCTCAGACAGTTGGTGAAGCTGGGCTTGGCTATAAACTTGTTTTTTGGGGCTGGGCGGGTCAAGCAAAGACAGCTCAGGAATGGGACTTAGGCTCATGCGATACGCCAGCGTGTCCATCGCTCGTGATTTGGGCTGGCTAGGTTGTGCTGTGTTGTTGTGATGGGTTTGGGGTTGTTGGGCGCTTGAGTATTCGTGGGTCAAACTGGCTGCACTGTCGCTGTCAGGTTGGTTTGGCGCGCTGATGGGTGCAACAATGATGGTGCTGCTGCGCTTGCTGTCGGTGTCATGGGCAATACTGCTGTGATGGGTGTCATTTGGTGAGTATATGTCCACTGTTTTGTTGTGGTGTCTTGGTGTGGGGGCAGCAGCGTCATCGTTGTTGTCTGGTGTGCTTGATGTGATGTCGGCGTATTGCTGGGTGCGCACCGCTTCTTTGATTCCTGAAAGCTGCAAAAACTCTTCTAAGGCATGGTCGTGATGGTATTGGGGTGTAGGTTGGTTTTCAAGAGCGCTGTGCTCAATGATGTGCAAGCTGGTTTGTGTTTGCTCACTGGGCGCGTCTTGGGAAGTGGTGGTCTCGGGCATTTCTTCTGTTCTTTTTGTTTTGTCGTCGTCTGTTTGACCAGAATTGGGTAAAAAGTAAGAGAACAATTGATAAAAAATGGCTTGCCAGCGAATATTGAAGGTCAGCGTGGCAATCAGCAGCAACAGGGCAGACAAAAGCAGCTTTGGCAAAATAGACCCCATATAATGCGCCAAACCACTGTATAATTCAAAACCAAAAACACCCCCTATATACAAAGCGGCTTGGGCGTCGGTTGTCCAACTTGCCAAAAAGGCGCTGATAAACACCAGCAACACGCCATAAGCCATCATGCGCAGTTGCCATGCCACAGACGCTCGTTGCCACCATAGGCACATCAATTCATAAGTGATGACCACCATCAGCCACCAAGCGCCCAGACCAAAAAAGACGCGCAAAATGTCTGCAACCCAAGCCCCAAGCCGTCCTGCAATATTGACGGTTTGTTCGTTGCCACCAAAATGCGACCATGCTGGGTCGTCGGGGTGATAAGACAACAGTGCCAATAATAAAAAGGTTAGGAGCACCACACCAAGCGCGCTAAAAAACAGTTGCTTGACGGTGGGCATTTTTTGTATAACTTCGGCGACTTTTTTGTGTTGTAATAATGATTTCATGCGTCATTTAAAGATGATTGTGTCAGCGGTTTATTATATAAGCAACACTTTTTTTTGCAAAGAACATACAAAGAGATTATTTGTGGGTTTTTGTGATTTTAGCTTGCAATCGCCGTTGTTGATTTATATACTCTTAGCGATTGATTGGTTTATTTGGAAAAATTATGTCGCATCACAAACTCATCATTTTAGGTTCAGGGCCAGCAGGCTATTCGGCGGCGGTTTATGCCGCTCGTGCCAATTTAAAGCCCGTCATCATCACAGGCTTGCAAGTGGGCGGACAGCTGACCACCACCACCGAGATTGACAACTGGACAGGTGGACACGAAGGGCTGACAGGTGGCGAGCTGATGGAAAATATGAAAGTTCATGCCGAGCGGTTTGGCACTCAGCTTGTCTATGACCACATTCATAGCGCCGATTTGCAAAACCGCCCTTTTAAGCTGACGGGTGATGGTGGTGAGTACACCTGTGATGCGCTGATTATTGCCACGGGGGCAACGGCTCAATATCTTGGCTTGGAGAGTGAAAGTGAGTTTATGGGGCGTGGCGTGTCGGCATGTGCCACTTGTGATGGATTTTTTTATAAAAATCAAAACGTGGTTGTCATCGGTGGCGGTAATACAGCAGTAGAAGAAGCCTTGTATTTGTCCAACATCGCCAGTCATGTAACGCTGGTGCATAGACGCGATAAGCTCAAAGCCGAAAAAATCATGCAAGAGCATTTGTTTGATAAAGTCAAAGCGGGCAACATCAGCGTAGAATGGAACAGCACTGTTAAACAAGTGCTGGGCGATGAGATGGGCGTTACAGGTGTGGTGATTGAGCATATTGACGGCACAAGCAAACAGCTTGACGTGATGGGCATGTTTGTGGCGATTGGACACAAGCCAAATACGGCGATTTTTGCTGGTCAGCTTGCCATGAAAGATGGCTATATCGTGGTAAAAAGTGGCTTAGAAGGCAACGCCACTGCCACCAGTATTGATGGCGTGTTTGCCTGTGGTGATGTGGCTGACCATATTTATCGCCAAGCCATCACTTCGGCAGGCACAGGCTGTATGGCAGCCCTTGACGCTGAAAAATATTTGGATAACTTAGCCTGATTTGGCTTAACGCACCACAGTTGCCCAAACTTAGCCAGCTTGATAAATGTTGTCAAAATGCTGACGAATATTTTGGGCGATGTGGGACAACTCGTTGGGATTGCCTTTGGTATTAATGATAAGTGTCTGCCCCATCAAGCGTTGGGCGGTGTGATTGGACAAAACAACAATCGCACATTGCAAGTTTTTGCAACTGACAATGATACGCTGTTGCTCGCCTGATTTGGCATTTAGCGTAAATTCGGGAAGCAGCTTGGTCAGACTGTCCAAAAGCTGTTGCAGTGCTGGCGATATCAGCGGTGTTGTGGTGGTTTTATTGGCAGGTTTGTCAGCTTTATGGGCGTTAATTTTTGTGGGTTTTAACAAGGCAAGCAAAAACAGCACCGCCACCAACAGCAGCAAGCCAACCAACCAAAATAATGCACTCATCATCACTCCTTTTAAATCATTTTACCAGTTGCCATCACCACGACCGTGTTTGCTGTCTTTGTCATCATCGTCATGTTGTGATGTGCCAGCATAAAACTCTGTCATGTCTTCTTTGCTCCAAACCCTATTGGTATCACGCTTTTTGTCATATTCTATGGCATACGCTCTGCCAAAATAAAAGGCAAAGCCAAACACAAGCACGCCCAATATCGCCCACAGCCAATCGCCCAACATCCAGCCTATATACACCGCATAAACAAACATCGCACCGCCAAAAAACAGATATATCACCGTAGCGATGGTACTATTTAGATATTTTGCACTGACACGACAGATAAGCATGCCTATCATAATGTTCATTGCTCCCAAGCCTACCAAATATTCTATGATTGTCAGTCTAAATTTTTGGCGTAGCAGTCTTTTTTCTTTTTCAGTTTTATCTATTTTTGCCAGCATTTGTGGGTCAATGTCTAATCGGCTTTCAATCTCATCAAAACCCGCTTCAATGCCTTTGGCATAATTACCTTTTTTAAAGGCAGGTTGCATATGTTCTCGCAAGATGCGTTTTAGGACAACGTCTGGCAAACTGCCTTCTAAGCCATATCCTACAAGTATGTAGCTTTTGCGGTCATTGATAGCAATCAGCATGACCAAGCCATTGTCTCTGTCTTTGTCGCCTAATCGCCAACGCTTGGCAACTGCCATGCCATAATCAAACGTGGACATGTCCCCTGTGGTGGGTACAATCACCACCGCTGCTTGCATTGTGCCCGATTGGTGTATGCTTAGTAGGCGTTGTTCAAGGTGTGCACGCTCACTTGGGCGTAACACGTCTGCTGTGTCAATGACAGGGCGGTTGAGACTAAGTTCATCAGGGTGAATAAAATTGGCGTGGGCGTTGAGTGTGCCAAAAAGCAAGGCGCACAGCATGAGCAAAGCCAAAAATGCGTGTCTGATGTCAAAAAGACGATGATGGGTCAGTGCTTGCATAAACCACCTTGGGTGTAAAAATGTTGCGGTTTATTTTAGGACAATCACCGTGTCATCAAGCTCGTTACCGTGGGGGTCGGCACTGGGATAATGGGTTTTTAAAATTTGGCTCACCGCTTCTATGAGCGTGATTAATCCTGTTTGCATTTGTTGCTTTTTAAAATATACCAAGGTTTCTTGGCACAGCGTTTGCCAAGTGTCTGGGGAGACTTTTTGATTGATACCACGGTCGGCAATGATTTGTAAGTTGCGTTCACGCAAATTGAGATAAATCAAAACGCCTGTGTTCTGCTCGGTGTCCCAGACCTTACAGCTGCTAAACACCTTGATGGCACGTTCACGACAGCCGATATGATAGGCGTCGCTTAGTGGTAGATGGTTTTCAATCGCCAGCACAATCTCGCCGTTATGCCCTTCTTCGGCTTGGGCGATTTTGGTACTTAGCTGATTTTTGACGTCTTTGTTGAGCCAGCGGTTAAATAAGATTGGCATACAAAAGGTATGTCGCAGTAAACGTGTTAGGCTTTTTGAATTGGGATTGGATACTTTTTGCATAGATTGTTCCTAAATGTTTGAAAATTACCAAGAGTCGCCAGCGCCCCCACCACCAAAGTCGCCACCGCCGCCACTATAACTGCTGCCACCGCCGCCACTATCACCATAATCACTGCCACCGCCGCCAACTCGTCTGCGTGAAATTTCTTCAAGCTCTTCTTTGTTTAGGATAAGCAGCGGTTTTGAAGTGAGTTTGCTGCATGCTAGCCACACCAGCGGTACGCCTATCAGCACACCCAGCCAACCCATTTTTAGCCAGCCGTGGTAGCCAATGCCAGCAAAAAGCACCAGTATGATTAAGACAGACAGCCAATAACTGTTTTTATGACCCAGCCATTTTGCTAAATATGCATTGATGTATTGACTGGTAAATAGAATGATGACAATTGCAGCAAGTGTCCACATCATCAAAAAACCAAGCAGCTGACTAAAATGATACTCAGCTTTGTCGGTTATTTGTTCATAACTGAGTCCCAAAGAGCCATCTTCTAGCAGCTCAATAATGCCATCTAACGCCCAGTCTATGCCATCAAAATAATATTGACTATCGGTATAGTGGGACATATCTCGGACAATTCGGTGTCTGGTTTCTTTGGGCAAGATGTGTTCTAAATTGTGTGCAAAGATGGTGTTTTGGGTAAGGTCATTATCAACATTGTCAAAAAAAATGGTGATAAGCAGTTCTTGATGTGTTGTATCTTTGGTTTGCCATTGTTTGACAAACTGTTGAGCGTCAGCCAGCGCCTGCTTGTCTTTTTTGTTGATAAGCAGGACTGTGGTGTGGATATGGTGTTGTTTGTATAAGTTGTCCAAACGCCGATTGAAATATTGAACTTCACCAGTGTTTAACACATTTGATGGGTTGATGATGGCGTAGTTTGCTGTCAAATCGCTGGGGTTGTTTGTGTTTGTCGCTGTGATGGTTGTGTCTTTGTCGGAATCTGTATTGGTGGCAGCTGTGTCGGCTGTTTGTGGCTCGCCTGCGATGTCATAACTGGCAAACCGCTCATCGGCGTGGCTGTTGCCATGAAAAAAGAACAAGCACAACGCCAGCAAAGCAATCAAGACGTATTTAGGCCAATGATGGGTTTGTGTGTTCATAAGAGTCTATTAAATGGATGGTGAATAAAACAAAAGCTGATAAACTAGGCTACTAGTCGCCCCGCCCCCACCACCAAAGTCGCCGCCGCCCCCAGCATAACCGCTGCTGTGAGAATCACCATGAGAACCGCTGTCGTAAAAGCTGCCGTTAGAGCCACTGTCATTGCCAGAGCTGTTGTTGGTCTTGTGATATTGTTTGGCTTTTAGCTCTTTTTCTTTTGGGATAAGCAGCGGTTTTGAAGTGAGTTTGCTGCATGCTAGCCACACCAGCGGCACGCCTACCAGCACACCCAGCCAACCCATTTTTAGCCAGCCGTGGTAGCCAATGCCAGCAAAAAGCACCAGTATGATTAAGACAGACAGCCAATAGCTGTTTTGATGACCAAGCTGTTGTGCCAAACGCACATTGACGTATTGGTTGATGATTAAAATGGCAAAAAGTGCAACAAGTGTCCACAGCACCACAAAAATCAATAAGTCAATGAAATGATACATGGTTTTCTTTCATCTGTTGAGACCCAAAATGGGACGTTTTAACTTGGCGATACATTTTAATGCTTCAATCATTAAATAAAGTGGCAGACACATTTTGGTCGGGGACGGATGTTTAAAAGTTCTTAAATAAAGCCCAAAACTACCAAGAGCCACCAGCACCGCCCCCACCAAAACCACCCCCGCCGCCACTGAACCCGCCACCGCCGCCACCAAAACCGCCCCCAGACGAACCCCCAAAACCACCGCCAGAGCCATGGCTATTGATGATGATGTTGCGATTGATGCCACCTGACAATAACATGAGCCACAGAATAAAGCTAAGAAAGAGTGCTCCAAAAAAACTAGCGTCCATCATCACAGCCGATGCCATAAAGCCCATTGCTCCGATTGATGAACCAATAAAACGTCCAAAAATTGACGACAAAATTGGACCGACAACCAAAGCAACCACAAAGAAAAAGACAAAGAGCAATACGTCAGCAGGGTCATCGGTTTCTGCCGCTTCTTTATCGGCACGGGCAAGCGTGTCGGGGTCAGCCCTTAGGCGTTCATCAATGCGAGCAATACCTGCGGACAGTCCTTGGGCATATTGACCGTTTTTAAAAGATGGGGTGATGTCTTCACGGGTAATGCGTTTTAAAAAAGCGTCAGGCAATACGCCTTCTACGCCATAGCCTGTTACGGTGTAGATTTGGCGGTCATTGATGGCAACAAGCATTAAAATGCCTTCATCTGTGTCTTTTTGTCCTAAGCCCCAACGCTGGGCGGTCGCTAGGGCATAATCAAAAATTGGCACGCCATCGGTGGTTGGCACGATGACGATTGCCATTTGGGCAAGATTGTCGTCATAAATTTTGCGTAGTTGGGCTTCTAAATGGGCTTTCTCGCTGGCTGTCAACACATAGGCTTCATCAATGATGGGGCTGTTTAGGATAAGTTTGTCCGAAGCGATGGCAGGGCGATTTGATGTGGTGCTTTGTGCCACCAAGCTGTCTGTTTGGTCTTGGGCGGTGGCGCTTGCTTGGGCTTTGCTTAGCTCAGATAAGACAATCAAATCTTCGGCGGTGGCGTCTGCACTGGCATAAACTGCCACGCCCCCAATGCTTATCCATAAGACCAACAAACTTTTTAGGACAAAAGAGACAAACAAAGAGCGGACAGTATTCATAAATTACCTTTATTGAGCAGTTGCCGAGCCTGAATTGGTGGTCGCTGAACCTGAGTTGTTGCCAAAATTAACGGTTGGGGCAGTGCTGATGGTTTTTTCATTTTCTACGCTAAAATTGGCTTTGGGGCTCATGCCAAACACTTTGGCGGTCAGATTGGTGGGAAATTGACGCACGGTGGTGTTGTAGCCTTGCACGCTTTGGATATAGTTGTTGCGAGCGACCGTAATGCGGTTTTCGGTGCCTTCTAGCTGGGCTTGTAGGTCTTGGAACATGGCGTCTGCCTTAAGCTGTGGGTAGTTTTCTGAAACCATCATCAGTCGTGATAGGGCGGACGTCATGCCTGCTTGGGCTTCTTGGTACTGCTTCATGGCATTAGGGTCGTTTAGCGTCTCTGGGGTGAGCTGAATGCTACCAACACGCGAGCGAGCCTGTGCAACTTCGGTCAGCACTTCTTTTTCGTGTTGGGCGTAGCGTTCTACCACCGCCACCAAGTTTGGCACAAGGTCGGCACGGCGTTGGTATTGGTTAAGCACTTCTGACCATTTGGCGTTGGTGTCTTCATCTAGGGCTTGTAGGTTGTTGTAGCCACAGCCTGTCAAAGACAGTGAGCTTGCCATCAGGGCGACCAAGGTGAGTTGTTTTAAAGAATTCATAATGCAGCCTTAAGCGTGATAAAAAGTTAAGGGTATGTTGTTATGATATGCCGATTTTGTGTGAAATTACAAGAAAAACCAATAAGTGCTTACAAAAATAATAATTATTAATTTTTTGACTTATCAAACCATTGATTATATTTGCGAGCAATTATCAAAAATGTTCGCAAAAATATTGCTATTTTATTTCTAAACGTAAAATTTTTTACAAAAAATGCCTTTTTTACTAGTAATTGTTGCCATTTTATGGCACATTGTCAAAACTGAAAAATTTATTTAGCTGCCATGTGTGCCATAGGGTCAATATATTGGTTTTTTAAATAAATTTTAATATGGTTTGAATTTTTGATACATCTACATCAAGGAACTGTGATGGAAAATTTTATCAATGAGTTAAATGGGTTGATTTGGAGTCCTGCACTGATTTATTTGTGCTTGGGTGCGGGACTTTTTTATTCTTTGATGACTCGTTTTGTGCAAGTGCGCATGTTCAAAGAAATGATGCGCTTGATGTTTAGTAACGTCAAAAGCGCCGAAGGCATTTCGTCGTTTCAGGCGTTTGTGGTGGCGCTTGCCAACCGTGTCGGTGTGGGCAACATTGCAGGTGTGGCAGCGGCGATTGGTTTTGGTGGTCCATCGGCGGTGTTTTGGATGTGGGTGGTGGCGTTTTTGGGTGCGTCTACCGCTTATGTAGAATCCACCATGGCACAAGTCTATAAAGAAAAAGACCCCATCACAGGTCAGTATCGTGGTGGTCCTGCGTATTATTTTGAAAAAGGCTTGGGACAAAAATGGTATGCGATGGTGTTCGCCATTGCAGCGATTGTCTCTTGTGGGATTTTCTTGCCGGGCATTCAGGCGAACGGCGTGGTCAGTGCAGCGACCCGTATCACTGGCGAAGGCAGTATGATAAATTTCCTAGGTATGGAAGTGGGCAGTTTGCGTGTGGTCATCATGGGCGTGATTGTGGTGGCACTGGCAGCGATTATCTTTGGTGGCATTAAGCGTATCGCGCGCGTGGCAGAGATTATCGTTCCCTTTATGGCTCTAGGTTACATTGTGCTTGCTTTGCTTATCATGGTAACCAACCTTGACAAAGTGCCTGCGGTGTTTGGTCTGATTATGAGCGACATCTTCAATCCCATGGCAGGTTTTGGGGCGGCGATTGGCTGGGGCGTGAAGCGCGGTGTGTATTCTAACGAAGCCGGTCAAGGCACAGGCCCGCACCACGCTGGCGCTGCCGAAGTGGCTCACCCAGCCCAACAAGGCTTGGTACAAGCGTTCTCTGTGTATGTGGACACTTTGCTGGTGTGTTCAGCGACCGCCTTTATGATTTTAACCATGGGAACATACGCTGTCCAAAACGAAAAGACCAAAGAGTTCATCAGAGGTCAAGAAGCCTTAGTTGGTGATATTGGCACACCTGCCTTTACGCAGATGGCACTAGAGAATACTTTTGGTGCGTTTGGTAGCTATTTTATCGCAGTTGCCATTTTCTTCTTTGCCTTTACTACCATCATGGCGTACTATTATATTGCCGAGGTGAATATTGCCTACTTAACTCGCCGTATGCAAAAAAGTGCCCAGCAGATAGCTTTGTGGCTACCCAAAATCGCCATTGTGTTGATGGCAGCTTATGGCGGTCTAAACAGTGCAGGCTATATTTGGGACATGGGCGATATTGGCGTGGGCATTACCGCATGGCTCAACATCATCGGTATTTTGGTGATGTTCTTTATGGTCAAACCTGCGATGAAAGCGCTTGATGACTACGAAGCCCAGAAAAAAGCAGGCGTCAGCCAGTACAGCTTTGACCCTGTCAAATTGGGCATCAAAAACGCAACTTTCTGGGAAGAAAGAAACAAAGAGCGTCAATGATGTCGTGTCATCATCTGTCAAAGGGCTGAGTTTTCTCAGCCTTTTTTGTTAAAATTGGTGGCGATAAAAAGCGGTTTGATGATAAAGACAGCGCATTGACTGATGTGTTTTGTGTTTTAAATTCCAAAAATTTTTTTATTTAATAAAAATAACAAATTATTGTTATATTAAAATTCTGTTATAATCGTGTTATGATAACACCACCCAGTCCATTAATAGTTAAAAAGCAAACGGAGCATAAAATGGCAGGCAAAACCCTATACGACAAACTTTGGGACGACCATTTGGTGGCAAGCCGTGATGATGGTTCAAGTTTGATTTATATTGACCGTCAGCTACTTCACGAAGTAACCAGCCCACAAGCCTTTGAAGGCTTGGAATTGGCAAACCGCACCCCTTGGCGATTGTCCGCCAACATCGCCACCCCCGACCACAACGTCCCCACGTCTGCCAAAGAGCGTAGCGAAGGCATTGCTGGCATCAAGGATAATACGTCTCGCATACAGGTACAGACGCTGGACGAAAATTGTGAGAAATTTAACATCACCGAATTTACCATCAACGATGAACGCCAAGGCATCGTCCATGTGGTAGGACCAGAGCAGGGCTTGACCTTACCTGGGATGACGGTGGTATGTGGCGACAGTCATACTGCCACGCATGGGGCGTTGGGCTGTTTGGCTCACGGCATTGGCACATCAGAAGTGGAACACGTGCTTGCCACACAGTGTTTGGTCGCCAAAAAAATGAAAAATATGCTGGTGCGGGTGGACGGTAAACTTGGCAAGGGCGTAACGCCCAAAGACGTGGTGCTTGCCATCATCGGCAAAATCGGCACGGCAGGCGGGACGGGCTATGCCATTGAGTTTGGTGGACAGGTGTTTCGTGATATGTCCATTGAAGGGCGTATGACGGTGTGCAATATGGCGATTGAAGGCGGAGCAAGGGTTGGGCTTGTGGCGGTGGACGACAAAACCATTGATTATGTCAAAGGTCGCCCCTATGCCCCAACGGGCGAAAATTGGGAGCGAGCGGTAGCATATTGGCAAACATTGCATTCAGACGATGACGCCCAGTTTGACACGGTGGTGGTGCTAAACGGCGATGAAATTGAGCCACAAGTGTCATGGGGCACGTCGCCTGAAATGGTGGTTGCCATCAGTCAAAACGTACCGACCCTTGACATGGCAAAAGATGACGTACAGCGTAACGACTGGACACGAGCCTATCAGTATATGGGCTTGAGTGCAGGACAAAAGTTGTCTGACATCAAGCTAGACCGTGTGTTTATCGGTTCGTGCACCAACTCACGCATAGAAGACATACGAGCCGCCGCCGAAGTGGTCAAGGGCAAAAAAGTCGCCAATACCATCAAGCAAGCAATGGTGGTGGCAGGCTCTGGTTTGGTCAAAAAGCAAGCCGAAAGCGAAGGCTTGGACAAGGTGTTTATGGACGCAGGTTTTGAGTGGCGACAGCCAGGTTGCTCAATGTGCCTTGCCATGAACGCCGACAAACTGCAAGCAGGTGAGCATTGTGCCAGCACGTCTAACCGCAACTTTGAAGGTCGTCAGGGCAATGGCGGACGCACGCACTTGGTCAGTCCAGCGATGGCAGCAGCAGCGGCGATTGCAGGGCATTTTGTGGATGTGCGGTTGCTTTGATATGATAAAACAGCATGGTGGCGTAGAGCCATCATGCTAATCGGGAATAGCTAATCAGGGATAATTATGTTTGGAGATGAATATGCCAGTGTCTATGTTTGAATAATGTTGGCAAATGGTGCAACAGTTGGATAATCAGGCAAAAATTGAGTTGATTGCCAAAATTCATCAAAGTATTGATAAAAAACCACTCAATGATTTGTCAAAGTTTACGCCACGTCATGATTTGGTGGTGGGAAATTCTGATGATTTGGTGGATATTAGTTGGGAGAAGGAATTAAATTTTGACTTACCCTGCTAATATCTATTTAGGCACGCACGCTGTTATTTGGCTTGAAAATGGCGAATTGCATAAATTTGGTTGTTTATCACTTGACTATTTGGCAAATTGTCATTTATTGATTTCGCCAATAGTGAAATTAGAATTGCAATATTTGCACCAAATAAAAAGCCTAAATGAAAATTCTGATACGATTATTGGTAATATTGCCAAAAAGGTTAGTTTTTCGGTTTGTAAAAAGTCGTGGATTGATGTGGTGAATGTGGCTATTGATTGTTATTTTAGTAGAGATGTTTTTGACCGCTTGATTGTTGCTCATGCTATGTTAGATGGCTATTTTTTAATTAGTAAAGACCATAAAATTCATGAATTTTATGTCAAAACCATTTGGCGATAAAATAAATGATAAGTTATGCCAAACTTGTTAAAACCATCATCACTGACCCCATCGCTGTGGCTGATGAATTATGGCTTTTTAAAATAGAGATTTTTAAACATGCGCAAAAAGGCTATTTTGTCCAGCTTTGGCGATTGGACACTTATAATATCAAGCCAACCTTTGCTGTGCAAAAGAATTGGGTAGCCAGCGAAACCTTTTTTATTGATGATGGTTTTCGTTTTGATGGCTTGGGTCTGTATGGCGATGACCTAAGATATTTTGCCAGCAGTGATGACTGCCAAAACTATGTATTAAAATGCATTGATGATACCTTTAATGTGTCCTAGATGTGAAAATGTGATGGATTATTTAGAAAAAACGAACGACTGATTCGCGAAATCAATCGCATTCATGCACAGTATTCAAAAGACTGTTTTGAAACGGGCAGAGTGCCAAAAGTAAATTTAAGCAAAACGTTGGCAAATGTACCAACCGAGCATATTTTGGCGTATCGGCTTAATTTACACGAAGCAATCAATGATTGTTTGGTTGAGCGTGCGTGCGGTACGATTGATTAGGCAGGCAAATGCGTTTTATTATTCATTTGGGTATTGACAAATGCGATGGTTTTTGATATTTACATAGTGCAGACAACAAGCAATCACAAGGAGTAAATCATGAGCAACCTAAACCACAACCCCTATCTTGATGTGCGTCAGCCTACCCAGCCCAAAGGCGAGATGACCTTAACTTGTGCTGATATTGCACCAAACAGTACGCTGTCTAATGATTATGTCGCCAACATTTGGGGGTTTGCAGGTGAGAATATCAGCCCTGAGCTTGAATGGCGTAATGCCCCAAAAGACACCAAAAGTTTTGTGCTGACCATGTACGACCCTGACGCACCGACTGGCTGTGGGTTTTGGCATTGGAATGTGTTTAATATCCCCGCCAATGCCACGTCTTTAAAACAAGGCGTGTCTGGGCGATTTGCTGATGGCGAAAAAGAGCTTGTCAATGACGCAGGGCTTAAAGGTTTTATTGGGGCATTTCCACCCAAAGGCGACAAACCACACCGTTATATTTTTACCCTTTACGCTTTAAATGATGTGCTGGATTTGCCAGAGACCATCAGCCCTGCGGTGTTGGGTTTTAATCTTAATGGCAAGGTGTTGGCAACGGCGAGCCTGACCGCTTTTTATAACTGGTAATTTACATTGCCAAGGATAAAATTATGCAAACAATCACGTTATCTATCCATGAAAATCATTTGGCAAAACTTATCAATTTTTTGGTAAGTCTGCCAAAAAATGATGTTAAGGTTTTGGAAAATTCATCTCATGATGTATCATTATTTGGTGCTTGGGAAGATGATAGAAGTGCTGATGAAGTTATTGCTGATATTAAAGGCATTTCTAATGATGTGGTGTTAGAAAAAGACTTTGATGAATATAACTCTCTGGATTATCTGTCTGTTAGCGATGATAAAACCGATGAACAATGGCTAAATAGCGTTATTGCAATAACTGATAAAGTATCACAGTCCATCGCAACTGATTTGCCGCTAAATGAGCGTGGTTGGACAAGAGATGAGCTTTATGAGCGATAAAGCATTTGTTGATACCAACATTTTGGTTTATACCGTTGATGGGCGATTTTTAGAAAAACGTCAAATTGCTTTATCATTAATTGCCAAATTACAAGTCAATCATCAACTTGTGATTTCTACCCAAGTTTTGCAGGAATTTTATAACGTTACGACTTACAAATTGAAATTAGACCCTATTCAAATGCAAAAAATGGTTGCTTATCTTAGCAGATTGCCAACCGTATTAACCGATATTTCGTTAATTGAACAAGGCATTCAGGTAAGCATTCATCATAAATTGCGACTGTGGGATGCTTTAATGATTGTGGCGGCATATAGAGCCGATTGCAAAATCATGTATTCTGAAGATTTAACGCATGGGCAAATTATTCAAGGCGTGCGTATTATTGACCCTTTTAAACTTGACCAATAAAAGGAAATTTAAAATGAAAAAATACACCACCGAAATTGGCATTGTCGCCCCTTTAGACCGTGCCAATGTAGATACCGATTTGATTATTCCCAAGCAGTTTTTAAAATCCATCAAACGCACAGGCTTTGGTGATAATTTGTTTGATGAACTGCGTTATCTTGATGAAGGCTATTTGGGACAAGATATTGCCAAACGCCCAAAAAATCCTGACTTTGTCTTAAACCAAGAACGCTATCAGGGAGCAACCATTTTATTAGCTCGCAGTAATTTTGGTTGCGGGTCTAGCCGTGAACACGCCCCTTGGGCACTTTCTGAATATGGCTTTCGTACGGTGATTGCCCCAAGTTTTGCCGATATTTTTTATAATAACAGTTTTAAAAACGGCATGCTCCCTGTGATATTAACAGAAAGCGAAGTTGATGAGTTATTTAATGAATGCTTTGCCAATGTTGGCTATCAGCTCACGGTGGATTTGGCAAACCAAAAAGTGATGACGCCAAGTGGCAAAGCCTATCATTTTGAAGTGGACGCATTTAGAAAGCATTGTTTGTTAAATGGGCTGGATGATATTGGTTTGACTTTGCAAGACAGTGATAAAATCCGTGCCTTTGAAGAAAAGGCGAAAGCGGATAGACCGTGGGTGTTTAAAGAGTTGATTTGAATAGGAGGTAAATTTTATGCATCAGTTATTATTTCAAGATAGGGATTTAGATATTTTTAGGAAGGGAGACTATCAGCCTATCAATAATGATTTTATTTCTGAAGCTAATTATGCAATCGCTCCATTGATTGATGTTCAAAATAGATATAAAAAATTGGATAATGATAGCTTTTTTAATGAGTTAAAAGATGGAATGGTTGCATCTTATTTGGGATTTGATTTGGTTAATACAAAAAAACATGGTTTAGATGCAAAAAATTCTTTAAATAATACTTATTTAGAAGTTAAGCAAGCTTCTTTTACAACGAGCACTTGGGGTGGTACATTTAATGACACTACTTATGAAAAAGCTGAAGCTTTTAAAGATAAAAAACTATTTTTAGCTGTTGCATTATGGGCTGGTATTTCCGAATTGCAATTTATTGTTTATGGACAAAATCCCGCGATAGGAGAATACTTAAAAGATAAAGTAGATTATTTTAAAAGTGGTGGTAGTGTACGTTCTACTCAATCCATTAGTGTTAAAGACTTGGTTAATAAATATGGTTTTTACATTATTTCACCAACTAAGTCTAAAAAAGATGTTCAAAGTATTTTTAGATTAAAATATCGTGGTGATGATTGGTGGTCAGATGCAATTATTGAATAATCGTTTATATATTATGGACGCTGAACGCTGTTTGGATTTATTGAAAAAAAATAGTTTTCAGATGGTCTACATAGATCCACCTTATAATACAAGATCTAAAAAGTTTGAATATCATGATCTTTATGATGATTGGGATAACTTTATTTATAGCAAATTAGAAAAAACATATAGCTTGTTAAAACAAACAGGTGTTTTATTTATTTCTATTGATGACAACAAATTGGTAGAATTGAGGTTAATTTGCGATAAGATATTTGGTCGTGATAATTTTATTGGTATGTTTATTACTAGACAAGCTACTAGGAGTAATGCAAAACATATCAATATTATTCATGAATATATTGTTGTTTATGCAAAACATAAGAAAAAATCACCAAAATTTGAAATTAATAGATTGGAGATACCTTTTTATGCAGAGAAACTACTCCCTTTAATGTCTGAGATAAAAAAAAATCATCAAGAATTTGGTAGTCAGAAAGCTAATAATTTACTAAAAATTCGTTTAAAAGAGTTTGAAAATAACGAAATGTTTTCTTTCTTAAAAAATTATTCAATTGTTGATGAAAAAGGTGAAATTTGTTTTGCAACTGACCTTTCTACACCAAATAATAATCCTCGGGAATTATTTATAGAAGAAATTATGTTGCATTTACCTGCCTTAAAATCTCGTGGTTGGTCATCTAAAGAAAAGTTTATTCGTTTATTCCATGAGAATAAATTAATTTTTAAACAGGGTAGACCTTATGAGAAGCATTTGTTAAAAGAATCAAAAGATAATGCTATGAGTATTTTAAATTTTTATTCTCGTCAAGGTAAACACGATTTACAAAAACTTGGATTAGGCGATATTTTTTCTACAGCAAAACCTGTTGAAATGATTAAATACTTAATAAAAATATCACAAGTGGGCAAGCAAGATGCAGTTTTGGATTTTTTTGCAGGTAGTGGTACAACTGCACAGGCAGTTATAGAATGCAATAAAGAAGATGGTGGTAATAGAAAGTTTGTATTGTGTCAGATAGCTGAGCCTATCAAGCATAATGCAAAGGCTATGCAATTTTTACAAAGCAAGGGTAAGTCAGCGAATATTGCTGAAATTACTAAATTGCGTTTAGATGAATTAAAAAAAAGTGTTGTATTTGATTATGAAATTATTAACTAGGAGATAGTATGACCAAAAAAATCGCAATTCTAAACGGCGACGGCATTGGCCCTGAAATCGTTGCTCAAGCCGTCAAAGTGTTAAATAAACTCATTGAGCAAGGGCTTGATGTGTCTTACGAGTACGGCAAATTGGGTGGTGAAGCCTATGATGCTTATGGCTCGCCATATCCGAGTGAGACCCAAGCACTTTGCCAGCGGGCGGATGCGGTGCTGTTGGGGGCGGTGGGCAGTCCGCAATATGACACTTTGGAGCGAAGCGTGCGTCCTGAACGTGGCTTGCTTGCCATTCGTAAGGATTTGAATTTGTTTGCCAATTTACGACCTGCGATTTTATACAAAGAGCTGGCAAACGCTTCTAGCTTAAAGCCTGAGATTGTCGCAGGGCTTGATATTTTGATTGTGCGTGAGCTGACGGGCGACATTTATTTTGGTGAGCCTAGGGGCATTCGCACGCTTGATAATGGCGAGCGTGAAGGCTTTAACACCATGAAATACAGCGAGAGCGAAATTCGCCGCATCGCCAAAGTGTCGTTTGAAGCCGCCCAAAAACGCAGTAAAAAGCTGTGCAGCGTGGATAAAGCCAATGTGCTAGAGACCACCGAGCTGTGGAAAGAGATTTTTAATGAAGTTGCCAAAGACTATCCAGACGTTGAGCTTAGCCATATGTATGTGGACAATGCCGCCATGCAACTGGTGAAAAATCCCAAGCAGTTTGATGTCATCGCCACAGGCAATATTTTTGGCGATATTTTGTCCGACCAAGCGTCCATGCTCACAGGCTCTATCGGTATGCTACCATCGGCAAGTCTTAATGAAACTGGCAAGGGCTTGTACGAGCCGAGCCACGGTTCAGCCCCTGACATTGCTGGGCAAGATAAAGCCAATCCGCTGGCGACCATTTTATCGCTGGCAATGCTGGTGCGTTATAGTCTGGGCGATGAGATGCGTGCACTGCAGATTGAAACTGCGGTACAAAAAGTGCTAGAACAAGGCTATCGCACGGCGGACATTTATGAAGATGGCACAACGCTGGTCGGTTGTGGTGAGATGGGCGATAAGGTGGTGGCAGCTTTGTAATAACCCCAATCAGACCGCCTAACCATTGATTGGGCGGTTGGCAATGGATTTGCTTGATAATAAAAATAAATAATCATATAAATAAAATAATAGGAGAAATCCATGTATCAAAAATTGTTTGCCGCTTTGCTTGCAGTGGTGTTATTGGCGTGTCAAAAAAATCCATCACAACCTGATTTGTCTGTTGATGGTGAAGTGATTATTAATTCGTCCAAAATACACATAAGTCTTGTGCCATTTCAATACACCATGCCCAAAAATTTGCATAAAGAATGCATGGAAAAATCCCAAGAAACAACCATTGATTGCCCATTGATAGATATTTATTTGCTAGAAACCACGCCCAGTTGGATTGCAGACGCTGTTAATCGCCACATTACCAATGATGATGCGTTTTCTTATCCCAAGTTTCGCCTTGATATTGATGATTTTATTCGGGATTATCTTGATAATGGTGATGTATTTGGCAAATATTATTGGCATATTGAGCCAAGTTTGATACAAACACACAATCAAGTATTGCAAATAGAAGTGTTTCGTGATGTGTATTCAGGCGGTGTGCATGGTATGCAATATTGGGATTATTTGTTGTTTGATGTGCAATTACAAAGCAGAATCACATTAAAAGATATTATGATGTCAGATGGGCAAGATGATGATAAACTTTGGTCATTGGTTGAAGCGGCTTATGACAGACATATTTTAACCTTTTATCAAAAAGTGCAACCAAATGATAAACGTGCCGACACAATAAAAATCAAAGAGCATAAAAAACACTCTGGGTTTTCTAAAACAGACAATGTGTATTTTTCTGAACAAGGCTTGGTGTTTCATTATAACCCTTATCATTTGGGTTCCTATGGGGAAGGTCCAATTAGGCTTGTGGTTGAGTTTGAAAAATTGCAGGACATTTTAAAAGATGAATATCTGCCCAAGTCTTTACAAAAGGGAAGACCTTAATACTGCTTTACTATCATAAAAAATGTGTGTATAATAAGCTCCAATTTGGGCCTATAGCTCAGTTGGTTAGAGCAGAGGACTCATAATCCTTTGGTCGCAGGTTCAAGTCCTGCTGGGCCTACCAAATTTCAAAAAATAATCCCTTATAAATCAATGGTTTATAGGGGTTCTTTTATTGTCCTAGATGGTCAAAAAAGCCATGCGCTAAATTGTGTTTTGTCAAAACTGGTTGGCAGTGCAGCCGTAATGATTGTTGCAAAACCATAGGGGACTGATGTTTGTGTGTCAAGACTATAACGATACAGATTGAACCAACCCCCTAAGAGCTTTTTGGCTGTGTGATGTTTATTTTTTGGTGCAGTCTAGCAGCACTTTGTCGTCAAGGGTGGTGATTTTGGCTGTGTTGCCAGCAATCAATAACGCCATGCCTTTGTCTGCGCCAGCGATGCCATCATCGGTGGTGAAGCGCCCTTTGGTTTGCACGTCTTCATTCAAATCGTAAGTGATGTCATCGCTGGTTAGGTGTGCGACTGTCTCGCCATCATGGTCATGGACAAGCAATTGAATGGTTTTTTCGCCGCATTGATAAGTGTCGCCTTGGTCATGGCTGTGGTCGTGTCCTGCATGGTCGTGGTTTGTATGGTCATGACCGTGGTGTTCGTGTTTGTCATGCTCACTGTGTTCATGGGTGGTTGATGGAGCGCTGGCAGGTGCGGTGGTTGCTTGGCTGCTTTGGGTGGCAGGCTCGGCAGGCGGCGCTTCTTTTTTTTCACAAGCCGTTAAAGCGAGCGCGCCAAACAAAACACTAAGAAGAACTTTTTTCATGAATGACCCTTGTGATTGTCAAAAATATTGATATATTATAACAAAAAGCACCTTGTTTGACAAAGTGCTTTAACAATTTAGACCATGACAATGGGTCAGACATTAAACCTAAAATGCATGACATCACCGTCCGCCACAATGTAGGTTTTGCCTTCTAGGCGGTTTTTGCCTGCCGCTGCCGCCCCTTTTTCACCGCCGTATTCAATAAAATCGTCATAGCCAATGACTTCGGCGCGGATAAAACCGCGCTCAAAGTCGCTATGAATGACCCCCGCCGCTTCGGGGGCAGTTGCTCCCACTGGCACTGTCCACGCCCGCACTTCTTTGACCCCTGCGGTAAAGTAGGTTTGTAGGTTAAGTAGCTCGTAGCCTGCTCGTATCACACGGTCAAGCCCCGCTTCACTTAGTCCCAAGCCTTCCAAAAACTCTGCCTTTTCGTCTTCGTCCAGCTGAGCGATTTCCGCTTCTATTTGGTTGCATAGGGGGACAACGATGGCGTTTTCGCCCTTGGCAAATTCACGCACTTGCTCTAAATAAGGATTGTCATCAAAGCCGTCTTCGGCGACATTGGCGATATACATCACAGGTTTTAAGGTGATTAAGCCATAGCTTTTGATGCGTTTTTTCTCATCGCTGTCAAGGTTTGCCAACCGAGCAGGCTTACCATCTGCCAAAAACGGCTCAATTTTTTGAAACACCGCCAAGCACGCTTGGGCGTCTTTATCACCGCCTTTGGCTTTTTTGGATAGGTTGGTGATGGCACGAGTTACCGCTTCTAGGTCGGCTAGGGCAAGCTCGGTGTTGATGGTTTCAATGTCGGATAGGGGGTTTACGCGTCCGTCCACATGAATGACATTGTCATCATCAAAACAGCGTACCACATGGGCGATGGCGTCTGTTTCACGGATATTTGCCAAAAACTGATTGCCCATGCCTTCGCCCTTGCTTGCTCCTGCCACCAAGCCTGCAATGTCCACAAATTCCATGCTGGTGGGAATGACACGTTCAGGCTTGACAATCTCGGCAAGCTGTTTTAGGCGTGGGTCAGGTACGGGTACAATGCCTGTGTTGGGGTCTTTGGTGCAAAAGGGGAAGTTTTCAGCGGCAATGCCTGCTTTGGTGAGTGCGTTAAATAGGGTGGATTTGCCCACGTTGGGCAAGCCTACGATACCACAATTAAAGCCCATGATGATTACCTATATCAAGATAAAAAGCATTATTGTAACAAATTTTTGGTAAAAATGCCTATTTTACTGTGTTTAATGCGTCAAATACTGCCTTTAAACTGCCGATTTGACTGCTTTTAACGCCTGCCAAAAAGGTGCGTTTGTTGCCTTGGGTAACGGTAATGCCCAAATTTTTCTCCTTGATGGTATAAGTGGTGTCGCCGTTTTTAAAAATGAGCGTATCGGCATTTGGCATGGTGGGCGGCTGAATGCTGTTGTCCGAGCTGTTGTGCCAGTGCTTTTGGCGAGTGGCATTGGCAGGCAAAATACCTGCTTGGGCAAGCTGATAACTAAACTCCACCCTAGGATATTCATAACCGCCTTCAAATAGGTCGTTGGGGTGGCTGGCGGTGAGTTGGTTGCTGTCCAGTAGCACATAATCTATGCCGTACTGGCTTTGGTAAATCACCACCAGTTTGCCTGACTCTGCCAAATTAAAGGCAAAAAGTGGTGTTTGGTTGGTGAGCAGATAGGTGTCTCTCTCTTGGTTGGCTTTGTCAAAAAAAGTTTCATTTAAATAATAAAAATCATTAAAATCAGTCAGATATACTTGGTCAATAAGTGTATAAGCCAAGATAGGCACGCCGTCCACAACGCGATAATGGCTATATTCATGATAACAACAGCCTGATTTGCTCATGGTGTGGATAAGTTTTTTGTCTGTTTCTACGTCAAACATACCGCAGTGGTTATGAGCCAGCTCGCTAAACGCATCACTAAGTGCAAAGCCATTACCAGTTGCCAAATAAATGTTATAACTTGGCCCACCATAACAGCTATAATTACCTGTTTTTAGTGCCAAATCTTTGTTGCCATCAAAATTAAAATCATCAAAAATCAGCACGCTTTGTTCGCCATAGGGGATTTGGCTGACATTGACGGTGATTTTATGCTCGTCATTGAGCGTCAAGTCATAGTCGCTAAGCTCGCTGTCTTGGCTGATGACGGGCTGATTTTGCCCTGTTTGATAGACGTGGATTTTGTGTGTGTCGCCATCTGCTTCAATCATCGCCTGATAATCGTCTGAAAAATCAGCCACAGGATAATGCACAGGTTTGGCATGGCTCACACCAGCAAACATGGTGGCAACACAAAGGGCAAGGGCGGACTTTTTCATGGCAGACCTAAAAAACGGTGAATGCTTGTCTTATTTTGGCAGAGTTAAGCGGGCTTGGCAATATGAATGATTTGTTACAATTTTATGTCAGTTGGCTAATAAATTGTAAATCAGCTATAATAGCTGTTTTTATGATGGGGGTAAAAATGAACGCAGTATTATTAGCGGTCATCATCATGGTGGGGCTGTCATTGGCTCGTGTCCATGTGGTGCTAAGTTTGATTGTGGGGGCGGTGGTGGGCGGAATGCTCGCTGGCTTGCCTTTGGTTGATGGGCAAACAACAGGGGTGTTGACCCATTTTCAAAACGGCATTAAAAGCGGGGCGGGCATTGCTCTGTCTTATGCCATGCTGGGGGCGTTTGCGATGGCGATTGCTCACTCGGGCGTGCCTAAGGCTCTGTCCGATAAAGTGGTGGCAAGTGTCAAAAATGCCAAAGGCGGTGGTATCAAATGGCTGGTGTTTGGGGTGATTGTGCTGTTTGCGTGCCTTAGCCAAAACCTAATCCCCATTCATATTGCCTTTATTTTACTGCTCATTCCGCCACTTTTGACGGTGTTTAATGAACTGCGTATTGACAGGCGACTCGTTACTTGTTTGATTAGCTTTGGACTGGTCAATACCTATATGTTTGTCCCTTATGGCTTTGGTGATATTTATTTGAACGAGATTATCATGGCAAATCTGGCAAGCTCAGGGCTGGACACGTCAGGCATTTCGGTGGTCAAAGCGATGGCAATCCCTGCACTGGGCATGGTGGTGGGGCTACTGGTGGCGATATTTGTCAGTTATCGCAAACCACGCAGTTATGACAATGCCAAAACACTTGCCATCAATGCTGACAATACCGCCGAACAACCCGTGAACCACGCAAATAAAAACATGACT
The DNA here is from genome assembly GCA_030528385.1 of Moraxella sp. GTDB lineage: Bacteria > Pseudomonadota > Gammaproteobacteria > Pseudomonadales > Moraxellaceae > Moraxella. The sequence goes on from JAUMYZ010000005.1 coordinate 167,697, forward strand.
TTTAAAGTGGTGGTTACGCTCGTTGCCATTGTGGCGGCGTTTGTCATTCAACTAAAAACAGATTCGTTGGTTTTGGGTTCGCTGGCTGGTTTTGCCATTTTTATGGCAACAGGGGTGGTGGGCTGGAATAAGGCGGACGATGTCTTTAATGATGGCATTAAGATGATGGCGATGATTGGCTTTATCATGATTAGTGCCCAAGGCTTTGCCGAAGTGATGAAAGCCACAGGACACATTCAGCCACTTGTGGCGTCAGCGGTCAGCGTGTTTGGCGATAACAAAGCCTTGGCAAGCCTTGCCATGCTACTGGTGGGCTTGGTGGTTACGATGGGGATTGGCTCGTCATTTTCTACCGTGCCAATCATTGCCACCATCTATGTGCCACTGTGTATGACGATGGGATTTAGTCCGCTGGCGACGGTGGCACTGGTGGCGACCGCAGGCGTGCTGGGGGACGCAGGCTCGCCTGCTTCGGACTCCACCTTAGGGCCAACCATGGGGCTAAATGTGGACGGACAGCACGACCACATCAAAGACAGCGTGATACCGACCTTTATCCACTATAACATACCGCTGATTGTGTTTGGGTGGATAGCTTCACTGGTGCTATAAATGACAAAAACCCTTAATTTTTTAAGGGTTTTTTATTACAGAGCATTATCAAAAACGTATCATGTTTTTTTCGGTGATGAGCATATCCACGTCCTTATCCCAAGGATTTACTGCCAATTTCTCCACCACTTGAAAATGATAACACCAGCCCACCGTTAGCACGTTGGGGGCTTTGGCAAAGGTACGGTCATAAAAACCCCCGCCCATGCCCAGCCGATTGCCACCTTTGTCCACCGCCACCAGTGGGCAGATAATGCAGTCTAATTTATCCGCACAGATTGCCCCTTTGCCAAAGGGTTCTTTGATGCCAAGTTTGTGGCGTTTGAGCGGCGTTTTGCTTAAGTTTGTACAAACAGGGACAAAGCTCAAAGGCTTATTTGCTCTGGTGATGGGCAGATAAGCGGTGAAACCGTGTTTTTGGCAAAATTTTAATAGGGGGGCGGTCGGCAGCTCACCAAAAGCGTCCAAATACAGCCCGATTTTGGCATTTTTGGGCAGGCGAGATAAGAGCTTGGGTAGGTGCAAACTTGCCAAAAACGCCAACCGCTGTCTTTGTTTTTGCTTGAGTGCTTTACGTTGTTTGGCGAGCTGTTTTCTAAGTTGTTGCTGATTGCTGGGCTTGGACATGGGGTTAAACTTTAGCAAATAAAAATAATTTAAATTTAAAAATGATAATCGTTTGCATTGAAAGATGGCAAAAATCATGTTATGCTTAGGCGGTTACTTTAACGCAAATTTGCCATTTTTTAAAGTTGATTGATACCAAACGAACTTATAAAGTGCCACAAAAAACCGTTCGCCCTTAAGTTTGCCCTTGTCTTGCCATGAACGAAAAACGTGCCAACCTTTATTTCTTTTGGTATATCGCCACAACCTATATCACAATCCATATTAAGGAAAAATCATGAGCGATGTTCGTATAGAAAAAGACACCATGGGCGAAGTTACTGTGCCTGCCACCGCCTATTTTGGCGCACAGACCCAGCGCAGCCGTGAAAATTTTAAAATCGGTGGGGAGACCTTGCCACGCCCCTTAATCCGTGCGATGGCGACCGTCAAAAAAGCAGCGGCGATGACCAACGCCAGCCTTGGACGCATTGATGACAATCAGCGGGACTTGATTGTGCAGGCGTGCGATGAAGTCATCAAAGGCGAGCTTAGCGACCAGTTTCCGCTGGTGGTGTGGCAAACAGGCTCGGGCACACAGTCTAATATGAACATGAACGAAGTCATTGCCAATCGTGCCAATGAGATTGCCGGCAATCCCAAAGGCACTTACAAGCCTGTGCACCCCAACGACCACGTCAATCACGCCCAATCCACCAATGACAGCTTCCCCACCGCCATTCGGGTGGCAGCAGCGGTAGAGATTAACCACGCACTGATTCCTGCGGTACAAAAATTGCGTGATACCTTGGCGACAAAATCCACCGACTTTGCCGACATTGTCAAAATCGGACGCACGCATTTGCAAGACGCCACACCGCTGACTTTGGGACAAGAATTTAGTGGCTATGTGGCACAGCTGGACTTGGCGTTGGTGCGGATTGATAATGCCCTGCAAGGCTTGTATCAGTTGCCCCTTGGTGGTACGGCGGTGGGCACAGGGCTAAACAGCCACCCTGAGTATGCGGTTAAAGCCGCTGCCGAGCTTGCCAATTTGACTGGCTTGCCTTTTGTCAGTGCTCCAAATAAATTTGAAGCTCTCGCCGCCCGCGATGCCGAAGTGTTCGCTTCAGGGGCGTTAAAAACCCTAGCGGCAAGCCTAAATAAAATCGCCAATGACGTGCGTTGGCTGGCAAGTGGGCCACGCTGTGGCTTGGGCGAGCTGACCATTCCTGAAAATGAGCCAGGCAGCTCCATCATGCCGGGGAAGGTCAATCCCACTCAGTCAGAAGCGATGACCATGGTGGTGGCTCAAGTGATGGGCAATGACGTTACCATCAATATGGCAGGGGCGAGCGGCAATTTTGAACTCAATGTCTTTATGCCCGTCATTGCCTATAATCTTTTGCAATCCATTCGCTTGCTCACCGACGCTTGTAATAGCTTTAATGACAATTGTGCGGTAGGCATTGAGCCTGTGCGTGAAAAGATTGACCACTTTTTGCACAATTCACTCATGCTGGTAACGGCACTTAACCGTCATGTCGGCTATGAAAACGCCGCCAAAATCGCCAAAACTGCCTACAAAGAAAACAAAACCCTAAAACAAGTGGCGGTGGAGCTCGGTTTGATGACGGCCGATGAGTTTGATGCATGGGTCAAGCCAAACGAGATGGTTGCACCCAAGTAATGGTGTCCGTTTTGACAAAACAAGCTCGTTATGGGCTTGTTTTTGTTTGTGGGGGTGCAAGTTTTGTGTGATAAAATGCCAAAATAAAAAATTTAATGCTTGACAATGTTTTAAAGAGTGTTATTATGCAGCAACAATCAGCAACAATCAGCAATGTCGCTCACAATGCCGATTATAGCACAAAAAAAGTTTGCTCAATTGCGCCAAATTTTCCCTGAAGTCTTTTGTGGGCACGACATTGACTTTGACAAATTAAAACTGGCGCTGGGTAAAGACAGCCCCAATGACGCTGAGCATTATGGATTGTCTTGGGCGGGCAAGACAAATGCTTATCGCCAACTGCAAAGCCCAACCAATCAAACGCTGCTTCCGTGTCCGTCTGAGAGTGTGGATTTTGACAATACACAAAATCTTTTTATAGAAGGCGACAATCTTATCGCGCTAAAGTTGCTACAAAAATCCTATCACAACCGCATTAAGATGATTTATATTGACCCGCCTTATAATACGGGTAAGGATTTTATTTATAACGACAATTTTAAAAATAAAAAAACTTATCAAGCGCCAATCGCCGATACAAAAGAAAGCAGCGGCTTATTTAAAAATAACGACAAAGGACATTGTCATAGCAATTGGTTAAATATGATGTTGCCACGTTTGTATTTGGCAAAAAATTTACTCAGTGATGACGGGGTGATTTTTATTTCTATTGACGATAATGAGCAGGCGCAATTAAAACTGTTGTGCGATGAAGTGTTTGGCAATGAAAATTTTGTTGCAGACTTTATTTGGCATAATAAATATACGGTATCAAATGACACAGATGTTTCTTATCAGCATGAGCATATCATGTGTTTTTGTAAAAATAGAAGTGTTTTTAAATTAAAACTTTTGCCAAGAACACAAAAACAAAATAGCAGTTATAAAAATACAGACAATGACCCAAAAGGAGATTGGAAGCCCACACCAATACACGCAAGAAGCGGTTCGTCAAGCAAGGCATACGAGATTAAATTTCCCAATGGGGTGAAATGGAGCGCGCCTGTTGGGCGTTATCCCAGATATTCCAAAAAAACGTTAATGCAGTTATACCATCAAGGGGCGTTGTATTTTAATAAAAAGGGCGGTGTTGACAGAAAAACTTATTTAAGCACAGTCAGGCGGGGGATAACGTGTGGCACGTTGTGGCATTATGATGATGTCGGTCATTCTCATGGAAATAATGAAGAGCTTGCAAAGATGATTGGTAAGGGGGTGTTTAATGACCCCAAAGGCACAAAACTGTTGAGCAGAATTATTGATTTGGGCACAGACAGCGATTCTTTGATTCTGGACTTTTTTGCAGGCTCAGCAACCACCGCTCACGCCGTCATGCAATCAAATGCCAAAGACGGTGGCAATCGCAGATTTATTTGTGTGCAACTGCCTGAAGCCACCAATAAAAAAAGTCAAGCCCATCAAGCGGGCTTTGCCACCATTGCCGAAATATCCAAAGAGCGTATCCGCTGCGCAGGAGCAAAAATCAAAGCCGATAATCCCAATAAAAAAATTGACACAGGTTTTAGGGTGTTTAAAATGGTCAACAGTCATTTTAAACAGTGTCAAGACAGCGCGCAAGAGATGTTAAAGCAACCAAAAACGTGCGTGGATAATATTGTGAACAATGCCAATGATGATGGCGTGGTTTATGAATTGTTGTTGCAATTGGGGTTAAAATTGAGCGCAGAGATAAAACAAGACAAGGGCGTTTATTGGCTGACAGACAAAGAAAAAAATAAAAATTACGTCTTGGTGCTGCGCGCCACAGCGCAAGAAACGCTCACCAACCTTATCAAACAAAAACCCAATAAAATCATCGCTTTGGACAGGGTTTTTGCCAGCAGTGCCATAAAATCTGAGTTGGCTTTACAATGCCAAGATGAGCAGATTGAATTTGAAACGCTTTAGCTGACCGCTATAACAACCAGTCAATCGGCAGCATACTCAGTAGCCAAATGCCAGTTTTTTCGGACAAATTCATGCTAGGTTCGGTGTGGTAGATGACTTCTTGGTTGTCTTCTATGGTGCGCCATTGTAGGTTGTTGTTTTTGTCTAGCATGACTTGGTAGGCTTGGTGCAAAATGGCGTTGTTCGGGTGGGTGATGTTATTTAGGGCGTGATGTACTTGCTTGGCGAGTTCTTTGTCTTTGATGAGTACGCCAAGTTCGGTGTTGATGTTGGCAGAGCGTGGGTCAATGTTGTAAGAGCCGATAAACACGTCGGTGTTGTCAAAGGCAAAGGCTTTGGCGTGTAAGCTGGTTGTGGTGGTTTGTTTGGTGCGCCAAAATTTATTTTCGTCTTCGCTGCTGTTTTTGGCGGTGGATTTTAGTTCGTATAAGCTGATGCCTGCTTTGAGCAGTTTTTTGCGCCAATGACCATAGCCTGCATGCACCGCGCCAACGTCTGTGGCGTCAAAAGAGTTGGTCAAAATGCTGATTTTAACACCGCTTTTGGCAAGGTTGACCAGCGTTTTTACTCCTTCTTTGGTTGGCACAAAATACGAAGAGATGATGCTTAGGCGTTCTGTGGGGCGACCAAGCATGTGTTGTAGCTGAGCGATAAGGTAGGCGTCAAGGTTGTTTTGTTGTCCGTCAAGTTTGCTGACGTCATCTGCGACAAAAACCATGTCCGCCCAACGTAAGGGCATCTCTTGTGGCGCGCGAATGGCAAAACTGGGGTGCTTGACGGCGTTGTGATAAGTTTGTAGTGCTTTTTGGTTTTTGCTGTCGGATAACAGATGGTCAATGTCGCTGTCAAAAAGGACGGCGTGATTGCTGGGTTTGACCAAAGTTTGGATGTCATAAGCAATGCCAGCTTGCCAATAGTTTTCAAAACTTTGGCTGATGTCTTTGACCACAGCGCCCACCACCAGCACGTCCAAATCGGCAAAGGTGTTGTTTTTGTCGTGGTTTAGGTATTCGTTGCCAATATTGCGCCCGCCAATGATACTGACTTGACGGTCAAAGGTCATGCTTTTGTTGTGCATGCGATGATTCAGACGCAAAGGCTCGGTCAAATAATTAACAAACCTGACTTTGCGATGCACAAAGGGATTGACAAGACGCACGGCGATGTTGGGGTGGCTGGCAAAGGCGAGCAGTTGTTTGTCCAAAGACGGGCTGCCATTGATGTCATCTAACAATAAGCGCACCACCACACCGCGTTCGGCGGCCTGCCAAAGGTGTTTTAACATCAACAAACCTGCTTCGTCGTCGTGCCAGATATAATACTGCACGTCAATGCTGCCGCTGGCGATGTTGGTCAATATGCTGCGTGTGGCAAAAGCGTCTGCGCCTGTGCTGACCAGATGATACGCTGATGGCTTGGGTGTGGCTTGGTGAAAAATGGCTAGGGGGCTGCTGTCGTGTGGCAGCTGTTGGCTGCGTTTGGTGAGCTCAAGGCTTTTGGGCAGGTGCGGCGTGGTTGGCAGACTTTGGCAGCTGGCAAGACACCACAAAACCGCGCTCAAGGCAAGGTGGCGCATTTGGCTTGGCTCAGTCATCTTGCAACATAAACTCTTCACTATATAAGCTCCAATTTAGCTTGGTGCGACAGGCCTGATAAAAATCCACACCAATAGGATGAAGCAAAATCAAGGACTTATCATGCTTGGTAATCAGCAATGTTTGGTCGTTGTCCAAGGGCACGCTGGCTTCACCGTCTGAGCTGACCATGGGTTGAGTGCGGTTGTCTTTGTGGATATTGATGGCAATTTTGCTGGTGCCTGCCACCACGATGGGGCGACTAGAGAGCGTGTGCGGATGCATGGGCGCAAGGCAAATGGCATCAAGACTGGGATGTATGATTGGGCCACCCGCTGACAGCGAGTAAGCGGTTGAGCCTGTTGGTGTGGCAATAATCAGCCCATCGGCGTGCTGACGATACACCGCAGTGTCATCAATTTTTAGTTGAAAATCAATGGTGTGCACTGATTTGCCCGCATGCAAGACCACATCATTGAGCGCATAACTTTCATGAAATAGGGTTGGCGTTTCGTTGGTGTCGCTGTGTCCAATGATTTGCATACAAAGCAAAAATCGCGCGTCGGTATGGTATTGACCAGCAAAAATTTGTGTCAGCTGTTGCTCTAAGGTGTCAGGGTGAATGTCTGCCAAAAACCCCAGTCGCCCGCGATTAACCCCCAACACAGGAACGTTTGTCCCAGCAAGAAACGTGCCAGCTTGCAAAATAGAACCATCACCGCCAACCACAATCACAAGGTCGCAGTATTCTCCCATTTTTTGGCGTGGCACGATTTTGATGTGGTTGTCATTGGTGTGGTCAAAATCAATCAAAATTCCTTCAATGCTGGCGGTGGTGGTGTCAATGATGGTGTCTAGCCCCCAGCGACGCAGCAGTTCAATGAGTTGATTTAAGGTGGTGGTAACGCTTTTTTTGCCTGCACGCCCCATCAGACCAATCTTTTGAAAGTGGCTGTTTGTGGGCGGATTTGTGGCGAAAAAAGAAGCTGTGGCGTTCATGAAGCGATGGTCAATAAGAATTTGGTGTATCATACCCAAAGTTGTATCCAAGCTCAAGAGACACAAAAAAGATTTGTGCCTTGGTGTGTGATGGCGGTAAACTTTCGTTATAATTTGTCAAATCATTTTAAAAATCTTGACTTTTTAAATCATTTTGGATATAACTTTGGGTTCAGATAACTTGTTTTATTTAAAGGAAAATTATGGCAAATCCAATCGTAAGTCGTACCGAATTGGTAACGGGCGCTGTGCCAATGACGGTCAATGGCGTGGTCAAAAAAACAACATTACTGCTGGGATTGTCAGGGGTTACAGGTTTTGGCTTGTTTTTTTATGCCTTGATGAGTGGTCTGTCATCGGGCTAAAAACAGCTCCTTGAAATCTATCTAAATCTATGTAATAATGCTCAAATG
>JAUMYZ010000012.1 GCA_030528385.1 Moraxella sp.
CATCTTATTTAAGCCCCCGCATTGGAAGATGTGGGGGTTTGTTGTTGGGGGGTGGCTGTAAGGTTTTGATACAAATGCCATAAAAAAAGTGCGTATTTGTGCAAAAAGTATCTTGTGCATAATTGATGAAAACAGTACAATGATACTTTATGTTAATTTGGAGTATTTATTATTAAACCGTCAAACCGTTTAAATGTCAATGAAGACATTCGTGCCAAAGAAGTGCGTTTGGTCAAAGAAGATGGCGAACAGCTGGGTGTGGTGGACATTAAAACCGCTTTAAAAGCGGCTGCCGATGATGGCTTGGATTTGGTGGAGATTGTCCCTAATGCCAAACCACCTGTGTGTAAGGTGATGGATTATAAGCGCTATTTGTACGACCAAAAACAAAAAGCCAAAGAAGCCAAAAAGAACCAAAAACAAACTCAAGTCAAAGAAATCAAGCTGCGCCCTGGCACCGAAGAAGCCGATTATCAGGTAAAACTGCGTAAGATTATGGAGTTTTTGGCTGACAAGGACAAAGTAAAGGTATCTATTCGTTTCCGTGGACGCGAGATGGCGCACCAAGAGATTGGTAGGGCTCAATTGGAGCGCATCATCGCCGACACTGCTGATGTGGCAAGTGTGGAACAATCTCCGAAAGTGGAAGGTCGCCAAATGGGCATGCTTTTAGGGCCTGCTAAGAAAAAATAGACCATAAAAATCCCAATTTAATATTTGGGATTTTTTATTTGTTATTATGTTGTTGTAAATACATGGGGTGTCCTAAAAAATACCCTTTCATCAGCATACGGTCAAAACTATACACATGGGCATGTGGTGCTTCTATACATCGCCCAACGAGTGGGGCAGTTTGGTCGGGTTTGTCATGCATGAGCAAAATTGGTGCGGTACAAATCGGGCAAGTTGCCCGTATTTCGGTAATACGGGCAGTATTATATTTATAATCGGGCATTTTACCAAAAAATTCAATTTCCGCATTATTATGATTTAAAGAAAGAAATAACTTCGGAGCTTTAACAATTCTATGTACGACAATATTATTAAGTGGTCTATAAAAATAAAATAAATTCCAAGTTGTTAATAAAAATACTATTAAATATAATATTATTGCTCTTAATCCAAGCGTTAAAAATTCTTGTAAAAAATAAATAAAAATCACAAAAATCATTATTAAAAATAATGTAAAAATAAATCCAGTCATTAAAAGTATTATCAATAATACTCCCTTAATACTAAACATTTTTAATTCATGATTTTTATCAAAAAATAGCTTGGCAAACCACGATATTTTGACCAATGATTTTTCTTTGTGCTGATAGTGAATGACACAAATTGAGTGATTGTCATTGGTATTAATATTGTGGTTGATTAAAATTTCTTCTATTTCCAACCAATAACAACTGGGGTTATTTCTGCCGCCGCCGGTGCTTTCTTTAAAAACTGGTATAAAACCCAATTCTCTAAATTCTTTAATAATATTGTCATCACTATAAATCAGCCTTTCTAGCTCATCTTTTATCAGTTTTGGTTTAACCCTGTCATTTGTGGCATAAGGACTGTTTGGATTTTGTGCAAATTCTTTATCTAAAATGTCTTGTTTGGACATCTTGTTGGTTGTGATTTGTGGATTGTTTTTATAAAATGCCAATGCTTGATTGAGCAATATGTGCAAGTGCGTGCGACACTGGGTATTTCTTAGGGAATAAGACAGCATGTCTTGGAGCGTTGTTAAAACTAAAACTTCTTTGTTATGCATAGATTTAAAACCTATAAAAACCTTTCTGCCCTGTTTTTGGGGTGTTTTTGTGCGTTTGATTTACCGATAATGTATTGGTCTTTTAATCATCTGGGAGTTTTTATGATGAAGATTGCCTTAAATGAACAAAATTTATTGGTAAATATTGAGCAAGCAACTCGTGGTTTGGCTTGTCAATGTTTTTGTTTTGAATGTGGTGAAGCGGTCATTGCCAAAAAGGGTGAAATTAAAGAACATCATTTTGCCCATGCCAACAACAAAGAAAGTTGCAACATTCGCCCTGAAAGTATTTTACACAAATATGCCAAGCAAGTCATCATGGAGCAAAAGCAGATTTATTTGCCTGCATTGACCAACGATGGCAAAGACAAACTCTGGCAATTTCATAGCATCAACGCCGAACAATCTGTGGGAAATATCCGTCCAGATTTGGTGGCGATCGGTGATGATGATATGATATTTATTGAAGTGGCTGTTACATCATTTATTGATAATAATAAACTTAAATTTATTAAAAAATTGGGCATTAAAACCATTGAGATTGATTTGAGTGCGTTTTTAAATCAGGTTGTTGATGTTCCCAATGAGTTTATTGCCAATTATATTATCAATCATGTGGATAATAAAACTTGGGTTTATCCAATAAAAAATAACACGCATCATCTGTTTAATATGATTGATGATAATAAAAGAATAGACAATAGAACAAAGAAGACTTATCAATCATATGAATTTAAAATACAAGGTTATTGGGTTACTGCCCGATTATTTGAAAGTGGTATGCTGGCTTTAAAATCGGTATATAATCTTGAGTTGATTGCTTTATTTAAAGCATGGGGTGGCTCATACAACGGACAATATAAAACTTGGAATTATTTTAAGCCATTATCTGATGATATTTTAAAACGATTAAATCAGTTGCATGAGTCTGTGGATTAAATTCTGATGATGTGTCCAGTTTGTGCGTCCCTGATTTGGCTGGGTAGGACAAGCCCAAGCGTATCACCCTGAACAAAAACCACATCATCATGATTGCCAAAATAGCTTTGTACTTGAGTGAGTGTGGTCGCGGGGGGCTTGCCATGTGGGTTGCAGCTGGTGGACACCAAAAAACCATAAGGGTTGTCATCGCTGACGAGTGTCCGACAGATGTGGGCGATGAGTGGGTGGGTGATGACTCGAATGGCAAGATTGTCATGACCGCCTGTTATCCATCTGGGTATGGGTGTTGGTAAGTTGTTTGGCAGGGGAAATAGCCAAGTGGTCGCTTGTGTTTGTGTGTTTTTCCAACCAGCGACAATTTCATCACGGCGAGTACTGACCACATTCATCAAAAAAGGTTGTATCAACCTAATATCTGCTGTCAGCACAATAAGCCCTTTTTCTATGGGGCGGTTTTTGAGTGTGAGCAGACGATGAACCGCTTGTTCATTAAAGGCATCGCAGCCGATACCCCATACGCTTTCGGTCGGATAGGCGAGCAGTTTACCCATCTTCAGCCAGTGCTTGGCAAGTTCGGGGTCGTTGATGACGGTCATTTAGCGCAGTTGCCCCTTGAAGCCGCGTTGTTTGTCGCGAGCAAAATCACGCTCTTTTAGGGTGGCGCGTTTGTCGTGGAGTTTTTTGCCTTTGGCAAGAGCAATTTCACACTTGACGCGGCTGCCTTTCCAATAACACGACAAAGGCACGACCGCGTAGCCTTTTTGATTGACCATGCCAAACAATTTGTCAATCTCGCGGCGGTTGAGCAGCAGCTTGCGGGTGCGCATATTGTCGGGAGTGATGTGGGTGGAGCTGGTCAGCAGTGGCTGAATGTGTGCGCCAAACAAAAACGCTTCGCCGTTTTTGAAGGTAACATAAGCGTCTGTGATTGCCATTTTGCCTGCTCTGATGGATTTGACTTCCCAGCCTTCTAAAACCAAACCTGCTTCAAAAGTGTCTTCAATAAAATATTCATGACGGGCTTTTTTGTTGGCGCAGATTTGGTTTGATGATTTTTTTACTTTTTTTGACATTGCGGTTTTCCAAAAATTTAAGGCAACTTGCATTATAAAAGATTGTCCATGCAAACTCAAATTTGCCTTTGGAACAGATACTTGGTAAGATGGCGCTTATTTGATAAGGAAACAGCCATGTTAAACAGTCAACCTACCCTAGAGACCTTATTGAGCCACCGTTCTGTGCGCAAATACACTGGCGAGCCAATCACCGATGAAATGCTTGGCGCCATTTTAGAAGCGGGACGCGCCGTCTCTACGTCCAGCTTTTTGCAAGCAACCAGTATCGTTCGCGTGCTTGACAAACAAAAGCGTACCGCACTGCGTCAAATCTCTTGTGATATGAGCGCCGACGAATACAACCAAGCATTGGCAGATGGCAAGCGCTTGGGTCATGGCTATGTTGAGAGCTGCGCTGAATATTTGGTGTTTTGTATGGACGCATATCGCCACAACCAGCTGGCTGATGTGCAAACTGATTGGACAGAAGTTGCCTTAATTGGGGCAATTGACACAGCGCTGATGGGGCAAAATGTGTTGGCAGCGGCAGAGAGCTTGGGACTGGGCGGCGTGTTTATTGGTTCTTTGCGTAATGACATTGAGCGTGCAGGTGAGATTTTGGGTTTGCCCAAGCACGTTGTGCCCTTGTTTGGACTGTGTCTTGGACACCCTGACTGGCAGTCTAAAATCAATCAATCACAACGCCCCCGTCTGCCCCTTGATGTGTTGGTGTCGGTGGACACTTACCAAGCCCCAAGCGATGACGCTTTATCTGCTTATAATGATGAAGTAAAGACCTACTATCATGGGCGTGGCTTGGATTTGGATTGGAAGGCGCAGATTGCCAGCACCTTTGGGGCTGATGTGCGTCCGTTTGTTTTGGGGTATCTGCAAAAACAGGGCTTTGCCAAACGCTAATCTGAGCGATTAAAGACAATAAACCACCAAGCGACACAATTAAAAAGACCAATTAATGACCGTCTGTGCGTCTCTTTTGTGAATCGTTTTAATGAGTACAAGCAGCGTTTTGATGGCGTAAAAGCCCACTTAAGCGCTGCTAAAAAGACATCAGTTGAAACAATCGGGTGGGCTTGGCATGCTTGGTGGGCGCCGCACCATGACGTTTTTCAAGACTGACTAAAAACGTTGCTTGTTGGCGCAGGATTGATTAAAGCACAAAATCTGGCAAAAAGGCTGCAAATTGTAAAGGTTATTCTGCCAAAATTTGCCGACAGTGCGGATTTTTCTCAACGTAGCGTGCCACAAAGCTGCAACTGGCAATGACTTTTTTGTTGTGGTCTTGGGCGTACTCAAGAGCAAATTTGGTCAGCGCCGAGCCAATCCCGCGACCAGCAAGTGCAGCTGGAACGATGGTGTGGTTGTAATTAAGCGTGTTGTCATCAACGGACTGGTAGCCAAGATAGGCAGTTGTGCCGTCAATGGTGATTTCAAAACGCTGGGCGACCCGATTGTGTAAGATGTTCATGGCAATGTTCAAAATGGTTAAATAATCCGCGCTTTGGACGCATCAATGTCCAAAGCTGCGCCAAAAGGTGTTTAGAGCGCGTAGCCTTTGACTGCCCAGCCATTGACCAGTGGATAACGACGCTCGCGACCAAAGGATTTTTTGGTGATTTTTGTGCCAATCGCCCCTTGCCGGCGTTTGTGCTCGGCTTTGTCCACCATGGTGAGTACTTTTTCAACCAACGCAGGTTCAAACCCCGCTTCGCAAATTGCTTTATAGCCCAAATCTTCATCAATATACATTGCCAAGATTTTGTCCAAAACCGCATAGTCAGGCAGGGTGTCTTGGTCGGTTTGGTCGGCTTTGAGTTCAGCCGATGGCGGGCGTGTAATCACGCGTTCTGGAATCACAGGGCTGTCTTCTAGGCGGTTACGGTAATTGGCAAGCCGATAAACGTCTGTTTTGTAGATGTCTTTTAGGACATTAAAACCGCCCACCATGTCGCCGTACAGTGTAGAGTAGCCCACCGCATTTTCAGATTTGTTGCCTGTGGAGATGACCATATGACCAAATTTGTTGGACAGCGCCATCAAAATCGTACCGCGTGCACGGGCTTGTAAGTTTTCTTCGGTGGTGTCAGGACTGCTGCCAGATAACAGGGGCGCAAGCGCTGAGCGCAGTCCATTGACCGCGTCATGAATGGGGCAAACGGTATAAGAGACGTTAAGGCGGGCAGCTTGAGCGGCGGCATCTTCTAGGCTGATGTTTGAAGTAAATTCGTAGGGCATCATTACGGCATAGACTTTGTCGGCGCCCAGCGCATCAACAGCAACACACAAAGCCAAAGCGCTGTCAATGCCGCCTGACAAGCCAATAATCACGCCCTTAAAGCCTGAACGATTGACATAGTCTCTAAGACCGACCACCAAGGCTTGGTACATCTCGGATTCAACCGACAACTCAAGCGGTGCTTTGTTTTGGGTGTCAAAGCAACCTGTGCCAACGTCAAAGTCTGCCATAATGAGCTGATTTAAAAAGCGCGAACCTTCGTGGGCGATTTGTCCGTCGGCTTGGACAATCAGTGAACCCCCATCAAAAACGATGTCGTCTTGGGCGCCTGCGGTGTTGACATAAACGATGGGAAGTTGGTGGGTGCTGGCTTGGCGATGGAGCAGGGCTTTGCGTTTGTGTTGTTTGCCGATTTCAAAGGGTGAAGCATTAAGCGTGATGACCAGCTGAGCGCCTTCGTCTTTTAGGGCTTTGATGGGGGTGTCTTGCCAGATGTCTTCACAAATCAAAAGCCCGATGGTAACGCCCTTGTAATCAAACAATACTTGATTGTGTCCTGCCTTAAAATATCTTAGCTCATCAAAAATGCCATAGTTGGCAAGGCATTGTTTGTGATAAAAACCCTTTTGGACACCGTCTTGTAAGATGGCGACAGAGTTGAACACGCCGTGTTGGTCAATGTGCGGATAACCCAAGATGATGATAATGCCTTCAACTTTGGCAAGGTCGCTTAGGGCTGCCTTGACGCGTTCGTGTAGGGTGGGGCGCAGCAACAAATCTTCGGGGGGGTAGCCAATCAGCGACAACTCAGGAAAAATCACAATATCTGCACCGCGCACTTTGGCGTCTTGGGCTAGGGCGCGCATTTTTCTGACATTGCCTGCAATGTCGCCAACCCAAAAATTGGTCTGCATCAGTGCAAAGCGAATTTTTCCTATTGGGCTGTCAATGCTGTGTATGGGCGTTTCTTGTTTGGTTGTTGACATTTTTAATTATCCTAAAAGCCAAAAAATCTAGCAATCATTATCCATGTGTGGTGTGGTATTTATCAAAAAAGACAAATCCAACCGATAGTATAGCACAGTATTTGGGGGTTTGTGGTATAGTATTGCCTTGATTTTCTTGCTGTATTTGGTGCGTTGTTGTTATGATTGCGTTTTTTATCAATTTGATAATCATCTTGGTGGTGATGAAGGTGTTTTTTAAATTCATGTATCCTAAACCCCCCAAAAACTTTTTGCCACAAACGGGCGACGACACCAGCCTGCGCCAATGCAGCCACTGTGGGCATGAGTTGGCGACTTATCGGGGGATTTTACAAAAAGATGGCGATAAAGAGTGGTTTTTTTGTAACCAAGAACACCAAGCGGCATTCTTGGAAAAAGGGCAGTCTGCCAGTTAGTTTTGGTGGTTACATATTGGGGTAGTTGGGCCCACCGCCACCTTCGGGCACAACCCAAGTGATGTTTTGGCTGGGGTCTTTGATGTCGCAGGTTTTGCAGTGCACGCAGTTTTGGCTGTTGATGACAAAGCGCGGCTCATCGTCGTCATAGACCACTTCATAAACGCCAGCAGGGCAGTACAGGCGCGCAGGCTCAGCATACAAGGGGAGATTTCTGATGGTTGGCACTGTTGGATCGGTAAGGCGCAGATGGCACGGTTGGTCTTCGGCGTGGTTGGTGTTTGAGATAAAGACGCTTGAGAGCTTATCAAAGGTCAATTTGCCATCAGGCTTGGGATATTCTGGACGATAAGCGTGGTCGGCCTTGTCCAGTTTGGCGTAGTCTGGTGTGTTGTCGTTGATGGTGAAAGGAACTTTGTAGCCGAGCAGGTTTTGTTCAACAAAAGTAAACATGCCCCCCAACCAAGGACCCATACGGTGCATGGCGGGCGCAAAGTTGCGCGCTTCATAAGCGTCCTTGTAGAGCCATGAGTTTTCAAAAGCGTCTTGATAGGTGGTTACTTCGTCGTGGCTGCGTCCTGCTTTGATGGCATCAAAAATGCTTTGGGCGGCGAGCAGTCCTGATTTGATGGCGGTGTGTGTGCCTTTGATTTTGGCGGGGTTTAAAAAGCCTGCGTCATCGCCCACCAGCACGCCACCGGCAAAGCTGAGTTTGGGCAAACTGTTGAGACCACCTTTGGTCAGCGCGCGCGCGCCATAAGACAGGCGTTTACCGCCTTCTAAGATGGGGCGAATGAGCGGGTGCAGTTTAAGGCGCTGAAGTTCATCAAAGGGTGAGACGTGTGGGTTGTGGTAGCACAAATCTATCACCAACCCAAAGCTGACTTGGTTGTTTTCGGCAAAGTACAAAAACCAACCACCCATAGAGCCTGTCTCGCTTAGAGGCCAGCCAGAGCCGTGCATAATCACGCCCGCTTCGTGTTTGTCGGCGTCAATTTCCCACAACTCTTTTAGACCAATGCCATAATGTTGGGGGTCTTTGCCTGCGTCAAGATGAAAACGGCTAATCAAGCGTTTGCCCAGATGACCGCGACAACCTTCGGCAAAGACGGTGTATTTGGCAAGCAGTTCATACCCTGCTTCAAAGCTGGGTTTGGGCTCGCCTTTGGCATTGACACCCATGTCGCCAGTGAGCACGCCTTTGACCGAGCCATCGTCATTGTACAAAATCTCACTGGCGGCAAAATTTGGAAACAGCATGATTTCTAATGCTTCGGCTTCTTGTGCAAGCCAGCGCACCACATTGCCCAAAGAAACGATATAATTGCCTTCGTTGTGTAGGCTTGCTGGCACGACCGAGCTGGGCAGTTTGATGGCTTTGTTGGCGTTGGGCAGCATATAAACGCGGTCTTCCTTGGCGGCGACCGTTACGGGCGCACCGCGTGTTTGCCAGTCAGGAAACAGCTCGGACAAGGCTTGGGTCTCTATGACGGCTCCTGACAAGGTGTGTGCTCCAAATTCTGAGCCTTTTTCTAGGACGCACACCATAAATTCGTCCATACCTGCTTTGTTGGCAAGTTGTTTTAGGCGAATGGCGGTCGCCAAACCTGAGACACCACCACCGACCACAACAACATCAAATTCCATCGCTTCACGTTCAATTTGCATGACAGTTCCTTGATTGGCTATACTGCAAAAGCATTGGCTAAAGTGCTTATTTTACCAATCCTTATAAATTAGGCAAGTTAATTGTGATAAAGCGCCAAGTTGTGGTTTTGGCAGGCGATAAATGTGGTTGCTTTTTTGTGCGGTTTTGGGCAAAATTAACTGCCATGGTCATTGGCATTTGGACAACTCAAAACAAACAAGCCCTAGCGGCAAATCATGAGCGATATGGATAATAACAACATAAAAATCAACGAATTGGTAGAAAGTTTATGCCAACTAAAAACAAACACACCAAGAAAAATTCCCCCGCTGCACAAGTGGCAAGCGACCAAAATCACCCCTTTTGATGTGTGTATCAAGGACAATGGTCAGTGGTGGCACAACGGCACAAAAATGACCAGACAGTCATTGGTGGACTTGTTTGCCAGTGTGTTGTGGGGCGAGTATGATGCACAGGGCAATAAGCACTACTACCTAAAAACTCCCAGCGACAAATATCAAATTACCGTAGAAGACGCGCCGTTATTTATCTGCGATGTGGATGAAGTGGTGGTTGATGGCGTGGCGCATTTGCAGTTTACCACCACCAATCAAGACACACTGCGTCTTAGTGATGAGAGTCCTTTGTATTTTGGTTTGTACAACAAAGACGGTGCAGTTCAAGAGCGCTTGTATATGGATACGCGCTTTTGTTTGACGGCTTGTGTGCTGCCCAATGTGGTGTATCGTCTGGCAGAGCTTGGTACGCTGGCGTTGGTTGGCGATAAGGTGGTGCTAAGTTTACAAAGTGGCGGCAACACTTATCGGTTGGTTTCGGCACTCAATATGGACGGGCTGATGTTATGATTGTTCAGCACCCAGATTTTGCTGACAATCCCAGTCGTGCGCCCATTGGTGTGTTTGACTCTGGGGTGGGGGGGTTGTCGGTGTATTTGCACCTAAAGCAAGTGCTGCCCAATGAGCGTTTTATTTACTATGCTGACACCGCCAATGTGCCTTATGGCAACAAATCGGGCGATGAGATTTTATTGTTGACTTTGCAGGCGGTGGCGCGCCTTTGTAAGCGTGGCTGTAAATTGGTGGTGATTGCCTGCAACAGCGCTTCTGCCCATGCCTTAGACACTTTGCGCGCGCGCTGTGGTATTCCTATTGTGGGGCTGGTGCCTGCGGTCAAGCCTGCTTGTTTGCTCACCAACAGCAAAAAAATCGTCGTACTGGCAACACAAGCAACTCTAAACGGTGCGCTGCTTGCCAAAGTGATTGATGAAGTTGCCACGCCCATGCAAGTAAAAGTGTACAGGCATTTTGAGCCAATGTTGGTGCCTTGGGTAGAAGCGGGCATGCCCCAGCCAAGCCGTACAGCCACACAGCTAGAGACGCAGCTGACAAATTGGGCGGCGATGGGGATTGATGTGGTGGTGCTTGGTTGCACGCATTATCCGTTTTTTAGGGAGTTTTTGCAGCACAAGATTGACGTCGCTGGTTTGGATATCCAACTGGTGGACTCAGGCATGGCGATTGCTCAGCGCGTCAAATCGCTGCTGACGACTTTTAAGATGTCTGCCACGAGCTGTCAGCGCAGTCCGTTGCAGCTGTATGCAACGCGTTTGGATGAGCAAGTGCTGTCCACTGTTTATTTGTTGACCAAAGAGCCTGCGGTGCCGATTTTGTGGACAGACTAGATGGTGATGGTTTGGTCTGATTAAAGTGATTTATTGATGAAATTTGTACGAATTGGTGGAGCTAACCGCTTTATTTTTAACAAAAATTATTTATAATGGCTACTTTTTGACTGATTGTTGTGTTGCAAGTAATCTTGAAAATGTTGTCAAGTTTTATGGTTGTACCACTAAGGAGATGATGTGCCAAACCACCATTACCATATCCATCTTGCTTGTGTGGTTGATGATTTATTATTACAAAAAGCTCAAGATGACATCTGTATTTATTTTGAGTCGCGTGCTTTATTGACCAGAGATTTGTTTATTAACCGACCGCAGTCTGCCAACTATAGTTGGCGTTGCGTCAATTCGTGTGATGCCATGATTTTGTTGGTGGGCAGCAATTATGGCAAAACCAACATTTCAGGTGTCAGCCAGCTGCACCTAAGTTATAGCAACGCCAAAACCAAAAATAAGCCGGTGTTTGTTTTTGTGCATTCATCGCTGCTCAATCCGCTCAACGACAATCGGCGTTTGCGTGAGTTTGTCAAAATGATAGAGAACCAAGCGGTTCAAACCATGTGGTATTTTGACGACAACACAGATTTGTTTTCTTTGCTCAATGAGACCATTGGCAGGTTATTAGAATTTCGGCAGCCAACAAAGCGCAAGCCCAAACCTGTGGTCATTGCCAATCAACGCAACAATCCGCCCAAAACGACGCTTGATTTGGAGACGCTGTTTTTGGTAAGCTGTATGGCGCATGCCTTTGAAGGCGGCACGCTGCTTGAAGTGGTGTTTGGGGCGCAGATGACATGGCGACAAATCATCAATGCCTTGGTGGCGCTGGGTGCGCCATTTTCAGACCAAGGGTTGTCAAAGTTATTGGCTGAGCTCATTGACAAGTCCCAAGCCGACCAAGCAATCAGAGTGCGCCACCCCAATGTCCATGCCATCAGCCGTTATCAGGTACTCAAAGCCGATGTGTTGTGGATAAAAGGCGAGCTACAGTTGGCAGGTCAGATAGTGCCAGCAGGTCAAGATGGTTTTTGGCAGGTGGCAAACATTTAAAAGGAGCCAAGCATGACAGACGACATCAAAAAAGACATTGAAAAATTTGAAGCCTTAGCTCAAAAAATGCACCAAGCCGCAAAAAAGCGCACGCTAGAAGAGCAGGTGGCTTATCTTAAATCACAAGGCATTGACCCTGCCAAAACCTACGCCAAATGGGACGATGAAGAAGACGACTGAGCCAAAGTCTTGTTATACATTGACCCAACTTAATTGGGTGGCAGCTTGGGCGACCTTTGGCGGGTCGCTGTCTGCTTTTGTGGCGTTTCATTGATTATTCGCCATCACTTTCAACAATCGCTTCGCCATCGCCTTCGGCAATCACTTCGTTGCCCATGCGTTCTACGATGTCTGCTTTTAGACTTTCGGCAGTTGAGTTCTCGCTCAAGAGCTTGTTGACGGCGGCTTCATTTTTGTCGGTGATGTTGATGACTTTTTGGGTGGCTTTTTCGGTTTTGGCGATATTGCCAGCTTGTACCCATTGTACAGGCGTGTCGCTGAGTTGTCCGCGCATGTAGCGTATCCAGACGGGCAAAGCCAGCGTACCCCCAAAAGCACCATGCCCCAGTGAAGCGGGGTCGTCATAACCCATCCAGACCACCGTGGTGTTGGTGGGGTGCACACCTGCAAACCACACGTCTTTGGCTTGGTTGGTTGTGCCTGTTTTGCCGCCGATGTCAGGACGACCCAAGGCACGGGCTTTGGTGGCAGTACCACCTTGGACGACGCTGCGCAGCATGCCTGCCATTTGAAAAGCGGTTTTGTCGCTTAAAATGCGGGGAGCTTGGTGGGCGATGGGGTATTGCACCGCTTGTTTGGGATTTAGACGGTCAAAAATGGGCGCAGCGTCAAGATGGGTGTCTTGTGCTGGCAGTGCCTTTTGGGGTTCGCTGCTTTGGGCGTCTTGTTTGTTGTCGCTTTTGGCTTGTTCGGCTTTGTCTTTGTCGGCTTTATTTTTGCTGGGTTTGTCTTTGGCTTTTTTGTCTTTGTTGGACAATTCTTCGTCTTCTATGACTTGGCTTGGTCTGCCAAAATTGTCCAAAAGCTGGGTGTTGACTTTGCTCAGCTCTTTGTTGAAGCACACCGCGCAGGCATGGGCAGGATTGGCTTGATAGATGGTTTGGCTGCCAAAATCATAAATGCGCTCAATAAAATAAGGCTGAATGCGATGACCGCCGTTGACAAAGGCGGTATAAGCCGTCGCCATTTGCAAGGGAGTGGCGTCGGTGGCACCCAGCGCCAATGTCAAAGACGCAGGCAGGCGTGCTTTTTCTAATCCAAACTGCGACAACATCTCATGGGTGCGCTCAATACCCACCCCTTGCATAATACGAATTGATGGCAGGTTGCGTGAAAAAGCCAACGCATTTCGCATGGACACTGCGCCACCAAAACCACCGCCAGCGTTTTTGGGTCGCCAGCTGCCAATGCGCAAAGGCGCATTTGAAATGACGCTGTCTGGGGTGTATTTTTTGGTTTCTAGGGCGGCAGCATAAACCAGTGGCTTGATGGTAGAGCCTGGTTGGCGGTAGCCTTGGGTGGCACGGTTAAATTTGCTGTGATAAAAATTAAAGCCCCCCACCAAAGCAATCAAGGCGCCGTTTGATGGGTTGAGCGACACCAAAGCCCCTTGAATACGGGTGGGCTGGGTGATACGCCAATGTCCGTTGTTTTCAATGACGCGCACGATGTTGCCCACTTGAATGTTGCGCGGCGTGGTCTTGGGGTCGCCATCAACACGGTTAAAGCCAAAATGCTTTTTTGCCCAGCCAATGCCAGGTCCTGCCACTTTGACGGTTTTGCCAGATTGGAGCAGCACTTCGTAACTGCCGCCGCTGTAGACTTTGGTAACTTTGGCAGGCAACATATTGTCAAAGGGTCTAAAGTTTTTTAGGTCGCCATCCAAGGATTCTACGCCGCGATAACCGCCCCTGTCATAGCCTTTTAGCCCAGCAATGACCGCCGTTTCAGCTTGGATTTGGTCTTTGCTGTGTATGGTCAGTTGCACGCGCCAACCACTGTCCATCACCTGCTCGCCGTACTTATCCACCAGCGCCGCGCGCGCCATCTCTGCCAAATAAGGCATATTAACGTCCAATTTTTCTTGGTATAAATGTAAACCAATGGGGGCGCTTACCGCTTCGTCGTGCTGGGCTTGGGTGATAAAGCCGTTGCTGAGCATGCGCCCAATAATCCAGTTGCGCCGCTCTAAGGCGCGTTCTGGGTTGTTGACTGGATTAAAGGCAGACGGTGCTTTGGGCAGTCCTGCCAGCATGGCCATCTCGGCGATGGTGAGTTTTTCTAGGGATTTGCTAAAATAGCGTTTGGCGGCAGCGCGAATGCCATATGCCCCTTCCCCCAAATAAATCTTATTGACATACAAAGTTAGGATTTCGCTTTTGTCCAAAGTATTTTCAATTTTGCGCGCAATGAATAATTCGGTCAATTTGCGTTCAATGGTGCGCTCAGAGCTCAAAAAGTAGTTTTTGGCAACCTGCATGGTGATGGTTGAGCCGCCCGTTTGTGATGCGTCGTTGGTGGCAGCTTCGGTCAAGGCTCGCCCCAAACCCTTGACGCTGATACCAGTATGCTCATAAAAGCTGATGTCTTCGGCCGCCAAAAAGGCATGAATCAGCGGTTTTGGCAATTCTTCGTACGCCACAGGCAAAGAATATTTGTTGCCGTACTGACCGATGAGCTTGTTGTCAGCAGTATAGATTTGCAAGGGCATTTGCAGCTGCATGGTTTTTAGTTCTTTGACATTGGGCAAACTTGGTTCAAGGTACATCGCCATACCATAAAATCCGATGGGAAAAGCCAAAACCAATATCAAAATTAGGGCAAAAATTGCCAAAATAAGTTTGATAAAGATAGAAATCAGACGAACGGCAGTATTTTTTTGAGACATAGCATTTGGGGGTGGTTAAAAATAAATTTAAATGTTGTATTATACTCTTTGTGAAAAGATTGCGTTACAAAAAATGTGTATTTATGCAAATGGATACCAAAAATAATGGTAAGTATATCAGAAAAGTAACGCATTGTATGTTTGTAAAAGTCATCATTTTAACGAAGTATTACGACATTTGTTAAGGTATTGCACAACATAAGGAATACAGGCTGTGAATCTATTTTCTCCCAAGGGACGACATCTTGTCGGCTTAGATGTCAGCACCACTTCAGTAAAACTTGTTGAACTGCAAAAACAGCAAGGCGGACTTCACCTAAGGTCCTATGGCATAGAGCCACTTGAGCCAGGCTGGGTTGTGGACAAAACCATCGTTCATAGCGAAGAAGTTGGCGGAGCGATTGCCAGATTGCTGCGTAAAAGTGGCGCAAGCAGTAAAGAAGCCGCCACGGCGGTATCGGGCTCGGCGGTGATTACCAAAATCATTGATATGGAAGCAGGTTTGTCAGACTCTGACCGCGAAGCACAAATTCGCCTAGACGCTGAGCAGTACATTCCTTATCCTTTGTCGGAGGTCAATTTGGATTTTGAGGTGCTGGGTCCTTCTACCGTCAATGGCTTGGTGCGGGTGCTTTTGGCGGCATCTCGCTCAGAGAACGTTGAGCAACGTGTGGAGACTTTGTCCATTGGTGGCTTGACCACAAAAGTGATGGACGTTGAGTCTTATGCCATTGAACGCGCTTTTGCGTTGATGATGGACAATTTGCCCAACGACCCATCGGTGGTGGCGCTCATTGATATTGGGCACAAACAAATGACTTTGTACATTGCCAAAGATGGTGAATTTATTTATAACCGTGAACAAGGTTTTGGTGGCGAACAACTGACCGAAGCCATCCAAAACCGTTACAGCATGCCCTATCATGATGCGGTCATTGGCAAGCATGAGTACACCTTGCCTGCCGATTATCACGAAAGTGTGCTGCAGCCATTTGTAGAAAGTGCCGTGCAACAAATCAGTCGTTCCTTGCAATTTTATTTTTCATCCAGCGAATACAACAACGTTGACCATATTGTGTTGTGTGGCGGTACGGCTGTGCTACCAGGTCTTGCACAGATGGTTCAAGAGCGCATGGGCAGTCTGGTGTCGGTGGCAAATCCTTTTGAAGGCATGTCGGTTGCCAGTCGTATCAATGCTGCCGCCCTACAAAAAGATGCACCAAGTTTAATGGCTGCCTGCGGACTGGCTTTAAGGAGTTTTGACTGATGGCTCGTATTAACTTATTACCTTGGCGTCAAGAAGAGCGCAAACGCAAAAACAACGAATTTAATCGTTTGATGGCGGCGGTGGCTGGATTGGCGATTGTAACAGTGGCTTTGGCATACACATTGCTCAATAATGACCTGAGCAACCAACAAACCGCCAACAAAAAGATAGAAGAAGCCAACGCGCAGTTGGACATCGCCCTAAAGTCCATTGAGACGCTAGAAGCTCAGCGTGAACAAATGCTCTCGCAAATGAAGGTCATTCAGGACTTGCAAGGTCGCCGCTCCATTCCTGTGCGTGTGTGGGACGACATTGCCCGTGCTGTGCCTATGGCGATGTACTTGGTGAACATCAAACGCGAAGACGATTTGATTACCATCACAGGTTATGCAGACAACGCCAATATTGTGGCAAATTTGGTGCGCAATCTAAATAATAGTGAATGGCTTGATGGTTCGGCGGTGGTGAGTATCAAGAGCAAACTTGAAGCCTACCAAAACACCACGACCGCTGCAGCGTCCACCAAAAATGCCGATGGCACAGCGTTGCGCCCAAGTTATCCTGAAGATAATTATGTGGAGTTTGTGGTTACTACCAAAGTTCAACAGCTCCAAAGCGACCAAAACGCCGAGCAATCTGGTGAACAGCCGTTATTGCCAGCAGAGAACATGCCTGCAGACTTTGACGCAACGATTGCCCAGCCGCTCGGTGTTGAGCCTGTGGGTTCTGAGCCTGTAGCGCCAGCCAGCAATCCACAAGCTGTAGCGCCAACATCAACCAACCTGCCTACAGACCAGACAGCAGGAGCTCAGTAATGAAATTTACCCTAAAAAAACCCAAGCAATCTTCGGATTCACCCAAGAGCAAACCAGCAGCAAAACGAACCTTATTCAAAAAGCCAGCGCCCAAAATAAAAGCCAAAAAAACGGCTGTGCCCAAAAAGAAAAAAGAAGCTTTCAATTTTAAGAAGTTTCTTGCTGAAGTCAATTCACTCAACGGTCAAAACTATGGCAGTGCTCCCGTCGCGGTCAAAGTTTTTGTGCTGGCGATGATGGTGGCGATTATCTTTTTGTTGGCATGGTTATTGCTTATTTCAAATAAACTTGACGAGATTAAAGCTGCCGAAGCAACGCAGGCTTCTTTGTTGGTTCAGTACAAAGAAAGAGAGTCCAAAGCCCGCCATCTAAAAGAGTACGAAGCCCAAGTAGACAAGATGAAAACGGAGTTTACAGAGCTGCTCAATCAGCTGCCCAAAGACACTCGCGTTCCTGAATTGGTCAATGGTATCAATATGGTGGGCAGTGGCAGTGGCATTCGTTTTCAGGACATTTCGGTGCAACCAGAAGTTGAGCAAGAGTTCTTTATTGAGCAGCCCATTCAAATCATCGCGCTTGGTAACTACCATCAGTTTGGCTCGTTTGTCAGTGGCATTGCAGCCTTGCCCCGCATCATCACCATGCACAATTTTGAAGTTAAAAACCCCCAGCCAAGTTTAGACAGAGTGCCTGAGCTGCAGTTGGTATTGCAAACAAAAACCTATCGTGCCAAAGAAGTGGATTTGGACGCTGTGGCAGCACAAGAGGCTGGCGCTCAAACAAATACGGAGGCTAAGTAATGCTGCATTTTACTCAATATGCAAAACTCATCTTGGCGATGACTGTGGTTGGTGGACTGTTGGTTGGGTGCACAGACAGAGTCAGTGTTGCAGAAGTGCAAATGCAACAAATCAGAGAGCAACCAGCACAGCCCATAGAGCCATTGCCTGAGCCCAAAAAGATTGAGGATTATACCTATGCGGCAAACAACGTGCGCAGTCCGTTTATGCCCCAAAGTCTGATAGATTTGCAAGCCAAAGTTGCCCAAGAGCCAAGCGTGCAGCCTGACGAAAATCGCCGTAAAGAACCTTTAGAAGACTATGAGTTGTCTGAGCTGATTTATCGTGGCAAAGTGGTTGCGCCTAATGGACAAGAGTACGGCTTGGTGCAAGCGCCAGATGGTTTGGTCAGAGACGTGCAAGTTGGCAACTATATGGGCAAAAATCATGGTCGTATTGTAGAGATTACGTCCACACAAATCAATTTGATTGAGATTGTAGAAGACGCTCGCTTGGGTTATGTAGAAAAGTCGGCAAATTTGGTTTCGCCAAACTAGCCAGCCAACTAGATTTATTTTGAGGACGAAATAATGACTTTTTTAAGCAAAAAATCCGCCTTTGCATTTTCTGCGTTGGCAATCGGTATCATGACATCACAGGCTCATGCTTTGGCAATCCAAGGCTTGTCTGCAAATCAAATTTCTGACAACACCACACAACTTCGTATCAGCTTTGATGGCAAGCCTGTTGCGCCAGTGGCTTATCAACAAGCAAATTCCAATCAGCTGATGCTTGATTTTAATCAAGTCAGCAGCAGCGGTTTGCCGCGCAGTATGCCCATTAACCGCGGTGTGGTCAATGAAGTAACGGCGCTCAATGGCAGCCAAGTTACACGTCTGGTGGTGGGATTAAATGGCGCTGCCAGCTACTCTAGCATGGTGGAAGGCAATCAGCTGCTCATCAATGTGGTTGGCAATGCGCCTGTTGTGTCAGCACCTGCGTTGGCGGTTGCGCCAGTTTCAGTGCCAGCACCTGCTTTGGCGGTTGCGCCAGCGCCAGCCCCCGTGTCCACACCTGCATTGGCGCAGAACTTTGCCCCCGAAGCGATGACGGTCAAGGTCAATCCATTGCTTGCCCCAAACACAGGCTCAATCGCCAGCAATTATCATGGCATCTCTGCCATCAATTATGCTGGTAAGGGCAAAAACGGCGGCAACATCACCGTGGCGTTGGTCAATGAAGCCATTCCGGTGGACGTTCAACGTCAAGGCAATAAGGTGGTCATTCGCACCGCAGGCACGACCATTCCGCGTCATCTGTTAAAAAGAATTCAAGGCAGTGGTTTGGTAACGGGCGTAAACGCAACCAACCAAGGACAAAACGGCATCATCACCATCAGTATGTCGGGCGATTATGAGTACCAAGCCTATCAGTCTGGCGCAAGTTTACACATCTCAATTCTGCCGCCCAAAATGCTGCGTGAACCCACTTTAGAAGAAAAGGTTTATACAGGTGAGCCTTTGTCGTTGGAATTCCAAGATGTTTCTGTGCGCACCGTATTGGACGTGTTGGGACAATTTACCGAAACCAACATCGTTGCCAATGACAACGTGTCAGGCAACATCACGCTGCGTTTGATTAACGTGCCTTGGGATCAAGCGCTGGACATTATTTTAAAGAGCAAGAATTTGGGCATGCGCAAAAATGGCAACGTCATCATGGTTGCGCCCGCCCAAGAACTCTCTGATCAAGAAATCAAGGCGCTAGAAGATTTGGACAAAGCCAAAAACTTGTTGCCATTGCGCACCGAGTATATCCGTCTAAATTACGCCAATGCTGCCGATGTCATCAAACTGCTGGATGACGCCGACTCTCCAGGTTCTCGGGGTGGCACGGGCAAAACGTCGCTGCTTAGTTCGTCGCGTGGGGTGATCACGTCTGATGCGCGCACCAACACCATCATTGTCAAGGACACTTCTGAAGGCATCAGCGACATTCGTGCAATGATTGAAAAAATTGACATTCCTGTCAAACAAGTGATGATTGAAGCGCGCATTGTTACCGCTTCTGAGTCTTTCTCCAAAGAAATTGGTGTGCGTTGGGGCAAGGACAGAGACGCAAGTTCCAGTCCTTTAAAAGCCGATTCTGTTGGTTTGGCGGTCAATCTGGGAACGGCAGCCACCCCAACCAGCGCTTTTTCTATTGGATTGCTCAGTGTCAGTGATATGTTGCTGGATTTGACTTTGGCAGCCATGCAAGCAGAAAATCGCGGTGAAGTGATTTCGGCGCCAAAGGTGCTCACCGCCGACAAACAAACCGCCAAAATTTCATCAGGCAAGCAAATTCCTTATGAAAATGCCACCGCCAGCGGTGCAACGGCTGTTTCCTTTAAAGAAGCCGCATTGTCGTTAGAAGCCACCCCCAGCATTACGCCAGATGGCAAAGTCGCCATTAAATTACAAGTCAAAAATGCCGATGTGGGCGAAGTGTATGCAGGCGTGCCCAGCATTCGTGAAGACTCCATCACCACCAATGTGTTGTTAGAAGACGGTCAAACGGTTGTTTTGGGTGGTGCATTCCGTCATAAAACCAGTCTGGGTGAAAACAAAGTGCCATTTTTGGGAGACATTCCTGGTGTGGGTCGTTTGTTTCGCTCTGACGCCAAACTCAACGACAAACAAGAGCTGTTGATTTTTATCACGCCCAAAGTCATTAATGATGGTATCAGTCGCATTGACTGATGTCCCCAAGCAAAGAGCAGACCTTGTGTCTGCTTTTTTTATTGGCTTGTATGGACATCTTTGTTGATAAATGGTGGGCGACAAACAAAACTGCTGGTAAGATAAGAATAAACCTTGTATTATAAGTTGTTTTATTGTGATGATGAATAGCCAATGCTTGAAGAACAATCAACAACCATTGAAAGTATAACGGTTGAAAAATCAACGCTGCCCTTATCGCAGGCACTGCCTTCTATTTTTTTGGTGGGACCAATGGGGGCGGGCAAAACCACCATTGGCAAACTGCTTGCCAAACAGTTGGGGCGTACTTTTGTGGATTGTGATTGGTACATTGTTGAGCAGACGGGAGCGGACATTCCTTGGATTTTTGAAAAAGAAGGGGAAGACGGCTTTCGCCAGCGTGAGACGCGCGCACTGATGGAGCTGACTTGCCAGCCAAACATCGTGATGGCGACAGGCGGTGGTGTGGTGGGCAGCGCCAAAAACAGGCAGCTGCTCAAACAAGGTTTGGTGATATATCTTGACGCCAACGTGGACACCCAGCTTATGCGCACCAAAAAAGACAAAAACCGACCCTTGTTACAAAACGACAATCCAAGAGCGGTGTTGGAAGCGCTTTATCAAAAGCGCAGTCCATGGTATCGTGAAGTGGCGGACATTATCTTGCCAACAGGTCGGACTTATCCTAAGCAGATGGTGGCAGAGCTGTTGGTGCTGTTGGCACAGTATCAAACCACCAAAATATCAACAAATTAGGGGCTTGATGATGGTTAATACCCAAATAACAACACTGAACGTACACACCCAAAGCCACGACTATCCCATTTTTATTGGGACAAGTGCCACCAAGATGGCACTGGTCACCAAGATTGTTCCGCTGATTAAGGGCAAGCAGGTACTGATTGTCAGCAATGACGTGGTGGCGCCTTTGTATTTGGCGGAACTTCAACGGGCGTTGGCAGACAAGTTTGAGACGCAGACGTGTATTTTGCCTGATGGTGAGATACACAAAAACCAAAGTAGCATCAATGCCATTTATGATACACTAATGCAGCACCATTTTGCCAGAGATTGTACGCTGATTGCGCTGGGTGGTGGGGTGATTGGGGACATGGTGGGTTTTGCTGCCGCCAGTTATATGCGTGGGGTGGATTTTATTCAAGTGCCAACCACTTTATTGGCGCAGGTGGACTCGTCAGTCGGTGGCAAAACAGGCATCAATCACCCGCTGGGCAAAAACATGATTGGGGCGTTTTGGCAGCCAATTTGCGTGCTGGCGGACATGGCGACGTTTGCCACCTTGCCGCAGCGTGAGTTTTGTGCAGGCTTGGCAGAAGTGGTAAAGTATGCGCTGATTTTTGACCAAGAATTTTTGTTATGGCTTGAAACCCACCAAGAACAAATCTTGACCAAAGATGGCGCAATACTGAGCCAGATGGTTTATCGCTGCTGTGATTACAAAGCACAGATTGTTGCCAGCGATGAGCGTGAAGCGGGCAAACGTGCGCTGCTTAACTTCGGTCATACTTTTGGGCATGTCATTGAGACGCATCAAGGTTATGGTAACTGGTTGCATGGCGAAGCTGTGTCAGCGGGCATGATGCAGGCGCTGGCGTTGTCGTGTGAGCTTGGACTGATTGACAAGTCAGATGTGGTGCGCGTCGCGCGGTTGTTGAAGGCGTTCGCTTTGCCAATTAAGCCACCAAAAATTGCCGTACAAACCGCTTTGGACTTAATGGGGCATGACAAGAAAGTACAACAAGGCAGAATTCGTCTGATTTTATTAAGGGCGCTTGGTGAAGCATTTGTTACGGCAGATTTTGAGTTGTCTGTGCTTAAAAAAGTGCTGCTGTCTGTAGATGATTATGTGTTGTAAACATCAAAAGGTAAGAATATGTCGCAAAGTGTCGCGATGGTCAATGAAAAGTTTAAAAAACGTTCAATCACTTGGTTGATGACTGCGGTGGTGATGTTGGTGCTGTGGGTATTGGTTTGGTTGTTTCATGGCACGCCCAAAACCGCCCAAGAGACCAAAACCCAAGAAGTAACCACCCAAGATTTTGCCCTGCCAAAGCGCATTGACAGTTTTGAACAGCTGACCAAAGAAGTGCCGCCGGTGGATTTTTCGGCGGTGGTACGTGATTTGCGCAACTACCCAAGCGAGTTTAAAGACAAGCGCTTTTTTCAGCAGCACAACAAGCGCTGGACGGTTCAGGTGATGGACGTTGCCCAAAACGACATCATCACCAGTTATTTGGGTGGGCGCAGTGATGACCGCGAAAAATTTGTTTATTTTCGTTATCGCAGCAGCGATGGTGAGATGCGCTATATTTTGACGTATGGCGTGATGGGCAGCAGCCAAGAAGCGTTAGGTGCGATTAAGACGGTGGATTTTAATTTGCCCAAAAACGTGCGACCTGTGCCAGAGCAAATGCAGCGTTATTTGGACATCATTGACAATTATGAGCATCACGAAGAGATTGTTGATTCTGCGCCAAACGCTCCGCGTGCGGTAAAACTACAAAAAACACGCACCGAAATTCCAGCGGCTGCCCCCAAAGAAAAACCCAAAAAGTCCGACAAAGAAACAGCGCCCACAAACGCCAAGCCTGCTGAGACCCGAGCCCAAACCCAAAACACAGAAAGCAAAACCAAAGAAAGACCTGCCAGAACTTGGCAGGACGAACCCAAAATAGAGCCAGAAGAGCCCAAAAAACCAAGAAGTGAAACGCCAAAAGCGCCTGCGCCCACTGCTGAAGCTGCCGAAAAGCCCAAACCCCGAGCCAGACCTGAGACTGAGCCAGAAGTGCCAATACCCAATACCAACGCCGCCAAAGTGCCAGGTTCAGACCTTTGATGAGAAAGCAATGCCAAAAAACAACCTAGATGCCCAAACGGTGCTTGAGCGCCTAAAGGCAGGCAATGAACGCTACGTTGCCAGTCTTGCCAGCACCCATTTATTGAGTGTGCCACCACCAGAGCTGGTCAAAGAACAAAAACCCAGCGCCATCATTTTGGGGTGTTCGGACGCGCGCGTGCCAGTAGAGCTGATTTTTGACCAAGGGCTTGGCGAACTGTTTGTGATACGTGTGGCGGGCAATATCGTTGCGCCCAGTCAGATTGGTTCTATTGAGTTTGCTGCCGAAAAATTTGGCACGCGTCTTGTGGTGGTGCTGGGGCACAGCAACTGCGGTGCGGTAACGGCGTGTGTGGAGACATTGGTCAATCCAGAGCAGTATTATTCGCCCAATTTGCAGTCCATCGTGGACAGAATTCGCCCCAGCGTTTATAACTTGCACGAGATTGTCAGTGCCAGCGACACCCCCATTGACATGCACGAATTCATCAACCGCGCGGTGCGCGCCAATGTGCGCATGTCGGTCAGTCAGCTAAAGCACGGCTCGCGCATTTTAGAAGACATGGTCAGTAATGGCGATTTGTTGATTGTGGGGGCAGAATATGACGTTGCCACAGGTCGGGTAAATTTTTTTGTAGATTAAGGAATTTTGATGAAACAACCAGCCAACTCACTCTATGCCAAGGGCGTGCAAGATATCCCTGCAGCGTCTGAAGGTTTTGTGTACAATCACACCATGCTGCGCGTCAAAGACCCCGTCAAATCGTTGGCGTTTTATACAGGTGTGTTGGGCATGAGTCTGTTGCGCCACAGTCAGTATCCTGACGCCAAATTTGATTTGTATTTTTTGGCAAAATTGACCGCCGATGAGCGCGACAATCTGCCCGACAGTCAAGATTTGGTGGCTTATGTATCACGTCAGCGTGGTATCTTGGAGCTGACACACAACTATGGCACCCAAGAGATGTTGGATTTTGCTTATCATCATGGCAACAGTGAGCCGCGTGGCTTTGGGCATATTTGTTTTAGTGTGCCCAGCCTTGATGATGCGGTGGCTTGGTTTGACCAAAACAAGGTGGAATTTTATAAACGTCCCGAAGATGGCAGCATGAAAGACATCGCTTTTATCAAAGACCCTGATGGCTATTGGGTGGAGATTATTGAGCTCAAAGCCTAACCCCACCCAAATTGAGTTTATA
This sequence comes from Moraxella sp., assembly GCA_030528385.1. Taxonomy (GTDB): domain Bacteria; phylum Pseudomonadota; class Gammaproteobacteria; order Pseudomonadales; family Moraxellaceae; genus Moraxella. The sequence continues at coordinate 24,379 of JAUMYZ010000012.1, forward strand.
ATCAGCGCAGCCCAAGCACGTCTTGCATGTTATAAAGACCGGCGGCTTTGTCTTTGAGCCAAAGAGCGGCTCTGAGTGCGCCATTGGCAAAGGTCATGCGGCTTTGGGCTTTGTGGGTGATTTCAATGATTTCGCCGTTCATGATGAAAGACACGGTGTGTTCACCGACAATCTCGCCACCGCGCACCGCATGAATGCCAATCTCGCCGTCTTGGCGTTTGCTTGACCCTTCACGCCCATAAATGGCAGCACTCTTTAGGCTTTGTTTGCGCGCACTGGCAACGGCATTTGCCATCATCAGTGCTGTGCCAGATGGGGCGTCCAGCTTGTGTTTGTGATGGTATTCAATGATTTCTACGTCAGCGTCCATGCCCAGCACTTTGGCGGTGGTGGCAAGCAAATCCAAGGACAGATTTACCCCCGTGGCGTAGTTGCCTGCATAAACGATGGGCAGCTGTTGGCTGGCGTTTTGGAGCGTCGTTTCTTGTTCTTGTGTCAAGCCTGTAACGCCCATAATCAGGGGGGTGTTGTGCGCCAGACACGCGTTGATGGTTTTGTCCACAGCGCTGGGCAAACTAAAATCAATCAGCACATCAATGCCTTGTAAATCAAGCAAGCCCAGCGCCACGCCATTGTTGCCAATGCCCAAAAACTCGCCCACATCTACGCCCACCAGTCCTGAAAAATCGGGCACAAATCCGCCTTTGAGTGTGGTTTGTGGGTTGTCCAAAGTGGCTTGCAAAAGCATGCGCCCCATGCGTCCTGACGCGCCCATGATGCCGATATTGATGCTCATGACAATAATTCCTAATTCAAATAATCCTGATTATACCCAAAATTTGCCAACTTGCCTAATGCTGATTTTGTGTCCACAAAAAACACGGCAATACCGTGTTATGCCGTGTTTTGTTGGCAGATGGCTTATTTGTCGTTTTCAAACAAGTCTTTGACGTCGTCTCTGAGTTTGTCAAAAAAGCCTTTTTTCTTGGCGGACGCGCCATTGTCTTTGTGTAAGGTTTTGGCAAACTGCGCCAGCAGCGACTTTTGTTCGTGGCTAAGGTTGGTGGGAGTCTCCACAATAATGCGACAAATCAAATCACCTTGCATATTGCTGCGTACGGTAGTAACGCCTTTGCCGCGCACTTTGAGCAGTTTGCCGCTTTGGGTGCCTTCGCTGATTTTGAGTTTTAGGCGACCATCTAGGGTGGGGATTTCTACGTCATCACCAAGGGCGGCGGTGGCAATGTCAATCGGCACATCAAGGTGCAAGTCTGCCCCATGACGGGTAAAGACGTCGTGGGGCTTGACGTGGATTTCTACATACAAATCGCCACTGGGCATGCCGTTGTCGCCCGCTTCACCTTTGCCCGGCAGGCGCACGCGGTCGCCATCGTCCACGCCAGCAGGAATGGAGACTTCCAGAGTTTGCGATTTTTGTTGCTTGCCTGTGCCATGGCAGTCCATACAGGGGTTTTTGATTCTTTTGCCTGAGCCGTTGCAGTCTGGACAGGTTTGTTGCATGACAAAAAAACCTTGTTGCATGCGCACCTGACCGTGTCCGCCACAGGTATTACAAGTTACGATGTCGGCGTCAGATTTTGCGCCTTTGCCATAACAGGTGCCACAAGTTACCGAGCTTTTATAATTGATTTCTTTTTGGCAGCCTTTGACGGCTTCTTCTAGGGTCAAGCTCAAGCGATACAGCAGGTCAGCGCCTTTGCTGGCGCGCGTGCCACGTCCACCAAAAAAGTCATGAAAACCACCGCCACGACCACCGCCAAAAGCTTCAAAAATGTCGCTAAAAATGTCGCCATAGCCCCCAAAACCGCCTGCGCTCCCAAAACCGCCACTGTTCATGCCTTGTTCAAAGGCGCTGTGTCCCATACGGTCGTAGGCGGCACGCTTTTGGCTGTCGGAGAGCACTTCATAAGCCAAGGTTGCTTCTTTGAATTTTTCTTCAGCGCTGGGGTTGTCGGGGTTTTTGTCAGGGTGATATTTCATGGCGAGACGGCGGTAGGCTTTTTTGATTTCTTTTTCATCTGCCGATTTGTCCACACCCAAGATGCTATAAAAATCTTTGCTCATGATATTCTCAAAAACTCAATGAAATTGCCCTATTTATGGTGCTGATATGCAATTTATCAAGCAAAAATGTCGCCATTTTTCACGCTTTTATGGCAAAATAGAGCACCATTTACTGTGCGTTGTATCATGAAAAAAGTCATTGTGCCAGTCTTGTTGCTGGTTGTGTTCGTTGTTTGCGTTGTTGGCTCACCTTATTACAAACTTTATGTGCTCAAAGGCGCTTATGACAAGGGCGATTATCAGCCGATTGTCCAGAGCATTGATTTTCAGCAGCTGCGCCCAAACCTAAAACATCAGCTGTATCCCAAGATAGAGCAGATGATAAACAACAATCAAGCCACCGCCGTTTTGCAAGTGTTGGGCATTAAAAACGCCACGCTAAAAAATGCTGGCATACGCTTGGTTGATGATGCGATAGATGGCGCCATCACTGCCGATAATTTGGATAAATTGGCGCGCGGTGAAATCTCCAAAGACAGCGAGCTGTTGCTGGCTGGGGTGGCACTGATGGGCGGTTTTATTGATGTGGACAAATTGCTGCAAGATTATTTGCAAACGGGCGACGTCAATGTGGCAATTAGGCAACAAAAGACAGCCATCGCCAAGCAGTTTGCCGCTCGCGCAACAGTGTCTGCCAAGCCAAAGCTAAGTTATTGTGGTATCAACTGTTTTTATGTACAAACCGACATCAAGGGTTATCCTGTGCAAGTGCTGTTAAGCAGGCATGGCGTGTTTGACTGGAAAATTGACAACGTGCTTTTGCTCCAAGAGCGCCAATCTTGACATCTTTGGGCAAAGTTGGGCATACAAAATTGTTTTGCAGTTATTGGTGGCAGTCTTTATAATACATTAACCACAAAACAAGGAAACGATAATGACAACGCCATCTACTGCTTTTATACTGCCTGCTTGGTTCAAGACAGAACTGGTGGCAGGCATGAAACGTGGCATTGAAAAAGAAGGCTTGCGCATGCAGCCCGATGGCTATAGTGCCAAGAGTTTTCATCCTGCCAAACTTGGCTCAAAACTGACCCACCCTTACATCACCACCGATTATGCTGAAAATTTGCTTGAATTGATTACCGAGCCCAAGGACACCATCAAAGGCGCGTTGGACATGCTGCGCCAGCTGCACGTTTTGGTGCACCGCTCGCTAGAAAATGACGAACTGATGTGGCCTTTGTCCATGCCGTGTATGCTTTCGGACGATGACGAAGACATTCCGTTGGCAGATTATGGCACATCAAACATCGGCAGACTAAAAACGCTGTACCGCTCTGGGCTTGGGGTGCGCTATGGGCGCAAAATGCAAACCATTGCGGGGCTGCATTATAATTTGTCGGTGGGCGATGATTTGTTTGGGGCGTGGGCAACAGATGAGCGGTGCAGCGATTTACAAACCTTTAAAAACAAAAAATACCTTGGGTTGATTCGTAATTTTAAGCGCCTAACGCCACTGGTGCTGTATCTTTTGGGGGCAAGTCCAAGCGTTTGCGGGTGCTTTTTGACGGGGCGCGAACACCATTTGATGAAGCTAAATGCAGACGGTGGCACTTATTATCAGCCCAACGCCACCAGTTTGCGCATGGGAAAACTTGGCTACACCAACAGCGTTCAAGAAGATTTGGACATTCGTTACAACGAGTTGGGTGAGTATATCCAAGGGCTAAGACGCGCCATTGGCACGCCTTTTGCTGAGTTTAGCAAAATTGGCGTTGATGACGCGCTTGGCAACCCCATTCAAATCAATGACCACATTTTGCAAATTGAAAATGAGTTTTATAGCCCCATCCGCCCCAAACAAGTTACCCGCTCAGGTGAGACACCCACCCAAGCCCTAGAAAGTCGCGGCATTGCTTATGTGGAGTTTCGCGCCATTGACTTAGACCCTTATAGCGATATTGGCATCAAGACATCAACCGCGTGCTTTTTGGAAGTGCTGGCATTGTATTGTTTGTTGTCGCCATCGCCAGAGCTGTTGCCCGATGAAGAAAAACGGTTGGCTTTTAATATTGAACAAGTGGTCAATCACGGACGCAAAGCGGGCATAAACATCATCACCAAAGATGGTGAGCGACAGCTAAGTGGCTGGATTGTGGAGACATTGACCCACATGCAAACCATAGCCGATGCCTTTGATGAGTACCATGAAGGCAACGACTATCGCACGGCATTGACGATGATGCTTGGCAAAGCCATCAATCCTGACTTTACGTTGTCGGCGCAGATTGAAGCGGATTCTAGGCGACTGGGCAGCACTTGGCGATTGGGACAGTGTCTTGCCAAAAAACACCAGCAGTCGTTGTTAAACCATGCGCTAAGTGGCGAAGATGAATTGATGTTTGCTAACTTGGCGGTGCAGTCATTTGCCGACCAGCAGCAACTGGAGCGTCAAAGCACCCAAGCCTTTTATGATTATGTCCAAGCCTATCGCACATAGGCAGAGCGTTTTTATGAGTACCATACCAAAAAGTATCACCTACCGCCAACTCAATGCCTTTTTGGTGTTGATGACGGTGGTGGCAAGTCTGTTTGCCATTTTATTTTTACAAAAATATCTTGAGCTTGAGCCATGTCCTTTGTGCATTTTTCAGCGCATTGGTCTGTGGGCGATGGGGGTGTTTGCGCTGCTGGCAACCGTCATCAATCCCAAAAAAGCCATCGCGCGTCTGGGGCTGTGGCTGGGGGCTATGGCAGGCGTGCTGTGGGGTGGGGCGGTGGCAGCGCGCCATGTGTGGCTACAGAACTTGCCCCCCGACCAAGTGCCAGCGTGTGGGCCAGGTCTGAATTATTGGGTGGAAACCTTGCCCATCATGCAAGTCTTTGAAGAAGTGCTCAAAGGCTCGGGTGAATGTGCGGTGATTGACTGGACGCTGCTTGGCTTTAGCATTCCTGAGATGACTTTGGCGCTGTTTGTGTTTTTGCTGGCGGTTTTGCTCGTTGTTTTAAAGAAAATCATCAAAAAAGAGAGCTGATATGCACATTCATATTCTTGGGATTTGTGGCACGTTTATGGGGTCGCTGGCTTTGTTGGCGCGCAATATGGGTCATCAAGTTACTGGTTCAGATACGGGCATTTATCCGCCCATGAGCACCCAGCTTGAGCAGGCGGGAGTGGAGATTTGGGAAGGATACAAAGCAGCACATCTAGAGCCTGCGCCTGATTTGGTGGTGGTGGGCAATGCCTGTAAGCGCGGCATGGAAGCGGTAGAATATATGCTGGACAAGGGATTGGCTTATACGTCAGGCCCGCAGTTTTTGTATGAGATGGTGCTCAAAGACCGTCATGTGCTGGCAGTGGCAGGCACGCACGGCAAAACCACTACCACCACCATGCTCTCTTGGATACTGCAATATGCTGGCGTTGACACAGGTTTTTTAATCGGGGGCGTGCCACTGGTGGCAACCGACGACTCACGTTTGCAGTCGGTCTTCGCGCACAGCTCGTATTTGGGTGAGAAATATTTTGTCGTAGAAGCGGACGAATACGACAGTGCCTTTTTTGACAAGCGTTCAAAGTTTGTGCATTATCGTCCGCGCACGGCGATTTTAAACAATTTAGAATACGACCATGCGGATATTTTTGCTGATTTGGCCGCCATTCAAACACAGTTTCATCACATGATACGCATGATACCATCAACTGGGCAAATCGTCATGCCAGCTGGTACTGACAGCTTAGAGCAGACTTTGGCAAAGGGCGTATGGACGCCTGTATGGCGCACGTCTGTGGGTGGCACAGGCGATTGGCAAGCCACATTGGACAGTAAGGACGGTTCGGCGTTTCATGTGAAACATGGTGAGCAGACAGCCAGCGTTGTTTGGCAAATGAGCGGTGTGCACAATGTCAACAACGCCTTGGCAGCGGTGGCAGCGGCGCATCGTGTGGGCGTGTCCATCACCAAGGCGTGTGAAGCCTTATCGCGCTTTGCGGGCATTAAACGGCGCATGGAGTTGATAGGCGATGTGGGTGGTGTGTTGGTGTTTGATGATTTTGCTCACCACCCAACAGCGATTGCCACCACGCTTGATGGTGCCAAAAAGCGTCTGGCAGGTCGGCGCATTTGGGCGGTGATTGAGCCGCGTTCTAACACCATGAAACTTGGCAGCCACAAAAGCAGCCTTGCGCCGTCAGCCAGTTTGGCAGATTTTGTGTTGTGGTATGAGCCAACAGATTTGGCATGGGGGCTCAAAGACGCCATTGGCAATGCCACAGGACAGAGCGTGCTGGGCAGTGTGGAAGCGATTTTGGCACACCTAAAAGAGCATACGCAGGCAAATGACGCGGTGATTATCATGTCCAATGGCGGTTTTGAAGGCATTCATCAGCGGCTGTTGGCACTGCTAACTGATTGATTGTGTTGCATAAAGCAAACAAAAGCCCCATCAATGTTACAAACTGTGGTGGGGCTTTTAGATTGGTGGATATATTGACATTTGACCTACATTCTTAACGTTTTTGGTCTAGCCATGCCCCTGTTGAGTACTTATAATAACTATAGTATTTATGGTTTATCAAGGAGAAAAAATATGATGAGCTTTATTTGGATGTTGGTGATTGGCTTTATTGCTGGGCTGTTGGCGCGCGCCATCAAGCCAGGAGCTGATGGTATGGGTTGGATAATGACCATCGTGCTGGGCATTGCTGGTGCTTTTGTTGGTGGATTGCTTGCTTCATTGCTTGGATTAAGTGCCAACGGCGGTTTTGGTGGTTTGGTGCTGTCGGTGATAGGGGCAATTATTCTTTTGTTTGTGTACGAATTTATCACAGGTAAGCGCTCAAGCTGACTTTGTGTTTAATGATAAAGGGGCGATTTGGCTCCTTTATTTTGTTGTGGGAAAGCATCGTGCTGTGTTGCTGGGTTTTGTCTGTGCAGTTGTTGGTTTTTGTAAAGGCAGTTTAAGCAGGCTTTTGGCTTGTTTGGTTGCTGAGCGATTGTCCCACCAGCTTAATCACCCATATCTCTGATTGGGAAGCCAAACGAAATGGCACGCCCCAAAAACCATAACCAGATGAGACCACAACGTGTGTGTTGTTGATTTTTTCATGACCATAACCAACGCGATTGATGGCTTTGACAATAAAATTGGCAGGAAATATTTGTCCGTTATGGGTGTGTCCTGAGACTTGCAAATCAATGGGGTGTTTGACGTTGTCATCAATCTGGCTGGGGCGATGGTCAAGCAAAATGACAGGGTTGTTGGTGTTGGCTGTGCTGATGAGTTCAGCGGTGCTCAAGCGATTTTTGGTGTGGTCATCAAAGCGCCCAATGACCGTCAGTTCTGTGCCGTTTAGGGTGATGGTGGCGACTTTATCATCAAGCAGCACAGCGCCTGTTGCTTTGATGGCGTTGGCGATGGCAAGGCGCTCGGCGTTGTTGTACAAATCATGATTGCCCAAACTTGCCACCACATTGCCCTTGGCAGCTTGTACCACCGTTTCAAAAGCGGTTTTCATGTTTTGACCGTCATAAATGCGGGTGTCATCGTCCATGATGTCGCCAGGCATGAGCAGCAGCTCCACGCGTTCTTGCTTTAAAATTGTTGCCAGTGTGTACAACTGTTTGCTGCCAAACAGCGAACCTAGGTGCAAATCTGACGCCAGTGCCAACGTGATGGGGTGCTTGATGGGTTTGTCAAGCTCAATGGACAAATGACGCACCACAGGGGTGTAGGCATTGTACAGCGCCATGCCAACAAGCCCCACAAAACTTGCCACACCAAACAGCCGTATCAGCACGCCGTGCATCACATCATACCCTAAGGCGCGCAGCAAATAACCTGTGCCAGCGGTGATGATGATTGTCAGTATCGCCAGCCACAGTGTTGCCAAATAACCAACAGACCAGCGAAATTGCCCCACAAACAGCATGGCAACCATGACGCCACTTATGACAAAAACACTTATCATAATCAGGGCATGACTGTTGGGCAGATAAGGTTTGATAAGCCAAAACAGCCCCCTAGCAACAAGCCATGTCAATAAGGTCAAAAGTAGCACAAAACCCAGCAAAAACAGCCAGCGCGTCATGAGTGCACACCCAAAGCAAAAAATTCTAAGGCGCGTTTTGACACAAAGTCCAAATTAAACGCTTTGTTTTTATAATCATAATCCACAAAACCAATATGCCCGCCATACGCCGTGTCCAACAACGCCACATCATCGCTGACGTCGCCTGCCACCGCCGTTACTCCCAAAAATGGGTCGTCAAGGGCGGTGATGAGCAAGGTGGGTTTTTGGATGTGTCTGAGCACAGGCAAGGCAGAAGCTTGACGGTAGTAGTCATTTTTTGAGCGAAAGCCATGACGCGGAGCGGTAAAAGCGTCATCAAAGTCGCCCATGCGTTTGGCAGATTTTAGGGCTGCGATTTCGTCATTGCTGAGCCGATTGGCAAGGGCTTTTTTGACGATGGGATTGAGCAGATAGGGCGTATAAACATGCCTGCCCAAAAGCCGCTCCATCGCAACAGAACTGCTTGCCAAATCCACAGGCGCAGAGACCACCACCGCGCGCTTTGCCAAAGCGTCCGTGCCATATTCGCCCATATACTTGGCAAGGGCATTGCCGCCGAGCGACACGCCGATGGCATAAATTTGACAAAAACGACCGCTTAGATACTGCAAATAATGATGAATTTCTTGGGTGTCGCCAGCGTTATAAAATACGTCGCCAGCCACCGCCACCCCACCACAAGAGCGAAAATGCGCCACCACAAAATGGTAACCAGCTTGGCTGACATTTTTGGCAAGAGTTCTGGCATAATGGCTTTGGCTTGAACCTTCCATGCCATGAAACAGCACCACAAGGGGCGTGGTGTGCTTGCCTGCGTCGTCTGTGGCGCTGTCTGCCATCAAAAAATCAAGCGCCACATCGCTTTGCTTGAGCGAATCTTTAATCAACGTGCGTTGATAATTGGGCTTAAATTTGACCAAATAACGTGGTAAGATGGTTTGTAAATGGGGATTTTTTAGCCAAAAAGGCGGAATAAAAGTTTGCTGGCTCATAATCAAGGGTCAATCAAATATTGACTTGATATTGGGGTATGTTCAGAGAAAAACAACATCAACCAAGCGTTGGTGTTTTGTTTGGTGGTGTTTTGGTGGTGTGTGATGAAGCTGGGTCGGTTATGTTGTGTGGGAATGCTTGGTGTGCTGCTGGCGGCGTGTGCTGCTGTGCCAACCAAATGGCAAGCGCCTGCGCCAATGGAGTTTGCGCCCGACATGACCACCCCAGCGCGCATTGCCTTGGTTGCGATGGGCGAACACCAAGCATGGCACGCCCCCTTTATTGACAAAGAAGGTCGCCTGCGTCGTTATGGTGCGACCGAAGCAGAACACCAACGTTTGGCAGATGGCATGCTTGCGTGGCAACGGGTGATGAGCTATTGGCAAAAAAGCGGCGCACTGGCAACGCTGCCCAGTCCACAACAAGCACGCTGCGTCTCTGGGTTGGACAGCAGGCACAACACTTGTCGGTATTTTACAACAGACGCAGCTTGGTCGGCGGCTTTTGTTTCTTATGTGATGACCCAAGCCAAAGTGGCAGATTTTCACCCATCGGCGCGTCATTTTGATTATATTGCCAGAGCACACCACAAACAAGGCGCTTATCGTTTGCAAGACCCAGCCACCACCAAGGCAGCAGTTGGCGATATGTTGTGTTATTTGCGCAAACAAGAACACATTGTAGGTCATGCAAGGCTGCTGCACTATTTGGACAATCACCGTCAATGGCTGCCAGCCCATTGTGATATTGTGGTTGCCATCAATGACGGCGAAGCGTGGCTGGTTGGCGGCAATGTCATCAACACGGTAATGCTGCGCAAACTGCCCGTAGATGAGCAAGGGTTGTTTGTTTTGCCAAAACCTTTGGGCAATTTTGCGTCGTGTTCGGTGGCTGATGAAAGGTCGTGCAATCTTAATCGCCAAAACTGGGCAGCTTTGCTCAAACTTTACTCGTCGGATTAGGCGTTGACTGCTCAAAACTTGCCTTTAGGGCAATAAAAGCCGCACGCTGAGCAACCGTCAGTTTGTCGGTTGGGGGCAGTTCTATTTTTGGATAAATGTACAAATCGCCCGCCGCTTTGTCGCCACTGTCAATGCCCTTGCCAACAAGTTTTAATGAGCGCTCGCTATTGCTCAAAGGCGGCACAGTGATGACAAGGTTGTCAAACATCACCAAGGTGATGTCATCGCCCAAAGCCGCTTGCCAAGGATAGATGGTGATGGTGTGGTGAATGTCTCTTTTGTCCACATAAGTGCAAGCGGTGCTTTGGATTTTGATGGCAAACCATACCGCCGCACCGTTGATGGTCAGTTTAACCATCGCGCCTTGATACAGCCCTTTGGGCAGGGTGGTTTGAATAAGCTGCTGCTGCCAAGAAAACTGCACCCGACCCCCCGCCAAAGCCGTTGCCAAAGAAATGGTCAGTATGCTGGGTTCGGGCTTGTTAAACTGTTTGCCAAACTGCTCCCAGCTGCCAAGCACACTGCGGGCGTTTTTGATGGCGGTGTTGTGATTTAGGTTGTTTTTGGCGCTTTTGAACAAATTGGCGGCTTGTGCGCCAAAGGCGTGCCATAACTGCTGAGCGTGGGCGTTGTGCCCAAACTGCATGGCGTGTAAGCGGTCGTATTGAAGGCGCTTTTGGGGGTCTTTGAGCGTTTCGTAGGCTTCGTTGAGCAAAAAAATCTGCGCTTGGTTGCCGCCACCGCGGTCGGGGTGATAAATGCCAATGAGTGTGCGATAGGCGCGCTTAATTTCACTTTGGCTGGCGCTTTTTTTGATGCCCAATATTTTGTAGTAGTCGTGATGGATGGTGGTGTGGTTTGCCATATTAGCCAAGTTCTTTTTCTAAGGTTTCTAATTCGTCCATCGCCACAAGCAGTGCGTCTTCGGTGTTGGCAAGTTGTTTTTGGGCAGCGCTTTGCTCGCTAAGCAGCTGCATGAGCTGGGCTTTTTGGTCATCGTCATAAACTGCAGGCTCAGACAGGCGAAGCTGTAAGTTGTCCAGTTGATTGCCAAGTGTGGTCAGCTGTTTTTCAAGTTGTGCAATCTTTTTGCGCAAAGGCGCGGTTTTTTGGCGGTTGTCGGCGTTTTTCTTGCGCAACTCTTCTTTGCTGACGGCAGGCTTGGGCGCGTTTGTGGTTTTGGAAAGTTGGCTTAGACGCGTTTGGCGTGCTTGTTTTAGGTGGGCGGCATAATCGTTCATGTCGCCTGTAAATTCTGCTGCTTTGCCATCTGCCACCAAAAGCAGATTGTCGCATACCGACATCATCAGTTCGCGGTCGTGCGACACCAAAATCAACGCACCCATAAACTGCTGCAAAGCCAGCGTTAGAGCGTGCTGCATGGACAAGTCCAAATGGTTGGTGGGCTCATCCAGAATCAGCACATTGGGGCGTTGCCAGACGATAAGTGCCAGCGTCAAACGAGCGCGTTCACCGCCAGAAAACAGCCGACAAGGCGTGTCAATCTTGTCGCCAGCAAAAGCAAAGCTGCCCAAAAATGCCCGCAGTACTGCGTCCGATGTCTGCGCTGCCAAACGTCTGAGCAGTATCATCGGTGTGGCGTCATTGTCTAGGCTGTCCATTTGGTGCTGGCTAAAATAGCCCAGCTTTAGGGTTTGTGAAGTTTTATAAACTCCAGACAGCAGCGGCAACTCGCCCACCAAAGTTTTAATCAAGGTGGATTTGCCTGTGCCATTGGCGCCCAAAATTCCCAAACGCGTCTCAGGAGTGATTTGCAGGTGTACTTTGGTCAGCAGTGGCTTGTCGCTGTGGTAACCAATCGCGCCACACTCAAGACTTATCAGTGGTGATGCCATGTGTGATGGCTCATAAAACTCAAAGCCAAATGTGCCATCGGCGATAACGGGCGTCAGCTCACTCATGCGCGAAAGCTGTTTGATACGGCTTTGGGCTTGTTTGGCTTTGGTGGCTTTGGCGCGAAAACGGCGAATATAGTTTTCTAGGTGGGCGCGGGTGGCTTGTTGTTTTTCAAAGGCTTGCTGCTGCTGGGTTAGGCGCTCGGCGCGAATGCGCATAAATTGGCTGTAATTGCCTGTGTACAAGGTGATTTTTTGGTGCTCAATGTGCAGTATGCGATGACAAACGGCGTCCAAAAATGCTTGGTCGTGGCTGATAAGCAGCACCAGACCATCAAAGCTGGTCAGCCACTCTTCCAACCATAAAATCGCGTCCAAATCCAAGTGGTTGGTGGGTTCATCAAGCAAGAGCACGTCCGCGCGAGACATTAAGGTGCGTGCAAGGTTTAGGCGCATGCGCCAACCCCCCGAAAAGGTCGCCACACTTTGGTGGTGTTCATGTTCACCAAAACCCAGTCCCGATAACACTTGTGCGGCTTTGGACGGCGTGCGATAGCCATCAATCTCATCAAACTGCTGATACACGTTGGCGATGTCGTCTTGGCTTAGGGTGTGCTGCGCGTCAATTTTGGCTTTTAGTGCATACCATGTGGCGTCGCCAGAGAGCACATAATCCATGGCGCTTTGGTTGGTGGCTTGGACTTCTTGTGCCATATGGGCGATGTGCCAGTTGGGTGGTACTTCAATGCTGCCAGCTTCGGGGTGGTGTGTGCCAAGTATGGTGGCAAACAGCGTGGATTTGCCCGTGCCATTGTTGCCCACCAAACCGACCTTTTGTGGTTTGTGCAATTGAACATTGACATCGCTAAACAGCGTGCGACCTTCTTGGGCGACGGCGACATTTTTGCATTCTATCATGATAATGGTGCTGTGTTGGTTTGGGGTTATTTTACCAAATCGTGGCAAAAAGCGTTAATGTTTGTTGCGCAGACCACAAGGGGCAAACTTGGCAAAAACCTTAACAGCAAAGACATGCCTAAAAACCAAAAACCTAGCCGTGCCGACAGTGATTTGGGTTTTGATAAACCAAAAAAGACAGTTTTGTCAATGATGATATGAGCGATGTATCAAAACAGCTCAAACTGGCAATGTTAATTGGGCACAAGCTGCGGCAAAGTCATGAGTGCCATTTGACATATGTCAATAAGATTTAAGCACTTGGCTGTAGGTCATCGCTTGTGTGCAATCACAAAGGTAACGAACGCTAAAAAACGCCAAATTTGTCTTTGGGCAGCCTTGGCGTGGTGCGACCAAGCCTAAAATTGGACAAACATCAAAGACAACGCTGAACCGATGTTTTGGGCGATTTAATGGGTTGCCATATCGCAAATGCGTTGCCAAATCTTAGCAATGATGGCTTGGGGGGTAGCGTTGGCGTTGATGCGGTGTATGCGCTGACAATGCTTGTGCTGATGACAAAAGCCTTGATGGGTGCGCTCAAAAAACGCCAACTCCTGTGCTTCAAAACGGTCGGCGCTGCTGCGTTTACTGGCGCGTTCCATGCCGATGACAGGGTCAATGTCCAACCAAAAAGTAATATCGGGCAAACACGGCACAAAGTTGTCAATCAGATAATGAATTTTGGTAAGTTTACACGGCTTGCCCCCATAGCGTCCAAAGCCTTGATACGCCACCGTGCTGTCTATAAAGCGGTCGCACAGCACCCATTTGCCATCTGCCAAAGCAGGCAGTATCACTTTGTGCGCATGGTCAGCGCGTGCCGCGAACATGAGCAGCAGTTCGGTATCGTCATGAATGTCGCTTTTGTTATTAAGTAATATCTCGCGCAGCCGCTCAGCAAGTTCGCTGCCCCCTGGTTCGCGAGTGCGCACATAAGCCAAACCTTGTTTGTCAAACGCTGCACAAAGTCCATCAATGGCGGTGGTTTTGCCCACCCCTTCTGTGCCTTCAAAAGTGATGAATTTGGGGGGAGATGTGGGGGCTAAAATGGTCATGACGTTATTCGGTGCTTTGTTTTTCTTGGGCTTGTTGGGTGGCTTTTTCGGCGATGACGGCGCGATATTGTGCCACTGCTTGGTTGTGCTCGTTTAGGGTAATGCTAAATTTGTGCCCGCCATTGCCTGTGGCAACAAAATACAAATAAGGCACATCGCTTGGTTGCATGGCGGCTTTGATGGCGGCAACCGAAGGCAAGGCAATGGGGGTGGGGGGCAATCCGTCTATTTGGTAGGTGTTGTAGTCGGTTTTTTCGGCGATGTTGCTTTTATAAATTTTGCCGTCATAGCGGTCAAACAACCCATAAATGATGGTGGGGTCGGTTTGTAGGCGCATATTTTGGCGCAAACGATTGACAAAAACGGCAGAGACGTCGGCGCGCTCAGCTTTGACGCCCGTTTCTTTTTCAATAATACTTGCCATAATCAAGGCTTCATAGGACGATTTATAGGGCAAATCGTCGTTGCGATTTTGCCATGCTTTTTCTAAGATGGATTTTTGGCTGTCATAAAGGCGTTGGAGCACCACTTTGTCGCTTGTGCCCTGAGCAAAAAAGTAGGTGTCGGGCGCGAACCAACCTTCAAGATTGCCGTTGGGGGTGTTGATACCCAAACCTTTGGCGACAGCTGTGTTGTCTTGTGCCACATCTGCCCAAGTGTAGGGTTCTTTTTGGGGGCTGAGCAGTTCAAGATGAAGTCCTTGGGTGTTTTTTAGGGTGCGGTACAAATCTTTGGTGGTTTTGCCTTCTATGATTTGTACTTTGACCATCGCCACCTTTGCGCCTTTATTTAAGATTTCTATCACTTCTTGTAGGCTGGCGTTGGCAGGAATGCGATACACGCCTTGGTACAGCGACTCTGTGGCATGGAATTTGATGTATAAGCGCGTGGCGAGTTTGGACGACAGCGCAGAAGTTTGCCAAGGTTCACGAGCAAGCAAGCTATAAAAAGTGTCGCCTTTACCAACACTTAACACGTGCGCTGGGCGTTGGGTTTTGGCAAAAATGCTTTGATAAATAATGACCACAATCAATACCAACGTTGCCAAAAAAAGCGCTAAGATGGTATAAAAAAAGTGGCGCTTGCTGATAGATGGTTTGGTGGGTTTTGGGCTTGCCATAATGCTCATCAAAAATGTCGTTGAGCTATTGTAACAAAATCTGAATAAATTTGGGTAAAATTCGTGGCTGGGATTAACAAATTCGGCGCTGCAGCAACACAACAGTGGTGGTTTGTGTATTATTTTGTGGGTGAACACAAAAACAGCTCCACCCTAAGGTGAAGCTGTTGTCTCATGCCGCGTCTTGGTTATTTGACGTCAAAACGGTCGGCGTTCATCACTTTGACCCACGCTTTGATAAAGTCTTTGGCAAATTTTTCTTTGCTGTCGTCTTGAGCGTAGAGTTCGCTATAAGCACGCAAGATGGAGTTAGAGCCAAACACCAAGTCCACACGCGTGGCTGTCCATTTGGTTTGCCCAGTTTTGCGGTCAACGATGTTGTAGCTGTTGCGACCGGTTGGCTCCCACTTGTTGCCCATGTCCACAAGGTTGCGGAAGAAGTCGGTGCTGAGTACGCCCACGCGGTCAGTAAAGACGCCATGCTTGCTGCCACCAAAGTTTGCGCCCAGTACACGCAAGCCACCCACCAACACAGTCATTTCAGGAGCGGTCAAGCCTAAGAGTTGAGCACGGTCAAGCAGCAGCTCTTCAGGTTGTGGGGCGTAGTGGGCTTCTTGGAAGTTTCTAAAGCCATCGTGAATGGGTTTTAGGTATTCAAAACTTTCCACGTCGGTTTGTTCTTGGGTGGCGTCGCCACGACCTGCCAAGAAAGGCACCGCCAAATCAAAACCTGCGTCTTTGGCGGCTTTTTCAACAGCAGCCGAACCACCTAGCACGATTAGGTCAGCGATACTTACGCCTGTTTCTTTGGATAAGGTTTCATAAACTGCCAACACTTTTTGTAGGCGTTCTGGCTCGTTGCCCACCCAGTCTTTTTGTGGGGCTAGGCGAATGCGAGCGCCGTTGGCACCGCCACGATAGTCTGACTGGCGGAAGGTGCGAGCACTGTCCCAAGCGGTTGCCACAAGTTCAGAAACACTCAAGCCACTTGCCAAGATTTTTGCTTTTAGCTCAGTAACTTGCTCTTGGGTCAGTGTGTAATCTACCGCAGGGATTGGGTCTTGCCAAATCAAATCTTCGCTTGGCACCAATGGACCCAGATAGCGAGATTTTGGTCCCATATCACGATGGGTCAATTTGAACCACGCACGTGCAAAAGCGTCATCAAGGGCGGCTGGGTCGTTTAAGAACTTTTCAGAAATTTTGCGATATTCTGGGTCTTTAATTAACGCCATATCCGCATCGCTCATGGCAATTTTGCGTTTGATGGTGGGGTCGTTTTGGTCTACAGGCATGTCCGCTTCGTCCATCTCTGATGGTTCCCACTGCTTGGCGCCTGCGGGCGATTTGACATTTACCCACTTGTCTTCGTATTTAAACAGCAAAGTAAAAAATTCGTTGTCCCAGCGGTCGGGGTTGGTTGTCCAAGCGCCTTCTAGACCTGAAGTGATTTTGCCTGCGTCTTTGTAGCTCCAGCCCAAGCCTTGCTCTGAGATGTCCGCCGCTTCTGGGTCTGCGCCCATTTCGGCGGCGTTGCCGTTGCCGTGCATTTTGCCGATGGTGTGTCCGCCTGCGGTTAGGGCAACGGTTTCTTCGTCATTCATGCCCATGCGCTCAAAGGTGATACGCATATCACGCGCGGTTTTGATGGGGTCAGGATTGCCGTCCACACCTTCGGGGTTGACATAAATCAAGCCCATCATCACCGCTGCCAATGGGTTTTCTAGTTCGCGCTCACCGCTCCAGCGGTTGTCTTCAGAGCCTGTTGGGGCAAGCCAGTCTTTTTCAGCGCCCCAGTAGGTGTCTTTTTCTGGGTGCCAGATGTCTTCACGACCAAAGGCAAAGCCATATGTTTTTAGACCAGCAGCTTCATAGCCCATTGTGCCAGCCAATAAGATTAGGTCAGCCCAAGAGATTTTGTTGCCGTATTTTTGTTTGATGGGGTAGAGCAGACGGCGGGCTTTGTCTAGGTTGGCGTTGTCAGGCCAGCTGTTGAGTGGGGCAAAGCGTTGGTTGCCAGTGTTGCCACCGCCACGACCGTCCATCGCGCGATAAGAACCTGCTTGGTGCCACGCCATACGCGCCATCAAGCCACCATAATAACCGTGGTCAGCAGGCCACCAGTCTTGACTGTCTTTTAAAAGGGCGGTGATGTCGGCTTTTAGGGCGTCTACGTCCAGTTTTTTTAACTCTTCGGCGTAATTAAAATCTTCGCCAAGTGGGTTTACTTTTTTGTCGTGTTGGTGCAAGATGTCTAGGTTTAAAGACTTTGGCCACCAAGCCATGACGCTTTGGTTGTCTAGGGTGTTGCTGCCGTGAACGGGGCAGCCGGTCATTGGTGCTGTCATAAAGTCTCTCCTTAAAGAGTAGCGATGGCTAAAAGATGGAACAAGACTTACTATAACACGTTTATCTTGCCCAACTGTGTATGGTATGCTTGTTATTATAACTGTGCGGTATTGATTGGTAAAATATAATAATTTTAATTTTTTGATTGGTTTTATAAATTAAAAATTCTCAATAATTGTCCGTGATTGATTGATAAAACCTATCAAAAACTCCATGACCGTCATCGTGTCATGGAGTTGGGCTTGGTTTGGCTTGGGCTTTTAGACTTGTGCCAAGGCTTGTTCTAGGTCGGCAAGCAAATCGTCAATATGCTCAATGCCGATGGATAAGCGCACCATGTCTGCGCTGACGCCAGCAGATTTAAGTTCTGTTTCGCTAAGTTGTCTGTGCGTGGTGGTGGCAGGGTGGCAAGCCAAACTTCTGGTGTCGCCGATATTGACCAAATGGGTGAACAAGTTGAGCGCGTCAATAAACTTGGCACCACCTTCGCGCCCGCCTTTGACCCCAAAGGACAAAATCGCCGATGGTTTGCCTTTGACGTATTTTTGTGCCAAATGGTGTTGTGGGTGGTCGCCCAGTCCTGCATAATTGACCCAGCTGACTTTGGGGTGGTTTTGTAGGTATTCGGCGACCTTTTGGGCGTTGTCGGTGTGGCGCTCCATGCGTAAGGTGAGCGTTTGAATGCCTTGCAAAATCAAAAAGGCGTTCATTGGGCTAATCGCTGAACCTGTATTGCGCAAAGGCACAACACGAGCACGGGCAATAAAGGCGGCTTTGCCAAGCGCTGCCACATAATTGACACCGTGATAGCTGGGGTCTGGGGTGTTGAGCATGGCAAAACGCTCAGGGTATTTGCCCCAATCAAAATTACCACTGTCCACAATCACGCCGCCAATGCTGTTGCCATGACCGCCGATGTATTTGGTTAAAGAGTGTACCACGATGTCTGCGCCATGCTCAAAAGGCTTAAGCAGGGCAGGTGTGGCAACGGTGTTGTCCACAATCACAGGCACGCCATGTTCGTGAGCGATGGCGCTGATGGCTGCCAAATCCACGATGTTGCCCAGTGGGTTGCCGATGGACTCCACAAAGACCAGTTTGGTTTTGTCGTCAATTTTATCGCGCAAACTTTCAGGGTCATTGCCATCAAAAAAACGTACGTCAATGCCTTGTTTGGGCAGGGTGTGGGCAAACAGATTGTAAGTGCCGCCATAAAGCTGTGAAACAGATGCGATGTTGTCGCCTGCGGCGGTGATGGTTTGTATGGCATAAGTGATGGCGGACATGCCTGACGCCACTGCCAGCGCGCCGATACCGCCTTCAAGGGCTGCCATGCGCTCTTCTAAGACAGCGGTGGTGGGATTCATAATGCGCGTATAGATGTTGCCTTGGACTTTTAGGTCAAATAAGTCGGCGGCGTGTTGGGTGTTGTCAAAGGCATAAGACGTGGTTTGATAAATGGGCACCGCCACTGCTTTGGTGGTGGGTTCTGGGCTGTAGCCTGCATGAATGGCAAGCGTCTCGTCTTGGTAATTGTGGGTCATAAAGCACACCTTTGGTTGATGAATAAACATTCATTGTCGCCATTTGTATGGGTTTTGTCAAATACAATCCAAATTTTGCTTTGCTTGTTTGCCAGAGACTACCGAGCCAACAAAAAATGTGTCATAATCTTGTTTTATCAATTTGACGGGGGTTTTATGCGTTTGACTTGGCACGACAGCTTGGACATCGCCATGGCGCTGGCAGACAAGTATCCTGATGAAGATGTGCAATACATTCGTTTTACCGATTTGCACCGTTATGTTACCGAGCTTGATGGTTTTGATGATGACCCAAATAAATCCAATGAGCGAATTTTAGAAGCCATTCAGATGGCGTGGTTGGACGAATTGGACTGACCAAGTCAACCCTGCGTGTTGAATGATTGTCTTTAAACACATGTCAATGCTTTTATGGGATTATTCATGACGCAGGGCTTGGGCTGGCGCGATTTTTGCGGCGCGCATTGCTGGATAGATTGTGGCAATAATGCCAATCATCACAGACAGGGCAATGATGAATAAGACTTGTCGTGGGTCAATCACGCTTGGCAGCTGAGTAACAAAATAGTTGTCAAATAAGCCAAGAGCAAAAGCGCTGTTAAACCATTTTGAGAGTGGGCCAATATAATAAGCCAGTCCCAGACCCAGAACCGTGCCAATGGCTGTCCCTATGGCTGTGATGATGAGTCCTTGCCAAAAAAACACGGCTTTTATCAGTTTGGGGGTTGCACCCATCGTTTTTAGGATGGCAATCTCTGCCTTTTTTTCTGTTACTACCATCACCAACGATGAAATAAGATTAAACCCCGCCACCACAATCACCAAAGACAACAACAGACCAGACATATTGCGGTTAAGTTGGAGTACTCTGTAGACAGAACCGTGGGTTTGTGTCCATGGCTGGACGGTAAATTCTGGGTGGAGTTGGGTGAGCGTATTGGCGGTTTGTTTGGCGACAAACACGTCATGAAGCTGCAAATGAAAACCTTGAGCGCCCACATCAACCTTGAGCGTGTTGGCAACACTGGACAAATGCGTAAAAGCCAGACGTTGTTCGCTTGCTTTGCTGACTTTAAATATCCCAGATATGGTGAAGTTTTGGCTGGCAGGGCTAATCATGTCTGAGCCATGCGTAGGTTTGGGCAAAATGATGTGAACGGTGTCGCCAACCTTAAGACCAAATTCATTGGCTAGGGCTTCACCAAGGATGATGTTGTTTTTTGATGTGTCATTGAGCGTGTCCAAACTGCCTTGTATCATGCCCTGTCCATGTTGGGGGGCTTGTCCCAAAAATGAGAGTTGTTTTTCGTATTCGGGAATGACACCATTTAGCAGCAATATGTGCGATGAACCTGTGATGGATTGGGCGTCGGCAGGCAGCGCCAGCATGGCTTGGGCGTTTAGGGTTGGTGAGATTTGTTTGATGTTGGGGTCGCTGTCCTTGAGCTGTTTTATGGTGGACTGCCAATCGGTTGTTAGGGTAGGGGCATATGCCTGAATGTGCGGAATGACACCCAATAATTTGCTTTGCATTTCTGCTTTAAAGCCGTTCATCACCGACAGTATGGTGATGAGCGCTGCAACCCCCAATACCAAACCCAAAGTGGATATAAACACAATAAACGAGATAAAGCGATTATCTCGTTTGGATTTGATGTTGCGACTGGCTAAAAATAGCGATAAAGGTTGTTGCATGCTTGTCAGAAAGTTTTGCTAAACACAACGGTTGCGTTTGCGTCAGAAAACTCATCAAAGGCATAGTTGCTGTTCACGCGTTTGGCGCTAAGATTGAGTCTGGGAGTTAGTTTAAAGATACTAAAATCGCGCTTCCAGATACTTAGGCCAATGTTGTATTCTCTGTTATGGCGGGTAATGCCAGCAAAGTTGATGCCGTCATATTTTTTGCTTGCCATGCCAAAGGTGGCAAGCGTTGTAAAGCCTTTGTCCCACGTGTTGTTCCAAGACAGATTGACGCCAGAGCGCTCATAGGAATTTGCGTCCCTAACCCCGTCTTTTTTGGACAAATTCCAATAAATGCCATAGTATTGTTTGGCATTGGGCGCATAGAGTATGCCGTTGGTCATGGAATAGATGTCGCCGTCATTGTGCTTGTAGGGCGCTTTATAGGACAGGTCGGTAAATTGTGTGGAGTGCTGATACATGACATTTGGGCTGAGCCATTTAGAGCCTGATAAGCGCACCCCTTTGGAGAGTGTGTAAGATTTAAGACGGTCATCATTGCCAGAGATACCGCCACCATACCAGCTGTGCGACAGTGTGGGGGCAATCTCTATTTCGCCACTGGCGGTTTGGTAGCCCACGCCCACATTGACCGATGTATAAACGTCGTTGTATTTTTTGTTGTCCCAATAATACGTTCCGCCCAGACCTGCCGAAAAGGAAGTAAAAAACTTGTTGTCATAAGACCATTTTTTGTCTGCGCTAAGATTATAATTCAGTCCTGTGCCTGATTCGTGGGGCGTTGTGTAGGTCAATGAAGAAAATTGGTTGCCAATCGTGGTGCCCACAGCAGGAGCGTCTTCTAAGTTGTTATCACGAACAAAAGACACATTGAGACCGTAGCTCCATTTGTCCAAGCGCTTGATGGATTCAAGATAGCTGGTTAGGGCTTCCCTTTCTGACTCTGGCATGTCTTCGCGCAACAACTTTTCTAGCTCGTTTTTGGCGGCATTAATCTGTTTGTTTTGGTAGAGTGCCGACGCCATTTGCAGTCGCAACAATCTGATGTTTGGCAAAGCGGCGTTGATTTTGCGAAAGAGTTCTACAGATTTGTTGGTGTCGCCCGATTGCAAGGCGATTAACGCTGTGCCCCAATCAATGACGGATTGGTCTTTTTGGGGGTATTTTTCATAAGCGGGCAACAGCACCGCCAAAGAAGCCGCGTCGGTGCTGGCAATGGAGCGTAGCAACAAGTTTTCAAAGGCTTCTGGGTCTTTTTCAAGATAAGCGTAGATTTGTTCCACGCTCCAACTGGCGTCTATATTGATGTTTTGTTCGTCGCCGATGAGCGTTGCCGCTGCCGCTTGCTGCAGGGACTGGGCGGACTGCTGGATGTCAATGTCTTGTTTGGCGCTTTGTAGGGTTTTTTGTTGGTCGTTATAAATGTTGGCTTGATTGGCTTCGTTGATAAGTTTATTTTCTACCTGCGAGACAGAATCTGCGTGCGCCATTTGCGACAAACAAATACAGGTTGTCATCAAGATGGTGGGACTAAAAATAAGCTGAGTTGGATTGTTTGACATAAAAATACCTATATCCAATAAATGGATTGCGAGCGTCTGACTGGCGAATAAAACAAGATGAAAAATAGTCCGCTATTATAACATAATTTGACAAAATATTTTGTAAGTTGGTTCAACTTGTGTTATCAAAATTTGAATAAATTGTTGACATAAAAATAGCCATAAACCTAAGTCTATGGCTATCTGGTTAATCATCAATCAATATCTAGGATACGAACCAATGATTATTCTGCCTGACCAACACTCCAGTTACCGATGTCTGAAGATGGTGTTTCTTTAGGCTTGGCTAGGACTGTGCCAAACACGGCACCCCATTTTGGTTCGGCATAACCTTGTGCGCGAGTGATGGAAGCAATGTTGCCGCCGAACTCATTGGCTTGTGGGCCGTAGAATGAGCCAGTGAATGAGCCCACTTCTTCGGTGCCCACTTTCTTGGACTGACCGATGACTGTGTTGCCACTCACGCCACCATCAAAGGTTGCCAAATCGCGTTTTTCAAATGGCGCTTTTGTGTCTGTTTCGTCTTTTCTTACCAAGTTGTAGACACTGCCTGTAACTTGGTTTTTGGCGATGTCATATTTGGCTTGTGCAAAGTTACCGATGGTGGCTTCTTTTGCGGTGCTGCCAAAGGCGGTTGGTACGTGCTGTGAACCTTTGGTAGGTACGTTAGGACCAAGACCATAAGTCAAGGCATGACCAAAGTATTGTAGTACGCCACCTTTGGCTTGTACTTTCTTCATGTCTTCAACAGAAGTTTGGTGCGTGCCACGATAGAAGTAAGTGTCTACAGTGGTCGGAGCGCCGTGCTCTTGATATTGACGATAGATGAAAGAACGGTCGCGGTTTTTCTCTTTGGCGCTAAGCGCGTCAATGTTGTTACTTAGACGACCATATTGAACATACTGCAGTCTTGCGGTTTGAACATCGCTCAAGTCAGCGCTGGCTTTGCCAGTTTTTTCATTGTATAGGGCAACATAAGTGTTGTCGGTTTTTTGGTTAGCCTTTGTGCTGCTCTCTAGGTCTCTGTAGTTTTTACCAAAGATACGTGTGGTGAAGTCGTTGGCTGTGGGGTTGCTTCCAGCATAAGGAGCGATTGCATCGCCACTTTCAACGGTGTGGTTGACAGCAAGCAACTTTTTGGTTTTTGTGTCAAGTTTGTAAACGTTCTCTTCTTGACCGAAAGCGGGCGCCACACTCTTGGTTTTTGCGTCAACTTGTGATTTTGAGTTGTACACCACCAAGCCAGTTTTGTTGTCATTCTCTGCAGCTGCTGATTTTGGAGCTCTGGCTTCAGCAATCGCAGCGGTCAAGCCAGCGGCATTTACCAAGGTGTTTTTTGCGTTTTCTGTTTGCAAGGTTCTGACGTCAGCGTAGGTGTAGTTTACGTCAGTTTTTGCATTGGCTGTGTCAGCTGTTTGGTACTTTAGACCATCTGTTTGGGTGTACAGAGACGCCGCTGCTCCAACTGCACTGCCATCGCTTTTGACTTCTTCACCTGTGGCGTCGACCGCGATGATTTTTTTGGTGGATTTGCTGGCTTCTACACCAAAGGCGTAGTTTGACAACCATGGGTTTTGTTCTTCGGCATTGTAGAACGAGCTGTTACCAGAGCTGGCGCTCTTGTCAGCGTTTGCTGGACGGTCGTAGTTAGAGTTTTCTTTGCGGATGTAGTGAGCAGTACTGACCGAAGGAACTTTGCTTGAGTCAAAGTTGTCAATGAAAGGGTTGGTTACAGTAACCACTTCAGAGATTGGGCTGTTTTGTTTTTGACCTTTGACTGCGTCAGCAAGCAGCTTTTTGAACTCTGGGCTGTCGGCTTTAAGAGTTTTGTTGGCTTGAGCAAGTGTATTGGCTTGGTTGGCGTTCAGACCAGCTTCCAAAGCGGCTTTGACCAGCTTGTCAATGTTCTCTTTCTCGGCTTTTTGGGCAGCTTCTTTAGCTTCTTTAGCTTGTTGAGCTTTTTTGGCTTCTTCAGCTTTTTTGGCTGCATCATCATCTTGTTTTACAATCGGTGTAGAGGTGCTGGGGCTGTCATCGCTACCACAAGCTGTCAATGCTAGTGCAGCTAAGCTAATAGACACTGCCGATGCTAGGTTATTAAGTTTCATAAGGAACTTCCTATATATTGTTGAAAATCACCAAACACATGTTTGGATAGTTAAGATAACCAACCGAGGTTTGGCTTACCATTGTACAACTCATGGTTAGTTATGTCAATCTGCACCCACCACACGACCACAGGTCATTTGGCAAAGACAGACAAACGGCTACAAAGTAGCTTAAAGTATATGGTAATAAAATTGCTTTTACTTTGTCAAGTAAAAAAATCTACTTTGTTACGATTGCGCAGTTTTTGACACAGCTTATTGCAAAATTTAACATGACAGAAAGTCATCAGACGCCACCGCCAATAAAAAAGCAATAACAACCAACTCAATGGTAAAGACAAAACTCACCATAACTGGCTAATATTTTAGCATATTTTCAGGTGTATTGAATAATTTTTGTCCCATTATTTGTGCCACTTATCCCAATATGTGATGAAGGGCTTTGTTGCTGTGTTGGGGTTGGGCAAATAAAAGACAACGGTTGCTAATGTCTCATTTTAGCAACCAACCCTGACTGATGTGCACGCCCACCGTGTCGCCAATGGCGAAATCTTGTTGATGACTGCCCTGCGCCAACAAGGTTGCTCCGTCTTTGTTTAAGGTATAAAGCCAATGGCTGCCGCGAAAAGATTTTTGGCTGATGACCGCGCACAAGGCTGTGGCGTCCAGCTTTAGTGATGTGTTTTCGGGGCGCACCAAGATTTTGTTGGCGTGGGGGCAGTGATTGGCGCAGGCTATCGTGCCAAAGGCTGTGCTGGCGGTTGAATGGCTGGGGTCTAAGCGTTCAATGGACAGCAACGAGCCTTCGCCAACAAAGCGCGCAACGGCGGGCGTTTGGGGCTGATGGTACAAATTGGTGGGGCTGTCCCATTGCTCCAGCGTGCCATCGGTCATGATACCCACCACGTCCGCCACGTTGAAGGCTTCGGCTTGGTCGTGCGTTACCAAAATGGCGCTGACGTTTTCGCTTTTGAGCAAGGTGCGCACTTCATTGGACAAGGTGTTGCGCAAATCCACATCAAGATTGGAAAATGGCTCATCAAGCAGCACCAATTTGGGGCGTGGTGCCAGCGTGCGTGCCAGCGCCACCCTTTGTTGTTGCCCGCCTGAAAGTTCGTGGGGGTAGCGGCGTTCGTAGGGCGACATTTCAATCAACGCCAGCAGCTCGCCGATACGTTCGCGCTGAGCTTGTTTGGATAGATGACCAAGACCAAAAGCAATGTTTTGGGCAACGGTCAAATGGGGGAACAAGGCATAATCTTGAAACACCATGCCGATTTGACGTTTGTGTGGGGCGATGTTGATGTGTTGTTGGTGGTCAAATAGGGGGGTTTGGTTCAGTGTGATGGCGCCTGTTTTGGGGGTCTCAAAACCGAGCAAACACCTTAAAATACTGGTTTTGCCGCAGCCAGAATGCCCAAGCAAGCAGGCGATTTGTCCTTGGGCGAGCTCAAAGCCGACGTGAGTAAAAACGGGTTTGTCGCCAAATTGTAAAGCAAGCTCACTTACAGATAAGGTCATGATTTTTGTCCTAATTTTGAAAAGAGTATCACAGGAATCAGTCCCACCAGCACAATCACCAAGGCAGGCAATGCCGCTTTGTCATAAATGCCTTCGGTGGTAAAGGCGTAGATACGCACCGACAACATGTCCCAATCAAAGGGGCGCATCATCAAGGTGATGGGCATTTCTTTCATGACGTCCACAAAGACAATCAACATCGCCGTGCCGATGGATTTTTTGAGTAGGGGCAGATAAATGGTGCGGACATTGTGCCAGCCTGTCAGCCCAAAGGTGTGCGCCGCTTCTATATAGTTGGGTTTGATGCGTTCAATGCCTGAGTTCAGACTAGAAACTCCCAACGCCAAAAAGCGGATTAAATAGGCAATGAGCATGACCGCCAGTGTGCCCTTAAAAATTTCGGTGGTGCCTTCGCCAAAGGGCAGATATTCAAGCAGTACGTTGTCCAGCCAAGCCACAGGCACAAACACCCCCACCGCCAGCACCGTACCTGGTACGGCATAACCCAGCGTGGCAAGGCGCGAACTGACGATGGCAAATTTGCTTTTGTCGTGATAACTTGCCAAAGCAATGCCAAAGGCAACGATTGCAACGAGCAAGGCTGAGAGTATGGCAACCACAAATGAGTACCACGCTTGGGTGCTAAGACTGCTTAGGGCGTCAAGCGACCAAGTGTGGCTCGCCCAAATCAGCAGCTGAATGAGCGGAATGACAAAGGCAAGCAACAAAATCGTGCCACAATAGGCGCTTGCCAGCCATTTTTTGCTGCCAGTCAAGGGCTTTGGGACATAAGAGTTGCTGCGCCCTGCCACTTCAAAACGGCGCTTGCCCCGACTAAGCTGCTCAAGCACCACAAGCAAAAAGACAAACCCAATCAGCAAGCTGGCAAGTTGTTTGGCGGTCTCTAAGGAAAAAAAGCCAAACCACGCGTCATAAATGGCGGTGGTAAAGGTCTCAAAACCAAAAACGGACACCGTGCCAAAATCTGCCAGCACTTCCATCAGCGCCAAAATCGCCCCGCCAGCAATCCATGGGCGCGCCATAGGCAAGGCAATTTTGACAAAAGATTGATAAGGCGACAATCCCAAGGATGCGCCCGCTTCTAGGGCTTTGTTACCCATCGTGGCAAAGGCGTTTTTGGCAAGCAAATACACATAAGGATAAAAGGTCAGGCTCATAATCACTGCCACTCCAAAGCCGTTGCGAATGTCGGGCAAACCTTGTGCAAACCCCCAGCTTTGGCGCAGATAGGTGCTGATTGCTCCAGAGTACTCAAACATGCCAAGTTGTACAAATGCCAGCACATAAGCAGGCACCGCCAAGGGCAACATCATCGCCCACGCAAAAAAGCGCTGCAATGGAAAGTGGTACATGCTCACCAGCCATGCGCTGCTGGTGCCCAATGTGATGACCCCCAGCCCCACCGCCACCATCAAAAATAGGGTGTTTTTTATCAAAACGGGCAGCTGATAATCCAACAAAAATTCCCAAATGTGCGCATCAAACTCACCCAGCGCCATCACGATGACAACGATGGGCAATAAGACCAATAGGGCAAAGACAAGTAACCAAGTTTTGGACAATAGGTGATAAGGGGTTTTCATACAAGGTCGCCATGTTTTTGTTTGGTATTATACTAAATAAAATGCTGCTGGTGAGTGAAAATGATTATTTTTTATTATCAAGAATAAGAACTTTTATTATTTAATAATTGGTAAATTTTTGTTATACTGATTGCGCCCGCTCAAAATTTGAGTGATGTCAGTAGTCCTTGTGGCTTTTTTGTGTTAATAAAGGATAGAAGTATGAAAAAATTTCTTGCACTTAGTGTGGCATTGGCGATGACTGCACCTGCGTTTGCTAACGAGCTGGTGGTGTATTCTGCACGTGCTGATGAACTATTAAAACCCATCGTACAAAAGTACCAACAAAAAACAGGCACCAAAATCACCGTGGTGAGCGACAAAGCAGGTCCTTTGATGGAAAAACTCAAAGCCGAAGGCAAAAACACCAAGGCGGACGTGCTGATTACTGTTGATGGTGGCAACCTTTGGCAAGCCGCCCAAGCGGGTTTGTTTAAGCCAGTCAACTCTGCCACCTTAAAGAGCAACATTCCATCGCACCTAAGAGACCCAGCCAACCAGTGGTTTGGTTTGTCAGTGCGTGCTCGTACCATTTTTTATAATCCCCAAAAGGTGAACGCCAATCAGCTGTCCACCTATGCTGACCTAGCCAACCCCAAATGGAAAGGCAAACTGTGTCTGCGCACTTCAAACAACGTTTATAACCAATCGTTGGTGGCGACGATGATTGCCAACCAAGGTCAAGCCAAAACCGAACAAATGGTCAAAGGCTGGGTTGCCAACTTAGCAACCAAACCCTTTGCCAACGACACCGCTTTGTTAGAAGCCATCGGTGCAGGTCAGTGCGATGTGGGCATTGCCAACACTTATTATTTTGGTCGCCTATTGGACAAAAAGCCAAACATCAATGTCAAAGTCTTTTTTGCTGACCAAGCTGGCAAAGGCACGCACGTCAATGTTTCGGGTGCAGGCGTGGTAAAACACAGCAAAAACGCCGCCGAAGCCCAAAAGTTCATTGAGTGGCTAAGTGGGGCTGAAGCACAAAACTTGTTTGCTGACCTAAACAACGAGTATCCGGCCAACCCACGCATTTCCCCTGACCCAAAAGTTGCCAAGTGGGGTAATTTTAAACACGACTTTATCAACGTGTCTGTGGCAGGCAAAAACCAAGCCAAGGCCATCATGTTGATGAAAAAGGCAGGCTATCAATAAGCCGTTGCTCCAACAGCAAAAACCGCTCTGCTGGGCGGTTTTTGTTTTGCTTGGTGGTTTAGGTATTGATGAGTAACTTTTCTAAGATTTTCTCATAAACATCGGTGAGTTTTTCCAAATCATCTACTGCCACGCACTCGTCCACTTGGTGAATGGTGGCGTTTAGTACACCCAGCTCCACAACCTGAGCCCCCATCGGTGCGACAAATCGTCCGTCCGATGTGCCGCCCGATGTGGACAGTGTGGTGTGTGTGCCCGTAACGTCCAAAATCGCCTGCCGACACGCCTGCACCAATTCGCCTTCGCCCGTCAAAAAGGGCTGACCTGACAAGCTCCAATCAATGTGGTAGCTGGCTTGACTGCCTGCCAGATGTTTGTCAAAAATGGCGTGCGTTTTTGCCTTCAGTTCACTGTCTGTGCTTTCGGTGGAAAAGCGAAAATTAAAAGCGACTTTGAGCGTTTCGGGGATAACGTTGGTCGCCCCTGTGCCAGCGTGAATGTTGGAGAGTTGTAAGCTGGTGGCTGGAAAGTAGGCATTGCCGTTGTCCCAAACGGTGCTGGTAAATTCTGCCAGTGCAGGCAGGGCAGCGTGAATGGGATTGACCGCCAAATGTGGATAGGCAACGTGCCCTTGTTTGCCTGTGATGGTAAGCGTCCCACCCAATGAGCCACGCCGACCGTTTTTGATGACATCGCCAAGCGTATGGGTGCTGGACGGCTCACCCACCAAACAATAATCAATGTGTTGCCCTGTTTTTTGCAAATGCTCCACCACTTTGACCGTGCCATTTTTGGCAACGCCTTCTTCATCGGCAGTGATAAGTAGGGCAATCGTGCCGTTATGCTGGGGGTATTTGGCGACAAAGCGTTCAGCTGCCACCACAAAGCAAGCAATCGCCGTTTTCATATCCGCCGAGCCACGAGCATAGAGCATGCCGTCTTTGATGGTGGGGGTAAAGGGCGGGTGCGTCCATGCCGCTTCATCGCCTGTGGGCACAACGTCAGTATGCCCCAAAAAACACAATACAGGCGAGCCACTGCCACGGGTCGCCCATAGGTTTTTGACACGGGCATTGTCGCCTGTATCGCCTTCGCCAAAATAAAGAAACTGGCTGTCAAAGCCCAATTTTTCTAATCGTCTGGCGATGATATTTTGGCAGTTGTGGTCGTTTGGGGTGATGGACGGCTCGGCAAGTAGCTCAAGGCTTAAGGCTAAGGTGGGGGTCATGGGGTTTCCTTGTTGGGTAGTAGGCGGATTTGGGTTTTGTTTTGGTTAAATTCAAACGATTTGCTGTCAATCTTTTTTAGGAGTTCAACGATATTTCTACAGCCATATTCTGATGCATTAAAATCAGGGTGTTGTTTTTTAATTTCTATTGCCAAAGGGTTTAAATAAGCCCATTCATTTATCCTTCTGTACTGTTTGATGGTTTTTTGTGCAATATTTAAAAACTTACTAAAACTTGGTCTTTTTCTGACATATTTTTGTGAGCCTTCTTGCTTGATTTCAAAGACATCAAGCAGGGCTAATAAGCCAGATAATTTCGCCCGCCCGTAAGTACGAGTATCAAAATCAGGCTTAATGGCAGTCAAATAATTGCCCAAGCTAGAAAGATTTGACCAACCATCATCATCGGCGGTGTCTTTGATGGCTTTATAAATCAGTTGCAAGGTTGCTTCGTCTATGGGCTTTGCTTGATTGTTGGTGTTTTCTGATTGGGTGTTTGCTGTGTGATGGCTTGGGAGCGGATTTTGGGGCTGCTGTGGTGGTGCGGCGTTGGGTGCTATCGTGTTGGTATCTGCGGACTTGGCATTTTTTGGTAGGGCAGGTGGGCTGTCTTGTGTGGCGTTGTCTGTGCCATTTTCTAGGTTTTCTATATAAATAAATTTATCGCAAGCATTGATAAAAGCGTTAGGTGTTTTATTTTCGCCAAAGCCATAAACCAAAAGTCCGCTTTCACGAATGCGACTGGCAAGCGGTGTAAAATCACTGTCGCTAGACACGATACAAAAACCGTCCAACGCACCGCCATACAACAAATCCATGGCATTGATGATGAGTATCATGTCGGTGGCGTCTTTGCCTTTGGTGTAGGCAAACTGCTGAATGGGCGTGATGGCGTGGGGCAGTAAAATCTCTCGCCAAGCGTTTAATCGCTCGCTGCTCCAATCACCATAAATACGCTTAACGCTGGCAATGCCATATTTGGCGACTTCTTGTAAGATGGCAGGAATTTTTTTGGGTGATGAATTGTCAGCGTCTATAAGTACGGCAAATTTTTTGGGATTATTCATTGGTGTTTCTCCTTGTGTGTTTTTGTAAATGCAAATCCCATGCCGTTTATTTTATCAATCATAAACCTTGGCAAACTCATCAAGCCTTGGGTTGGTTTGCCAGCGGTATTCGCAGTGATTGGCAATGGCTTGGGCGGTTTGTGTGCCATAATAATCAGCAATAAAGCCAAGCGTCATGTCCATGCCTGCCGATACCCCCGATGATGTGTAAAATTTGCCATCATGCACCCAGCGGGCGACCCTTTGCCAGTGTACTTTGGTGCTTTGGCTGGTTGCCCACTCATAGGCTTTTTTATTACTGGTGGCGTGCTTGCCGTCCAAACAGCCCGCCTTTGCCAAAAGTGCCGAGCCTGTGCAAACGCTCAAACAAATGCTGGCTTGCTCCACCCATTTGGCAAGTTGGCATAAAAACGCTGGGTCATTGACCAGACGGCGTGTGCCTTGACCGCCCACAACCAATAAAACGCTGTTTTTGTTTAGGGCGTGCAGGGCGTGGCTTTGTATCAAAAAACCTTGACAACTTTTAACCAATCCGCCAAACTGCGACACATAGTGCAAACGCACATCAGGACAACGAGCCAAAAACTCCATTGCCCCCATCAAATCCAGCGTTTCATAATCTTTAAAAAATAAGCAATAAATGTCCATTTGCTGTCCTATATTATTGTTTTAATACGTCATCGTCTCTTCTTAGCCAAGTGGCGATAGAAAAACGTGTCCGCTGAGTGATTTCCACCTGATGTCTTAGATTGCTGTCAAAGAGCACCAAGCGACCCGCTTTGGGGGTGAGCTGGTGTAAATTGCCCGCTTTGTCATACAGGCTGATGTGTCCACCGTCGCTGTCCGCCCAATCGTCATTAAGATAAAAAACGGCAGAAATCACCCGCTCGTCTCGCCCCGCAGGATTGTCGCTGTGCCACTGATAGCCAAAGCCAGCAGGATAGCAAGCGTAATGGGCTTCGCTTCGGCGAATGCCAGTAAACAGCATTTGATTAAAATAGCGTCCCAGCCCATCAATGCTTGCCAAATATGCCATGCCAATGGGGGTGGTCTCATCAATCCAACGAATGCTGTCGCCACGAATGTTTTCCAAGCGTTCGCCGTGGGTGAGTGTGGCTTGTTTGTAGTCAATAAAGCCGCTCTCAAGCTGCAAGGCTTTGACGGCTTGGACAGCAAACACATCGTCCAACACCACAAAGCCTGTGTCCACAAAAAAGTCTAATTTATTATCTAATAAGGCGTGCCAGTCGGGGCTAAAATCGTGGGTCATATTAAGTGGCTGTTTCAGTAATTGCGTTTGTTTACACGGAGTTATTATAACAAAATTTTGCCATCAAAAGCGACGCGATAAACATTGTTGATGTGTATCAATCAAAAAGGTGTGGTCAATCAACCATGCTTTTTAAAAAACTGTTCGTGATGAGTTTGGGCAATCTGAAAGTTTTCCCGTCCGCAGGCAAGTTTAAGGGCGAGCGGGAAACTGTCAAAAGTCTATTTAGTTAATAATCCTAAATCATGTTGTCAGCTCAAAACTGTCCGCCAAAAGATGGATAACGTCATCATCATGGGCAATCTCTAATAAAATGCTTAGCCAATGTTCTTTGTTCATATGATAAGCGGGCAAAAAACCATCAAGGCACAGCCACAACCCCAAATACTCTGGGCGGATTTTGACATTGATGATGGGGTGCTTGTCATTGCCAGCCAAGCCAAGTTTGTCAGCAGAAACATATGCCAACAGGCAAAACCATTTGTTATTGTGCTTGTGGCGAAACACCGCATAATCAGGGAATTTCGCCCAAGGGTAATCAGGCGTGATGTGGTAATGCTTATCAATATGGGTATACAGTTCGTCTTTGTTCATGACATACCAAATAAAAATAGCTAAAAACCCCCATCTATGCTACCATAACTTCATCAAGCCCGTTTGACCAAATTCACTTCTTAAACGCTATCAATTTACACACCATGAATTATAAACACGCCTATCACGCTGGCAACTTTGCTGATGTTGCCAAGCACGTTTTATTGTTACAATTACTTGCTCAATTTAGTGCCAAAGCCAAACCCTTTTATGTGTTGGACGCTTATGGCGGGCGGGGGCTGTACTCGCTTGACAGCACCGAAGCTGC
Source organism: Moraxella sp. (assembly GCA_030528385.1). Lineage (GTDB taxonomy): Bacteria > Pseudomonadota > Gammaproteobacteria > Pseudomonadales > Moraxellaceae > Moraxella. The sequence goes on from JAUMYZ010000012.1 coordinate 57,430, forward strand.
CAAAACGCACGAAGCAGACAAGGGCATTTTTGCACTAGAAAATGCCGATGTCGGCACACCACCCAAAGCCGTTGCCCAGTATTTGCTGGATTTAAAAACAGCACGCAACATTTATGACAAACACGTCTACCCTGGTTCGCCGTGGTGGATTGCCAATCATGCCATCAACCATTCGCCCAACGCTTCCGTGCGAGCTGAAGCCTTTGAGAGCCAAGCGGACGAGTATGACGCCCTAAATTATCAATTATATCAATTACCTATCGGCATTCATCACCGTGATGCCTTTGAAGGCGTGCCTGCGGTCATTCCCCCCAAAGAAAAACGGGGCATTATCCTGCTTGACCCACCTTTTGAGCAAGAGCACAAAGACTTTGGGCGATTGGTGGATTTGCTTACCGCCAGCCACAAGAAATGGGCGACAGGCACTTTTGTATTGTGGTATCCCATCAAAAACTTTGAAGCGGTGGCACTGTTTTATAAAAAAATGAAACGCACGAGACTAAAAAAACAGCTGATTTGCGAGCTTAATTTATACCCCAATGATGTGGCGGTGGGGCTAAATGGCACAGGGCTGTTTGTCATCAATCCGCCTTGGCAGTTTGATGAGCACGCCAAAGCGATTTTGCAATATTTGGCAGTCGCCCTAAAACCAGACAACGCACCTGATATGGCGATGGACGAGATGGTACAGGTCAAATGGCTGGTGGGTGAGTGATTGTGGGTGAGTAATTTATGACAACAAAAACAAACCGTCCAGAGCCAAATCCAAACATTGATGAGCATGATGGCATTACCTTTGAAGTGGTAGAGACCGAAGCCATCAATGGCAAAAAACACACCCGCCGTGGCGTGTATCTGGTGCCCAATCTTATCACCACAGCGTCCATGCTGTCGGCGTTTTTTTCTATCATCTCTAGTGCAGGTGGCGATTTTGCCAAAGCCTGCCTTGCCATTTTTTTGTCGGCGATTTTGGACGGTATGGACGGGCGAGCGGCACGACTATTAAAGGCTCAAAGCCCCTTTGGTGAGCAATTTGACAGCTTAGCGGACATGATTGCCTTTGGGCTTGCCCCTGCTGTTTTGATGTATCATTTTGCCTTGCATGGGCTGGGTCGGCTGGGCATGGCGTGTGCCTTTGTGTTTGTGGCGTGTGCCGCCTTTCGTTTGGCACGTTTTAATGTGCAAATTGGCGTGGTGGACAAGCGTTACTTTATCGGTTTGGCTTCGCCCTTGGCGGCGATTTTAATGACATCAAGCGTCATGGTCGCCAAAGACCACGGTGCTAATTTAAGTGCTACGACGCTGGCTGTCATCTGTGCGGTATGGACGGTGATTTGTGGGCTGTTGATGGTGAGCAATGTCAAATATTACAGCTTTAAAGAATTTGACAAGAAAAAAGTCCCCTTTGTCGCCTTGATTGTGGCAGTGCTGGTGATGGGCGTGGTGCTCTATGACATTCCTGTGGGGGTGTTGGCGATTGGGGTGATTTATGCGTTGAGTGGATTTTGGACAACATTAACCGCCAAAAAGACCCCTGCCAAATAGCCATCAGATGATTTTAAATCACCACATCATGCCAAAAACTGCCATTCATCAATTTTTATCCGCCACTCGTCCACGCACTTATCCTATTGCCATAACAAGCCTTGGTGTTGGACAAAGTTTGGCGTATCGTGCGTTGGGCGGTTTTGATGGTCGTCAATGGCTGGTGGCTTTGCTTATCATTTATACTGCTTTATCCTTACAAATTTTATCCAATCTGGCTAATGATTTGGGTGATGGTATGCGTGGCACTGACCAACATCGCCTTGTGGATAGCCCAACACGTCTTGTGGGAAGTGGGGCGGTGTCATCACGGCAAGTTTGGGCGTGGCTGATGGCTTGGCTTGTTCAAACCATGTTTGTGGGCGGACTTTTGATTTGGCTTAGCCTGTCAAACCTTAAAGAAATTTTGCTATTTTTTGGTTTGGGGGCAGTATCTATTTTTGCGGCAATTGGTTACACAATGGGCAAAAAACCCTATGGTTATCAAGCACTTGGAGAGCTTGCTGTGCTGATGTTCTTTGGGTTTGTGGCGGTACTGGGTGGCTATTGGTTGCAAGTGGGCAAGACAGAGACACATCATTTTGTCATTGCCACAGGAGTGGGGCTGATGTCTGCGTGTGTCTTATATATCAATAACTTACGAGACATAACAAGCGATAAAATAAGTGGCAAGCTAACCCTTGCGATTGTGCTTGGCAAATATCAAATCGTTGGTTATTTTGTCTTGTTGTTGTTGGCGATGTTGTGTTATGTTTGTCATTTGCTGGCGTTTGCTCAAGGTGCGTGGGTGTTGATACTGGCTACGCCTTTGTTGGTCAGGCACATTTATGCAGTACACAAACACCGCACAAATCCCGTTCGTTTGGGCAGAGAGCTGGGAGTTATTGTGTCTATTTTGGTTTTGATGAATGGTTTAATAATAATTTATCTTTAAAATTCAGTGGTATACAAACTATTTCATTTTATTTTAAAAAACCCCTTTACAACCAAAAAATCTCCTGTATAATACCCAACTCATTCAGCCACTGGA
>JAUMYZ010000013.1 GCA_030528385.1 Moraxella sp.
TATGGTGGCGCTATCCATATTGATTGTGGCGGTGAAACATGCGCTTAACTAAACAACTAAAATCCGCCATACACGCCCATGCCAAATCAGTTTATCCCAATGAGTGCTGTGGGCTGATTGTGAACGCCACTTATTATCCCTGCGACAACATCGCTGCCAATCCTGCTGACAGCTTTGAGATTGCACCAGCGGACTTTGTCAATTTGTCTGAACTTGGCGAAGTGCAAGCGATTGTCCATTCCCACCCCAATGGCAATGCCGAGCCTTCCGAGATTGACCGTGTGCAAATGGGTTTGCATGGCGTGGATTGGGTGATTTGTGGCTTTGGCATTCACGCCGATGGGGAAGAATACTGCGACATCAAACGCCATAAGCCCGCCGCCTACACCGCCCCACTGATTGGGCGTGAATATCATCATGGCACACAAGACTGTTATTCACTGGTGCGTGATTATTATCAAAGAGAGCTGGGCATTGGCTTAAACGACTATCCAAGAGCGGACGCATGGTGGGAAGACAAGGACAGCGACAGCTTGTATTTAAGTAATTTCAAAAAAGAGGGCTTTGTACCTGTGCCTATGGACAAATTACAAAAGCATGACGTGCTGATTTGCCGTGTTGGTCGCACCCATCACCCCAATCATGCCTTGATTTATATGGCTGATGGCAGATTACAAAGCGAGCCAAACACGGACGTGGTCGGTAGCCCACTAATCCTACACCACCCCTACGGCGAGCTATCACGCCAAGAATTGTTTGGTGACAGCTGGCAGAGGCGGGTGGTGCTGGTGCTTAGGCATCAATCGCTAGGCTAAATCACGACTAGCCAGCTGTGCCAAATAATTGCTACGGCTTTTGTACAATGATTTGTGGGCTTTGACCTTTGCGTCAATCTTGGCAATCAAGCGACTTGGTAAGGTTACGTTAATTTTTTCGGCTTTGCCCATATAAGCAGATAAATCCACTTCCACCAATGCCCAAATCACGCCTTGATAATCAGGGTCATCTTGATGGTTGGCGATACTGGTTGCTTGGGGAATGTCATCACCATCATTTGCCAACATATCTAAGTGTAAGCTGATGGCTTCATGGGCATTTTTTACCGCTTCGTCTAGGGTATCGCCTGCACTAAAACAGCCTGCCACATCGGGCACAATTACGCCATAACATTCATTGGCATTGGCGGGTTTTTCAATGGCGATGGGATATAACATGGTTGTCTCCTTAGATGATAGCCAAGGCTGGGTTATTTTAACCCAGCTTGTTGTAAGATTTTATTGACTGTGCCAGCTGGTAGGTCTTTTTTAGGGTGGGGTATGGTTACCTTACCCTTTTTGGTGGGGTGCTTGTAATGATGATGACTGCCCACCGTTGCCACATGATACCAACCGTCGTCGCTAATCATCTTAATCAATTGACGGCTATTCATCTTAAATTCCTTGATTGGTTAAGATAGAGTTATTGTAACTCTAATTATAAATCTGGTCAAGAGTTATCGGGGTTATTTTTAATTGTTATTGACATTATTTTAGGAAAAAACCATGAAAACCATCCACCTTCACGGCATTCTTGCTAAAAAGTTTGGACGCTTTTTTAAACTAGATGTCCAAAGTGCCAAAGAAGCCTGCCATGCTTTAGCTTGCCAACTCCCTGCCTTTGGGCGGTTTATGATGGACAGCGAAAGTCTGGGTTATCGTTTTGCGGTGTTTAATGGCAAAAAGAAAAACCAAACAACCAACATCGGTCAAGATGAGCTAGACAACATCACCACCGCCAACCATATTCATATCGTGCCAAGGGTTATCGGTAGTGGCGGCAAAGCAATGGGCTGGCTGCAAGTGGTGGCGGGCGCTGCCTTAATTGCGGTGGGCGCACTTGGTACCTTTGCCACCGCTGGTCTATCAACAGCACTTATCGGCGCAGGCGCAGGCTTAATGGTGGGTGGTGTGAGCAGCTTACTGATGCCCACCCCTAAAATAGACAATCCCAATGATGACGGCAACCGCCCCAACAACGGCTTTGGCGGGGCAATTACCACCGTGGCGCAAGGCAACCCTGTACCCATTTTATACGGTGAGCGAGATGTGGGCGGGTTTATCGTCTCGGCGGGGATTTATACGGAGGACAAAGCCTAATGCAAATCATCGGCGCAAAAAAAGGCAACAAAGCCTCTAAAAAGCCCCATATCCAAAAAGACACCACCGCTTCTGTCGCCTTTTTTAAGGGGCTGCATGGTTTGTGTGAAGGTGAGATTGCAGGTCTGGCGGACGGGGGTAAATCCATTCGCCTTGACGGCACACCCATCATCAATGCCAATGGCACGCCCAACTTTGAAGAGGTGAAGTGGTCGTTTCGTTCAGGCACACTAAGGCAAGAACACATTGCAGGCTTTCCCAGCGTAGAAAACGAAACAGCGGTCAATGTTGAGCTTCGCCACGACCGCCCCTTTATCAAGTATTTTAACAACACCCAACTGTCGGCAGTGCGTGTGCGTCTAAATTGGAATGCTCTGCGCCAAGCCCACGACAACGGCGATGTAACAGGCTATCGCATTGATTATGCCATTGATGTGCAGAGCGATGGGGGCAGCTTTGTGCAGGTGCTTAACACCTGCATCAATGATAAAACATCACAAGGCTATAAGCGCTCGCACCGCATTGACTTGCCCAGTGCCAAGCGTGGCTGGAGCGTGCGCGTACGCCGTCTGACTGCCAATGCCGACAGCGAGCTTATCAGTGATAAAATGACGGTGGACGCCGTTACTGAAATCATTGACGCCAAGCTCACTTATCCTTGCACGGCACTTTTAGGGCTTGAGTATGACGCTCAAATCTTTAGCAGCATTGCCAAATTGGCAGTGCGTTTAAGGGGCAAGCTTATTCAAGTGCCAACGAACTACAATCCCGAAACCCGTCAATATACAGGGCTGTGGGATGGCACCTTTAAACTTGAGTATTCTAATAACCCTGCGTGGGTCTATTATGACCTTTGCACCCACAAACGCTATGGGCTGGGCGAGCGTCTGGCGGGACTGGTGGATAAATGGTCGCTTTACCGCCTTGCCCAATACTGTGATGCGCTGGTGGACGATGGTAAAGGCGGCACTGAGCCCCGCTTTACTTGTAATGTCTATCTTCAAAAGGCAGAAGACGCCTATCAAATTCTGCAAAACATCGCGTCCATCTTTCGGGCAATGAGCTACTGGAATGGTGAGCAGATTGTTGTGGACAGCGACGTGCCCAAAGAAGCGGTTTATACCTTTAGCCGTGCCAATGTGGTGGGTGGTGAATTTAGTTACACAGGCACACGCACGCGCGACCGCCACAGCGTCATACAAGTGGGCTGGGACAATCCTGATAATGACTTTAAAACCGAATATGAGTTTGTCCGCGATGAAGCAGCGATTGCCAAATACGGCATTAAAAAGCGAGAAATCAACGCCTTTGGCTGTACTTCTCGTGGGCAAGCCACTCGGGTGGGAAAATGGGCACTGTTGTCTGAGCAACTAGAAACCCGCACCGTGCAATTTAAAACAGGATTGATGGGCTTTATTCCGCAAGTGGGACAGGTGATTAACATTGCCGATGATGTCTTTGCTGGGCGTGCCATCAGCGGGCAGGTGCTGGCAGTGAGTAGCAACCAACGCCAAATTACCCTTGACAGACCCGCTGGCAAAGCGGGCGATACGTTGATGGTTAATGGGGCAGACGGCACGCCCAAGCAAGCCATTGTTACTGCGGTGCGTGATAATGTACTAAGTGTTGCCATGCCCCTTGATGTTGATGTTGGGGCGATTTGGGCAATTGTCAGTGATGATTTACGCCTGATGCAGTTTCGTGTCATGGCTATTAAGCAAAATGACGATGCCAGCTTTGATATTAGCGCGCTACAATACGAGCGCAGCAAATTTGGCGCAGCAGATACGGGCGCGCGCCTTACCCAAACCCCCTATAGTGTATTAAAGCCTGAACCCATCCAAGCCCCACAAAATGTCAGCCTAAGCGCACACAGCCGTGTACATCAAGGCATAAGCATCACCACCCTAAACATCGCTTGGACGCAAGTCAAAGGCGCGGTTGGCTATATTGTCCAGTGGCGCAAAGACGATGGCAATTGGGTGAGCGCAGGCAAAATCACAGGGCTTAGCCACGACATTGAAGGCGTCTATGCAGGCAATTATATGGCGCGCGTACGTGCACTAGATGCCTTTGACAATGAAAGCCTTGCCACATCAAGCCAATTAACCCACATTGCAGGTAAAACAGGCAGACCGCCCCGCCTTGCTCGCTTAACCGCCACAGGCTTGCTGTTTGCCATGCGTTTAGAGTGGGTTTTCAACAAAGGCTCAGGCGATACCGCTTACACAGAAATCCAAGTATCGCCTGATGGCAGAAGCAACATCGCCACATTGGGGCAATTTGCCTACCCCACCAACAGCCACACCATCAATGGCTTGCAAGGCAACTTAACTCAGCACTACCGCGCGCGCATTGTTGATAAGCTTGGCAATACCAGTGAGTGGACAGCTTGGGTGTCTGGCACCACTGACGCGCAAGCCGATAAAGTATTAGATTTACTACAAGGGCAAATTAGCCAAAGTCAGTTGCACAAAGACTTATCCACGCCGATTGGCAAAATCTTACCGCTTGAGCAAAGATTGGGGCAGCAAATCGGCAGGGTTGGCAGTCTAGAGCAATCAATTACGAGTGCAAGAGATGAATTAAATCAAAATATTACAACTTTGCAAAGCAATTTAACAGCTGCAAAAAACACACTTGAGCAGTCAGTACAAAATGTGAATAGACAACTAGGCACACTCAATCAAAGCCTATCTGCGGCGCAAAATAACATCACAACAACGCAGCGTGAATTAAACACCACCAAACAACATCTGACCACCGCTCAAAACACCCTAAACACGGCTGTTGCCAATATCACCACAGAACGCAATCGCATCAGCTCGGCAATCCGTGATATTGGTGCTTTGCAATCTGCCAATAATGCCAAAACGCAACAGATTGCCAATTTAACCCAAACGGTGAATGGTCATACTTCGTCAATCCGTGAGCTTGGTGTAACCACTGGCGATTTATCACAAAAATACAGCCAAATCAAAACCCAAGCGGATAAATCCACCAGCGAGATTACGGCGATTAAGCAGACCCAAAGTGGGCAGGCGACCAGTATTGAGCGGTTGGGGGCAAGCTTTGATGGGCTTAGTGTGGGTGGGCGTAATTTGTTGCGCAACTCGCAAGCAGAACGGACGGTTGCCAATGCCACCACACGAGAAAACTTTGTGCCAGCTTACGCACTAACCAAGCCCCTAGAGCCAAATACCGCCTATGTCTTATCTTATGAGTACAAAACAACGGATAATGCCAAAACCGCACAAGTGGGCTTTGTCAGCAGTGTCGGTCAGCATAAATTTAAAAGCAATTTAACCAAGACTGTAACTTGGCAAAAAGGTGTGTTTAAATTTACCACAGGCAACAATACCAACCAAAACGGACACATCAGATTTGACAATGAAGGCACAGCCAATGGGCAATCAGCCAGCCTTTGGGTGAAAAATGTCAAACTGGAATTAGGGAGTGTACCCAGTGATTACACCCCTGCTCCTGAAGACGTGCAGACCGACATTGACCAAAAGGCAAGCAGTGCTAATCTTGAAATCTTACGTCAAACCCTAAGCAATGCCGATACCGCCCTAAGCCAACAAATTACGGCAATGGACACGGCTTATAAGTCTGCTGACCGTACTTTGAGCACTAATTTGGCAAGTGAAATTAGTGCTCGTACAAGTGCAGATACTGCTCTGGGGCAACGCATTGACCGCTTGCAATCTGACTACAACGGCAACAAAGCAAGTGTGGCTAATCAGCTTAAAACATTGACCGATAAAGACACAGCAACAGCAACACAAATCAGTCAAATCACAGCGAACGTTAACACCGCAACAACCAAAGCCGATGACGGCATCAGACGAGCCAATAACGCTCAAAGCACAGCCAATACAGCAAATACCCAAGCCACACAAGCCAAAGCGGATATTGTGGCTGAACAAAAAGCAAGGTCTAATGCTGATAGTGCTTTATCAAGTCGCATTAACGCCCTAGACAGCAAATTCACCACTGCCGACAACACCATCAAAGCCAGCATTGCCACCGCCCAACAAACAGCGACTAATGCCCAACAAGCCCTAGCAACCGCCCAAAGTCAGCTAAACGCACGCTTTGACAATCTAAACATCGGCGCGCGCAATTACTTATCAGACAGCAAAAACTTGACTGACAGCAAATTGTGGCTGTGGGGCAAATCTGGCGATGAGACGTTGGGCAAAGCCACGCAAACAGCGGGTATGTTGTCTTTGCAAGGGCGGGTCAATGGCAAATGGAAGCAGTGGTGTCAGATTGCCAAAGTGCGAAATCAAGTAGCCAATGCCAAAGCCAGCGATGTGCTTGCTAAAATGGAAGTTGGCAAAACTTACACCTTGTCTTTTGAAGCCAAAGCCAGTAATGATAGCGACAGCTTGCGGACAGATTTTAGAGAGCATTACGCACACAACGGCAATAAAGCAAAAAATCATCTTAGCAAGACTTGGCAAATCAGCAATCAATGGGTGCGTTATCATGCCACTTTTGTGTTTAACCCCATCAACATCAGCGGAGCAACGTTGCAATACTGGGGACTGTATTTTATCTATTTTGGTACATCGGAAATCTTTATCAGAAAACCTAAACTAGAGCTTGGCAATACCCCCACAGACTATACAGAAGCCCCAGAAGACATTCAAACCGACATCAATGCCGCCAAGAGCGAAGCGGCGGCAAACTTAAACACCATGCGTGAAACTTTGGCAACTGCTGACAGCGCACTGGGACGCAGAATTGACGCGGTGTCAGCTGAATTTAAACAAGCTGACAATACCATCAAGGCAAGTGTGCAAGCGGAAACACAAGCGCGCACCAATGCTGACAACGCCCTAAGCCAGCGGATTAATGCTTTAGACAGTGCCTATAAAACTGCCGACAACCAAGCCAGCGCTAGAATAAGCCAGCTTGAACAAAGTCTAGCCAGTAAAGACGCTGCCATGGCTCGCCGCGTTGATGGCTTGCAGGCAAATTATACGCTACTTGACAACCGCAGCAAGTGGACAGAGCTCACCAGTACGCAAGACTTAAATAACCTAACCACACAGGGGAATTATTTTATCCGTGCAACTAACAACACCAATGCCCCACACAACGGCTGGCTATATGTTAGGGTTGATGTACCGCGCGCTGACCGCTTAACACAAACCGCTTGGGCGGATAATAACCCATCACTGCGTTATATGCGCACCAGAAGTGGCACAACATGGCATGGCTGGCAAAAACAAGCAACAGGCTCAGAGCTTGACAGCAAAGCCAGCAGTGCCAGCCTTACCGCTGAACAAAAAGCAAGGGCGGACGCTGATAGTGCTTTATCAAGTCGTATCACAGCGCTGGACAGCGCTTACAAAGCCGCTGACGCTGCCATGCGCGCCAGTATCACCAATGCCCAACAAACCGCAACCAATGCCCAACAAGCCCTAGCCACCGCCCAAAGTCAGCTTAATGCTAAGATTGATGGAATAAATGTAGGTGGTCGCAACTTGTTAATCGGCAGTCATGCCACCCGCAGCACGCACGGCACAACTGCCCTAAATGTTAGCCAGAATATTGACTTTGTCAATGTGCGTCAGTTGGTGTTGTCTTGTGATGTTAAATACACCAATGCCCGCCGTGCCAGCACACAAGGGGCAAAATGGTTTAGGATTGGCGCAGAAATTCGCCTTGTTTGGACAGATGGCACCAGTAACTGGTACGGGGCTTGGCGAGCCAATGTGGCAAACGCAGGCAGCTTTCATGGCAGAGTGGCTTTAAAAATCAGTGTGCCAGCAGGCAAAACCATTAAAGCCATTGACAATGCCAAAATCCAAATTTGGGACATCTTAGGTGATGGCATGCTGGTAAAAAATGCCAAACTGGAAATCGGCAATGTGGCAACAGACTGGACACCCGCACCAGAAGACACAAGCACTGCCACCAGTGCGCTACAAGCCAAATTAGATGAGTTTAAATCTGCCCAAGCGACTAAAGATAATGCCACCACCGCCAAGCTCTCCCAACTTGAAAGCAATTTAAATAGCAAAGCCAATGCCAGTGCCCTAAACCAAACCAACACCAAAGTGTCGCAAGCAGAAGGGCGTATCACGGCAGAAGCCAATAAAGTGAGTACATTACAAACCACGGTCGGACAGCACACTGCCAGCATCCAACAGCAAGCCCAGTCCATCAATGGCTTGCGCGCGCAGTGGACACTCAAAGTAGAAAGCGGTGGCATTGTCTCAGGCATCGGCTTGGCAAGCGCTAATGGTAAGTCTGCCTTTGCCATCCGTGCCAATCAGTTTTATGTTGCCGACCCTACAGGCACCGCCAAGCGTCCGATGTTTAGTGTACTAACCAGCCCACAAACAATAAACGGCGTTACTGTGCCAGCAGGGACTTATATCAGTTCTGCTTATATTCAAAACGGCTCAATTACCACTGCCAAGATTGGTCATGCGCAGATTGACACGTTGCAAGTCAAAGACGGCGCAATCATTGTGCCGCGCGTGCAGTACAATGCAGGCTTTAGAACTTTTCATCAAAGTAATGAAATAGAAGTTGGCAGAATCACAATTGATGCCAAAGGTGGTAATGTGATGATTGGCTTCGGTTTTCAAAGGTTGTTCTCACTGCCTAACGGAGCCTATTCGTGGGGAGCTTTCGTCCCCGCCATTGATGAAACAAATCTGCACAATTTTGTACACGGTCATGTTTATGACAATACTTACAACAGGGTTGGCAATGTCAGCTTTCACATCAGAAGAAATGGTGTGGACATACACAATGTGTTCTTTAGACCAAATTATACAAAAAATGACAGCACAGCACTCAGCTGGCTTAATATCAACAGAGAAACACCCATCTTACTGTATGACCAATATTCATCTCCAGCAATTGTAGATAATCCGCCATCTGGAAACACAACTTATACACTATTGATGGTGGTGTTCTCTAGCGCGGAGCACTTCAATAATGACAGGAATGTGTCAAGACGCACCATTTTAAAGGGTCTGTCATTTAGTGTCATGGGCGTGAAACGTTAAGGAGTTAATATGTTAGTTAAACTTTATGTTTATGATAAACAAAGCAATATCTTTTTATATGAAGACACAGGACATCCTGATTTTATTGTAGAAGATTTGGGCGATGATAAAGACTTTACACTCACCCCGCCGCCTGACAGCTCAAAGCAGTGGCGGTGGGTGAACAACAAATGGGAGTAATCTATGATTAATATACAGGAGCTAACCGCTCCTTTTTTATCATCTTGGACAGCCGTTTGGCTGTTTGCTTTTTTGGGCGGGCTGGCAAGTGCCTTTATTCGTATTGCTGATATTGATAAACGACTACTCTATCCTTTTATTGCCAAACCCTTAATTGGCATGGCAACAGGGCTGGCGCTTTGTCTGCTCATCAACGGCGATAGCGACCCGCCCAGCATTAGCCTTGCCTTTTGGGGCTTTATCGGCAGTTTGTGTTCTGCGCCCATCACCACAGGGTTTTTAATCTTTATTTCTGACCAAGACAGACAAAACCAAATCTATAGCGCCGCCAAAGACAAGTTCTTACCATTTCACAGCAAAGACAAACAAGGGGGTAGCAATGATAACCACTAATTTTATCATTTGCTTACTTGGCACATTACTTGGTTTTGTGATGCTTATTAAGCACTTAAAAATATTTAGCACCGATAAAACCCCCACCGTAGATGCTTGGCTGGTGGCAGTGGGCACGCTGGCTTGGACATTGTTTTTGTATTCTGCCTATGACAGCTTGACTGTTAATACAGCGTGGGTAGATGAAGCAACAGACCAATATACCGCCACGGTGCTTGCTCGTGCGTTGTTCTTGGCGTATTGGGCGGGGGATATGCTGAAAATCAAAAGGCATTGTTTGACTTTATTAAAACGTAAAAAGCGTTTTGGTTGATTTTTTTTAACCGCCCTACAAGGGCTTTATTGGAGTAAATTATGGTAAAACAACTTGAACTCAAATGGCTAGAATATGGGCGTAAGCTCATCGGTACGACAGAAATCAAGGGAGTAAAGCACAATGAGACTGTATTGGCGTTGTGGCAATCCGCCTTTGAAGCGACAGACCAGCCTATCCCTGCCGTTTTTAAAAATGATGAAACCGCATGGTGTGGTGGCTTTGTTGGTGGGGTGCTGGCTGATGTGGGCTTGGGTAAACATATTCCCAAAACCTTTGCGATGGCTCGTTCATGGACAAAGGCAGGCACAAAGCTAGACAAACCCGCTTATGGCTGTGTGGTGGTGTTTTGGCGTGGCAACCCCAAAGGTGCAAGCGGTCATGTCGGCTTTGTGGTGGGCAAAGATAAATTTGGTAATTTGATGGTGCTTGGTGGCAATCAGTCTGACAAAGTCAGCATTGTACCCTTTGCCAAAACCCGCGCCATCGCCTACCGCTGGTGTGGCACACAATCACACCCTGCACCACAGCGCTATGAGTTGCCACTGCTTAATAGTGATGGCAGGGTGAGTAAGAATGAGACTTAAGCAAAGCATTTTAAATTTTTTAAGTGTTTTATATTAAACCATTAAAAACCCCAGCGCTTGGCTGGGGTTTGGTTTCTTAATAATTATTCAAGACTGTCGCAATCTTGTGCATCAAAAGTATCGCGAAGTGTTATGTATAAATCACCATCTTCGCCATCTTCGCCATCTTTAATAGCATTGATGACTTTTTCATTGAAGTCTTCAGAATTTGACAAACAGTCAAGTTGCAAATCGTAGTCAACAATCTCACCAGTGCTGGGGTGAATGTTGTTCCAATATACAACAAAATCTTGTTGTCTTTCTAAATCGCGGTACATAACACATACTTCGTTTTCAGTAGTACGAAATGCTTTAATCAATTTAAACTTAACCATTCTATTTCTCTCTTGATATACATATACCAAGTGCATCTGCACTTGGGTTTGGATTAATCTTACGCTAACCAAAGTAAGCATAAGCCATTTTTTTGCCTTTTTTGGCATAAATTTTGCCAAAGTTTAGAACTGGGATGCCATCAATTAAATCACCCAATTTGACTTCGTCCACGCATACTTCAATGCGTTTTTTGCTGCTATCACCAACAATTTCGTTAGTGATGACCATTGACTTAATTAAGTCATTTTCTACATTCAGCTCATTAACTGTTAATAATGAGCCGACCGCCAAATCGTGCTCTTTTTTCATAGCACGATAAGTTTCATTTGTTGCTACATCAATCAAGCGAAAGCTGTAGCCTTTGAATTCCTTGACTAGCAATGTTTTCATAAAGTCGGTCTCTTTAGTTTGTTGATAGATAACTTTTAAGCAGATAGCAAAAGTGGCAGAGTAACTATCACCAGTACGCACTGTTGCTTTTGTTAGTGCGTGTGCTTTTTTGAAAAGTTCTGATTTAGTCATTTTATTTCACCGCTGCTGTCTATATGTCGCTATTATATATAATATTAAAAAGTATTGCAATACTTTTTAATATTATTTTTTAAAAGCTGAGATTTCTGGGTTCACTATTAAATAACTTGTGCCATGCTCATCTAAGCATTCTACAGCGTCATAGCCCAAATTTCTGGCAATTACGCCGCGCAAGCGCTGCATCTCCCAGCCTAAATCATCTGCGTCAAACGCAGAGCGTGGGTCAAGGTATTCGGCATAATCGGCTAGACTTGCTTCATCAGCAACAGCTTCGGCAATCTCACTTGCCAAGCTCAAGTCTGTGATGCATAACTCGTCAGCGATGATTTTGATGGCGTCATCGCAATGAAGGTCTCGGCTGCAAGCAATGCTTTGCACTTCATATGCATACACATGCTCACCGTGGCTTTCAGCAACCGAACTTCTGTCGGAAGCAAAGATGCCATCAAATACATTATCTGCAGCACCAAGAGCATATACTCCGATTTTCACCCTTGGTGCATCTTCTTCGTATGAGCCGTGAAATAATTGCATAACATAACCTACTTATTCTCTCTATGTGTATAGAATAGTACGCAAAGCGTACTATGTCAAGAGTTTTTTGAAAAAAAATCTGATAAATTTTCATAACCCAGCCGTCTTGCTTCTAGCTCATACAACAGCATATTCCACATTACAGTGTGGGGCTGGCGATAATTTGCGGTGCTGGGCTTACTCTGCCAACCTTTATATGTCTGCAAGCCAATGCCCAAAATCTGGGTAACTTGTGCTTGTGTCAAGCCACTTGCTTTATGTACAAGTTTAATATTATCAAAGCTGGGGTTGTTTAAATAGTCTAAAAAACTAAAAGTTGTCATTGCTGTTTCCTTGATTGCCACGCCATATGATATGATTTTCTGCCAAGTGCCTATGCCACCAAGCCTTTTTTGTAAATGATGACTGCTTTGTCATGATGTAGATGGGTTCAGCCCATGCGTGTTTATAGCTATTTCTTGAGTTTTTACGCTCTTTTGGTGTTTCTAAAAGTGCATATCCTGCCTGATTTAAGCTATAGATGGACGGAGTGCTGGCGTGCAAGAATAGAGCTTGACTAAGCACGTCCCTTTTGTCATCAGTTTGTATATCACAGGTTGCATCTATTAAATAGTTGGCAACGGGTGGGGCGTCGGTAGCAAATACTTTGTAATCCCAAATACTACCACCTGCAAAACGTAAAATGGGAGTTTCTAACAAACATTGTTGTAGTTTTGGTAAATTATCCGACTTGAGCAATAACCTAATTTCTAGTGTTGCTGTCAATTCATTGGTAATCCCCCAAATTGTCTTTTTCTTGACTTTATTATAGCTATTGTAGCGTTTTTGGTTTTCGGGAATGATACTACGAATGCCGATAGCAAATTTTATATCATCTCCCACCGCCCGTTCAAGTGTATGTACAAGACCACCGATGGCGGTGATGGCAGGGTGTCCATAAGTTACAAAGCCACTTGTGATATTTGCCCCTTGAGCCATAAAAGACACACAAATCATCTCTTCTGTATCATTTTCACTAACGATATTCGCAAGTCGGCGTTGTAGCAAATACAATCTGCCTTTTTGCTCAACCATAAGCTCACCATGATTACCCCATGCGGGCACGTTGGGTTCAAGTAAGAAACGTTTGAATTTAATGCTGTCATTATCTTTTAGACGCAAATATAATTCGTGCAGTAGCCCCATGCTTTCAAGTGGTGTAATGCTAATGTAATTATCGTTACGCCAGTCTTGAGTGGGGATAAGTAGCTGTTTTATTGCCCGCCCATCTTGTATGTTGGGCAGGTGTTCAGCTGGCTGGGTGTCTTTAAAGTGCTTGATGTTGGCGGAGCTTCGTGGGCACGACCAATATTTTTTTGTCATCTCAATAGATTGTGATGTCAAATAACGTTTGTCTAGTTCATCAATAATTTGAGAGCATACGGCATCTTGTTGTGCTTTAGCATTGATGAGCTTGACTGAATGAGTGGCAAGCATACTAATTTCTTAATTTATAAAAGAAACGACCTTTAATATAGTATGCAACGCATATTTTGTCAAGCTATTGTCTTGGAATTTGTACACGCTATTAACTGTGCCAAGTTTTTAAAGTAAAATCGGGTCGTATCTTATGAGAAATTGTAAGTTGCCTTTGTTCCACCGTGTAGGTGGCTTAGAAATGATTGTAAATCACGTTTTCCACCGTTGAGGTGGCTTGGAAGTATTTATTAGTGATTTATAATCTTGTTTCCATCGTTGAGGTGGTTTATGAAAAAAGCCCCAAATGGGGCTTTTTTCTTAGGCATTCACAAACATAGCTGGCAACCATTTCACTTTAAATTCTTTTGCTTGTCCTGAGCCATACCAGTAACCATGCCAGTGTCCACGTCTGATGTGTGGACGCTTGCGACTGGGTTTGCGTGTCTTGTCGCTTTCGGTGATTTGTTGATTGAATGTGCGTATCTCACCGCCCAAGCGTTCACCAATTTTGTAGATGGTTGGCTCGCTTGGTACAATGAATACCCCTGTTTTTGGGTGTTGTGTGTGTTTAGGCTTGGATAGTTCGCTTCGGCTGACAGGCTCACCGATAACATTGCTGATGTCTGGCTCTTCAACACACAGCCACAGCAGTGCCGACAGCAGACTTGTTGCCATCTTATAATCGGTTTGCATAAAGATGTTGGTGGCAATCCCATCGCCCATCGCTGTACTGTACGTTTTTCGCACGGCTTGTTCAACCGTTAGTCCATCATCAATCACAATGGAAATGGGGTGCAACTGTGTGTAACTGATGTCTAGCCCATCGTCAAGATTTGGTACTAAATTTAGTACCTTCTTGCCCTTTTGCCAATCAAACAATGCCCAAAAGCCCAAAAGGTCGGTGGTGGTATTGCCCGATTTTAGGGTTGTTAAACCCTTTGGCAATTCAAGATAGATGCACCACTCTGGCAGATGATTAAAAATGCTGACAGGGGTGTCGTTGGGTATCGGTGATTGCAAAACACTTTCGGCAATGTCTGGGTTTAGCACATAGATACCAAGTGTATTACGCCATGCCCCAAATAAATGCAACCCATAAAAATAACGAATTGCATCTAAATCTAGGGGGTTGTTTTTATTTTTTGACCCCATGACGATAAGCTGTGCCATTTTGGCACTCATGCTAAATAATTGCTGGGCTGGACAAAACACCCCAGCTTGGGGGTTTTTTATTGCCCATGCTTGCATTTTTTTATAGACATCTTTGGCGTCTGGGTTGGCACGATTAAAGTCTATCATTTTTTTAAATGCTGGGTGCATGGTGTTTCCTTATTTAAAATAAAACGAAAAGACAGTTTAACGCCGTGTCTAGGGCGGGGTATCTGCTCCGCAGTGGGGGCAGTAATACACGGCGATGGCAGTGTCATCGGTAGCAAGGTAGGTGTAAATTTTCATAGCATTTCTCCATTGATTAAAGTTAAATTTACTTACTGCTTGCACCTGCCGATGGGGCTGGCAAGTGCAAGGATAAATAAACTTGTCTTATGCTTGCACGGTGTACAAGCTAAAAACAAAAGTGGCGGACGCAATTTCGTCGTTTGTGTACTCGTGGCGCGTCGCGTCTAAGCGTGGCAAGCCACGCACTCCCATCACTAGCAGGCTATCGCCTGCTTGGAGTAGCACTTTTGGTGCTACTTCAGGGATAGCAACATGAATATCAAAGCGACTATTCATGGCATTGATGGTTGCTTGGTGGCTTGGGTTTAAGCAAGGCTCAACACCCTTGCTGATGATGACTTTCGCTTCATCAGCAGTTAAAGATTTGCGGGTGATAGTGCAGTCGCTTGCAAACATGCTATCAGCGATAGCGAAACCGAAAAATGTTTTTGACATAATAAGCTCCTTTGCTTAAAAGAATAATAAAATTGTCGGGCTGTCAGTCCAACAACTAAACAAACCGTGATTTGCTTAGTTGTTAAACCCACAAGGGGTAAGCAGTTTTGAGCCATGCTTAGGGCTTTGATTTAGAAAAATACCAACCAAATTTCATTATCTTTGGTATTTTCTATGGCAATAAATGGTAAATCTAGTGTAACTGAGCGATTGTAATAACTCACACTATTGCTTGGATAAGAGCAAGTGTGTGAGTATTCACGCTCTAGCTTGCCATAAACCGCTTCATTTAGGCGGTTTGACTTCCGCCCGCTCCAAGTATTGCTCTCTTCGCTGACGGTTTTTGTGTTTTTATCATAGCGAATATGGTTATCGCCAAAGAATGGGTGGCGACTATCTATCGCCGACCATATTTTAATATCTTTGAAAGCAAAGCGTGGGTCTTTTTCAAGCGTGCTAATGACTTGCACAATGATTTTTTCACGTTCGGTTTCAGAAGGATTGTTCATGCTTTCCCACCACACATTCATCATGCGTGGGTGGTATTCATATTCATGATTTTCTTGCGTCATGTATTTACGCACGGCTTGACGATTGATATTAACATCAACAATACGGTCAGCTTTTTTAACGATAACTTGTGTCATGGCGATACTCCGATTAAATTTAACTTTGATTTATAGACATCTTGTCTGTCTATGGGTGCTATTATACATACTATTAAAAATAATTGCAATACTTTTTAATACTAAAATTGAAAATAATTGCAATTATTTTTTGTGTTATAATAGCAGTTGATTTAGTGATAATGGTAACACAACATGAGTGTAAAAAATGATATTGTAAGCTTGCGAAAAAAAGCTGGCTTATCTGTCTATGAGCTGTCTAAACGCTGTGGCTTTATAAGCAATGGTCATGTCCTTAGTCAGCACGTCAAAAAAGCAGAAGCAGGACATCAAGTCAAAATTGAAACCGCCCTAAAAATCTACAGAGAGCTTAAAAAAGCTGGTGTGTGTGAGAATTTTGAAGATGTGTTTTGGTTGTCTGATGACGCTGAATAATAACAGTATATATGACAGTATATTTGGTTATTATTTTTTAAAAAAATTTTTAATATCAATATATTACAATTAGAATTTGGTAAAGACCACTGGTACCATTCTGCTTTGTCAAAGCATTTCAGAAGGCTCTTAAAACCCGTGATGGTGTTTTGGGGCTTTTATTTTTTCTGTGGCTGTTAGCGTTCTTTACAATCTGTGATGTAACAGCATAATGAGCAGTATCAAGCAAAAAAGAAGCTCAGTTTTGATTGTTTAAGTTTGGTTTAAAAAATGCTCAACCGCGCTGTATTGTTTGCTGGTGCTGTTTTCTTGATACATCGCTTGGCGAAAAGCGTTGGAATTGGGCAAGCCACCTGTATACCATGCGATGTGTTTGCGGGCAATACGACAGCCTAAATACTCACCATAAAAACGGTACAACTCGTCCAAATGCGTCAAGACAATCTTGGTCAACGTGGGCAAATCTGGCGCATCAAACAGCTCACCTGTTTGTAAATAATGAATGATGTCCCTAAAAATCCAAGGTTGACCTTGAGCGGCGCGCCCTATCATAATGGCATCTGCACCCGTCATTTCGTACACTTGTTTGGCTTTTTGGGGACTGTCAATATCGCCATTGACAATCACAGGAATGGACACTTGTTCTTTGACTTGTTTGATGAGTTCATAACGTGCCTGCCCTGCATAAAAATCTGCACGAGTGCGCCCATGAATGGCGATGGCGGCAATGCCTGCGTTCTCGGCGATTTTGGCAACGGTCAGGATGTTTTCTTTGCCATTTTCAAAGCCCAAACGGGTCTTTAGTGTTACGGGCACATTGACTGCGCTCACCGCGCGCTCTAGCAGTGTTTTGACCAATGGCAAGTCTTGTAACAGTGCTGAGCCTGCCAATTTTTTACAAACTTTTTTGGCGGGACAACCCATATTGATGTCCACAATCTGCGCACCATTTGCCACTTGAAACCGTGCCGCTTCTGCCAGTTTGTCGGGTTCTGAACCAGCAATTTGTGCCGAAATGGGGGCAATCTCACCATCAAAATTGGTGCGATACAAAGACTTTTTGCGCGCATATAACGCCGTGTCGGCAATAATCATCTCACTGACAGCGTGTCCTGCGCCAAAAGATTTGCACAATCTGCGAAAAGGGTTGTCGGTAACGCCCGCCATCGGCGCAAGCATTAAGCGATTGTCTATTTTTAAGCCTTTGATGTATAAAGGGTTTAGTAAAGGGTGTTGGTCTTTATTGGGTTTGTTAATGTCGTTTATAACGTCAGGTGTTTTTTGTTGCATGGTTTGGGGACTTTTTATTTGTATCAAAAATGTTAGTGTTGTTGCCAATTAGTTTAAGGGCACAACCCGAAGCACTTCTTCTAAGGTGGTCATGCCTTCGGCGACGCGTTTTGCGCCTTCTATGCGCAGCGGAAACATGCCTTCACTGTAGGCTTGGCGTTTTAGGTCATCAAGACTGGCATCTTTGGCGATGAGTTTTTTTAATTCGCCAGATATGGGCATGATTTCATACAAGCCAATTCTTCCTTGATAGCCTGTGTTGCGACATTCATCACAGCCAACCGCGCGATAAATTTGCTTGGGCACAGGCGCATTCCAAGGGCTCACCAGTTCGTGCCACTGCTGGGTCAGTGGTGAATGTTCGTCAAGCGCTTGAGCAGATTTGCAATGAACGCACAGCGTACGTACCAATCTTTGTGCCATGACCCCCAAAATGGTCGCTGATGTCAAAAATGGCTGCACCCCCAAATCGTGTAAGCGTGTTAAGGAGCTGGGTGCGTCGTTGGTGTGCAGGGTTGATAACACCAAATGCCCCGTCAAGCTGGCTTGCACCGCCATGTCTGCCGTCTCATTGTCGCGGATTTCACCCACCATAATAATGTCAGGGTCTTGACGCATGAGCGAGCGAATGCCATCGGCAAAATGCAAACCAATGCTGGCATTAATTTGCATCTGATTAAACGACGGCTCAATCATCTCAATCGGGTCTTCAATGGTGCAAACGTTCACTTTTTCGGTGGCAAGCTGTTTTAGTGTGCTGTAGAGCGTGGTGGTTTTGCCACTGCCGGTTGGCCCTGTTACCAAAATAATGCCATTGGGGTGGGCGGTCAGTTCGTGCCACACTTCTAAATGTCTGCCTGTAAGTCCAAGCTGGTTAAAGGTTCGCACCAACACTTCTGGGTCAAACACGCGCATGACCAATTTTTCACCAAAAGCGGTTGGCAGGGTGGACAAGCGCAACTCGGTTTCTATGCCTTTGGGAGTGCGCGTTTTTAGGCGACCGTCTTGGGGTTTGCGTTTTTCGGCAACATTTAAGCGTCCCAAAATCTTGATACGTGCCGTTACTGCCGTCATAATCACTGCTGGCATTTCGTACACTGTGTGCAGCACCCCATCAATACGAAAGCGTACTTTGCCCACTTCACGGCGTGGCTCAAGGTGAATGTCGCTGGCGCGCTGCTCAAAGGCATACTGAAGCAGCCAATCCACCACCTTGACAATATGTTGGTCATTGGCATCGGGGTTGTTGTTATCACCCAGTTGCAATAAGGCTTCCACGTTGGTAACATCGGCATTGGCGCGCTTTTGGATGTGGTTGGCTCCAGCAATGGCGCGGGTTACTTGATAAAATTCATGGCGATAACGGTTGATTTGCTCAGGATTAAGATAAACGATTTTGATGGATTTGGGTCTGACAATTTGGCCGACGTTGTCATACCAATCGCGATAAAACGGTTGGTCTGTGCCAATGACGATGGTTTGCTCACCCACTTCAATGGGCAAAATACAATGGTTTTTGGCGTATTCAAAAGACATGATTTTGGTGATGGCGGGCACATCAACTTTGAGTGGGTCAATACGCACAAAGGGCACATTGGCTTTTTGGGCAAGCCACGCATTAAGGCGTTCTGGCGTCCAGATTTGATGGTCAAGGGGATTGACCAGTTGAAATTTGGCGATGGTTTGTATGGGGTGTGCGTGCAAATCTTTACGACTGGTCATCACCAAATTGTATGATTTTTGGTCAATTTTATGCTCCTGCAGCAGCTCGTCCAAACACCACCTTAAGTCCACCATCAGCGAAAAATTTGTCAGCACAACCCACCCATCATAAAATAAATAAACCTTTTATCAAGTTTTAACACCCAAGAAAAAACCGCAACGCCATAGCACTGCGGCTTGTTTGTCAGGCGTCTTATTTCGGCTCGCCTGTGATGTTGCTCATTTTTTTGGTAACCGTCAAGGCAATTGGCAAGCTGAGCAACGCACCGACCACCACCGAACCAATCACAAAAGGCGCCGTTGCCAATTCATTGACAAACAAAATGACCATCAATACCCCAATCAGCACAGTTGCTGCAATAGAAAAAATGGCACTAAACAAAGGTACATTCATAACAATCCCCCACTTGGATTTACAAAAATAATCCCATTTATACACTGCGCTAAAATTATTTAACCAACAAAATCAATAAGTTAAGTAAATTTGGCATAAAGTGTAACTGTATTTAGCCAGCTAAAAATTAAAATTTTGTTACAAGTTAGTATAGCAAATTTTATTCCAAATTTGAATACTCGTCAGTATAAACTTCATCTTAGCCGTTTGATTTGTTTTGTGGATTGTCCTTTTCGGTGATGATGTCAGCATTGGGGTCGCCAAAACTTAAAATATCGCCAAAATTGGGCTGTACCCTTAACACCAGTTGTTCTTTTTGTGTGTCGCCGCCGTTGATTTGTGCTTTTTTAAGGTGAGCTTTGATATCATCAGGCAGCCAGCGCCCAATTTCCAAATAAATGATGTTGCCCTTGTATTCCACAAAGGGCAGTCCGCGCAGTTTTGGAGATAAACTTAGCAAAAATGGCAATGGGTCTTTTTTTAGCAGCGCTCTGTAGGCATTGATGGCAAAGGTGATGACAGGGGCTTTGTACCACGCTTTGGTGTGCAGACTGAGCACGTCGGTTGGGCTGATTTGTTGTAAAACCAGTCTTTGGACGTGCCTGTCTAAACGAATTTGTATCAATTTAAAGTTGCTGGCAACAGACAGGTGCATGCCCAGCAGATTGGCGGTGCAATGTAGGCGCAAATGCTCATCAAACAATTCAAGCTCTAGTTTTAACAAAAAACTGACATTTTTGACCACAAAATTGTGTAAGGCGTCGTTGATTTGTTCTTGGCTGACTGTTGCCAAAATCTCATCAATCCAAGTGTCGGCGGTGATGGCATAACTGTGTTTGATGCTGCCTAATGCGTGTTGCCAGCGCGCAAAAATGCTCTCTAAAAAAGTGGCGGTGGCGCTGTCATAAACGCCATCAAAGTTTGTCGGATAAGAAGGCTGATTAGTCATAAATCACAAATGAATGCTAATTTGTTATTGACAGCATTGTAGCAAATTTTGGCGCGCTTGGTGTGTTTTTATGTGAAAGATTGGCATTCGTTGCGCCATAAGTCTTCCAAAGTCTCGCGCTGACGGATAAGTTGGTGTTTGCCAGTGTCGCACAACACTTCGGCAGGACGCGGGCGGCTGTTGTAGTTGCTTGCCATCGTAAAACCATAAGCACCAGCGCCTGTGATTGCCAGCATCTCACCCACGCACAAAGCAAGGCGGCGATTTTTGCCCAAGAAATCACTGGATTCACAAACAGCGCCGACAACGTCCCAAGTTTTGGTGGCTGTGCTGTTTTGTAAGACGGTTGGGATAATTGCCATTTCTGATTCATAAAGGGCGGGGCGAAGCAGCTCAGACATGGACGCGTCAACAATGGCAAAGTTTTTGTGCTCGGTGGGTTTTAAGACGTCCACTTGGGTGAGTAACACGCCAGCGTTGGCGCAGATGTTGCGACCAGGTTCTAAGTGCAAGCTTAGTCCGTATTTTGTTTGTAAGGCGGTTAACTTGGGCAACAAAGCGCTGGCAAATGTTTGTACGCTGGCGGGATTTTCATCAATGTAGCGCACGCCCAAGCCGCCCCCCAAATCCAAATGCTGCAGTTTGATGCCAAGCGCGGACAATTCATCAATGATGTCAATCATTTTGTCTAGGGCATCAACAAAGGGCTGGGTATCGGTCAGTTGTGAACCGATATGACAATCAATGCCAATAACATCAAGATTGGGCAAGGATTTGGCAAGCTGGTAGGCGCTGATGGCTTGGTCGTGGCTGATACCAAACTTGTTGTCTTTCATGCCTGTGGAGATGTAAGGGTGGGTTTTGGCGTCCACATCTGGATTGATGCGCAGAGCAATCGGCGCGGTTTTGTTGCAGGCACTTGCCACCCGACTGATGAGTTCTAGCTCACTGATGGCTTCTACATTAAAGCAGCCAATACCAGCGTCAAGCGCCGTTTGAATGTCTTGGGCGGTCTTGCCTACGCCAGAATAAACAACCTTTTGGGCGTGTCCACCTGCTTTTACTACGCGTGCCAGCTCACCCACAGAGACGATGTCAAAGCCACAGCCAGCGCCAGCGAGTACAGATAAAATGGTAAGATTGGAATTGGCTTTGACCGCATAACAAATTTGTGTGCCTGCCAGCGCAGCAAAACCGTCAACATAAGCCCGATAGTTGTCAAGCAAGGCATTTTTGCTATAAACATACAGTGGCGTGCCGTAATGCTGCACAAGCGTTTGGCTGCTTACTCCGTCTATCAACAAAATGCCATCTTGATAGCCGATAAAGGGCAGGGCGTTGGTCAGCGTAATGGGGTCAATGGTCAAAGCGTCATCAATGACAGAGCTGGCGGGAGTAAAAGTCATCATAATATCTTGGCAAAAACTCTATTCTAGCTAAAATAGGAGAAATTTACCACGATTTTTTGGGGCAATGTGTCGCTTTTGTTTGTGTTACAATAAGTCAATTTTGTGCAATCTGCTAACAACAATGTTAAACAAAGAAAAAATCATCGCTTGGATACAACTGACCCGCTTTGATAAACCGATTGGTACAGAACTCTTGTTATACCCCACCTTGTGGGCGCTGCTGCTGGCACATCAAAGCGTGGGCATGTCGTCTTTGCCAAGTTTAAGGCTGATGGTGGTTTTTGCGCTGGGGGCAGTACTGATGCGTGCAGCAGGCTGTGCCATCAATGATTTTGCCGACCGCAAAGTTGATGGCAAGGTCAAACGCACCCAGTCGCGTCCACTGGCAGATGGCAGATTGTCCGCCAAAACCGCCGTAATTACTTTTGTGGGATTGTCCTTGCTGGCAGCAAGTTTGCTGATGTTGCTGCCTGTGCAGGTGTTTTATTGGTCGTTTGTGGCGCTGGCGCTGGCATTTATTTATCCATTTATGAAGCGTTATACACACTTGCCCCAAGTGGTGCTGGCAATGGCGTTTGGGTGGGCGGTGCCGATGGCGTATGTGGCGACCATTGGCAGGGTGGACATTTGGGGTTGGCTGGTGTTTTGGGCTTATATGTGCTGGACGGTGGCGTATGATACCCAGTATGCGATGTGCGACAGAGACGATGATGTGCTTATCGGGGTAAAATCCACGGCAATTTTGTTTGGGCGCTGTGATGTGATGATTGTGATGTTGTTGCAGGCGTGTTTTGTGGTGTTGATGGCATTGGTGCTGTGGCACTATTTTTATGATGAGCTGGGCATATGGTCTGTGCTGGGCTTGCTGCCTGTTGTGGCGATGATGGTTGGGCAATATCAGTTGATTAAACACAGACAGCGTTTAGAATGCTTTAGGGCATTTTTGGCAAATGCGTGGGTGGGGCGGTATGTGTTATTGTTGGTCGTGGGATATGCTTTTGGCACTGCCATGACATAAACAATACTCAAAGAAAATAAGGAAAAGCAACCACTCCCCTATTTTCTTCTTTTTTCAGATTTGCTTTATTCTACCTGTCCCACATCACGCACCGCCCCTGTGTCGGCACTGGTTGCCATGGCGGCGTAGGCTCGCAAGGCTTGGCTGACGTGGCGTTCACGGTTTACAGGCTTCCACGCTTGTTTGCCACGAGCCATCATCGCTTCACGGCGACGGGCAAGTTCATCGTCTGATACGTCCAAATGGATTTTGCGATTGGGAATGTCAATGTTGATGGTGTCAAACTCTTCTACCAAGCCAATCGCACCGCCTTCGGCAGCTTCGGGGCTGGCGTGTCCGATTGACAAGCCTGATGTGCCACCACTAAAACGCCCATCGGTCAGCAAGGCACAGGCTTTACCCAAGCCTTTGGATTTTAGGTAACTGGTGGGGTAGAGCATTTCTTGCATACCAGGTCCGCCTTTGGGGCCTTCGTAGCGGATAATGACGATGTCGCCTGCCGCAATCTTATCGGCTAAAATGGCTTCCACTGCGCTGTCTTGGCTTTCAAAGACCCTTGCTCGCCCTGTAAAGATCAAAATGCTTTCGTCCACACCTGCGGTCTTGACCACACAGCCCCGCTCGGCAATGTTGCCAAACAGCACCGCCAAACCACCATCTTGACTGTAGGCAAATTCTTTAGAGCGGATACAACCACTTTCACGGTTTAAGTCCAAATTGCTCCAAACTTTGTTTTGGCTAAAGGCTTGGGTGGTACGCATGCCTGCAGGGGCAGCAAGGTATAAATCTTTGGCGCTTTGGTTGTCAGGGTTCATCACGTCCCATGTGTTTAAAGCGTCTTTTAAGGTGGGGGCGTGGACGGTGGGCACATCCGTGTTTAACAGTCCTGCTCGGTCAAGCTCCGCCAAAATGCCCATGACGCCCCCTGCACGGTGGACATCTTCCATGTGGTATTTTTGGGTGGCAGGGGCAACTTTGGACAGACAAGGCACCTTGCGAGACAAGCGGTCAATGTCCGCCATTTTAAAGTCCACGCCTGCTTCGCTTGCAGCTGCCAACAAATGCAAAATAGTGTTGGTGCTGCCGCCCATGGCAATGTCAAGGCTCATGGCGTTTAAAAAAGCGTCTTTGGTGGCGATACTTCTTGGCAAAACAGAATAATCGTCCCCTTCATAATGGCGTTTGGCAAGCTCAACAATCATTCGCCCTGCGGTCAAAAACAACTCTTTACGCTTGGCATGGGTGGCAAGCAGTGAGCCGTTACCCGGCAAAGAAAGCCCCAAGGCTTCGGTTAGGCAATTCATAGAATTGGCGGTAAACATACCCGAGCAAGAACCGCAAGTCGGACACGCCGAACGCTCCACATTGGCAACGTCATTGTCCGAAATCAAATCGTCGGCGGCGTCAATCATCGCATCCACAAGGTCAAGTTTGCGTATTTTTTGCCCTTGTTCGTTGATGACGGTTTCGTGGGTCATATGACCTTCGCCGATGTTGCTTGCCAAGACTTTGCCTGCTTCCATCGGGCCACCTGACACAAAAATGGTGGGAATGTTGAGACGCAGTGCCGCCATCAGCATACCGGGGGTGATTTTGTCGCAATTAGAAATACACACCAAAGCGTCGGCACAATGGGCGTTTACCATGTATTCCACGCTGTCGGCAATCAAATCACGGCTGGGCAGTGAGTAAAGCATACCACCATGACCCATGGCAATGCCATCGTCCACGGCAATGGTGTTAAATTCTTTGGCAACGCCGCCACACTTTTCAATCTCACGGGCGACCAGTTGCCCCAAGTCTTTTAAATGCACATGCCCTGGCACAAACTGGGTAAAGGAGTTGGCAATGGCAATGATGGGCTTGTTAAAATCGTCATCGGTCATCCCCGTGGCACGCCATAGGGCTCGCGCCCCTGCCATGTTGCGACCAGCGGTAGAAGTTTTGGAGCGATAAATTGGCATAAGTTTTCCTAAAATTGGCGGTTGGCTACAAATAAAAGCGTTATTGTAACATTTTTTGGGTGTTGCGATGACCAAGATTTATGGCGAATTGTTTGTATATGAAAAACTTATGGTTATCAATTTTGTCATAAAAATCAAAACACGGTCATTGTATGACAAAATTGTATGACAAAAATGCTCAAAATACCAACAAGACATATTTTGACATAAATTTTTCTCCCAATATACCCTTGTAATTTTTTGTAAAATTTTAGATAATATCATACTGATAATCGTTCTCGTTTATATTTTCTTTGTTGTTTTCAAGAGATATAACAGATTGTTTTATAATAAGATTTATTGTTAAGAGTTGTTTTATTTATGGGCGAAAATTCTACAGGTCAATTTACTGTGTTGGCGGTTGGCGTGGCGCTGACATTGCATGGTTTGGCGGGCTTTGGGTTGGCAAATATGGCAATGCTGAGCATTGAAGCACCCAAAATCACCCCACCCATAAAAATTGAGATGATTAAACTCAATAACGAAGAATCGCCTGAGCCACCCAAACCAGAGCCTGTACCAGCACCTGTGCCCAAACCTGTGGTAAAACCAGTCAGTCAGCCCAAGCCTGTTATTGCGCCAATGGCAGCGCCTGCGCCCAAAAAGACAGTGCCTGAACCACCTAAGCCTAGCGAACCTGTGGTCAAACCCAAAGCGCCCGAACCACCCAAAAAGGTGTCAGAGCCACCAAAACCCAAAGACATCACACCCCCAAAGCCACAAGAGATGCCCAAGCCTATAAAAACGCCAGAACCTAAGGTTGATGATGAAGTGCTGGCTCAACAGCAGCGCCAAGCAGCCTTTGAAGCGCAACAAAAGGCACGTGAACAACAAGAAAAAGAAGCCAAAGCGCGTCAAGAGCAAATTGAGCAAGAGCGCGCAAGGGCAGAAGCTGCCAGAGCAGAAGCAGAGCGTCAAGAAAAAGCCAAAGCAGAAGCCGAGGCCAAAGCAGAAGCCGCTGCAGCCGCTAAGGCACAAGCCGATGCCAAACGCAGCAAAGATGGTGAAGGCAAGGGTGGCAGCGGCAATGACACCGCCAGCAAAAACACCAGTGATAAAGGGGGTAAGGGCGATAATGATAAAGGCGCCAAAGACGGTGATAAAGACAAATCAAGCGCAGGCGGGG
This sequence comes from Moraxella sp., assembly GCA_030528385.1. Classification (GTDB taxonomy): domain Bacteria; phylum Pseudomonadota; class Gammaproteobacteria; order Pseudomonadales; family Moraxellaceae; genus Moraxella. Next base: position 26,409 of record JAUMYZ010000013.1, read on the forward strand.
TTTTAACAGGTCAAAACTTGGGTGTGGTCTCCAATGCAGACTGGATAGTGGCGCCCAATTTTAGCGGCATTGCATCGTCTGGCGCCGAACTTAGAACACGCTTTACAGTAACCTTAACCGTTGATGCCAAAGGCAATATTAAAAAGGTGTCTGGCATCAATTCAGGCGATGCAGACGTCAACAGACAAATCAGAGCGGCAATTTTAAGTGCAAAACTGCGTCCTTTTAAAAAAGGAAACCAAACTCTGGAAGGTTCTGCAAATTTTACAATACGCTTAGAATAATTTTTGAGCATTTTTAATCACAATATCTTATTCTTATCATAAGGGCTTTTATGTTTGCACATTATTGGCAATATACTGACGCGGTCAGTAAGACGTTGTTTTTTATTTTGTTTGCTTTGTCCTTGGCGTCTTGGGTGGTGGCGATTGTGCGCTTATTACAATCACACAAAATTGTCAACACCATCAGTCGTGAGCTGAGCGACAAAATCCATCACGACAGCAAAGATTTTTCGCACTTAGAATTTGCTCAGCGCAAAACGGTTGCCGAACAGTTGTTATTACAATACATCTCTGGCTATCGTTTTGAGCTAGAAAAGGGTTTGCCAGTGCTGGGCACCACCGCCGCCATTGCACCGTTTATTGGGCTGTTTGGTACGGTGTGGGGGATTTTTCATGCGCTACATTCCATCGCCAAAAGTGGTCAAGCTGGTTTGGCTCAGGTGGCAGGACCAGTGGGCGAAGCCTTGATTATGACAGGCTTGGGTCTGGCGGTTGCCATTCCTGCGGTGGTGTTTTTTAACATCATCACGCGCATGAACAAAAGAGCTTTGCACAACGCCAATAACACTGCCCATCAGCTGTTGGCAAGCATTGTGCGTTAAGGGGGCGACATGGCGTTTGAATTAGGTGATAATGACAATGGTGGCATGAATGAGATGAACCTAATCCCACTCATTGACATCATGTTGGTGCTGATGATTATTTTTTTGGTAACGGCAACGGTGCTCAATCCAACCGTGCCCCTTGACTTGCCCAAGACGTCCGCCAACGTCAATGACATGCCACCCCAAGTGCTACAAATCAGCATTGATGCCCAAGGCGACATTTATTGGGACCAAGAAAAAATACCCCTAAGTGAGCTTGAAAAACGTTTTAAACAAGCAGCTGCCAAGGACGAAGACCCACAAGTACATTTGCGCGCCGACAAAGAAGGCAAATACGACATGGTGGCACAAGTGTTGGCAGCAGCCAGCAGCACAGGGCTGACCAAGATTGCGTTTGTCAGCGAATGACCCAGCCATGCCCCACGTCGTGTGGGGTTTTTAACAACAATTAAATTGAGAATTTGGCAGATTTGACTGGGTTTTTTGGCATGGTTTGTGATACACTTAGCCATCTTTTGTGATGTGGTTTGTTATGCGTATCCGAAAACTCTTTAAATTTGAAAATGCCCATATCGTGCGCAATTGCACATCAGAGCGCTGCAGCCGCTCCATACATGGGCACAGCTATCAGGTGGAGTTGATTTTGCAAGCCCATGCACTGGATAATGGACAGATGGTGTACGATTTTGGTTTGTTAAAAGCACACATCAAAGATTTGATTGACAGTTTTGACCATGCCATCACTTTTTGGAACAAGGACGACCCAGCTTATATCCAAGCCTGCAAGGAGTTTTCGGCGCGCTGGGTAAGTTTGCCTGTGTCGCCGTCGGCCGAGCAGTTCAGTCGGGTGATTTTTTATTGGGCAGACAAGGTGCTACAAAACACCCAGACCCAAAACGGCGAATGCGACATCAACGTTTATTCGGTGATTGTGCACGAAACTGCCACAGGTTATGCCCAATGTTTTAAAGAAGACATAAAAAACCCACAGATGGGTTTGTTGAGCCTTGAAGATTTTGAGTTTAGCCAACAGGTCAAAAACGAATGGGGCGACCCTAAGATGTTTGACAAACTCAAACAAGGCCAACCTTTTATCAACCCCAAACCACAACAACAAGTCAAGTAGCCATGCATCATCTGATAAACAGCGAACAAGACACCCAAAAATTGGCTCAAGCCCTTGCCCAAAAAGCGCCCACAGGCAGCATTTGGCTAGCAGGTGAGCTGGGTGCGGGCAAGACCACGTTCACGCGTTATTTGCTGCAAGCACTGGGGCATACAGGGTCAGTAAAGAGCCCCACTTATACTTTGGTTGAACCTTATATGATTAACAATCAAGCGGTTTACCATGCCGATTTGTACCGCTTACAAGACCCCGAAGAGCTGGAATTTATCGGTTTTTTTGAGTATTTTGCCGACCCCAAAGCGCTCATCATCATTGAGTGGGCAAGCCGCGCCAGTGAGCTTTTGCCAGCACCCGACATCAGCATTGACATCAGCAAGCTAGACAACGACAACCGCCAAGTGATCATCAGTGGCATTGAGCTTGGCACAGCATGAAGCAGCTGTTTTATAAAAACCTTCCTGAGCATACCGTGTTATCGCTGATAGCGCCCACCGCCAGTGGCAAGACCGATTTGGCGTTTTTGCTTTATGACACGGGCAGATTTGAGCTTATCTCGGTGGACAGTGCGCTGATTTATCGCGACATGAATATCGGCACCGCCAAACCAACCACCCAAGAATTGACCCAATATCCGCACCATTTGGTGAACATCATTGACCCTACCCAAAGCTACAGCGTTGCCAATTTTGTCAACGATGTCAAGCACTTGATTTATCAAAGCCATCAGCGCGGCAAAATTCCATTGCTGGTGGGGGGCAGCATGATGTACTATATGGCGCTTTTTGATGGCTTGTCGGCGGTACCAGAGACCCAAGCCCACATTCGTGCGCAGGTCATGGACTGGCTGAGCGAACAAGGCATTGGTGATTTGTACGCCTATCTGAAAAGCCATGACCCCGTCATCTGCCAACGTCTAAGGGCGAGCGACACTCAGCGCATCACGCGTGCAGTAGAAGTGCACTTACAAACTGGCGTGCCAATGAGCGTGTGGCAAAGCACCCCCAAAACCGCTTTATGCCACAACAAAGACCAATATTGGCTTGCTTTGTCGGTTGAGCCAGACAGGGCGTGGTTGCACCAAAGGATTGAACAGCGCCTTGAGTTGATGTGGCAAGCAGGCTTTGTTGATGAAGTGATGGCGTTGATACAAACATACCCGCTTAGCCCTGACATGCCATCAATGCGCTGCGTGGGTTATCGGCAGGTCTTGGAATTTTTAATCGCTCAGCATTATGTTGTACAAGATAATACTAATCTAGAAAGAAATCTGAGTAAAAGATTACCGTTTTGTAGGCTTTCTGTAGCGATTGGCGCTACCAATGTTTTAAATGGTAGTCAAAAAACGACCAATAAACCTTGCCAAGACATGAAAAATAAGGCATTATATGCCACAAGGCAGCTTGCCAAACGTCAATCCACATGGCAACGGCAGCTTTTAAGCCTGAATCATAAACCAACAATAATAGATACAAGTCAGGAAGCACTTTTACATCATATTTCACCTGTGATTGTATCCTTTGATAGCATAAAACAAGTAAAACATCAGTTATTGTCTTAATCTTATGCCTAAATACCAAAGTCATTGTTTGGTTGTTTCTTATTATTTATTCTTGGGAGATTTTCATGTCAAAAGGGCAAAGTTTGCAAGACCCATTTCTAAATTCCTTGCGCAAAGACCGTATCCCTGTTTCCATTTTTTTGGTCAACGGCATCAAACTGCAAGGTCAAATTGAATCGTTTGACCAGTATGTGGTACTGCTAAAAAACACCGTCAGCCAAATGGTTTACAAACATGCCATCTCAACCGTTGTTCCAGCCCGCAACCCCCGTTCTGACAACGTTTCTGCTTCCACATCGGGCTACGCTGGTTCGCCAGTGGGTGTCATGAGCAGCAGCAGTTACCAAGGTGGCTACACAACTCAAGGGTTTGAACGCCAATCGGGTTTTGCTGGCACACGTCCCATCGGTGGCTTCACCAGAACACAGCCAAACTTTGAACGCCAATCGGGTTTTGAGCGCGGTTTTTCGGGCGGTTTTGGCTTTGAACACCGTCAAGGTTTTGACCGCTCAAGCTATGAAGAGCGCGGCTTTGATGGTCAAAATTTTGAAAAAAGCGACAATCGCAGCTTTGATGGCAAAGAATTTGACGCCCCCAACAACGACAGCGAACAATAATTTAAGTTGTCCACCCAAAAACCCGCCCAGTGTGGGTTTTTGATTTTTTGGACACAAAAATCCCCCAAAAAATCTTTGGTTGTGATATGATAACTTTTTTGTTTTTGTACAATCACCATGAATGCTCAGCACTCTGACCAAAATACCGACTTTATTGCTGTGGCGATTGCTGCCATTGACACCGAACAACATGCTTTGGAATTGTTAAAAGCTCAGCTAGACCAGCGCTTTGTTGGTGCTTGCCAAACCATATTGGCGTGTCGCGGTCGCGTTGTGATTACAGGCATGGGAAAATCTGGGCACATCGGGCGCAAAATTGCCGCCACTTTTGCTTCTACGGGCACGCCTGCTTTTTTTATGCACCCTGGCGAAGCGGGGCATGGCGATTTGGGCATGCTGGTGGCAGGCGATGTGTTGATTGCCATCTCCAATTCTGGTGAGTCTGACGAGATAAAAATGCTCATACCTGTGGTCAAACAACTGCAAATTCCGCTGATTAGCATCAGTCGTGATGGACGTGGGTTTTTGCCAAAATCGGCCGACATCGCACTCACTTTGGGGCAATTTAACGAAGCCTGCCCGTTGGGTCTTGCGCCCACATCAAGTACCACCGCCACTTTGGCCTTGGGAGACGCTTTGGCGGTGGCGCTGCTGCACGCGCGCGGCTTTACCAGCGAAGATTTTGCCTTGTCGCACCCAGCGGGCGCTTTGGGTCGCAAGCTGCTGACGCGCGTTGTTGACCTAATGCACACCGAAAATCTGCCCATCATCAAGCACACCCTAAGCCTGTATGATGCGCTGTTTGTGATGACAGGTGGGCGCTTGGGGCTGGCGATTGTGGTTGATGAGCATGACGATGTGGTGGGCATTTTTACCGATGGTGATTTGCGCCGCAAACTTGCCAGCAATGTGGCGCTGTCCACGCCCATTGCTCAAGTCATGACCAAAAACCCCAAATTCACCCACACAAACATGCGCGCATCAGATGCGCTGACCTTGATGAATGAACATAAAATTGGACAACTATTGGTGTTGGACGAACAAAAACTTTTGGGCGTGATTAGCCTGCACGACATGTTAAAAGCGGGGGTAAAATAAATGAACACTCTAAAAGTGCATTTGTTGTATCAAAAAGCACGACATATCAAACTTTTTGCCATGGACGTGGACGGCGTGCTCACCGACGGTCAGCTGATTTATGATGCCCAAGGCGTTGAAAGCAAAGCCTTTTTTGTGCAAGATGGGCTTGGGCTAAAACTGCTACAAAAAGCGGGTATCACCTTGGCAATCATCACCGGCAGAAGCTCGCCTATGGTGGAGCGCCGAGCAGCAGAGCTTGGCATTGACCATGTTGTCCAAGGGCGCGATGATAAATTTGTGGCACTAAGTGAGTTGGCGCAGTCTTTGGGCTTGTCGCTTGATGAGTGTGCTTATATGGGGGACGATTTGCCAGACTTAAAAGCCATCAAGTATGCAGGTTTGGGCATGAGTGTGCCCAATGGCTGCAACCAAGCGCGCGAAGCGGCGGTGTTTGTTACTTCAAAAAAGGGCGGGGAAGGCGCGGTTCGCCAAGCGTGCGAAGTCATTTTAATGGCCAAAGGTGTGTACGAACAGTTTGTGGCACAATTTACTTAGGAAACAATCTTGAACGCAAAAATTTTGGCGGTGCTGGGTGTGATGGCGCTGGCTGTGGCGACGTGGTTTTTTTATCAAGAAGACGTTGAGATAAAGCCTGCCACTCCTAGTGCGCCCGACGTTTCTTTTGAAGTTACTGGGATTAAAGCCACACAAACCAACCCTGAAACTGGACAAATTGAATACACTTTGACGGCAGAGTCTTTGGTACAACGCGATGGACAAGAGTATATGCACAACGCCCAAATGGATTGGCAACCCCCCACAGGCGAGCGCTTTCACATCCAAGCCAGCTACCTAAGTTTGAACCAACAAACGGGTGAAATGACCATCACACAAGGCTTCACCTTTGGCAGAAAAAACAAAGACGATGACCCAAAGCACGAGTTGCTCATTCGTGGCGAAAGCCTTGCTGGCAACACCAAAACCAAAATCATCACCAGCGAGCAAGCCGTCAGCATTACCCAAGCCAATAACAGCTTCGATGCTCAAGGTTTTGTTGCCAATTTACAAGATGGCGAGTATGAATTCAGACAAATTGCCATACAGTTTGACCCCCCCAAACGCACAGACGCGCCTTTGTTTTCGCACTAAGATTGATGGATAAGTTTATGAATGTAAAAACAACCAACGTATTGATGATGATGGGCATGATGGCGATGACAACCGTCAGTTGGGCACTGCCATCAGACGCCAACCAACCCATTCGTCTGCTGGCTGACCGCGCCACTTATGTTGAGCGCACTGGCGTTACCACCTATTCAGGCAACGTCAGCATTGAACAAGGCACACTCAAAATCACTGCCGACAACATCGTGCTAAACCTAGACAATAAGCGCAGTATCAAATCGGCGGTGGCCACAGGTCGCCCTGCCACCATGCAACAGGTTGTTACCCAAGAAAAAGGACTTGCCAAAGGTCAAGCCAACAAAATTGATTATAACGCCGCCACAGGGATTGTTACACTGACAGGCAACGCCAAACTCACCCAAGCTGGTGCAAGTTTTGTGGGCAACACCATTCGTTACAGTCTTAAACTTGGCGACGTAGAAGCCAATGCGGGCAGTGGTCGGCGCGTGGAGCTGGTGTTTCCGCCCAGTGGTGGTGATGGACATCAAGGAATTCGTTGATGTCAGAGATTGTCTTGAGCATGCGCCATTTGGGCAAACGTTATGGACAGCGTTGGGTGGTCAAAGATGTCTCCTTTGAGATTAAACAAGGACAAGTGGTGGGGATTTTAGGGCCCAATGGCGCAGGCAAAACCACCAGCTTTTATATGGTCATTGGACTGGTGGCAATGGACAAGGGCACAGTAATGTTTGGCGATACCGATTTGTCCAAAAAAAGCATGCACCAGCGCGCCAGATACGGCATTGGTTATTTGCCCCAAGAAGCGTCCATTTTTCGTAAATTGAGCATTGAACAAAACATCTTGGCTGTGTTACAAACGCGCAAAGATTTAAGCCATGCTGCTCAGCGTCAAGAACTGGAGCAACTGATTGCCGATTTTCATCTTGAACACGTTCGCCATTCGCTGGGCATGAGCGTCTCTGGTGGTGAAAGAAGACGCTGTGAAATCGCCAGAGCTTTAGCAAGCAACCCAAAGTTTATTTTGCTTGATGAGCCTTTTGCTGGCGTAGATCCCATTTCTGTGGGCGACATCAAAGACATCATCACCACCTTGCAGCAACGCAAAATTGGCGTGCTCATCACCGACCACAATGTGCGCGAAACCTTGTCCATTTGCCAAAAGGCTTATATCGTCTCAGAAGGCAACATCATCGCCCAAGGCGTGCCAGCAGAGATTTTGGACAACGAGCTGGTACAAAAGGTTTATCTTGGTCGTGATTTTATGGCGTCGTTTGACAAACCAAAGTGATGAGCCGATGAGCAATGCTGCCTTTGGGCGGAATGGCTGGCAGCCGATTGATGTCAAAAAAGTCGGCCGTTATCAGCTCGTCGTCTTGCACTCTAAGACTTCCTGACTGATACTGCGCCACAAAACCCACCATCAAATTGGCAGGATATGGCCAAGGTTGACTGGCTATATAAGTTGGCGGAGTGATAGATAACCCCGTTTCTTCAAAAACTTCGCGATGTACCGCCATTTCTAGGGTTTCGCCAACTTCCACAAAGCCTGCAATCAGACCATAAATGCCAGTGTTTTTGTGGCGATGGTGCCGAGCAAGCAAAATTTGTGGTTGGTTGGTGTTGGGGCACACTCGGGTGATGGCAACAATGACACAAGGCTGTATCGGCGGATAAAAACTGCGTGAGCAGACCACGCAATGATGAACGTAACTGTTTGATGACAAAAACTTGCTGCCACACCCACCACAAAAGCGATGGTTTTGTTGCCAAGCCAACAGCCAAATCGCCAACAGCAAATGATGGGCGTCCAAGCTGTTCAATCTTGACAACAAATGACGATAACTCAAAAACTCCCCGAATGCCAAATTCCAATTTAAGGCGCTGGCCGCTTGCTGGCTGATGGCGTATCGTTTGGCGCCAAGCAAAAACCCCCAAGCGCCCAAGCAGTCAGGCGAGCTGACAAAAGCGTGTGGCAGACCTTGATGGCTGCAGTACACCTTATCGTCATCAATCACCCAAACTTGGCAGTCGGCGCTCATCAGCGATCTTCTGCGCCCATCAATAATTGATTAAGACTGTGCTCGCTGACCAACAAAGATGGTCTGTTTGATGGGCGATTTTTGGCAAAATCATCAAAAGCCATCTCAGCGGATATGAGTACATCTGCCCAAGCGCTGGCTATTTTTGCTTGTGTTGCTGCGTTGGCATCATGGATTTCTTGCAACAAACCAGCTTCTAGGTGTTTGGCTAGGCGGGTCAGCTGTCTGGCGGTGATTGGCATGCGCAAAAATGCGGCGGCGCCTGCCACTTGGTGCATCATCTCTGGCGTGTTTTGCAGGCTTAAGATGTCTTGTTGTTCATCAAATATATAGTCGTCCAAAGCTGTTGCAATGGCTGCTAGGCTGTTTTTGGCTTCTTTGATAAGCACAGTATAAGCGCCATCTAAACGGTGCAAAGAAATGTTATGATTGTGCAAGGGCAGTTTGATTGTGCTAAAGGTGTGCGCCTTTGCCAGTTCAATGATGGCATTTTCGGCAACCATCAATCTGTCCAACAAACCGTCCAGCTCTTCTAGGGTGGGTGTTTGCCAAGCATTGACTTGACTGGCAGCGTTTTGCAAAGACTGACTGGCGTCTCTTAGCTCCAGCAAATACAAAACGCGCGCCAAATCAAGCAAAGCGTCTGAGATGTCGGCCGTGCTGACTTGTGTGCCAAGGCTGTTGTCATCACCGCGCACCAGTGTGTCCACGTCTTGTTTGATGTGTTCTATTTGTTCTTGGATAAGCAGGTTTAGGGTGTGGGTCATTTCATGATTGGGACCCAACAAAAAACGCTGCATTTGCTTAAAATCTTGCTCACTGATGCTGTTGAGTTGATATTTTTGGTTGGCAATGGTGGCAAATTGGTCGTCCTTGGCACAGGCAAGACGCACCAGTTGCGCAAAACGTCTGTCAGCAACGGGCAAATAATCAAAAAACTGTTGTTCTAAATAAATCAAAATGCGCTGCTTGTTATAACTGACGGGCAAATCGTTGGCAATATTTTTGGTCAAAACGGCAGCCGCTTGCCAAAACAAGCTGTCCGATTCTTGGGCAATGAGTGCGCAAGCCTGCGCCATGCCAGCAAGTTTTTGTTGTTCTTCGTCGGTCAGTGCATTGTTTTGATAAGACAACACCACTTCTAGCCCAGCCCGATAGGCTTTGGAAAGTTTGTTGCCGTCTGTTGGCAAACGCGCAATGCTGGCGTAGTTGGCGGCTGGGTGGTGAATGATGGTGCTTTGGCTGTGCTTTCTGAGCGACGCTTCATCAAGCGCTGCTTTGCCCAAGTGCCCATAGAGTTTGTTGATGATTGCCAGCAGTAATGTTGGTTCTGGCACAGCCTTTAATAACACAAACTCCACATAACGCTCAAGCAACATCACCGCTTCTGAGATGTCAGTCATCAAGATTTCGTCGGTGGCGCTGCGATTGTCTGCCATTTGATGCAATTTGCCATAAGTCAAGGACAAAGCGTGCACCAAAATATCCGCGCCATCAAAAGCGATGAGTCTAAAAATTGCCCCCAGTTGCTTTAAATTTTCAGCCGAATCCAGCAACAAAGGCGCTTGTTTTTTGTCGTCATAAAACTGACACAAATGCAACTCTGCTTCTTTTAGGACGGCGTGGATTTCATCACACAACACATGCAGCGAAAGCAAATCAAAATCGGTGGCGCTTTGGGGGTCTGTCGTTGGTATGCTTGTTTGGGTCATGAGTGTCCTTATGATTAATCATCAAAAAATCTATCACCACAATTTGTCAATGATAAACGCCTTGTCTTTACCAATTTACTGATTGCAAGTATGATACCAAAATGACGATAAGCGGTTAATTTTTTAGTACCAAAGTGCGCCATGCTTGGTCGGCGTCATTGTCTGCCTTTGATTTGACCAGCGCAGCAGCGTGTTGGCTCAAGTTTAAAAATGTCAAGGCTTGTTCTTGGGTGCTTTCGTCTTTTTCTTCTTCAATGGCAAGCGCGATTTGCCCACCAGTCATTGCCAAATAAACTTCGGCCAAAATCTCAGAGTCTAGCAAAGCGCCGTGAAATGTACGGTCTTTTTGCCCCACGCCCAGACGCCTGACCAGCATGTCCAAAGAGTTTTTTTGACCAGGATATAGCTGCCGCGCCAGCGCCAATGAATCGGTAACTTGCACCTGCTGGCTAAAATCGGTCAGTCCAACCTTGTCAAATTCCATCTTCAAAAAACGCATATCAAAGGTGGCGTTGTGGGCAATAATCTCAGCACCTTTCATGAACTCATAAACATACTGGGCAACGTCAGCAAACCGCGGCTTGTCTGCCAAAAAGTCGTTGGAAATGCCATGAACTTTGATGACTTCATCGTCCATCAGTTTGTCGGGGTTTAGATAAACATGCAACTGCTGACCGGTGGGCTTTCTGCCAATGAGCTCAATGATACCAATCTCTACAATGCGGTCGCCTTTTTGGTCTTCAAAACCGGTGGTTTCTGTGTCCATAATCAGTTGGCGCTCTGCTTTGCCTTGGTTGATGGGGTCGGGCAGTACCGCCCAAAAATTGGCATTGACTCCCGATGTGTCGCCGTCGTAATCGGGGTTTTGTTGGTGATGACGCTGCAATGTTGGGGGGTGTTTGGGGATGCTGGCAACTTTGTTGGTGGGCAACGCGCGCTCTGGCACAAACTCGGCAATCAAGTCGTCGCTGTCAAACTGCGCCAGATTTTCAAAATATTGCGCTTCGCTCATGGGCGCTTGTTCGTTTTGGGTTTGCTTTTGGTGTGTAATCCGTTGTTCTCCTTGCTCGCTGACGCCCAAGTTTGCCAATTTATCGGCCATCTCATTGCCCACATGACCTGCATGACCCTTGACCCATCGCCAATCAATAACACGGTTTTGGCTCAAGGCATCCAACCTTTGCCAAAGCTCTTGATTGAGCACTGGTTTGCCATCGGCTTTGCACCAGTTTTTTTGTTTCCAGCCCAAGAGCCATTTGCTGATGCCATTTTTGACGTACGTTGAGTCTGTCCAAAGCTGCAAGGGCAACTCAGCAGGCGTGCGCTCCAAAGCGGTGATGGCAGCTTGCAGTTCCATGCGGTTGTTGGTGGTGCTGCCATCGCCACCCCAAATATTGAGCACATCGCCATTGGGGTATACAATATGCACGCCATAACCACCAGCGCTGGTGCCTTTTTGACCATTGCCTTTGCAAGCGCCATCTGTATAAGCAATCAGTTGCGTCATACTTTTTTACCATATAAATGCCATAAAAACCACGACAACGCCATGTCGTATCCTTTGTCGCCAAGCCCACAAATCACCCCAACGGCTTTGTCAGAAAAATAAGAATGCCGACGAAAGGCTTCGCGCGCATGGATATTGGACAAATGCACTTCAATAAAGGGTTTGTTGCTGGCAAGCAATGCGTCTCTTAGGGCAACCGACGTGTGCGTAAAAGCGGCAGGATTGATAATCACCCCATCAAAGGATGACGCGCCTGCCAACACACCACGCCTGCCCAGCTCATCAACAAGCACGCCTTCGTGGTTGGACTGCACACATTCAAGCGTTACGCCGTGCGCTTTGGCTTGGTTGGTCAGTCGCTGCTCAATGTCTTGTAAGGTGGTTGTCCCATAAATGTGCACTTCACGTTTGCCCAGCAGGTGCAAATTTGCGCCATTTAACAACAATAGTTGATGAGTGTTGCTCATGATAAAGGTCCGTGTTTTTGGTTATTGTAGCAAATTGCCCCATATTTTTTAAGCAATTTCTTGTGCGGTCGTTATGTTTAACAAAAATTATGATACAATGAGATTTTACGATTTATTTTGGATAATTCATGAAACACGGTTTGCACGCTTTGTTTGTGATGAGTGCTTTGGCGCTGGGATTTGGCACAGCGCACGCCAGCACTCAGGTGCTTGATGCTGTAGAAGAAATCAACACTGGCATTTGTTTGTTGGTCAGTCAAGGGGCTTATACCGCTGCCGTTGAGCGTCAAGCTGGCACCCCCAAAAAACAAGCGCAAAAAGTGCTGGAAAAAGAGTTAAAAACCGTTGAAAAAAACTTTAGCGACAAGCAATTTGTGCGCTCTTTGCAGTCCATTTGGTTAAGTGGCTTGGACATTGTGTATCAAGCGCCAATACAACAAACCCAAGCCGACAAACAAGCCTTTATTGAAGAAGTGGTCAGTGCGTCTTTAATGGCTTGCTTAGACGATATGGAAAGTGGTTTTTAATAAGGATAAGGAACACATCTTGACCCAATCAACGCCCACAACAGACGACGCTTTGCTTTTTGAATCTTTTACCGATTTGCCGTTGTCCAAAGAAACTTTGCAAGCGCTCAGCACCCTAAAATTTAGCACACTGACGCCCATTCAGGCGCAAATTTTGCCGCACACTTTGGCGGGTCAAGACGCCATCGGGCAAGCCCAAACAGGCACAGGAAAAACCGCCGCCTTTTTAATCACTGTCATTGAAGCCTTGTTAAAAAGACCATTTTTGTCCACAGAGCAGCGCTTTTTGGCAGAGCCGCGCGCGCTGATTTTGGCGCCCACCAGAGAGTTGGCTCAGCAGATTTTTGCCGATTGCCGAGAATTGGTGCGTTTTAGTCGTTTGCACGCTTTGTGCATGACAGGTGGCGCAGATTTTGACCATCAAGAGATGCAACTGTACAAACAACCCCTAGACATTTTGATTGGCACGCCTGGCAGAATCATTGATTGGGCAAAACGCGGCGAGCTGTTTTTGGATCGCATTGAACTTTTGGTGCTTGATGAAGCCGACCGCATGTTGGACATGGGCTTTATTCCAGCGGTAAAATACTTGATTGGCAAAATGCCTGCCAATACCCATCGGCAAAGTTTGTTGTTTTCGGCAACTTTTAATCCTGATGTGATGCACTTGGCGTATCGCTGGTTGTATCAGCCCAGCTTTGTTGAAATCACCCCAGAGCGCAAAACCAACCAAGACATTGAGCAGCGTTTTTATTTGCTTGCCGAAAAAGAAAAACTGACCGCGCTTAAGACCTTGCTACAACAAGACGACGTCAAAAAGGCGATTGTTTTTGCCAATCGCAAAGACCAAGTCAAGCGCCTGTATGACAATTTGCGCCGCTATGTTGACGTCAGCATGCTGTCAGGAGATGTTGCCCAGCAAAAAAGAGAACGTTATTTGCAGCGCTTTAAGGACGGTGTGGTCAAGGTGCTGGTGGCCACCGATGTGGCAGGGCGCGGCATTCATGTGGACGACGTTTCGCATGTCATCAACTTTAATTTGCCTGAATTGCCTGACGATTATGTGCATCGCATTGGGCGCACAGGTCGCGCTGGACAACAAGGCATCTCCATCAGCTTTGTCAGCGAAAACGACGCCTTTAACTTGCCCGCTTTGGAAAAGCACTTGGGCGCTTCGCTCAAACTTCAGCAATTTGACGCGCCAGTGAGTGAGCGATGAACGAACATCAATTGGTGCTTGACCCTGCCAACGTCCCTTTGTCGCTGTATGTGCACATTCCGTGGTGCGTCAAAAAATGCCCTTACTGCGATTTTAATTCGCACGCACTGTCTGCCGACCATCAGCCGTCATTTGCTCAGTATACCCAAGCGTTGATGGCAGACATCAAAGGACAGCTTGATTTTGTCCAAGGGCGCAGCATTGGCTCTGTTTTTTTTGGCGGCGGAACGCCATCGGTATTGCCTGTTGAGTATTTGGCAAAGCTTTTGGGAGTATTGCAAGAAGTTTTGGTGTTTGATGACGACGTAGAAATCACCCTAGAAGCCAATCCTGGCACGTTAGAGCACGCACCTTTTGCCAAGTACTTAGCATTGGGCATTAATCGCCTGTCCATTGGGGTGCAAAGTTTTAATGACGCCGCTTTAAAGGCGCTAGGACGCATTCATAACAAAGACGAAGCCACCAGCGCCATCAAAAAGGCCGTGCAAGCAGGCTTTAAACGCGTTAATGTGGATTTGATGTATGGCTTGCCCAACCAAACACCACAACTGGCGTTGCAAGACATCAATACCGCCATTGCTGCTGGCGCAACGCATCTTTCATGGTATCAGCTTACCATTGAGCCCAACACCAATTTTTATCGCACACCACCAACCTTGCCCGACGAAGACACTCTTGGCGCAATTGAAGAGCAGGGCAAGCGCTTATTGACGCAGGCGGGCTTTTGCAATTATGAAGTCTCAGCTTGGGTGGGGGCAAACGACGTTCCATGCAAACACAACGTCAATTACTGGCAATTTGGCGATTATTTGGCGATAGGAGCGGGCGCTCATGGCAAAGTAACCTTGCGCCATCACCCCCAATTTGCCGATGGTGTCTATCGCTTTTATAAGTCGCGTTTGCCCAAAGATTATTTGACTTACGACACCCACCCTAAAATGGTAAAATTTGCCAAAGTCGCCGAAGAACATTTGCCATTTGAATTTATGATGAATGCCCTTAGGCTTGCCAACGGGGTGTCAGTGGCAACCTTTGAAGCGCGCACCGGACTGCTAATTAGCACCATTGATAACGAGCTCTTACCCTTGCAACATCAGGGTTTTATGGTGTTTGACCCTGCTATCTTAGCGCCCACCAAGATGGGTTTTCGCTACGTCAATCATCTGGTGAGCGCGTTTTTAAATTAAACCACCGTCTTGACGGTTTTGGCGTTGTCCAAGGCGGCGTACAAGCGATTGACCTGCTCGGCTGATGTGATGTGCAGTCTTAGGCGCAGCGAATGAAAACGCCCTGTTTTTGACGCTTTTACCGATATGCTTGCTGGGTCAAACTCAGGAAACAACGCCGCCAAAATCAAAACAACTTCGTTTTTTAGGTCGTCTTTGGCGCCTTCGTTGCCGATAATACTGAGCGGATAATCCATCGGAAATTGCCACAGCTGTGGGTTTTGGATTTTGGTGTGTTCGTGCATGATTGCCCCTTATTTGTCCAAAAACAATAAATAAGGGGCAAGTTGTTAAAATTCAAGCACAACCATCAATCATTTTCCAAAAACGAACGCAAATGCTCGGAGCGTGATGGGTGGCGCAGTTTGCGCAGGGCTTTGGCTTCAATCTGACGAATGCGCTCACGCGTTACATCAAACTGCTTGCCCACTTCTTCAAGGGTGTGGTCGCTTGCCATGTCAATGCCAAAACGCATTTTGAGCACTTTGGCTTCACGCTCGGTTAGGTTGTCTAGCACTTCTCGGGTGGCTTCGCGCAGACCTTCGGCGGTGGCGCTGTCCACAGGGCTTGAGATGGTGCTGTCTTCAATAAAATCTCCCAAGTGGCTGTCTTCGTCATCGCCGATGGGTGTTTCCATAGAGATGGGTTCTTTGGCGATTTTGAGCACTTTGCGCACCTTGGATTCTTCCATGTCCAAGCGCTTGCCCAACTCTTCGGGCGTTGGCTCGCGTCCCATTTCTTGGAGCAGCTGGCGACTGACACGGTTGATTTTGTTAATTGTTTCAATCATGTGCACAGGAATGCGAATGGTGCGTGCTTGGTCGGCGATGGAACGGGTGATGGCTTGGCGAATCCACCATGTGGCATAAGTAGAAAACTTGTAACCGCGGCGATATTCAAACTTGTCCACCGCTTTCATCAAGCCAATGTTGCCTTCTTGGATTAAATCCAAAAACTGCAAGCCACGATTGGTGTACTTTTTGGCGATAGAAATCACCAAACGCAAGTTGGCTTCCACCATGTCTTTTTTGGCGCGGCGCGCTTTGGCTTCACCGATGGCCATTTGTCTGGCGACCGACTTCATGTCGCGTATGTTCATCTGCAAACGCTCTTCGTGCGCCAAAATTTTTTCTTGTAGGGCGACCACTTTTGGCAACACTTCTTCTAGGGTTGGGGCAAAAGCAGGTTTGCCTTCAATGCGCAAAGGCAACCATTGAAGGTTGGTTTCGTTGCTGGGGAAGGTTTTTTTGAATTCATCAAGGGGCATTTTGCCGTATTTGACCACCAGTTTCATGATTTGACGTTCGTTTTGGCGGACATCGTCATACACTTCGCGCATTAAGGTCATCACTTGGTCGGACAAACGATTGTTGAGCTTGATAAGCATAAAACGCGTGGCAAGTTCGTCATAAGCGGCTTTGGATTTTTGGCTGTCGCGACCATGTTCTGCTAAGGTTTTTTTGACTTTGGCAAACAAGCTTTGAATCTCTTCAAAGCGCTGGCGCACTTCTTCTGGGTCAAGACTGCTGTCATCGGCTTCGGTGGCTGCGCCATCGTCTTCATCGTCTGCGTCTTCTAGGTCGTATTTGGGCATGCTGCTGGAAGCTTTGATTTCTAATTCTTCGTCTTCTTTGAGCTCAAAATCGCCATCTTCGGCGCCCAAAAACCCCGTTACCACGTCGGAGATTTTTTTCTCGCCTGCCAATACTTGTGCATATTCATCAAGCACAAATTTTACCGTGCCTGGCCAGTACGCCATGATGTATTGCACTTCGCGAGTGCCTTCTTCAATGCGTTTGGCAATGCCAATTTCGCCATCGCGAGTGAGCAAATCTACCGTACCCATCTCACGCATGTACATCCGCACAGGGTCGGTGGTGCGACCTGGTTCGGTTTCAACGCTTGCCAGTACCGCCGCTGCTTCGTCGGCTGCCATGTCGTCGTCATTGCTGGTGTCGGTAAGCAAGATGTCGTCTTCATCTGGAGCAACTTCATAAATGGGAATGCCGACGTCGGTGAGCATTTGTATGATGTCTTCAACTTGGTCGCTGTCAGTAACCGAATCGGGCATTTGGTCGTTAATCTCGGCATAGGTCAAATACCCTTGTTCCTTGCCAAGTTGAATGAGTGCAGGCAGTTGGGAAGTGGTGTGTTCGCTCATAGGTTCTCGCTTTGGGACTTGGTGCCAAACAGTTGCTAAACGCTGCATTATAGCACAGCTTGTTTGGCTTAGACATGGGGGTGTTCTTGTGTATTTAAAGAGTGGCGGCAAAATAATCGGTCGTCAACAAATACACAACCATGGTGATGGCGTTATTGACGATGTGCAAAAACATCGCCAACAGCAGTCCATAGCGAACTTTGACATAGCTAAAAAATAAGGCGATGACAAAAATCAGCAGCAGCCCATACCAATCATACTGAAAATGCACCAAGGCAAACAAGGCGCTGCTGACAATGCCAGCGCCAATGATTGAGTGCCGACTGGGCTTGTCGGAGCGGGGTTTTGGGCGCGCCAACACTTCAAAAATCACCCCACGAAAAATCAGCTCTTCGTAAATGGGCGCGACCACCACCACCGCAAACACCATCGGCCACAACGAGTGTGTGTCAAGCAAAGCGTCCATAAATGCCATCGGTTCTTTGTTGAGCAGCTCGGTCGTGTGCTTGATGATGAACAACAAAACCAGCAACAACAACAAAGCAGCACAGCCTTGTTGTGGCATAAATGCGCGTATGCCCAAAAATTGCTTGCTTTTTGTCCAAGTTTTTGTTTTAAGAGCCACCCCAAACAAAGAAATACCACTTAAGATGATGGCACTGAATAAGACCGAACAAGCAACCACCGTGCCATTTTGGCTGCCTTGTGATAATAGGCTTTCTGTGTCCAGCGCGCCAAAATACAAACGCGCCGCCAAATAAACGCCTACAGACTGTAAGACGACCATCAAGACCACATACATGGCGCAGATGGCGGTCATGGACAGCATAGAAAAAGTTGGCAAAGTTTGGTTTTTCATGTGCTGTGCTGACAAATTGTCTTTAAAACCAGTTTGGCGGTCGCTTGCGGGTATTCAAGAGCAAACATGTGCGAGCCTTGAGTATAAAGCACAGCAATGCCCCAGCGCTGTTGGGCTTTTTGATAGGCGCCACGATGGGTAAAATAGCTGTCCTTGCCTGCGATGATGGTGCTCGGGCGATAAATGATGGGTTTGTGCAGCCAATACACAGATGGAATGGTGCGAAAAATCGCCAGTTCGTATTTTTTGGCGATGGCAAGGGTGAATGCGTCGTCTTGCTCAACAAAACCGTGCTGAATATACAAGTCAAAACAGCGTTTATCAAAACGAGTAAACAAGGTTTTGTGTTGTAGGTTTTGCTGGGCACTGTGGCGCGAGCCAAACACATCGCGGCGGTGTTTGGATTTGCCTGCAGGGTTGATTTTGTCCACAAAATAATGGGCATTGATGAGCGTGTCGGCAAGTTTGGCGCCTTGACAAAGCAAACTGTCTTTGCCCATCAATAAAGATGGGTCAAGCAGCACCGTTTGAGCGATGTGGGTGGGGTCTTTGTGCATGGCTTGTAAGGTGGTCATTGCGCCCACAGAGTGCCCAACCGCCACCAGTTTGGTTATACTGTGTTTTTGACAAACGTTCTCAATATTGTCAAGAACTTGCTGAGTCAATCCTTGCCAATGCTCATCAATGGGGTAGTTGGTATTTGTGCCCAGCAGTTCAATCGTCTCAATGCTAAAATACGGCTGCCAAAGCTCAAACAGTGGGGTATAAACTTTGGCAGGAAAGCCGTTGGCATGCACAAAATGCAAAACAGGTTTGTTGGTCAATGCAGACTTTGGCAAAGAATCAAGATGACGCAACATGGCAATCCTTTTTGTGTGTTGTTTCGTCAAACAAAAAACCTGCCATAAAGCAGGTCTTTTTTGGATGGTGGGGACGGAGAGACTCGAACTCTCACGGGTCGCCCCGCTGGAACCTAAATCCAGTGCGTCTACCAATTTCGCCACGTCCCCAAAGATAGCCACATTATAAAGCAAAAAATCTTAATGTCAAGGGGTTGATAAATCAAGCCCCTTGGTTGTGGGTTTTAATAAGTGAAGTTTAGCCCAAGACGAAAATCTCTTCCTGCGCCTGG
Source organism: Moraxella sp. (assembly GCA_030528385.1). Taxonomy (GTDB): domain Bacteria; phylum Pseudomonadota; class Gammaproteobacteria; order Pseudomonadales; family Moraxellaceae; genus Moraxella. Next base: position 45,674 of record JAUMYZ010000013.1, read on the forward strand.
CAAAGCGTTAATCCCAGCGCGTTGCGCGTGGGGTTTGTAGTTTTTGTCAAAGGCGTTATTGATGGCAAAATTGACGTTCATGTTGTCTTTGCCATAGGGCTTATAATTGACATAAAAATCGTGTACGTCGTAGCCATCTCGCGTGATTTGGGCGCTGCCACCAGAAAGACGGCTTGGGGTGCCAACGGCTTCTTCTACCAAACGGCCACGCCAACCAAGCTCTATATTTGGGTTGGCAAGCTGATAAGACAAGCCAGCCGTCCAGGTGCGCCCAGTTTGTACAGCCAGTGTGATATTGTCATGAACGCTGCCATAAATGTTGGGTTCACTGTACGCCACCCCAATCCTTGCGGTCAGTGCTTGCTGTTTGTAAGCGGCGCCCAATTCATAGCCTTGATTTTTTAAAGAGCCACTATTGACAATAGCGCCATTTGCCACCCCAAAGGCGTTGTCCACTTTTTGCCAAAAATAACTGCCATTTGCCGAAAATTTGTCGCCATGATAATTAAAGCCAATCTCGGTATTGCGAGCCTTTTCAGGTTTAATGTTGCTGGCAATTTTAAGGGGGGCAAAACTTAAGGCGGCTTCTCTCATGCGCGCAGAACGCGTGGCGTAATACAAATTGGTGTTCAAGCTCAGGTTTGGGGTTGCTTGATAAATAAAGCCCAAACTTGGATTGAATTGACCATGTGAAGCACGATTGCCAAGACTGGGTTTAAAATTAAAATAATCATAACGCAATCCTGCCGTTGCCGTAACAGCGCCCACATCGGCAATGCCTTCAAGATAAAGACCGGCGTCTGTTTTTTCTTGATGAACAACGCCTGCGGTCAGCTTATTTGGTTCAACCTTTTGATGGCGGTAATTCACGCCATATTTTAAGAAATATTTGTTGTCAATATTGCTGTCTAAATTGATATTGGCGCCACGCGTCATGATTTTTGATGTGCCTGCAAGGCGTGGGTGCGAGTCTGGGGCAAACTGAGTGGCAACCGTCATCTGATAGACATTGGCTTGGGCTTTTTGCACAAAACCCAGTTCTTTGGCTGCCCATTCAAGGTTGGTGGATTTGGTGGTATTTTTGCGATGAGTGGGGCTGTTGATGGCATCGTTTGATATGGCATTGCCGTTGGCGTCCAACAGATAATATGTGTCTTCTCCTTGTCTTTTTCCAGCAAATGCGCCCAATTTATAGCCAAGCGCTTTTTGTTCAGGACTCAAAGCAGAAACCACCGAGCTGCTTTGGCTAAAATCAAATTCTTCACGCAAAGCGCGGTTGCCTTTAATCAATTCATTGCGATGGGTGAGTACAAAGCGATGATTGTGCACATCAACACCGACCTTTGCCAACAAACTGTGTTGGTCTTGGGCAGAGTTTTTTACAACGTTACTGCCCGCCAAATTGGCATAGCCACTGCCACCTTTATAATTGCGACTGCTTACCCAGTTGCTTGCAAGCAGCGCATCAATATTTATCACCCCTTGTGTTTTGCCAAAGAGTGCCGCGCCATAAGAATGACCGGCATTGCTGCTATAACCTGCATTGACTTTGCCACCAAAGTTTTCATGCTTGCTATTTTCAAGCAAATCTTGCGCGTCCACAGTTTTGGCGATGATGGCGCCGCTGGTGGCGCCAATGCCAGCAGACGCAGAGCCTGCGCCTTTTTGTACGCTGACAATCTTAATCAACGCAGGGTCAAGCATGAATCTGCCTTGATGATGAAAAATGTGTGAGTCGTGATAAGTATTGTCCACTTTTAGGTCAATTTGGTCTTGACCCATGCCGCGGATTGTCCACCACTGTGCCACACCCGTGCCACCACCAAAATTGATGGCAGGCTCTTCATTGAGCAGACCACGCAAATCTGTCTCAGTACGCTTATTGGCAGTTTGTACAGTAACCACGTTGGTTTTGGCTTTGCTGCCTTGTCGGTCAAGTTTGATTACAAGTGTGTCCAGCTCCACATTGGGTTGGTCGTCAGCAATGGCGGCTTGAGAAATACAAATGCCTGTTATGGCTGCAACTAAGGGCAATTTTTTAATAAAAAGGTTGTTGTGCATGTTTTTACCTTAAAAATGAAACATAAGTAAACCAAGATGACATTTAAAAGAAACATTATAACATAACATATTTTAAATGAAAATTATTTTCATTCATATTGTATGGTGCGTGGGCAATACTCGCGTACTGATAAAAGGCTCTGGCATCATGTTGCCCATTCTTTTGGCGAGTGTGGTTCAAAAATCAATTTTAAGGGGGCTTCTAAGACAAAAAGGCTCAAGATAATACTTGACAAAAAATGCCGATTTTAGGCGTTTTTAAAAACACGGTTAATTTTTATTCAATTTTTTGACTTTTTGTATGATATCTAATAAAGTAATATTTTTAATTTTTAATCACAATATAAGAGTGTATGAAATGACTGCATCTGTAATGAATGCAAGCGATTTTTAGGCTTTGTTCAAGGATTTTTGGCTTGCCGATTGGCACAGACTTTCATATGACAAGAAGCAAAAACCCTTGAAATGCTTATATTTCAAGGGTTTAAATTTGGAGCGGGAAACGAGATTCGAACTCGCGACCCCAACCTTGGCAAGGTTGTGCTCTACCAACTGAGCTATTCCCGCATGTGTCATGGCTGCGTATTATACCAATTTTTTGACATAGGTCAAGCGATTTTTAAAAATCAGTTATTAAATACTTGTGTTATCCATTGTCCGATGTCCAACAGTTGTTGATTGCTCAGATGGTGCATGGCAGGATAGCTGCTAAAGACTGGTCGCAAGCCAAGCGCTTCTAAATGGGTTTTTGCCTGAACGCCCAGCGCCATCGGTACGACATCGTCATACATGCCATGGTCTATTTTAATGGCGATGTTTTTATTGATGATGGGTTGGTGAACTTGTTCTTTGGTGGCAAAGTAAGTGGACAATGCCAACAAACCCGCCAGTTTTTTGTTGTTGGTCAGCACGTTGTGATAAGCCACCGCACCACCTTGAGAAAAACCAGCGACGATGATGTTGGTGCTGGGCACGCCTTGTTGGATTTGTATGTCAATCAAAGTGTTGATGGCATTGCTTGACCAAACAATGTGGTCAATGTCCACTTGGCGCTCAACGCTCATTTCCAAAATGTCATACCAAGCGGGCATCACATAGCCACCATTGATGGTAACCGGCATTGATGGGGCTTGTGGAAAGACAAAGCGCACCGCCAAATCTTCGGGCAACTTTAAAGCTGGCACAAAAGGCACAAAATCATTGGCGCTGGCGCCTAGCCCATGCAATAAAATCACCGCCTTGTCAATGGGCTGCTGGCGGGGGTTGTGCTCTACGATGATGTGTTTTAGGGGACTTTGCATGGCGTTGGCTCAAAAATAACACTATTGTAACAAGTTTTGTTTGATTTACCAATCAAAAACACAAGCGGTTACACTTGTGTTGTTGGCAACTGGCTGGGTTTAGCGTGTCAAAATGCACGTTACGCCTTGTCCGCCTGCGGCGCAAATAGAAATCAGCGCACGCCCTGAGCCTTTTTGGGCAAGCAGTTTGGCAGCCGTTGCCAAAATACGCCCACCTGTGGCAGCAAAGGGGTGTCCAGCCGCCAGACTTGAGCCATTGACGTTGAGTTTGCTGCGGTCTATTGCGCCAAGTGCCTTGTCTAGCCCCAAGCGGTGCTTGCAAAAATTGGTATCTTCCCACGCCGCCAAAGTGGACAACACTTGCGAAGCGAAGGCTTCATGGATTTCATAAAAATCAAAGTCTTGCAGGGTTAAACCCGCTTTGGCGAGCATTTTGGGCACGGCATAAGTGGGCGCCATCAATAAGCCTTCGGTCAGTCCTTGTTTGCCCACAAAATCCACGGCGGCGGTTTGTTGGTGCGTCAAATACGCCAAAGGCTCATAACCATGCTGTTTTGCCCACGCGTCATTGGCAAGCAGCACCACAGACGCGCCATCGGTCAGGGGCGTGGAGTTGCCTGCGGTCATGGTGGGGTTGGCGTTTTTTTTGCCAAAAGCAGGTTTGAGTGCTGACAGTTTTTCAAGTGTGCCATCGGCGCGCAAATTGTTGTCGCGCGTCAAGCCTTTGTAAGGGGTCATTAAATCGTCAAAAAACCCTGTTTCATAAGCCCGATAAAGGTTTTTGTGGCTGGCTAGGGCAAGTTTGTCTTGGGCGGCTCGTGAAATGTTCCACTCAAGAGCGGTGATGGCTTGATGTTCGCCCATAGAAAGGTTGGTGCGCGGCTCACCATTTTGTGGAAAAGCCAACAAATCTTTGGGGTTGATGGTCGCCAACGCCGCCAAACGTTCTTTTAGATTTTTGGCGCTGCCCAAGCGCAGCAAAGATTTTCTTAGCCCATCGCCGAGTGCAATGGGCGCATCAGAAGTGGTGTCTGTCCCGCCTGCAATGCCACTGTCAATGATGCCCAATGCGATTTTATTGGCAACACAAAATGCCGCTTGCAAGCCTGTGCCACAGGCTTGTGAGATGTCATAAGCAGGTGTGGTGGGCGCAAGTTGAGTATTTAACAGCGCTTCTTTGCTTAGGTTCAAATCGCGACTGTGCTTAAGAACCGTGCCTGCCACCACTTCACCAATGTCTTTGTTTGCCAAATCAAAACGCGCCACCAACCCTGCCAAAGCGGCACTTAACATGTCAATGTTGCTGGCGTCTGCATACACGCCATTGGAGCGAGCAAAAGGGATGCGATTGGCGCCGATGATGGCGACTTTGTGTGGTTGTTGCATGGCAGTTCCTTATTTGTCAAGTTTGCATTTGTTTTAAGCCAATGATTTTGATTGGGTTTTTATCAAAAATTGGCGTCTTGGTTTGGGTTTAGCTTATCATCATTTGTTGCAAAAAAGCAAAGGTTTGCTTAATTTATAGAAAATTGTTTTTTGAAAAATTTTTTGATAAACTTATTATTATATATTGACTGCCATTTATTGGCTTTTATGGTAGAATATGGCAAGGTTAGTAACATAGGGAAGAAAAATGAGCGACCGTTATGGCGAACTTGTACAATCGGGTTTGGGCAAGACTGTGGCAAAAAACCTTGGGTTGCCCATGCCAAGCAAACTTGACCGCTTTGAAGTGGGGCAACCTGTGCTTCGCGGCGAAGTGGTTCTTGGTGTCAGCGTGGGCAAAGACAAAGCGGTACAAAATGCGCTTTTGGCGGTATTAAACCGACTTGATGCCAAAATCACCACCCAAGACACATTGGCACATAAGCTCAGCGATGACAATGCGCGCTTTAAGGTGGTTATTTTTGATGCAACCAACATGACAAATGTCCAAGATTTGGCACAAGTGTATGAGTTTTTTCATGCCATTGCTGGGCGCATTAAATCATCAGGACGCGTGGTGATTATTGGTCGGTCTGCGTGCTCTACAGGCTCAGACATTGGCTTTAGCCTTGCGCAGCGGGCACTGCTTGGTTTTGTCAAATCGCTTGCCAAAGAACTTAAAAAAGGCATCAGTGCCAACCTTTTATACACTCAAGTGGGCGCAGAAGCGCATCTTGAGCACAGTTTGCACTTTTTGTTGTCTGCCAAATCGGCTTATGTGTCAGGTCAGCCCATTTATTTGCAACAAGGCGGCAAATCTGTTGCCGTGATTGACGATGCAAAACCGCTGAGCAGCAAAAAAATCTTGGTTACAGGTGCCAGTCGCGGTATTGGCAAAGCCATAGCCACGGTGTTGGCGCGCGATGGGGCGATTGTTTATTGTTTGGACGTACCAGCCAATTTGGGGGAGTTACAAAAAGTCGCTGGCGATTTGGGGGGTCAAGCATTGCCTTTGGACATTGGCGATGATGGCGCGCCCGAGCAAATATTCAAAGCCTGTGGCGTGCTTGATGGGGTGGTGCATAACGCTGGCATCACGCGCGACAAAACCCTTGCCAAAATGAGCGCTGAGCAATGGCACGCGGTGCTGGACATCAATTTGGGAGCGGTATATCGCATCAACGCACATTTGCTAAACAATCAAGGTCTGGCCGATGATGCGCGCGTCGTGTGTGTGTCGTCCATCTCAGGCATTGCTGGCAATTTGGGACAAACCAACTACGCTACCAGCAAAGCAGGCGTGATTGGATTGGTTGAAGCCACCGCCAAGGTTTTTGCTGGCTCAAAGCGTTGCATCAATGCCGTCGCCCCTGGTTTTATTGAAACCAAAATGACTGGCGCCATTCCTTTTGCCATTCGTGAAGCGGGCAGACGCATGAACGCCATGAGTCAAGGCGGCGACCCTGTAGACGTTGCCGAAACCGTTGCTTGGTTGATGTCCCCCAAAGCAGGCGGACTAAATGGCAATGTCATTCGTGTGTGCGGGCACAGCATTTTGGGCGCATAAGAACCAAATCATCAACCAGCCAACAAAAAGGAATGTTATGGCAAACCAGATTTTTAAAGAATTACCAAAAATGCACACCACGTATGCCAACGTGATAAGAAGCCTGATTCCCATTGGTGACAAACAAGCCAGCAGTTTGCCAACGACGGTCTATCAAGTTGAGCGACTGACCATTGATGACGGTAATCTAAAAGAGTACAGAAAAATCTGTCAGTTTATTGACGATGGACGGGTGCCCGTTACCTATTTTGCGGTGTTGTCGCAGACCTTGCAGATGAATATGATGGCAAAAGAAGACTTCCCCTTTGCGATGTTGGGGCTGGTACACGTCAATAACAGCGTTACTCAGTATCGTCCTGTTTTTGATACCGAAACTGCCAGCATGTCGGTTTGGCTTGAAAATCTTTTGACCCACGACAAGGGGCAGACCTTTGATTTTGTTACTCAAGTTATGGTTGATGGTGAATTGGTTTGGCAGGGCGTCTCTACGTATTTGTCGCGACAAAAGAGCAAAACGCGCTCCAAGCCCACCAGTCAACCCACAACGCAGGAGTTGCCACAGACATTGATGGGCTTCATTGATGTGCCCGAAGACATTGGCAGGCGTTATGCTTTTATTTCTGGGGATTTTAATTTGATTCATCTGCACCCACTGCCCGCCAGAGCGTTTGGCTTTGCCAGAGCCATTGCGCATGGCATGTGGTCAAAGGCGCGCAGTTTGTCGCAGTTTCATGAACTGCCCCGCGCTTATCGGGCAGATGTGGCATTTAAATCGCCCATCTTTTTGCCAGCAAAAGTGGCTTTGTTTGCCCAAGACACCAGCAACGGCAAGGAATTTGCACTGTGCCACAGTGGGGGCGACAAAGTGCATTTGCTTGGCACAATCACCCATTTATAGGCGCAGTGATGACATCTTGGCAAACGCTAAGTGATGTGTGGACGTCGCTACAGTTTGATGACACGCCTGCAGGCGGGGCATTGGTGGTTTATCATCGTGGCAAAAAAGTGGTGGACAGTGCCATCGGTCAGGCATTGCCTAACATGGCTTGGTCTGCCCATACTTTGTCGGTCAATTTTTCTGTTGGCAAGGGAGTGATGGCGACGCTGATTGCCATTTTGGTGTCCAAGGGGTTGTTGGCTTATGACAAGCCCATCAGCCATTTTTGGCGCAGTTTTGGGGCAAATGCCAAAGCACACATCACCTTACAAGACGTGCTCACACATCGCGCGGGCTTGTTTAATGTCAGTCAGCTGACCAGTTCGTCAGACGACTTGTTAGACTGGCAAACGATGATTGACAAAGTTGCTGCCATGTCAGCAGATGTGCCCCAAGCACAAGAAAGTCATCACTACGTCAGTGCATACAGTGCGCTTGTGTCAGGTTGGGTATTGGGTCAGGTGGTGTGCCTTGCCACAGGACTGAGTTTGCAACAAGCGTTAGACACTTATTTGGCAGAACCTTTGGCGGTGGCAGGCGAGCTTTTTTATGGTTTGCCCAGCGCCCAGCTGGGAAAAGTTGCCAAACCTGTTAGGTATTTTGACCAGCGCGTCCCAACCAAGCAAAAACCCACCTTAAAGCCAGACACCCCAAAGATGATTCAAACACTGTCTTGCTTGCCCATCAGTCGTCTGTGGCAAGAAAGGTTGTCCACCAAAGCATTGTCCACTGCTGCCATCAATAAGCTGTATTTTAACGGCGCTGGCATGAACATGCAAAATTATAAAAACGCACTTATGCCCAATGGGCGCGATGGTTTGGCATATCATCGTGATGAAGTCATGCAAGCCTTAATTCCTGCTGCCAATGGCGTCTCCAGTGCCAATGCCCTTGCCAAACTCTATGCCATGCATGCCAATGACGGAGTTTGGCAAGACAAGGTGCTGATTGACGTTCACACCCTACAAAAAATGCGCCAAGTCTCCGCAGATGGGCTTGACGCGGTGATGCCTGCCAATATGCGTTGGCGTTTGGGCTTTCATCGCTTGTTTAGCTTGCAACACACGCCCAGCGCCTATGGACATATGGGTTATAACGGCTCGGTGGCTTTTGTTGACCCAGCGCGCCAGCTTGCTTTGGCGTTTATTCATAATTTTGACACCACCATGCTAAACGATGTGCGCCAGTTTGCCATCATAGAAACCGCCATTGAGCTGGCAAACCAAAAACTGTCATAAAAACAAAAACGATGTTATAATCGCTTATTTTTTAAATACAAGGAACAAAGCAATGAACATGGCAACCAAACAAGGCAAACTGTGGCTGGACGGTCAAATCATTGACCAGCCTGACGCCAAGATTCATGTGCTGACGCACAGTCTGCATTATGGCTTGGCGGTGTTTGAAGGCGTGCGCGCTTACCAAACGCCCGATGGACGCACGGCGATTTTTCGTTTGGCGGAGCATACCGAGCGCTTGTTAAACTCTGCCAAGATTTTTCAGCTTAATGTGCCTTATCCTTTTGATGAGCTTGTCCAAGCCCAAAAGGACGTGGTGCGTGAGAGTGGCTTGACTTCGGCTTATATTCGTCCGCTCATTTGGGTGGGTTCAGAAAAGTTAGGCATTTCTGCTCGAGACAATACCGTGCATGCGGCGGTGGCAGCTTGGCAGTGGGGGGCATATTTGGGCGAAGAAGGCATTAAAAATGGCATTCGCGTCAAAACATCAAGCTACACTCACCATCACCCCAACGTTACCATGTGCAAAGCCAAAGCCGCCAGCAATTATCCTGTGTCCATTCTCGCCAATCAAGAAGTAACCCGACATGGTTATGATGAAGCCATTTTAATGGACACACAAGGTTATGTGTGTCAAGGCTCTGGCGAAAATCTGTTTTTGGTCAAAGATGGTGAGCTACACACACCAGATTTAGCGGGTGGGGCGCTTGACGGCATTACGCGTCGTACCATTATCCAGTTCGCGCACGATTTGGGCATTAAAGTGATAGAGCGGCGCATCACGCGTGATGAGTTTTATTTGGCGGACGAAATTTTTATGACTGGAACAGCCGCAGAAGTTACCCCCATTCGTGAATACGACGACCGAGTCATTGGCACAGGCACGCGCGGTGTCATCACCGAAAAGTTACAAAGTCTTTATTTTGACGTGGTACAAGGTCGCAACGACACTTACAGACATTGGCTCAGCTTTGTTGATGAATAACAATCAACTGCAAATCCATCATCAAGCCCAATGAATTCATTGGGTTTTTTGTTTGAAGATTTACCATAAAATTTTTCAATTTTTTTATTATAAAATATCAATTCACACTTGAAAATAAGAATAATTATTGTTATTATGTAACGCAAAGAGAGTACAAATAGGGGTCGTTATGTACGTTTGTATTTGTCATGATGTTAAGGACAGCCAAATCAAAACCGCCATGCAACAGGGCGTGGACAGCATGCATGCCTTACAAGACACTTTATTGGTGGGCAGCTGTTGCGGCTGTTGTGTGCCAATGGTGCAAGATTTGGTTGACGAACATCACGCCAAATATGCGTCCGTAGGAGCGATTGCTGTATAATTTGTTAATTTTTGTAAATTTGTTACCAGAATATACAGGGTCTTTAAACAAAAACAAGCAAAGTGCACATTTTGTTTATATGACAGCAGGGCAGGTGTCTGCCCAACAGAAGAACAATTCATAAGCCCCGCACCCCAACACCAGAGCATCTATAATAAAAAACAAATAAAATCATAAACTTAATCAAGGAAGTCAAATCAACTTCTCCACTTCACCTAAGAAACATTCTTGGGTGAAAATTTTTTTTATTGTGATAGCCATTCTCATGGTGTGAGTCGTTCGCAGTTCTTTATCCCTACAAAAATGGACTTCATTGGTTGTTGTCTTGTGTTACCATAAGCACAAGTCAATAGGGCGGTCGCCCAACATCAACAGGAGTCATTTATGCAATCTTCTCAAAAAGTCATTGATTATCTAAATTTTTTGCTCGGTGGTGAGCTTGGCGCCAGAGACCAATACTTGATTCATTCACAAATGTATGCCGAATGGGAATTGGGAAAGTTGCACGACCGCATTTATCACGAAATGGAAGATGAGACCTTGCACGCACGCCTTATCATCAACCGTATTTTGATGCTTGGCGGCACACCAAATATGCAAGTATCTGCCATCAATATTGGCGCTGATGTGCCAAGCATGCTAAAAAACGACTTAGACACCGAATACAGCGTACAAGCGCATCTTAAAGAAGGGATTGCTTTGTGCGAAACAGAACGCGATTATGTAACGCGCGATTTGTTGGTGCAACAGCTGGCAGACACCGAACAAGACCACGCACATTGGTTAGAAAAACAGTTGCGTTTAATTGAGCTGATGGGCTTGCAAAATTACTTGCAAAGTCAAACTGCTGCTCCAATCATGACCAGTGCAGGACATTAAGGAAATAAGATGAAAGGAGATAAAGAAGTCGTTCGTGCGCTTAATGGCGTTCTGGCACAATCGTTGGTTGCCATTAACCAGTATTTTTTGCACGCGCGCATTGTCAAAAATTGGGGGGTTGAAGCGCTTAATAAAGCCTTTTATCAACAATCCATCCAAGAGATGAAGTGGTCGGATGAGTTGATTGAGCGCATTTTGCTCCTTGAAGGTTTGCCAAATTTACAAGACTTGGGTAAATTGTTGATTGGCGAAGACATTCAAGAGATTTTGACGTGTGATTTGCACCTTGAACAGCGCAAACATGACGTGCTGACAGCAGCCATCGCATTGTGTGAACAAAAACACGATTTTGTGTCTCGTGAACTGTTGGTTAAGCTCAAAGATGGCAATGAAGAGCACGCCGATTGGCTACAAACTCAGCAAGAAATGATAGAAAGCATGGGATTGCCAAACTATATCCAACTACAATCCTAACAAAAAACCCACCGTGTCGGTGGGTTGTTATTGTCCATTTTTAAAATTGGTAGGTCAGTCCAATATGGGTGGTGCTTTTGGTATTGCTGTCTGTCAAGGGGCTGTTTTTTTGGGCAGCAGAAAGCCAGTCTATGCGTTGGTGGGCAAACACCCCCAAATGCTGACCCAATTTGTATTTGGCGCTGATGGCAACAAAGGGAGAATAGCCAGACTTGGCGGTATAGGAGTTTGTGCTTGAGTTGGCGGCTTCTTGGACGGAAATCCCATAATAGTAATTATGATATTTGGCGCTGTGCCACGCCACACCAAGTTTGGGGTAAAGGGTGAGTTTATCGTCCAACAAATCAAACTTGCTGCGGTGGGCAACAGTGATGCTTTGCCCATTGCTATGATTGAGTACATCTGTTGACACTTTTAATTCAAAACCACCGATGGGTGTGATATACATATAACTGGCATGGGCATTGACAGACGTTTTGCGCCGTTGCAGACCTTGCAGATTTTGTGTGGCGTCATTAGGGTCAAAAGAGCGACCATCATAAGTCAGACCACCACATAACCAGTGCTTATTGTCTTTATAGGCATAAAAACCGGCTTCTGTGCCTTCTATATATAAACGATTGTTGTCATACAAAAATAATGGCAGGGCGCCAACCTTGTTTTTGGTGGCATAATCGCTGTCATTAAATGTGGCCAATGCACCGATGGTGAATGTTTCGTTTTTGTTGATAGGTAGGCTTTGAGCAAAGGCCAGTGGTGAGATCAGACTGATGGTGATGATTGGGGCAAGATAGGTCGTTGTCTTCATGAAACTTCGCATAATATAGCTTATGTTAAATAGCGCCAAGCCGTGCCAATGTGCATTTTTGCACGGCTTGTCCTT
>JAUMYZ010000014.1 GCA_030528385.1 Moraxella sp.
CTAGGAGCGACATTTTGACGCATAACGCGTCCATTATGTTAAATAGCGCCAAGCCTTGCTAAATGTTACAATCAGGCTTGTGGTCAAGGCTTGGCGGATTGTAACATCATGGGTGTTATGCAAATTGCACACGCCCTGTAGCTCATTATAGACGACTGTCTAGGCTTTGGCAATAAAGAGTGAAATATTGTTAATTAAATAAATATTGCAACATTATCCATTCATTTATTTTAAACATCGCTACGACAGATTGGCTAAATCACAAACATTCTTGATATCTTGATATTTGGATTTCTTTGATTTGATGGGTTAACAGGCGTATTCACTTTATCATCTGCCGAAAGCCAATCAGCAAAAGCCCTATTCGGGCTTTTTTATTTATCAATTTGATTTGTTAGTCTGTGCCAAATTCTTTGCGTTTTTTGGCAAAAAATCTGTCCAATCTGTCCATAGCGTCTTCTAAGTCTATCAAATTTGGCAAAAAAACAACCCGAAAATGGTCTGGCTTGTCCCAGTTAAAGCCAGTGCCTTGTACAATCAATACTTTTTCTTCAAGCAGCAATTCCATCATAAATTGCATATCATTTTCAATGGGATACACTTCAAGGTCAATTTTGGCAAAGCAATAAAATGCCCCCTGCGGCATGGTGCAACTGATGCCTTTGATGGCATTGAGTCGTGATACTGCCAGCTCTCGCTGTTTATACAATCTGCCCGTTGGTGCGGTGAGTGCTTGCATGGACTGATAACCCCCCATCGCGGTTTGAATGGCGTATTGGGCAGGCACATTGGCGCACAAGCGCATACTTGCCAACATGGACAAGCCTTCTATAAAATCGCTGGCATGGTCTTTTTTGCCCGACAGCATGACCCAGCCAGAGCGATAGCCAGCAATGCGATGAGATTTGGACAACCCATTAAAGGTCAGCACCAGCGTTTGGTCGGTGATGGTGCACATGGGCGTGTGCACCACGTCATCATACAAAATGCGGTCATAAATCTCATCTGCCAAGACAACCAAGCCATGCGCCACCGCCAGCTGAGCAATTTGTTGCAAGATTTCCTTGCTGTATACCGCTCCTGTTGGGTTGTTGGGATTAATAATCACAATGCCCTTGGTGCGCCCACTGATTTTGCTTTTGATGTCTTGTAAATCAGGTTGCCAATTGTTGCTTTCATTACAGCGATAATGCACCGCCCTGCCCCCTGCCAGATTTGCCGCCGCTGTCCACAAAGGGTAATCAGGCATGGGAATAAGTACTTCATCACCATCGTCAAGCAGCGCTTGTAGTGCCATCACAATCAGCTCCGAGACGCCATTGCCAATAAACACATCACTCACATCAGTTGCCGAAAGCAAGCCCTTGCCTTGATAGTACTGCAAAATGGCTTTTCTGGCACTAAAAATACCTTGAGAGTCGCAATAACCTGACGCTTCGCTTAAGTTTAAAGCAACGTCTTGGACAATCTCATCAGGTGGCAACAGTCCAAACGGCGTGGGGTTGCCAATATTGAGCTTGATGATGTGCTGACCTTCGGCTTCCATACGATTGGCAGTTTGCAACAATTCGCCGCGAATGTCGTAGCAAACATTGCTAAGTTTGCTGGATTTTTTAAGTTGTTTTAATACTTTGGTATCAGACATGGTTTTTTCCAAGGTGTTGTGGATTGGCTGATGTGGGTTGGTGTTTTGTCCGGTCAAAAGATAGTTTTCGGTGGTGCCCAAAATTTTTGCCAACGCGGGCAAACGATGGCTTTGGATGCCGTTTTTGCCACACTCCCAGTTGGCAATGGCGCCACGGCTGACATAAACACCCTGCTCTGCCAATTTTTCGGACAATGCGTGAGCGGACAATTTTAATGCTTTGCGCAGTTGCTTAAGGCGCATGCCTTGCATTTTGATGGAAGTTGGCTCATTCATAGGCATTTTTAACTAAATTTTGGCTATTTTACGCCAAATTTATATAATTTTGCAAGCAAAACTGACAAAATGAGCTGATTAGCTATTTTTGCCCCCATTTTCTTGCATTTAAAAAATTTTAAAAAACCCTTTGACATCTCCCCAAAAATAGCTATAATACGCAGCACAACAAACAAGATAAACAAACATATGATATCTTGTTTATTGGGTGGTTAGCTCAGTTGGTAGAGCATCTGCCTTACAAGCAGAGGGTCAGCGGTTCGAACCCGTTACCACCCACCAACCCAGCAGCGGTAGTTCAGTTGGTTAGAATACCGGCCTGTCACGCCGGGGGTCGCGGGTTCGAGCCCCGTCCGCTGCGCCATTTTTAACTGGTAGTTCCAGTTTACACCCCAAATCTCCCCTGATTTGGGGATTTTTTTATAAAACGCCTTGACGTTGTTTTATGGCAGCAAAAATTACTGAATGTGTCTAATGGGTGTGTCTTTGGTAACTTTGGGCGGTGCTTGCACTTTGGGATTGATGCCAATGGCAAGTTTTTTGTACCACGGCAGCGCTTCATAGTTTTGGCGCTCCTTAATGGCGGTCATTTTCTTTTTTACATAAGGCGCGTTTTGTATCACGTAGATGATTTTGCTGTCTTTGGCAACGGTTTTTGCGTCTTTGTCCATGATGATTGCCGTAAGAAGGTATTCGCCAGCTGCGATGTCCAAAGTCCCTATGCTGGTCTTGGTACCATCAGCCACCACATTGTCATTGAGCAAAATTGCCACAGTATATCCTTCGGGCAATGCAGGTCTTACTTGGGCTTCCACAACAATGTCTTGTACAGGGCGATGATAAGCGCGTTCTTCGCTCGGTTCGGTGATGATGATTTGATGTGCCCAAGCAGACAGCACCCAACAAAAAGACAATAAACCAAAAACAATTTTCATCATGATAACAGCAACCAAAACAATTGATGTTATTGTACCCAAATCTGAGCGACAAACAAAACGGCACAAGAACTTACTTATGCCGTCTGTCTGGTTTATGCGGTGATTAGCAGCGATAGTACATGTCAAATTCTAGGGGGTGCACCGCTTCGTTGATTTTTTGCACTTCTTGCATTTTTAGGGTGATGTAGGCGTCAATCATCGCCTTACTGAACACACCGCCCTTTAACAAAAAGGCATGGTCTTCTTGTAAGGCTTGCAGCGCCGCTTCTAAATTGGGAGCAACGGTTGGGATAAGCGCTTCTTCTTCTGGGGGCAAATCGTATAAGTTCTTGTCTGCCGCTTCGCCTGGGTCAATTTTGTTTTCAATGCCATCTAGGCCTGCCATTAAAATCGCCGCAAAACACAAATAAGGGTTGGCAGACGGGTCGGGAAAACGCGCTTCAATGCGCACCGCTTTGGGACTGTTGACATGGGGAATGCGAATGGACGCTGAGCGGTTTGAAGCGGAGTACGCCAATTTGATGGGCGCTTCGTAATGTGGCACAAGGCGCTTGTAGCTGTTGGTGCTGGGATTGGTGATGGCATTTAGGGCGCGCGCGTGTTTGATGATGCCACCAATGAAATACAGCGCCGTCTTGGACAAACCTGCGTATTCATCACCACTAAAAGTGTTGACGCCGTCTTTGGCAATGGACATGTTTACATGCATGCCTGAACCATTGTCCCCCACCAAAGGCTTGGGCATGAAAGTGGCGGTTTTGCCAAATTGGTTGGCGACGTTTTGAACAATGTATTTAAACTGCTGCACTTCATCGGCTTTTTTGACCAATGTGTTAAAAGAAATGCCAATCTCTAACTGACCCGACGCCACTTCGTGATGGTGCACTTCAATGCGCCCTGCGCCCATCACATCAATAATACGGTCGCACATCACCGAACGCATGTCATGATAATGGTCAATGGGCGGCACCACCGCATAAGCACCTTTGACGCTGGGTCGCTGACCGCTGTTGCCCCACGCATAGTCTTTGGCGCTTGACCAAGCCGCCGCTTCGCTGATGACCGTGTTTCTGGCACCAGACATGTCAATGTCCCATTTCACTTCATCAAAAACAAAAAACTCTGGCTCAGGACCCACAAACACCGTATCGCCAATGCCTGTAGATTTTAGGTAAATTTCAGCGCGGCGCGCGATGGAGCGTGGGTCTTTGTCATAGCCTTGCAAGGTGTCTGGCTCAATCACATCGCAAGTTACTACCACCGTTGGGCTTTCAAAAAATGGGTCAAGGTACGCCGTCTGCGGGTCAGGACGCAATATCATGTCCGAGCTTTCTACGCCTTTCCAACCAGCAACCGACGATGCGTCAAACATCTTGCCATCTTCTAGAGTGTCTTCGTCCACACTGTCTGCAGGAAAAGTCAAATGCAGCTCTTTGCCTTGCGTGTCTGTATAACGAAAATCCACCCACTTTGCCCCTGATGACTCAATCAAATCAAACAATTTGTTTGACATACCAAAAACTCCTAAAAAGATAAACCAACAAAAGTAACGAGCAGTGCAAATAATACGCTAATTTTGCGTGGCTGTAAACGGTGTTTTTGGCACCAAACTTGACAAAACTTGTCGTCGTTGTCTGTGGCAAGCTGGGATTTTTTTCAAAAACAAAGCGCACAAACAAGCGACTTTTTTCTACAACCCTTAACAATGTTAAGCCAAAAATATGATATACTTGTTGGCGTCTTTGTCAAAATCCAGATAGGACAATCAGATGAAAAAACAGCTTTTAAAAACGGCGTTATTTGGCGCGCTCGGATTGTCGCTGCTGACAGCGTCTTATGCTCAACAAAATTACAATCAAATCAGCTTTAACACTCAAGTAAGCCAAGAGATTGCCAATGACCAAATTCGCGTCCGATTGAGCAAAACCGCCCAAGCCAACGACATCAAAACGCTGGCAAACACCCTAAATCACACCATCAATCAGGCATTGGCTGCAAGCAAAAAATATCCTAAAATCACCGTCAGCACAGGACATCAGCACACCTATCCACGCCACAATAAACACGGCACCATTGTGGGCTTTACTGGCTTTGTATCGCTGGATATACACAGCCAAAACTTTAATCAAGTCAGTGAGTTTGTCAGTCAGTTACAATCAACGATGGTGGTTGATGGTCTAAGTTTTGGTGTTTCTGAGCAAAACAAACAAGCCGTAGAAAAAGACCTAATGCAAAAAGCGGTGCAACGTTTTCAAGACGACGCCCAAAACATCAGCCACGCCTTTGGCGCAAAGGGCTATAAAATTGTGTCTGTCAATTTGGACAATGCCGATTATCAAGCACAAAATTTTGCATATAAGGCACGCAGCGCCGCAGAGAGTGCAGACATTGATATTGCCCCAGAATTTGCAAGTGGCAACAGCAAACTTGTTTACCGCGCTTCTGGCACCATTGAGCTAATCTACCCACAAACAACCAACAAATAAGTGAACAACGATGAAAATTGCAGTCAAACCCCTACTCTCTGCCATGATTGCGCTGGCGTCCGCTCAAGTTTGGGCAAATCAAGACAGTGATGGTGACATCAGTTATGGCGATGTAGAAATTCCCAGCCTAGCCAGCAGCGTCCAAAGCGTTGACACGTCCGCCATCAACAATCTTGAACTTGAACCAAAGGACACCAAACGTTATACCACCTTAAATTTGTCCAGCTACGCCAAGCAGGTCAATGAAGCCACTTGGTCGCCCAACATGAAAGTCAATTCTGCCATGACTGTCAAACTGCAAGTGTTGCTGGATTGGAACCACTCATCGCCTGGCCCCATTGATGGTGGTTGGGGCATGAACAGCAAAAAAGCGTTGGTCAATTTTCAAAAAATTCAAGGACTGCCCGCCACAGGCAAGATGGACGAAGCAACGTGGCAAGCACTGACCCAAAACATTGCTGAAGAACAACCTGCCTTGGTGTCTTATACCATCACCAAAGAAGATGTCAACACCAAATTTGCCCCTTTGCCAGCAGGAGCCGAAGCACGCTCAAAACTTAAGGGTCTGTATTATGAAAACATCGTTGAGATGTTTGGTGAGCGCTTTCATATGGACGTGGCTTATCTAAAAAAACTCAACCCCAACAAGAAGTTTGTGGCAGGCGAGACCATCACTGTCATCAACACAGGCAAACCCTTTGAAGGCAGAGTAACGCACGTGGTGGCTGACCGCGACGACAAAGTGCTGTATGCTTATAACGGCAATCAGCTGGTGGCAACCTACCCCACCACCATCGGCGGTTCGGCAACGTCCACTCCCAGTGGCAAATACAAAATCGTCAATAAAATTAAAATGCCCCACTACAAAGCCACCGTCAATCGTGACAGCGACAATCCCAAAAGCTACATCTTGCCACCTGGTCCAAACAGCCCTGTTGGCGTGGTGTGGATGGGACTGAGCAAACCCAGCTACGGCATTCATGGTTCGCCTGTGCCCGAAGGCATCAGTCGTCAATCGTCGCTTGGTTGCATTCGCCTGACCAACTGGGACGTTTTGGAGCTGTATGCCAATATTGACAACAATGCCACAGTAGAAATCAAATAATTTTTTCACAGACCCACGCGTGTGGGTTCTATTTTTGTAACTCAACAAGGATTTTTATGAATCAGCTTACTGCTCTGTCCCCTATTGATGGTCGCTACGCCAACAAATCCGACAGCCTGCGCCCCTATTTGTCAGAATTTGGTTTGATTAAAGCGCGCGTTACCATTGAAATTCGGTGGCTACAATCCTTGGCGCGCCACGAACAAATCAAAGAACTCAAACCCTTTGACGACGCCACCAATCAATTTTTGGACGACATCATTACCCACTTTAGCCAAGCAGACGCCCAACAAGTCAAAGACATTGAAAAAACCACCAATCACGACGTCAAAGCGGTGGAATACTTTATCAAAGACAAGTGTCGTAACAACCCTGCACTGACAGACAGTTTGGAATTTGTGCATTTTGCTTGCACTTCTGAAGACATCAATAACTTGTCTTATGCACTCATGCTCAAAGACAGTCGCCAGATTGTGCTTACCCAAATGAATGCCATCATTGAAGCCATCGCCGATTTGGCAGCTGCTCACGCCGATTTGCCAATGTTGTCGCGCACCCATGGACAAACCGCCAGCCCCACCACGCTTGGCAAGGAGATGGCAAACGTCGCTTATCGTCTGGCACGCCAAGTCAAGCAGGTAAATTGCGTTGAGCTTTTGGGCAAAATCAACGGCGCGGTTGGCAACTACAACGCCCATCTGTCGGCCTATCCTGATATTGATTGGCAAGCACACGCCCAAACCTTTATCAGTCAAGATTTGGGTCTGACATTCAACCCTTATACCACCCAAATTGAGCCGCACGACTATATTGCCGAACTGTTTGACGCCATGCGCCGTTTTAACACAGTGCTGATTGATTTTAACCGCGATGTTTGGCAATACATTTCTTTGGGATTTTTCAAACAAAAGCTCAAAGATGGCGAAGTGGGTTCGTCCACCATGCCCCACAAGGTCAATCCCATTGATTTTGAAAATTCCGAAGGCAATTTGGGTGTTGCCAATGCCGTATTTGCCCACCTTGGTGAAAAATTGCCGATTTCTCGCATGCAGCGCGATTTGTCTGACTCCACCGTTTTGCGCAATATTGGCGTGGGTTTTGCCCAAAGCATGATTGCTTATGAAGCCTGCTTAAAAGGCATTGGCAAATTGGAAGTCAATCCCCAGCGCTTGGCAGAAGATTTGGACAATGCCCAAGAAGTGCTGGCAGAGCCCATCCAAACAGTCATGCGCCGCTATCGCATTGAAAACCCTTATGAAAAGTTAAAAGCATTAACTCGTGGCAACGCCATGACGCGCCAGATGATGTTGGATTTTATTGATGGCGACGAACTTGCTGCTGTGCCAGACAGCGACAAAGCACGATTGCGCGCACTCACACCCGCCACCTACATTGGCAATGCCAATGTCCAAGCCAAAGCGCTGGTTAAGTGGCTGGCAAAACTGCATTGATTTTATCTGTCCATTGAGCACCCATCTTTTGATGGGTGCTTTTTTATGGATAAAAAAACGTCAAGGGCGACTGGTGGTTTGGTGCTGTGTCAAGCACGCCTTGGGCAATCAACGCCAAGGTCAATGGCACAAGCTCATGCTCAAGCCGTTGCACGCGTTTTTGTAGCGTTGTTGGTGTGTCGTGATGACTGACGTTTAAAACCGCTTGGGTCAGTATTTGACCAGAATCCAGCTCAGCGCTGACCAAATGCACGCTGCAACCATGCAGCGTATCGCCTGTGCGCAGTACGCGCTGATGGGTGTTCAGCCCTTTATAGGCTGGCAGCAATGAAGGGTGCAAATTTATCATCGGACAGGGCACCTGACTGACAAACTCTGCCGACAAAACGCGCATAAATCCTGCCAATACCACCAAATCAGGTTGCCATGCGCGCAACTGCTCTAAGGCGTATTTTTCAAAGGTGGCAATTTTCATGCGTTTGCCGCTGGCGCTGTGCGACAAAACCACTGTGTTTAGCCCAGCTTGAGTGGCACGCGTGATGGCATAAGCGTCTGATGTGTTGCTAATCACTCCGACGATGTCAATGGGCAGCTGCTTTGCTTGTTGTTTGTCAATCAAGACTTGTAAATTGCTGCCACTGCCCGAAACCAGCACGGCTATTTTTAAGGTTTGTGTTGTCATGTCATTTCCGATACATTAAGACAAAGATGGTTGGTTATCGGTAAAGCACCGCACTGTCTTGACGCAAAACGACGCTGCCAAGTTGCCATACCTGTTCGCCCTGTGCTTGAAGCAGCGCCATTGCTTGCTTGGCGTGTTCGGCTGGCACAACCACCACAAAACCCACGCCACAATTAAAGGTGCGCAACATTTCTGCTTGGGTGATGTTGCCTTGTTTTTGTAGCCAAGCAAACACAGGGGGCAGCTGCCAAGTCGTCAGCTCAATTTGTGCCGACAGCTCATCGGGCAAAACACGTGGCAAGTTTTCGGTCAAGCCGCCACCTGTGATGTGCGCCATCGCGTGAATGTTGGCATTGCCAATGGCTTTTTGTAAGGCATTGATGGATTTGACATAAATTTTGGTGGGTTTCATCAGTAAATCTGCCAGCACATCATCGCCCAGTTTTTCTTGGTTGATGTCAGTGCCTGTGATTTCAATGACTTTGCGTACCAGCGAATAGCCGTTGGAATGCACGCCACTGGACGCTAACGCCAACAGCACATCGCCTGCTTGGACGTTTTTGCCTGTGATGACTTCAGACTCTTCAACCACGCCCACACAAAAGCCTGCCAAATCGTAATCGTCGCCATGATACATGCCTGGCATTTCAGCAGTCTCACCGCCAATAAGCGAGCAATTTGCCAACCGACAGCCATCACCAATGCCCTTAATCACCGCTTCGGCAGTGTCTACGTCCAACTTGCCTGTGGCATAATAATCCAAAAAAAACAAAGGCTCCGCCCCACAAACGAGCAAATCATTGACGCACATTGCCACCAAGTCTTGACCGATGGTGTCATGGCGACTCAGCTCCAGTGCCAGCTTGAGTTTTGTGCCAACACCATCGGTGCCTGATACCAAAAGCGGTGAACGATAGCCTTGCGGAATGCGGCACAATGCCCCAAAACCGCCCAAGCCACCCACCACTTCAGGGCGCGTCGTGGACTTTGCCACAGATTTGATACGAGAAACTAGGGCTTCACCTGCGTCAATGTCTACGCCAGCGTCTTTATAGCTCAGAGAAGTGGGTGTTGTCATGGTTTTTCCTGTCAAAAATAAACGCAATTATAACAAAAAAAAGTACGCTTAGCAGACGAATTTTGTGCGTAGTTTCTTGCTTTTATCAATGGACAATTGGTTGACAAAATACGGTGAACGGCTTTGCCTGTTTTTTAAATTCTGCTAAAATTGATTAAGATATTTATCAAGAGCTTATCATGCAATACCGCCCTTTTGACCCTTTTTTTCGTCGTGCGTTAATTTTGGTGTTTGTCGGTGTTTTTTTATACACTGTATTTTTGATGCGTTCGGTCATTGCACCTTTTTTTGTCGCGTTTGTTTTTGCTTATATGCTCAATCCCATCGTTACCTTATTAAGTCGTATCATGCACCGTATGTTGGCAATTTTGGTGGTGTATGTGGCAGGTGCAATTTTTGCAGGTGCGTTGCTGACTTGGTTGGTGCCAGTTTTGTGGGCTCAGGCGCAACTTGCTTGGGAGTCCATTCCTGTGGCGGTACAGTGGTACAACAAAGTTGGGCGTGTGTGGATTGGTCAGCAAATGGGCAGTTTGCCGATGCGTCTGGAGCTTGACACTTTGTCTAATGCCATTATTATGTACTTACAAGACAACTACCAAGTGTCTGATGCGCAGTCGTTTATCAAGCAAGCCCTAAGTTCTGGGGTCAATGTTGCCAACAATATTGGGCTGGTGGTCATGGTGCCGATTTTGACTTTTTATTTTTTGATAAATTGGCAAGCGCGTCTGCACACTTGGCACAACGCCATACCCAAGCCCTACCAAAGCAAGCTTGCCACCATCGCCAAAGATTGCGACCACGCTTTGATGAGTTTTGTTAAGGGACAGTTGTCTGTGATGTTGCTGCTGGGCTTTATTTATGCCATTCAGTTGCAACTTATTGGTTTACAACTTGGTCTAATTATTGGTATCAGCGCTGGCATTGCCAGTTTTGTGCCTTATTTGGGTTTTGGCTTGGGGATTTTGGCGGCGTTGGTTGCAGGCTTGTTTCAATTTGGTTTAGACCCCATTTATTTAGGATTGATTGTCGGGGCATTTATGGTGGGTCAGGCGATGGAAGGCTATGTGCTGCAGCCTTTGTTACTTGGGGACAAAATTGGTTTGTCGGCACTTTGGGTGATTTTTGCGGTGTTGGCAGGCGCGTCTTTGTTTGGTTTTGTGGGCATGTTGATTGCTTTGCCAGTGTCTGCCGTGCTCAATGTGTTGTTTCAACACGCTTATGCCACTTACCTAAAAAGCGACGTTTATCAAGGGGCAAAACAACTGTCATTATGGCGATAGTTTGCTTCGTCAAAATATGCTTGCAAATCAATAGATAAGTGTGATATATAATGCAGTTAAATTTATCCAGTAACAATTAAGAGTCATATATGACATCATCGCAACCTTCTTTAAATCTTGCCATCAGACAAGACACCAGTCTTTATGATTTTGTTTCGCAAGGGTATACCCCCATTATTGCTGCCATCAACAAGTTGTGTGATGGTGATTTGTCAGAATTGTTTATTTATGGCGGCAAAGGCTTTGGCAAAACCCACCTTGCTTTGGCGATTTATGGCACTTATAGCAAGCGTGGAGACAATGCGGTTATTTTATCATTAAAAGAGATGGTTGGCAGACAAAGCGATGATGTCAATGTTTTGGTTGGGCTGGAAACTTTTGACCTAATTATTTTGGATGACATTCAGTCCATTGCCCAAAACCATGAATGGCAAGAAGCATTGTTTCATCTTATCAATCGGGTCAGAAAAGAAAAAAAACAATTGATATTTTTGGCAGACAAACCCGCGCGTGAACTTGACATACATATGTTGGATTTGACCACGCGCCTGTCGCTTGCCCCCGCCCTAAAATTGCCCAATGGCGAAGATTTGGCAGACCGTATTGCCATCATTAATTCTATTTTGCGGCGCAAAAACTGGCGTCTGCCCGAAGAGATTTTGACCCATTTGATAGACGAAGGACCCAGAAATGCAGGCGGGATTATTGCTGTTTTGGACAGCATTGCGTCGCTTTTAACCCATTTGACCCGTGTTCAGGTGCCCAAAAAAACCATAGAAGAAGCCAAATCCATCATTGAACGAAAAACGCTTTTGTTGGAATTGGAAGTTGATAATTATGTTTATGGCAATGTCATTGATACATTCAAATCACAAGGATACAACAATGAAATATCTTAGTCATGTTTTATGCTCTTTGGCAGTATTATATACCAGTCAAGCCTTTGCACAGGTCAAATTGATGGTTGATGACAACATCAAAGTTACCGCCATCAATGGTCAAGAAATCAAGCACGGTGCCCTACAACCACTAAAACGCGAATTCGCCTTAGAAGCAGGTCGCCATATTATTACTGCACGTTATGACCGCATTTTTGATTTGCCGCACGGCAACCATGATTATCTAAAATCGGGTAACATCACCATCACCATTGATTTGTCCGACAATCAAGACTATAAATTGGTGATGCTCAACCAACCAAACACTTATAAAACCGCCAAAGAATACGCAAAAGCCCCCAGTCTGGCGGTTGTTAGCCAAGGTCAAATCATCGCCCAAACAAATAACGCAGAAGAACGCCAAGGCATTTTGTCGTCTTTTGGGGGTATTGGTGGCATTTTTAAGCGCAATGACGCTGTTTATGCCAACCAAAAAGCCATCGCTTCCTTAAACCAACAAAGTCCGCAGCCTGCCATTACCAACCAAAATAATTTAGATGGCTTTATGCAGATTTGGCTCAACGCCAGCGAAGAAGAACGAGAAAAAATTCGTCAATGGGTACAAAAATAAACAACAAGCAAAACCTGTCCTATGACAGGTTTTGCTTTAGTCGTCTTTGTCCTTGTCTTTTTTATCTTTTTTGGACTCCTTGTCATCTGGAATGACCGCTTTGACCACTTTGGCCGTGCCTTTGACCACGCCTTTAGTTGTCTTATAGGCAACTTTAACAGGCACGGTAACCACTTTATGCACACACGCTTGTAGTGCCAAACTTGCCATCACAATCATCAATAAACCAAAAAAATGTTTCATGTGTTCTCTCCATCACGTTAACTGCGATAATCGGCATTGATACTAATATACTCGTGCGACAAATCACAAGTATAAACCGTGTCGCTGGCACTGCCTTGACCCAAATCAATGCGCACCGTGATTTCATCGCGCATCATCACCGATGCCCCTTGGGCTTCTGTATAATCATCAGCCAAACCGCCGCGCTGACAAATGTTGATTTCATCAAGCGATACCGTGATTTTACTTTGGTCTATGTCTACGCCAGCATTGCCTACGGCTGCCAAAATACGCCCCCAATTTGGGTCTGACGCAAAAAATGCCGTTTTTACCAAAGGTGAATGCGCCACGCTATAAGCAATTTTGCTGCATTCATCAACGCTTTGTCCCCCTGTAACACTGATGGTGATAAATTTGCTGGCGCCTTCACCATCGCGCACAATCAGTGTTGCCAAGCGCATAAAAACGCGCTGGAGCATGGCAAAAACAGCCAAATAATGCGCATCACTTTCATCGCCAATGCAGTGATCGCTGGCCTTTCCTGTGGCAATCAACACGCAACAATCGTTGGTAGAAGTGTCGCCATCTACCGTGATTTTGTTGAATGTTTGGTTGGTGATTTGGGTCAGCATACGCTGTAAAAGTGCCTTTTCTATACAAGCATCTGTTGCCACAAATGCCAACATGGTCGCCATATTGGGACGTATCATTCCTGCGCCTTTGGCAATGCCTGTGGCGTGATAAGTGGCAGCGCCAACGTCAATTTTTTCACTGGCAATTTTGTCGGTGGTGTCTGTTGTCATGATGGCACCAGCGGCACGTTGCCAATTGTCTGGTGATAAATTATCCAACGCCGTGTCCAATCCGTCAATGATTTTTTGGCTTGGCAAACTCTCGCCAATAACGCCCGTAGAAAACGGCAAAATCGTGGCAATGTCAGCACACACCGCAAGTTTTTTGTCAAGAGCTTTGCCCAGTAAGGCTTGACAGGTTTGTGTTGCCCTATCTATACCATCTTGTCCTGTGGCAGCATTGGCGTTGCCTGTATTGATAAGCAAAAATGCTGGGTTGGCGCTTTGATGGTGTTTACGCGCAATTTGCACTGGCGCTGCCGCAAACTGATTTTGTGTACTGACGAGCGCTGTTTGTCCGCTGATTTGAAAAACCGTCAAGTCGTCGCGATTGCTGTAGCGCACCCCTGCTTGACTGACGCCTATATTGACGCCTTTGATGGGGTGAATGATTGTGGGTATGCTAATATCACCTACTGGCATGGTAACTCCTTTGGTTGAGAATGGGTTTGGTTTTGTTTAGTGGGTTGGTTTTTGATATTTTGTCTTTTGTTAAAAGAGATTATGTTAAATAATTTAAGAAAAGCCATCTTCAAACATCTAACCAATTTTAATTAAAAAGCAAATTTTGCCCAAATTGGTGCATGGTCTGATGGTTTTTCCAGTCCGCGAATGTCATAGCTGATGCCTGCATCCACACAATAGTCCGCCAATTTATCACTGCACAAAATATGGTCAATTCTCAGACCTTGTTTGGGTGTGCTTTCAAAGCCTTTTGAACGATAATCAAACCAACTAAATTCATCATTGGTATTGGGTTTGATTTTACGGTAAGTGTCAATCAGCGACCGCCGCATCAGTTCTTGGTACCATTGGCGCTCTTCGGGCAAAAATGAACAAACCCCCTTTGAAAGCCAGCGCTTGGCATTATCTGCGCCAATGCCCACATCGTTGTCTTGGGGCGAAACGTTCATGTCCCCCATCACAATCAACTGCCGATTTTCGCTTTTGAGTTCATCAATATAGTGGTTTAGGTCTTGATAAAAGGCCTGTTTCATGGGAAATTTTGTTTGATGGCTGCGATTTTCTCCTTGTGGAAAATAGCCATTGATGACGTCAATTTGCTTGCCAGACAATTCAAAACGCGCGTGAATCAGCCGTCTTTGGGCATTCAAATCAGCAAAAGGAAAGCCTTTTTGTACAAAAATTGGCGCAACTTTGGACAAAATTGCCACGCCATAATGCGCTTTTTGTCCAAAAAATTCCACATGATAACCCAGTGCTTGTATCATCTGCAGCGGAAAAGCGTCATCGTGCACTTTGGTTTCTTGTAGGCCAATGACATCAGCATCAAAGATGTCCAAAATGGCTTGCAGTTGGTGTGGTCTGGCGCGCAGCCCATTGATGTTAAAACTAACAAAAGTGGTCATTATTTATCCATCACTCAATATAAAGGCTTATTGTAACAAACTTTTGAATTTATTTGCTGATTTTTGTACAATCAAAGCACAACAATATCACCACAAACAGCGAGAACCCTTATGTCTGAGCCACTCTTTTTTGCCACTTATAAAGTATACATCAACCACACCGACGCAGGTGGCATTGTTTATCATGCCAATCATTTGACCTTTTTTGAAAATTGTCGTCGCGATTGGCTGGCAAGTTTGGGATTTGATGGTTATTTTTTTAATCAAACCAAGGAAGGATTGCAAGAGAGCATACATTTTGTGGTCAGTCGTGCCAACATTTGTTATAAGCAACCACTGCTGATTGATGACAAATTGATTGTCAGTATTGACAGGTTGACCATCAATGCCGCCAGTTTGGTTGTGGAGCAAAGCATTTATCGCAACCACGATGACTTTGCTGCCAATAAATCCGCCAGTGCCGCCACGATAACACTGGCGTGCGTCTGCCATCAGCAAACAGGCATGCGCCCACATCGGTTGCCTGCAGCGCTGTTATTGGTCTTAACCAAACATCATCAAATCAAGACAAATTGTAACTGATTTTTTGTTATACTCTTATTTTTATTGGCTATTGTGGGAAAATGTGATGTTTAATAAAGCAACAAACATGACTGTCGTTGGTCTTGTTCTTGGGCTGAGTGCTTGCCAAAGCACACCAAGTGCACCCGTACTCAAACGAGCGGACAATACTTTTGAAACGACAGGGCTTGGCGACAGCAAAGTCAATGCCCAAAAAAACGCCTTAGAGAGTGCCAAAAAACAATGTGGCACAAAGACCCCCATCATTTTGAGCGACACCACCACCTATCACGGGATGATTGACGAAAAAATGGGACGCGTCATTGACCAAAGCGTCGGCGTGGTTGGCGCAGTTTTTGGCAAAAACATACCCAGCCTTAGTCGCGATGACGACTATGAATATCACATCAAATTTAGATGTCAATAATCTTTGCCATCAGTGGTGGTGTTTTGGCTGTCTGCGATGACAGTCAGCCCTGTTTGGCGCACGGTTTGTGTGTTGATGGCGGTCAATAAAGCGCTGGGCGTGCTATAAATGCTCACTTGCTGCTTGGCTCTGGTGATGGCGGTATAAATCAGTTCCTTGCACAGCAAGCGTTGATTGTCGTCATCAAACACAACCGCCACCGCATCAAATTCCGAGCCTTGTGATTTGTGCACTGTCATGGCATACGCACTTGCCAGCATGGTTTTGTCCAACATGCCAACAGGGTATGCTTTTATGTCATCGCCATCAAAGTACACCGACAATTGATAAGGTTTGCTGCCGCTTTGCAAGCAAATGCCAATATCCCCATTAAACAAACCCAAATCGTAACGGTTTTTTAGTACCATGACGGGTCTGCCATGGTACCACGGTGTTTTGTTTGGGTGAAGTCCAAGGTACTTTTTGTGCATATTTTGTATATAATTATTAATTGCTTCATCACCACACAAAGACAAATGAGACGCGGTTAAAATCCGATAATCATTAAACTGCCGTATCAGTCCGACAACCTGCCGCTGCTGCTGTGTTTGGTTCATTTGATAAAACTTGGCTTTTAATTGTTTGGTTTGCCAAAAATAACCTTGATGATGGGCATAATTTGCCAATAGCTGCGCATAAAAGGCGTGCAGATGTGCATTTTTGTGCTTTTCAATATTAATAAAGGACAAGGTTTGGTGGTTGGTGTCAATCAAGGACAAAATTTCTTGCAGCGAGTGTTTGTGTGGTTGATTGACCAGACGCGCCAGCTGCCCCACCCCAGAATCTTTGTCAAAGCGCTGACTCTGCAACAAAGCTGTGTTTGCTTGATTTAAGCAGCTTAATTGACACAAATCCGCCAGCACCGACCCTGCTTCTACCGCCGACAACTGATGTATGTCCCCAAGCAAAATCACCCTTGCCCCTTGCTTGACCGCTGACAACAGCGCTGCAGCCAGCTCAACACCCAGCATGGACGCTTCATCAACAATAATCACTTCATAGGGCAATGGGTTGGCTTGATGATAGCGCGCCACAGAACTGACGCCCATGCCAAGTAAGCGATGAATGGTCATAGGGCTGGGCAGACTGATGTTGGTACCCAAAGAATGCTGCAAAGATTCTTTCATTCTTTGCGCCGCTTTGCCAGTTGGAGCAACCAATGCCAAGCTGTCAAATCCTTGCTGTTGGTATAAAGCCATGACAATTTGTGCCACCGTAAAAGTCTTTCCTGTGCCAGGACCCCCCGTAATAATGCTCAAAGGCTGAGTCAGTGCCCGCTGCACCGCTTGTTTTTGCTCATTATTTAACCCATTAGGCATGTTTGCACTCAGCCCCAACACGTTGGCATGAGCAATCGCATTGACACAAGCCAATAACACGCACTCTGCTTGATAAATGCGGTTTAACCAAACATAAAGGTACTGTTTTTTTGTGTCGGCATAAAATACCAAAGGCTTGTCAGGCACATCACCAGTGGCATCTGCCAACAAACAATGCTTTTGTAGACGTTCAATAAATGCCGACAACGAATTATTAAGTTTGTGCTTGCTATAAAAATAAAACCGCAATGCCCACAATAGCATATTTTCTAGCTGCGCAACATGGTTTGCTGTTTGTGCGACATTTGCCATGTCCACGCCATGTGTATTTAGGACTTTGCTTTGCTGATATAAATTTGCCAAATTTTCTTTTTGCTTTTGAATAAATAAAGCCAATGTATCTGGATTTGCTTTTAATTCATCAATATGATGAAAGATGGTTTGAAAGTCCATCAATCCAGACAATTCATCATTGATAAGACTGACAAATGGTTCTAAAAGCACATATTGCCAGTTTGATAGGTGCTTATATGGGCTTTGGCTTTGTTTTAATATCAATACTGTATTGCCTTCGTCTAAAGCGCCTAACACCACAAAATACAACAAATAAAAAATATTTTCATCGGTATGATTGACATCAAAGGTTGTTTTTAAGTGATTTTTTGACAGATACCATCGTCCATGACAAACAATTCTGTTATTGATATAACGGCTGATATGATTTTTTTGCATCATTGTTAATACTCAACTTCATTACCATCAAACAAACGGTCCATAGCCAATATCAAATCAACAGGAACTTGCCAACAAATATGTCCCAAATCTGGATAATTGTCATTAACACCCCTTAAAAAAATAAATTCCACACTCCCCAAATAATGCCGCTCATTACCAACATAATTATCAATTCTGATTTTTAGTAATCGGTGCAGCGCAACTTGATAAATACAGGCTTGCAACCAATATCCCGACCTTTGCATGACCAACTCCAAAGTCTCTTGGCAATAATCGGACAAATAACTGCCCACATAATTGGATTTATAATCCACCACATAAAATTTGCCACCGTGTTCATAAAGCAAATCTATCTCACCCTTTAAAAACTGATAACACATATTTGGATTTTCATCATCAATCACAATGGGTTTGTCGCTATATTTTTCAAAAACATCATTGAGCTTTTTGATACTAAAGTCAGAATTGACACCAATAACAAACTCCATTTCCTGAACATAACTGCCGCCATCCAATGAAGCAAGTGCAATTTTAGAAGCCATCATTGGTTGATGGACAATAAGCCAAATCCATTCCACCAGCCCTAAATGATTTTTTTGCAATGTGCCATCATTACAACAGTTGTTTGTTTGATTGTTTAAATAAAAATCGCTAGAAAATAAGGCATTAAAACTTAAATTTTTTATGATTTGGTCAATATGATGACTGATGGCTTTTTTATCAGCTGTACCAACAAATTGAAGCAGCGTATGCAAAAATGTTCCCGCATTTATGCCCCTATCAAAATTTTGCCTGATGTCATTTGGTTGATAAGCGATTTTTATGCCATCAGCATTTTCCGTAACATCAATAAAAATCTCATCTTCTGCTAACTTTTTATCAGTAAAAGCACTGTATTGATTCATTAAGGCGGTGGCACTGGTTGTGTGAGTTCCATAAAAGGTTTCAATCTTAAAAACGTCATGCCATGCTTTATAGTCAATCAAATGATGTTGTGGTTCTTTTGCCTGATAGGGTTGGTCAATCAAATCTTGGCAATGCGCAATGTTAATCCAACCAACATCGTCAATCAATCGCTCTGGCAAAGACAGCGTTTTATCTGTGTTTTCAAACCACAAAAACAAAGGTCTGTCATTGATTTTTTCTTTTTTTCTTAAGTCTTTGGCAACAACAAACACTTGTTCGGCGGCTCGGGTTAATGCCACATAACCCAATCTTTTGGCTTCGTCAATTTCTTCTTGATAATTTTTATTTTTAAAAAATTCGCTGTCCAAATCATTGCCTGCATTTGCCGATATTCTTCTTTGGCATTGTTCATCGCTATAAGGATAAAAAACGTCATCGGTATTCAATGGGGCTTTTTCCAATCCCAAAACATACACAATCGCAAATTCCAGCCCCTTTGCTTTATGAATGCTCATCAAATTCACCCCCGTTTCATTGGGCAGTGCCATTTGTTTGTGGTCGTCTTGGATTTCTTTGCTGCACATCATATTTTTAAACCATGACAACAAATAAAGCTCATGGCGATTATTATTTAAACTGTCTTGGCGAATAATCAATTCTGTTAATTGCCAAATATCCGCCAGATATCTTTGACCTTGTTTGGCGATTTGTTGCCATAGGGTTTCTTGATTACTTATCTCAAGCTGTGATAAATGTTTAAAAGGATTGTTCCCAAAACAATAATTAAGACAACTTGCCACCCCATAATCATAAAACAACTCTCTTGCGTTTTTTAGATAAATTGCCAACACCATGCCATGATTTTGTATTGTTTCTATGCTTTGTGCAAGGCTCATGCCAAATAAAGAAGACGTTAATACCGAACCCATTTTTTGCTGATTGGCGCTGTCCATCACTAAAGACAATAAATGATACAAATCTTTGGCAGCCTGAGTGCTAAAAATATTGACATCGCTGGGCGATATCGCACCAATACCAAAATCATGCAAACGCTCTTTGATGAGTTGTAGCCGTTTTTTATCGCGCGACAATATGGCAATGTCTTCGGCACAAATGGTGCGGCAAATGCCATTGTCATCAAGCAGCGTATGATTTCCTTGCAAAACACTGTTAATGTGCTTGGCAAGCAAAAAAAACTCATCGCCATCATCAACCCCAAGAGACAATACGCTGATGGGTTTATTGTTCAGATAATCTGGCAAAACATCACCGTTCATATTTTGCCAAGAAAGTCTTTGCGTGCTATTGGCAGCGCTTATTTGTTGATAAAAAATACCGCTGCCAAGATAAGCGTGATTGTTTTTTGTTTTATTGGTGTCTTGTTGATGAGTAAACCACCGATTTAATGCCTGAATTAACCGACTGTTTGAACGACGATTGACCGTCAAACTCAAAGAACAATTTAGCAAATCATCAATGCCATCATATTTTTTATGATTTTTTATCAGAGTGTAATTGGCAACATCGCCGCCGCGAAAACGAAAGATCGCCTGTTTTGGGTCTCCCACCAACAATAAAAACCCCCTTGTTTTTTTGTTGTCTTTTTTAGCCTTTGCCAGATGTGTCAGATAAACATGATAAATTAACTCCACCTGCAAGCCATTGATGTCTTGTGATTCGTCAATCAACATCACAGGATATAAATACTGGATATGACGCGCCAAAGATGGTTTAATTTCTAATGCTTCTACCAATCTGACCATCTGAAAAGTAAAAGTACTCCGACCCATGCTTTCCAATTGTGTTTTTAATTGTTGGCGTATTTTTATGGCGATTTTTCTGTATAAATAAGATTGATAACGCTGTTTTAGGTGGTTGATTTTTTTTGTTTGCTGGCGAAGCTCTAACAAATAATCAAC
Source organism: Moraxella sp. (assembly GCA_030528385.1). Lineage (GTDB taxonomy): Bacteria > Pseudomonadota > Gammaproteobacteria > Pseudomonadales > Moraxellaceae > Moraxella. Next base: position 20,800 of record JAUMYZ010000014.1, read on the forward strand.
AGGCAATTGCAAAAACGCCTGCTTTTGCTGCGCAAATTCTTTTTTGAACAATCGCAGATTGTCAATATCCACCAACTTTTCTATCCATTTTTTTTCATCATTATTTAAATGCTCAACAAATAAACCTTTATGTTGTCTAATTAGAGCAATGATGTTGTCCAATAACGCAAAATTTTTGGTAAAAATCAAACTGGCGTTTAATCCATAATCAGCAGCAAAGCCAATCTCATAAAACGGCTCAAACACCGACAAATCCAGCGCCAAAAACTCATCTAACCACGCATCAATTTTATCCAAAACGCCATCATCAATAACAGCCGTCTCATCAATGGGTGCGCTATAAAACTGCAATGCCAAATTCACCGCCTTTAATGCACCATCAATGTCGCTAAAGATGTCTGCACCAATCAACCGATACAATCTTGGTGATGATTTGGTCATGAAAAAATGCTCACGACGCAGCGCATCATGGATGAGTGAACGCGTCAGCACATCGCTGTCGGTGCTGATTTGGGTGTCTGCTTGATAACTGATTTCACTGGCAAATTCTTTAAGCCACTTTTGTGCCAAACTGTCCAAAGTACCAATAAACAATTTATCCAAAGTCGCCAGCAGCAATGAAATGCGATGAATGGCAATTTGTATGGCGTGAGCGTCGGTAGACAACAAATAAACAATCAAATGCAGATTGATGGGGTCATCATAAGCGCCAATGCCCTGATTTTTGGCGGCGTTGGCAATTTCGTTAATGACATCATTGGCGTGTTTTTGTGCAAAAACCCCCTGCTCAAACCAATGCGGAAAACTTTGTCTGGCACTGTTTAGCCAATAAATGTAGTGATAAAACTCACTTAGGCGCTTTTGTACACGCTCTTGCAACTCTCTGGCTGCGGCTCGGGTAAAGGTCGTGGCGATGATACGCTCTGGGGCGTATTGCTTTTCAATCAACAAACGCAAAATAATTCCCGTCAGCGTCCATGTTTTGCCCGTGCCTGCCGACGCTTCTATCAAATATCCCCCTTGTAAGGTGCACGCCAACGCAGGCAACTGGGAAATCTCATCTAACTGTATTGTCATAAGTTCATCACATTGTATTTTATGGGTCAGTGGGCAGGGGCAGCAGATGTTTTGCCATCATGGCAAATAAGGGCGCTGCCACCACCAAATGCATGTTTAACACATCAAAGGCGTCATCGCCGCCCAAGATGAGTTGCCAATCACTGTGCCAGCTGCTGTGTTGCTGCGCCATTTGCCCAAAGGGTTTTTCTAACCACTTTTTAAACATGGCAGCAGACGGCTCATCACCAGCTTTGTGTGCAATCAGCGCTTCTCTTGTGGTCATCACCAGCGGCACTTGTTTGGCAATTTGTGCCAGCACCACCATGTTCATCAGCTGCGCCCTTGCCGTGCGCCAATCAATCGGCGGCAAAGCAAATGTGTTGATGTTTTTAAACTCAGCAATTTCATCACTGCTTTGATAAAAATGCCAAATGCTCGTGCCCAGCCCCTTGCCAATATCGGCTTTGGTGGTTTGTCTTGCCACCTGCCACAACAAATGATGTGTCCAAAAGCCAAACAAATGGGTGGCTCTGGCAGTGCTTGGCAGGACATTTAACCAAACCGCTTGGGCTTGGCTGGGTATGCTCGCCACAATTTTGACCAATACATCGGCAAAAGAAAGTGCAATTTCTTGCTCGGTAATCGCCGTCATCAACGCAGAATAACAACTGGGTTTGTCCACACGAACATAAAAAATGGCGTCAAGCAAAAAACGGGCGTGGTGGTGCTTTGTCGCTTTGATATTGCTTAACACATCAAAAAAATCACCAAAACGCCCATCAAGCTGAGCCAGCGCCAAACTCGGCGTATGAAAACGCCCCACACCCACCGGCAACAAACTGTCATAATACAGCGCTTGCAGCTGCTTTGTGGCGAGCGAATGTGTCTGTTTGCTTTGTATTATCTTGGACAAACGCTTTTGCGACAATCTGGTCAAATCTTGTCCATCCAACACCCCACTGCGCAGCACTTGCAGCAGCAACTCACCAAGCTGATGGTCTTGCAGTCTGTCCAGCGCCAAAGGTTCATCCAGTGGCACAGTTTGGTTGCTGTTTTCGCTGAGCATTTTGCCAGTTAAGAAAGTTTTGCTTAGATGATTGATTTGATGGATGATTTTTTTGACTTGTTCTTGTTTAATAAAGATTATGTTAAATAAATTAGCCAAAGACAGCCAATGCTGCGCCATGATGTGTTCGTCTGCATTGCCGCTGGCCAGCACCAAAGCGGTGCTTAGCCCATCTGCCAGCTGTTTTAACTGCGTGTTGGTGGGCAGTTCAATCACCTTTTGGCGATTTGGCTGGGGGTTATCTAATATGTTTCTGACTTGTTGCCACAATGGTGCTGGTGGCAGCTGTCGCTTTTGCAGACGCTTTAGCTGCACCAATTTGTCGTGCAAATAACTCTCTATCAAAGCACGTTTGTCTTGGTAATCGGCAAGGGTTTGTGTGTCGTGATGATAAAACACCCCCCAGTCAAAAGCGGTGGCATCGTGATGATAAACCAAATAATTTTCAAGCAGTTTGGGCAAGCTCTGTTTGATGATATTGGCAGTGTCGTCTGTCATCTCCATGTCCAAGTCAGCAACGCGCCACAACGCGTCTGTCTTTAAAAACTGAATCAACTCCCCCACAGGCGAAGCGGGCAGCAATAAATTTTTGCCATCACTGCTGATGCCATTATAAAAAATCAGCACTTTATCTTTGCTGCACAACAAAGCGTCCAAAAACGCCCCGTTGTCATCGTCTTCGTGGTAACGGTCGCCGCGCTGCTTAAGTCCTGCCTGCATCAAATCCATAGACATCACATTGTCCTGTCTGGGAAAAGCCGATAAATTCATGTCCAACATGACGGTCAACCCAAATGGCACGCTGCGCAACGCCCCAAAACGGGCAAAGGTAATGACTTGAGCTGGCTCAGCACTGATTGCTTGTGATTTGACCGCTTGAGACAAACTGCTTAACACAAATTTGACACTCAAACGCACATCATCTTTGGCTTGATGTACCAAAACGGTTTGTGAATGCTTAAACTGACGGTGGTAATATTTGTTCGCGCGCAAACTTGCCATCATGGCGTTTTTGGCATTAAAAATCGCGCGCATGGCTTGGCTTTGGTGAAAGACAGCAAAATAACGATTGATGACTTCATCTTCAATGGCGTTTAAAATGGCGTCCACTTTGTCCACTTGTTGATATTTTGTGCGGTTGTCCATCAGTCCTTGATAAATCGCCGTTAACGCTGACACCATCGGTTCATCAGCCAAACTCACGCCTGCCAAAGGCAAAACCGCTTCGCCAAAACTGTCTTCGCACCAATCAAATGGGTGCATGGCGGTGCTGACTTGATGGTCGCTTGGCGACAAAAATCCCAGCACAATGCGGTCAAGCGCATAAGCAAAACTATAGCGATAATCCAAATCATCGTCAGCGAGCGTTAGACTTAATTGCTGCTGGTCAAAACCGCGCTTAAATCCTGCCTTGTCCAACAAATCACAAGCGCGTTTCATCTGCTCAAAACTTAGTCCAAAACTCTCATACAATGCTGGGGTCAGCAGCCATTCATAGACATCTTTGGCATAAAAGCGTGATGATGGTTCACCCAGCAGTTCATAAAAGCCCATAATTGCTGTCATCAACTCTTCAACGCCTTTGTCGGGCACACCTGTGATTTTGATGGGCAAATACAAGCCATCAATGCCGCGACCTTCAGGAAAAACCGAACAAATCACGTCTTTGGCAGCCACCACATCGGGCAACAGCACCACCACATCGGCAAGTTGGCGTTTTTTAGACGGCTCATTTAGGTATTTGGCAATCATCAAGCGCGCAATTTCCAACTGACGCCTAAGGCTGTGGCAAGCGTGAATGGACAAGCTGTCAGACCCATCTATGGGCAAAGCCACTTTGGGACGACTTTTTTGGCTGAGCATTTCTTGACTAAAGGCGCTGAGCAGCTCTTTGGCAAGCCCGACTTGTGCCGTCATTTGGCTGTCATCTAGCATTAAAATGTCTTGTTTTAGCCCATCTAGCAGTGTGGGGTTTGCTTTGTCCATCGGACTGACAAAGTCATCGTGCCAGTCAATTTGCCAGTCTTGACCAAATTGCCCCCCCGACATGTCCGCAAGCATGGCAAAGGTCTCACGCGACTCCTTACCCAGTCTTGAGAGCAAACCATGCCCATAATCTTTCAGATACACGCTTTGGGGCTTAACAATGCGCTGCGTCAACAGCCAATTTTTGTCCACAATGTCCGCCCAAAACAACATTGACGGATTAAAATGCAGCAGCACCACATCCAGATAAAGCGACAAACGTTGCAAAAACGCCAACTCAACTTGGGGGATTTGTTGTACGGTAAACAGATAGAGTTTTTCTGGCAGCATTTCTTTGGCGGCTGCTTGTAACTTGGCGCCACGCTCACCAGACAGCACTTGCCAAAAACGCCGCTCAAGGCTTATGCGATACAAATAGGTCTGCGAAAACAGCTGACGCCACAAATAACCTAACAATTTCTCCAGCGACAAATAATGCGCTTGCAGCCACTCTGGCAAAACATCTTCATGTATTTGGGTGTCAGGGGCAAATTTGCGCTCAAAACGCGCTTTATCAGCCATCATCGCCGACACTTGGCTTGCCAATGATTGTCCATTTGCCCAAGCCAGCAGCCAATGGGGGCGATGGGTCAAATAACGCACATAGACGCCAGCGACGTCATCACACGCCTGCCACAGCCGATGTTCAAGAATGCTGCCGTGTTCGTCCAACAATGGCTTGAGCAAAAAACACAGTGGGTGCGCGTCTTCAAGAACCGCCATCAAGTCTTGTTCAATGTGTTCCATCACAAAACCAAAAATACGCCAGCGCATGATGGACGCCGACAGCACCGCAACTTCTGGCACCACCAAGGCTTCGTGCGGGTGGGCTTGGGCGTCTAGCTGCAGCACCCTTTGGGTCATTTGCCATTGATATTTGCCCCAAAACTGCGCGGCAAACAAAGTGCTAATGCCTGCCTTTGTCGCTATGGTCTTTTTTAGCCAATCGCCAAGCACCATAGACGGCACAATCACCATAAACGGGCTAAATAACGACGTATGTTTGGTGTTGTCTTGATAAAAATCAAGCAAATGCGCCACCAATTTGTCCGTGTCGTTGGACTGCACCACATAAAACATCACCACTCCCAAAGCACAAGCAAACCGACAAATTGTACCGTGATTTTGGCAAATTATCCATGTTATAATGGTCATCCAAATCAAAACTGGGGACATCATGGCATTTGTACATTTGGGCGTGCGCAGCGAATACGCCATCACAGACTCTATTGTGCGTATCAAAGAATTGGTCAAAAAAGCCAAAGAAGACGGGCAACACGCTTTGGGACTTGCCGATTTGCACAATGTCTTTGCTCTGGTCAAGTTTTACAAAGCCTGTGTGGCAGCGCACATCAAGCCACTGCTTGGGGTTGAAGTGGTGGTTGGTGACAATATTGACAAAAACGCCCAATCGGACAATTTTAGCGTTATTTTGTATGCCATGAACAACGCAGGCTATCAAAACTTACTGCGCTTGGTGTCTGACAGTTATACCAATCGCCCGTTGGCAGACAACGGCAAAGTACTCATTGACACACCCATCGTTACCAAGAGTGCCTTATTTGGTCAAAATGACGGCGTCATCGTCATCTTGACCCACCGCTCCGAAATTGCCACCCCCCTAAAAAGCAACCACCCCGAGCGCGTCCTAAGCATGCTCAAACCTTGGCAAAAGGCTTTTGGCGACAGACTGTATCTTGCCATCAAACGCACTCACAAAGGCGAAGACGACTACAACCAAGCCGCCATCATCTATGGTTCACAAGCAGGCATTCCCATCATCGCCCACAACGATGTGCGCTTTATCAACGCCAGCCCCACGCAAATTTTGGGCAAAGAAGACACCATCAGCACCGACTTTGAAGCGCACGAAGCACGCGTGTGTATCGCTGGTGGTTATGTGCTGGCTGACCCAAATCGCCCACACATCTACAGCGAACAGCAGTACTTTAAAAGCCAAGAAGAAATGGCGCGGTTGTTTGATGACCTACCCCAAGTCATAGAAAACACCCAATTGCTTGCCAGTCGCTGCAACGTCAGCTTAACGCTTGGCATTAATGTGCTGCCAGATTTTCCCATACCTGATGGTGAGACCATTGAGAGCTTTTTTAGAAAAACCGCCGCCGATGGTCTAAACGCCCGCCTTGACAAACTCTACCCCATCAAATCACGCACCAAAGACTGGCAACAGACGCGCACGCCCTACGACGAACGCCTAGAATACGAACTGGACATTATCCTAAAAATGGGCTTTCCTGGGTATTTTTTGATTGTGATGGACTTTATTCGCTGGGCAAAAGAAAACGGCGTGCCTGTTGGGCCTGGTCGCGGCTCTGGCGCTGGTTCACTGGTGGCGTACGCACTAAACATCACCGACCTTGACCCTTTGCACTATGACTTATTGTTTGAACGTTTCTTAAATCCAGAACGCGTGTCCATGCCCGACTTTGACGTGGATTTTTGTATTGAAGGGCGCGACCGCGTGATTGATTATGTTGCCCAGACCTATGGGCGCTACGCCGTCTCACAAATCATCACCTTTGGCACGATGGCAGCGCGAGCGGTGGTGCGCGACGTGGCACGCGTACAAGGCAAATCCTATGGTCTGGCAGACAAAATCTCCAAACTCATTCCCAAAACACCAGGCATTTCTTTGGCAGACGCTGTTGAACAAGAGCCACAGCTCAAAGATTTGCTCAGCAACCCCGATGCCGTAGACCACGACATGGCGGTAGAAATCTGGGAGATGGCACAAAAACTAGAAGGCATCACGCGCAACGTCGGCAAACACGCAGGTGGTGTGCTGATTGCCCCCAATCATATCAGCGATTTTAGCGCCATTTATTGCGACGACGAAGGTCATTTTGTCAGTCAGTTTGACAAAGACGATGTAGAAGCGGTGGGGCTGGTCAAATTTGACTTTTTGGGACTAAGAAACCTGACGGTCATCAAAGCCGCCATTGACAACATTGACAAGCGGCGCGCCAAAGAAGGCAGCCCCCCCATTGACCTTGACACCTTGCCACTGGATGACGCCGTCGTCTATCAGCACGTCTTACAAGCAGGCAACACCACCGCCGTGTTCCAGCTTGAAAGCTCAGGCATGAAAAAATACCTAAAAAAACTAAAACCCACCAACATTGAAGACGTCATCGCCATGTGTGCGCTGTACCGACCAGGACCTTTGGAATCGGGCATGGTGTCAGATTTTATTGACCGCAAACACGGCATACAAGAAATCGCCTACCCACACGCCCAATACCAACACCAATCGCTCCAGCCCGCCTTAGAATCCACCTACGGGGTGATTGTGTATCAAGAACAAGTCATGCAAATTGCTCAAGTTTTAGCCAATTACACACTGGGCGGTGCCGACATGCTGCGCCGAGCGATGGGCAAGAAAAAACCCGAAGAAATGGAAAAGCAGCGCAATGTCTTTGTAGAAGGGGCAATCACCCAAGGCATTGATGGCGAACTTGCCACGCAGATTTTTGATTTGGTAGAAAAATTTGCTGGCTACGGCTTCAACAAATCCCATTCGGCAGCTTATGGCGTCTTGGCTTATCAAACCGCCTATCTAAAACACTATTACCCCGCCGAATTTATGTCAGCGGTACTGACATCAGAGATGAACAACACCGACACGGTGGTGTTTTTGATTGGCGATTGCAAAGAAAATTTTGGTTTGACGGTGCTGCCACCGAGCGTCAACCACAGCGAATGGGGCTTTGTAACCGACCCCAACGACCCAAACCATCGCACCATCATTTCTGGACTGGGCGCCATCAAAGGCGTTGGAGAAGATGCGGTCAACAGCATTGTTGCTGCCAGAGCCAACGGCGAATTTGAAGATTTGTATAACTTTTGTAATCGCGTTGACACCAAAAAGGTGGGCAAACGCGCCCTAGAAGCCCTGATAAAAGCGGGCTGCTTTGATGATTTGGCAAGCAAACTAAAGCCCCACTTGACCACCCTTGATGGCAAAAATCAAAGCTACCATATCCGTGGTGGATTGTGGGAACAGCTGCCTGCTGCCATGGAAGTTGCTCACCAAAACCGCCAAAACGAACTCTCGCGCACTTTTGATTTATTTGCCGAAGTTGATGACGGTCTGAGCATTGCCCCACCACTGCCTGATGTGATTTGGAGCAACCAAGAGCGACTCAAAGGCGAAAACGCCACCTTGGGCTTGTATTTGACAGGGCACCCCATGGACGAATACAAAAAAGAGCTAAGCAAATACACCAATGTGCCCAGTCTGAGCGAGCTTAGCGAAACAGGCTTTAAAAAACTCAGCCGCGTGGCAGGGTTGATTGTGGACGTGGCAAATTTTGGTAACCGCGTTGCCATCAGCCTAGATGATGGTACTGGTCGCCACGAGATTAGCTGCTTTAGCGACCAATACACGCGCCTAAAAGACATACTCAAAGTCGGCGAAATCATCGTGGTGCGTGTCAGTGTGCGAGAAAGCGATGGACGCATTTTTTCACGCCTGCACAATGCCTACACCTTAACCCAATGTCGCCTAAAATACCTAAGCGCCATCAACATCAAATTAGACAGCCAAGACACACAAGCCTTACAAGCACTGATTGGTTTGTCCAAAGAGCATTGTCCGCCCAATCCTGATGAAGTTGCCAGCTTTTTGGGTGCCCAAGAAGTGGACGAACAAGCAAACCCCTTGGCGCAAGAAATCCATGACGGCTGTTTGGCGGTTCATTTGGCGCTGTATAACGCCTATAGCACCTGCCAAGTCTCTGTCAATGAGCGCCTGCGCATTTATCCTAGCAACGAAGTGGTTTCTCAGCTTAGACAGCTATTTGGCCAAGAGCATTTACATTTTGTATGACCATACACGTCAACCCATCAAACATAACAAAAGACCCACACGCCATGCTAAACAACATCACCATCATCATGGTAGAAACCACCCTACCTGCCAACATCGGCTCAGCGGCGCGCGCCATGCACACCATGGGACTGTCACGCCTGAGCGTTGTCAATCCCAAACTTGCCATTGATGAAAGCAGCTATGCCAACGCCGCAGGTGGCAGCTGCGTGCTGGACAACGCCACCATCGTTGCCAACATTCAAGAAGCACTCACGTCTTGCTCGCTGGTATTTGCCGCATCAGCACGCCTGCGTCATCTGCCCCACCCAGTCATCACCCCTGACGAATGCGCCAACATCATCAAACAAGTCGCCAGCAGCAGCAATCCACCCAACATCGCCATTTTATTTGGTCGCGAAGACAGGGGCTTGACCAACAGTGAGCTGTCTTATGCCGATTATCACGTCCAAATCCCCGCCAATCCCGCCTATCCTGTGCTCAATGTCGCCAGCGCCATTCAAGTCATCGCCGCCGCCATTTATGCTTGCACCCAACAAAACAAGCAAGCAAGTCAGCCACTGACCATCATCACACGCACCGACTGGGACGAACCTGCCATCAACTGCGCCCAAAAACAAAAACTCCAAGACCACATCATCGCTTTGATGTGTCAGCTCAATCTTGCGCGCGACACCGAACTCAAAGACTTGCCCAAGCGTCTTTTAAGACTGGTCAGTCGCCTACAACTTGACCAAAAAGAGTATGCACTGCTTTGTGCCATCATCGCCAAACTCAGCAATAACAAAACACCATAATAACACACCAATTTTTCGTTGGTTTTGTGTTACAATATATCTTTTATCAATTTTATCAACGAGATAACATATGTCCATCTTTGAGCGTCTGCTACAACTAAAAAACAACATTGATGAAGACATTGATGCTGTGCTACAAAAAGACCCCGCCGCACGCAACAAGCCTGAAATTTTACTCACCTATCCTGGCATACACGCGCGCATTGTTCATCGCGGCGCACACTGTCTTTGGCAGCACGACCACAAATTTTTGGCGCGCAGCTTGTCGCACCTTGGTCGCCTGCTCACAGGCATTGAAATTCACCCCGCCGCCAAAATCGGCAAACGCTTCTTTATTGACCACGGCATGGGTGTGGTGATTGGCGAAACTGCCGAAATCGGCGACGACGTTACTTTGTATCACGGGGTTACGCTTGGGGGGGTGTCTTGGGAAAAAGGCACAAAGCGCCACCCCACTTTGGGCAACAACGTCGTGGTGGGCGCGGGCGCCAAAGTGTTGGGCGGGTTTTGTGTGGGCGATAATGCCAAAATTGGCTCTAACGCGGTGGTGGTCAAGCCTGTGCCTGCCAACGCCACCATGATTGGTTCAGCGGCGCGCATGATTGACAAAAAACACACCCAAGAAGCCCCCAAAAGCGAGTCTTGTCCACAATCGGGCGACAAATTCAACGCCTATGGACTAAACCCCGAAAACAAAGACCCCGTAGCAAGCAGCATTGCCGCCTTGCTTGACCACATTCAAGCCCAAGACGCGCGCATTGAAGCCCTACAAGAAGCGATTTGTCGGCTTGACCCCAACTTTTGCCAATCCAAAACCAAAGCCATCAGTGCTGACGATTTAGACGTTTTGCCCTAACTGCTAACCAAGTTTAATACAAAGAAGGAATCTTTATGTCTTGGCAACAAATCCATCTACAACTGACCAAAGACCAAGTGGCTCTTGCCGAAACTTTGCTTGAAGCACAAGGGTCGGTGTCTATTTTATTGGAAGACGCCGGCGATGAGCCGCTTTTTGAGCCCATGCCTGGTGAAGAACCCCTATGGGGCGATGTCATCTTGACCGCCATTTTTGACACCAATTCCGACGACCGCTTTGCCAATACCAACTTTGAAAATCTTGCCCAAAACATCGGCGCAGAAACTGGCGCAAGTCGCGTTTGGCTTAGCGTGCTTGACGACAAAGATTGGACGCGCGAGTGGATGAGCCATTACAAGCCCATCGCCTGTCAGGGCAATCTTTGGATTGTTCCCCAATGGCTACAAGCACCCGACCCAAACGCCATCAACCTGATTTTAGACCCTGGGCTTGCTTTTGGCACGGGTTATCACGCCACCACGCGCCTATGTCTGGACTGGCTGACCGAGCAAGACCTAAGCGACGCCATCGTGGTTGATTATGGCTGCGGCTCAGGCGTGCTGGGCGTGGGAGCGCTTCTGCTGGGAGCAAAACAAGTGTTCGCTGTGGACATTGACCCCCAAGCCTTGCTTGCCACGCGCCAAAATGCCAAGCTCAATGGCGTGTCTGACAAGCTGACGGCATTTTTGCCCGAAGAATTTCAAGCCTTTTGGGCACAACACACCATCAGCGCCGACGTAATTACCGCCAATATTTTGGCAAAACCCCTGATTCACCTTGCGCCTTATTTTGCCAGTTTGCTCACCACAGGGGGCAAAATTGTCCTTGCAGGGCTGATACAAAACCAAAGCCAAGAAGTGCAAGATGCCTATCGTCTTGATTTTGATGTGGATACACCTTTTTACTATAAAAACAAAGACGACTGCCATTGGCATCGTTTATCTGCTATTAAACGCAGTTAACCCCTAAATGTTTGTAAATACCCATACAATCTAGTAGCATAACGCCATTGAACTTTGTTGCGATAGCCAGTATCCTACAAAACAGTGGTTTTTATTGATACTTTGATTTGAGCATAAAAACCACCACCATTTACGCTACAGTTGTCATCAACCACAGTAGACATATCGGAAACAACATGAGCAATCCGCATTATACCCAATGCCCTAATTGCAAGGCGATTTACCCCCTACCGAGCGCCAAACTCAATGACCCAAAAGCTCGCGCCAAATGCGGGTGCTGCCAGCAGATTTTTTTACTTAATGACAATCGCGTTGCTGACACGCCCACACCCACCAATGCCACCACCGAAAAAATCCCAACGCCCGTTGTTGCACAAAAAGCCAATACACCCAGCAGCGACACCGTGATTGGCGATACGCTGATTGATGATGGCGGTGATACCGCCAACAAAACAGCGTCGGTGCATTTTTCCGACGATGAGCTCAATGACTTTTTAAACAAAGAAATCACTGTTGCCAAAGACGCCATTCAGACCACTCGCGACGACAAAGAAGACGAAACTTGGTTGCAAGAATTGTTGAGCGATTCTAGCTCCAGCCCTGAGCCACCAAGTCAGCCTGCCAGCGACGACACCAAAATCAACGAGATTGACTTGGTAACCATCATTCCTGTGGCAACAACCAACGCCCAAAAAAACAAAAAAAACACCTTGCATAAAGTTTTTTCTAACAAACCCACCAGCCAACAACTGGCCACCAAAAAACCCATTGGCGTTCAGATTATGTGGTTTGTTGGTTGTGTTATTTTGTTGGCATTATTGGCTGTGCAATACGCCATTTTTAATCTGGACACCTTGGTCAAAAACCCCAGCTACGCATCTGGCATACAGCGCTTTTGTCATTTTGCCAAATGCAGCATACCCAGCGCCAATCTTGCCAACATTGTGGTTGATGCCACACTCAAAAACCACCCCCAAGCAACCGACATCATCATCACCATTCACAACAAAAGCGACGAAGAGCAGCTTTATCCCAACCTACTGGTTCGCCTAAAAAACAAAGATGGCACGGTAATTGCTGACTTTATAGCAAACAGATACGATTACTTATCGGAGTCTCAAAAGAACATTTTGGGCAACCAAAGCAAACGTATCATGCTGACCGCCCAAACCGATAAAATGCCGACCGCTGTTGAAGTAACGCCATTTTATTGACTTTGTGTTGAGCAAATAGCAACCTTTTGGTTGGGTGTCTCGGCGTTTTAAACGCCACCACCTGTAATTTTAACATCAGTGAGTAACCACAATTATGATGACCAATACCCCCAAACCCGCTTCTTTGCGCATTCATGTTGAGTTTGCCGTCAAACAATATTTGGCAAGTTTAGACAGAGACAAACAAGAAGCCACCAATTTGTATGAATTCTTTTTGCACGAGCTTGAAAAACCCTTATTGACCACTGTATTGCAGCACACGCGTGGCAATCAATCCAAAACCGCCAAAATTTTGGGTCTTAACCGCGGCACATTGCGCAGCAAACTCAAAAATCATGGTCTGTTATAAAAATAAAGCACACCAACATTTTTGTAATTTTGCTTTATAAAATAGGCAATAACTGGTATCATGCGCCACCTAATTTTTAATTATATTGTTTGACCATTAGGGGGAGTTATGAACACCAAGCGTTTTGCCTTATTGTCTGTGTCGGACAAAACAGGCATTGTTGAGTTTGCCCAAGCGCTCAGCCAAGCAGGTTTTGGCATTTTATCCACAGGCGGCACTTTTCAATTACTTCACCAAGCGGCTGTGCCAGTAACCGAAGTGTCCGCCTATACTGGCTTTAGCGAGATGATGAACGGACGCGTCAAGACCTTACACCCCAAAATTCATGGGGGTATCTTGGGTCGCCGCGGTATTGATGACGCTGTCATGAACGAGCACGGCATTGAGCGCATTGACATCGTTGCGGTCAATCTTTATCCCTTTGCAGCAACGATTGCCAAAGCAGACGTTACCATGTCTGATGCCATTGAAAACATTGACATCGGTGGGCCTGCCATGGTACGTTCCGCCGCCAAAAACCACGCCCATGTTAGCATCATCACCGACCCAAACGACTATAAGCGCGTGTTGGATGAAATCGCTTGCCAAAATGAAGTCAGCCATGCCACGCGTTTTGATTTGGCGGTCAAGGCCTTTGAACACACAGCACAATACGATGGCATGATTGCCAACTTTTTTGGCGCAAGACTGCCCAACAACGCATCTGCCCCCAGCGATGACGCAGCCGCCACCAGCAACTTTGCACGCACTGTTAACATCCAACTCCACAAAGCCCAAGAGTTGCGTTATGGCGAAAACCCCCACCAAAGGGCCGCCTTTTATACAGAAGCCAACCCCAAAGAAGCCTGCGTTGCCACCGCCAAGCAGCTGCAAGGCAAGGAACTGTCTTATAACAACATCGCCGACACCGACGCCGCTTTAGAATGCGTCAAATCTTTTGCCAAACCTGCTTGTGTGATTGTCAAACACGCCAACCCTTGCGGCGTTGCTGTATCCACAGAAGGCATTTTAACCGCTTACAATTTGGCCTATCAAACCGACCCAGAATCTGCTTTTGGGGGCATTATTGCCTTTAACCGTGAACTTGATGTTGCCACCGCCCAAGCCATCATAGAACGCCAGTTTGTAGAAGTCATCATCGCCCCAAGCGTGGCAGACGGCGTACTAGACATCACAAACAGCAAAAAAAATGTGCGCGTGTTGGTCTGTGGTGAGCTGCCCAATATTCACGAACGCGCCAGCCAAGCAGATTACAAGCGCGTCAATGGCGGGCTTTTGGTACAAGACCAAGATTTGGGCATGATTGACAAAGCAGAATTAAAAGTGGTGAGCAAAATTGCACCCACCGATGAGCAGCTTGACGATTTGATTTTTGCTTGGAAAGTTGCCAAATACGTCAAATCCAACGCCATCGTTTATGCCAAAAACCGCCAAACCATCGGCATTGGCGCAGGTCAGATGAGCCGCGTTAATTCGGCGCGCATTGCCGCCATCAAAGCTGAGCATGCAGGACTGGCAGTTGAAGGCGCAGTCATGGCATCAGACGCCTTTTTCCCATTTCGCGATGGCATTGACAATGCCGCCAAAGCAGGCATTAAGTGCATTATTCAGCCAGGTGGCTCTATGCGCGACGATGAAACCATTGCTGCCGCTGACGAACACGGCATTGCGATGGTCTTTACAGGCATGCGTCATTTCCGTCATTAACAAGCCAAAGCCCTACCCTGCCATTGGTGGGGTTGGGTGGTCTTGATGTGTGATAATTAACAATATTGGTAACTTTGCCACACCAGCACGCACAAGTGTATTCATCAAGCCAATTCTGCCACAACGTATGACAATCTTCTCAAATCTGCCCAGCGCACAACAAATGCGCACATTTTGGGTCAGTCAGTACAAAAAGAAAATGGGTTTCAGAGAATTGCCATCAACTTTTAAAGCAAGCAAACTTGACACAAAATCTTTGGCAACCGCCCAAACCATATAACAATAAAAAGTACAAATGCTTTATAATCCAATCTCCCCAATATAGGGTAAATGGCGATATTTTTGGTCAAAATCTAGCCCATAGCCCACGATAAATTTGTCTTCCACTTCAAAGCCCAAAAAACGCACGTCCATCTCAATCTCACGGCGCGACGGCTTACTCACCAATGTGCACAGCTCAATGGAGTTGGGTTCTCGGGTTTGCAGCATTTGCACCACTTTGGCAAGCGTGCGTCCTGAGTCAATAATATCTTCTACAATCAGCACATCTTTGCCAGCGATACTGCTGTCTAAGTCCTTTAAAATCTTGACATTTTTACTAGAAACAGTTGTACCATCGGCATAGCTAGACACCGTCATAAAATCCAACTCGTGCGGTTTGGCAATCGCTCGGCACAAATCCGCCATAAAAATCACCGAGCCACGCAGCAATCCAATCAAAATCAAGTCTTTGCCACTGTCTTGATAGTGGTCGTTGATTTTTTGCCCCAATTCTTGAACCTTTTGGCTGATTTGGTCGGCACTAATCATCACATTCATGTTTGGTATATTCATCGCGTTCTCTCTAAAATAGGTTTATCAACATTTGGTGGATTACATGGAGACCGTCATTTGTGGGTTATAAACTGCCCATGCCAGCATTGCCATCAGCAAAAACGCTCCAACAACTGCCAACACAGCCCACACCAGATTTTGCTTAATTATCGTCCACATACCAACCAACAAACTAAGCATTGGAGCCAGCCACATCAATGCCGATTGGCTGATGGACAGCACAAATGTTGTATAAGATGTTAACTCTATCCCAAAACTTTGCCATAAAGACAGCAGTTTATTTAACTCTGTGGGATTGTAGCCGCCCAGCCAATAAATCAGCAAACATTGCCCGATGACAGCAACCAGCAGCACGACTGCCAATATAGCTTTTATTATCATACCACCAGCTTAGTCAAGTACAGGGTTAATGGTGGGGATTTTATTGCTAAACTTGGGATTAAAGGTTTGTACCGCAGGATTGGTTGGCAGTCCCATCTTAGCCAGTTCATCACTGACGCCTACTTGAATGTTGTCGCCTTCAAACAGCCGTTCATCGTCCGTCCGCTCGGTTTTAAGACTTTCAAAATCAAACAACGTACGGTCAGCCAGCTGACTGAGAGCAACGTTTTGTAAGGCTTTAAACATGCTGGCTAGGCGTTTGGGGTGGGCATCGTCCCATTGTCTTAACATGTCATTTATCATCGCTCGCTGCAGGTTTTCTTGACTGCCACACAGCCCACAAGGAATGATGGGAAATTTTTTATAATTGGCGTATTTGATGATGTCTTTTTCGGCAACATAGGCAAGTGGGCGAATTAAAATGTTTTGCTTATCGTCAGAAAGCAGCTTGGGCGGCATGGCTTTTAGGCTACCGCCATGAAACAAATTTAAAAAGAAAGTCGCCAAAATGTCATCACGATGATGACCTAAGGCGATTTTGGTCGCTCCGATTTGCTTGGCAAAGCCATACAGCGAGCCACGTCTTAGCCGTGAACACGCCGAGCAATAGGTTTTGCCTTCGGGAACGACTGATTTGACAATGCTGTAGGTGTCTTTTTCTAAGATGTAGTGGGCAATGCCTTGTTTGGACAAATACTCAGGCAGTATATGCTCAGGAAAATTGGGCTGTTTTTGGTCAAGATTGACCGCCACCACTTCAAAGTTAATGGGAGCGATTTTCTTTAAAAACAGCAAAATGTCCAGCAGCGTAAAACTGTCTTTACCGCCAGAGACACACACCATGACCACGTCGCCATCTTCAATCATATTAAAGTCGCGAATCGCCCAAGACACTTCTTTTCTGAGCTTTTTTTGGAGCTTTTTAAAGCGGGCTGATGTGATACCACCATCAAACTCATGCTTTTTGTCATCTTGCGTACTGCCATGTGTTAAGGCATGGATAATGTCATGATTATCATTGCCATCATCGTTGTCTAAGTGTGTGTTCATTGTTTGCTCTGTCATCTTTTAAGGTTTATTGACCAGATTTTTTTACTTGGTATTTTTTGGGTTTTGGCTCTGCGGCATTGGTCTCATCAATTGGCACCGTTGCCACCATTTTACCATCTATTTTATCATAGCGGATTTTTTGTGTGGGTTTTGGTGATTGATGAGTATCACGACCAAATCTTTTGGCATTTATATCGTCTTTTTTGCCACGTTTTTGGCGAGTATCTTGTTTGTTATCGGCTTTTTTGACACCAAAGCTGTGATAAGGCGCATTCTTTTTTGTGTCAGACACTTTTTTGTGGGTGTTGCGATGTGTTTGACTGACATTATCATGTTTTGTTGTGCGATTGTCATCACTGATATTGGCTTTGGCGTTTTTATGACGAATGATAAAACTGTGATGAATGGGTTTTTTGCTATTAAAATCAAAGCCGATGGTTTTATCGGTAATACATTCTATCTGATAACGAGATTTTAAATTATCATCTAAGACAAATTTGCTAAAATTATTACTAAAATATAACACGCCATTTGGGGTTAATCTGTTCATCGCACGGTTAATCAGTGCCACATGGTCTCTTTGCACATCAAAAGTGCCATAAAACTTTTTGGAATTAGAAAAGGTGGGCGGGTCTATAAATATCACGTCATATTGCTCGGTGTTATTTTTTATCCATTCAAAGACATCGGTGGCGATAAATTGGTATTTGTCTGCCCCATCTGATCGGACGGCTTGCAAATCAAGCCCATTTAAAGCAAAGTTTTGTTTGCCCCAGTTTAAATAATTGGCGGACAAATCCACGCTGGTTACCGATTTTGCCCCGCCTAGGGCAGAGTGCACACTGGCACTGCATGTATAAGCAAAAAGATTTAATACGTTTTTATTGGCACTTTGCTGTTTGATGATTTCACGCATATTGCGATGGTCAATAAATAAACCCGTATCCAAATAATCGGTAAAATTGACATAAAAATATGCGTGATTTTCTTTGGCGACATAGAGTTTTTTCTTTTTATCACTGACATCATTTTTGCTATATTGGTCATTGCCTGATTGCTTGGCACGAGTTTTAATAAAAATACTTTCACGATGAACGTCAAATATTTCTCTCACTGCCGATAATACCAAATTAAATCGTGCCCTAGCAACATCGGTAGGGATTTGTTTGGGTGGGGCATATTCTTGAATGTGGATTTTATCGCCATATAAATCAATGGCAACATTATAATTGGGCAAATCAGCGTCATAAATTCGCAAATTGCTCACGTTATTTTTGGTGGCCAATTTCTTTAGTGTGCTAAGATTTTTTTGTAAGCGGTTGATAAATTCTTGGCTGTCATCACAAATCACATTGCGTTTTTGAAAACTTTGTATCAATGTTGGTTTGTCGGTCAAATCCATTTGCCCACAACGAAAATACACTGTCAATGCCCCATTATGGCATTTTAGGGTTTTTGGCTCTATGATGGGTAAGGTGTCGGCGTGTTCTATATGACTGGCAAGCACTGCCAAATCGGCTTTTTGGCAAGTACCACGCAAGCTGTCTGCCACGATTAGCCCCAAACCTTGATACAAAGGCTTGATAAAATCGCCATCACCCAGTCGCTCACCATAAGGGGGGTTGGTGATGATGAGTGGATAATCGGTAGCAATATTGCGACAAACGGTCGCTAACACCGAATGTGCTTGGGCAAGCGGTCGTTGTTCTGGCTTGATATGATGAGCAACAGAAACAAGAGCAGATGCCATCAAATTTTTATGGCAGGCTTTGACTGCCTGTGTGTTAGCGTCCATCGCAAGGGCAACAAATGTGCCGTTAATAAATTCTTTTTCAAGTTTGGCTAAATTGTCATGAAATTGATTTAGGGCACTATTTGTCGTCTGCTGCCAAAGTTCATCGTCATGATACGCCCACGCATAAAAGCCAAATTCATCCGCCCTTTTATCAAGTCCCACAGGATAGTTGGTACGCATAAGCAGTGCTTCACTGATAAATGTGCCAGAGCCACACATCGGATCAATGATGGCGGTATGCTTGCCTGTGTGCCAGCCACATTCATAAAGCAAAGCAGCGGCTAAGTTTTCTTTTAAGGGAGCGTCCGTATTGGCAACACGATAGCCACGGCGGTGCAGACTGGTGCCAGACAAATCCAAAAATAGCTCTGCTTGTTGATGGTTGGCAGTGGCAAAAATGCTAAATTGTGGACGTTTGGCATTAACGTCGGGACGTGAGCCCAACTTGTGATTAAAACAATCAGCGATGGCATCTTTGATACGCAAGGTGGCAAATTGTTGATTGATTGTCAAACGCTTGTCCACCGACAGACGTATGGCAAAGGTGTTGTCTACCCCAAAAATGTCTGTCCAATCATAACGGCTGGCAAAGTGATATAGGGCATTTGCCACATCTTCATCAGCCACAAAGATGGTTTTGCCCTTGTCTGTGCTGGGTTTTTGTTTAAAATGGTACTCGCCAATAGGCAACAAAATACGGCTTGCCACACGGCTATATAGGCAAATATGATAAAATTTGGCAAGACTGACCGCCACGCGCACACGCCCTGTCCGCACCTGCTCAGCTGCCAGCCCAAAAGCAGCCAGCTCGGTCAATAAGGCGTTTTCAAGCCCATCGGCACAGGTAATCACTAAATTAAAATTTTGCACATCAAACGACGCAAAAGGGCTTATTTTGGGGGGCATACATCTCTCAATCAACACAAAAACCAAACCCAGCATTATAACACAGCTTTATGGTTTCATAAATGCTGCTTATTTTGTTTATCAAGGAGTGTGGGCGCTGTGTTTGGGATTTGCTCGGCGGATTTTGGTGTTGTGATGTGCATGTGCGGATAAGGAATACAAATGCCTGCATCGTCAAGACTTTTTTTGATTTTTTCGTTGATTTGTTCTTTGATGATGGGAATACGCGCCACCGACAAAGGGGCAACCCAAAACCGCACCACCAAATACACGGCATATTCGCCCACTTCACTGACGGTGGCAAGCGGCGCAGGGTGTTTGAGCACCACTTCATCTTTTGCCAAAGTTTTGATGATAAGCTCGCGCACCTGTTTGATGTCGGCATCCAGCGCCACCCGTGTTTTAACATCAAAGCGTATCATTTTTTTGGATGTCAGATTGGTAACTTCTGACGACGACATGGTAGAATTAGGAATGATGATGATGATATTATCACGGTCTAAAATCTGTGTGGCTCTTAGAGAGATTTTTACCACCCGCCCTTCTTTGCCATTTAGACGTATCCAATCCCCCACTTGAAACGATTGTTCCACCAAAATGGTGATACCAGCAATAAAATTAGCCAGCGTGCTTTGGGCAGCAAAACCCACCGCCAAACCCACAATCCCCAGACCTGCCACCAAAGAGACGATGTCAAAGCCAAACTGCGCCAACACACTTGCCAGCGCCAGCACAATGATGACGACCAAAATCATGTTTTTGAGCAGCTGCTCAATGGATGCATTAAGCTGATAATGGCGCAACACACTGGCAACCATTTGTCCACTGGTCGCCCAAAGCACATAATAAAATCCTGCCCAAGTGGCGGCTTTGGCAGTGGCTTTGACGGTACTGGTTTGAATGCCAATTTGGCTCATGATGGCAAGCAAACTTATCACAAACCACATATAACGCAGCACCGCACGCAAAACCCACACTTGTCTTTGGGACAAGCGCAGCGGTTGTTTGATGTGTTTGATGATGTACACCAGCAACCAATAAACCACCCCAATGACAGACAACAAAATGGTGATTTTTATGCCAATGGTGGCAAAGGTGAGCCCACGCTCTGCCCAGTTGACCACACCATCATCTAGCGAGCCACCAAGCAGCACATAAATGCTTTGGTACAAGTCGTTTAAAATTTTTTGAAAAAAGCTGGCAATAGAAAGCTGCATAAACCAATGTTTGCTAATCTGAAGCGAAAACACACCCCAAAACCATGACAGCTTTGGGGGTCATGGATTACCACGCCTGCGACAGTGCCGACAAAGCGCCTTTTAGCATGGCAGACACAGTGCTGCGACACACGCCAATCCCTGAATAAATCTGACCTTCAACATTTAATTGAATATAAGCGGCGGCAGCGCTGTGGGTTTGATTGTCGCCCAAGTGGTCATCAGCAGTGCTTTGGGTGGCTTTGGTGTTGATGGCATGTTCGGCATAATTGGTAACATGAATTTGCTTGCCTGTGGCTTTAACCAACCCATCAATAAACGCAGATAAAGCACCATTGCCCTGTCCGATGACTTCTAGTACGTCATCTGGGGCGGCAACTTGACCTTGAAAGCTCACTTCACCGCCTTTGTTGTTGATTTGATAATCGCTGAGCGCAAACACGGTTTGGGTCAGATAAGTGTCGGTAAAAATCTCTAACAGCTCATCGGTTTTTAGCTCGCGCGCCAAACTTTCTGCTTGAGTTTGTACCACTTTGGCAAAGTCAATCTGCGTCCAGCGGGGCAAATCAAAACCATAATGGCGCTGCAAAATATACGCCGCCCCACCCTTGCCCGACTGGCTGTTGATGCGCACCACATCTTGGTAACCACGCCCAATGTGCATGGGGTCAATGGGCAGATATGCCACGTCCCAATGCTCGTTGGTCTCTTGGTGTTTTTCGTTATAATCTAGGCTCTTTTTGATGGCGTCTTGGTGCGAGCCACTAAAGGCAGTAAACACCAACTCGCCTGCATACGGGTGGCGCGGGTGCACAGGCAAGTTGGTGCATTCGCCCACCACTTGGATAATCTCACTGATTTGTGATAAATCCAGCTTGGGGTCAACGCCCTGAGAGTACATGTTCATCGCCATGGTAACGATGTCCATATTGCCTGTGCGCTCGCCATTGCCCAACAGCGTGCCTTCAATACGGTCAGCCCCCGCCATCAAACCAAGCTCACTGGCAGCCACACCACAACCACGGTCATTGTGGGTGTGCAAGCTGACAATCACGTCCTTACGACACGACAAATGGCGACAAAAATACTCCACCTGGTCGGCATAAACGTTGGGCGTAGACGACTCCACTGTGGCAGGCAGATTTAAAATCACCGCTTGTCCATTTTGGGGCTGCCACACATCGCACACCGCTTCACACACTTCCAAAGCAAATTCTGGTTCGGTCTGACTAAAGCTCTCTGGCGAATACTGAAATACCCACTCGGTGTCGGGATATTGTTTGGCAATGTCTTTGACCAGCGTTGCGCCATTGATGGCGATGTCTTTGATGCCTTGTTTGTCCAGCTGATACACCTTGTCGCGCTGAACCTTTGATGTGGAGTTATAAACATGGACGATGGCGCGCTTGGCTCCTTGCAGGCTCTCAAAGGTGCGTTCAATCAAATGCTTGCGCGCTTGGACAAGCACTTGCAAGGTTACATCGTCTGGCACATGGCCGCCTTCAATAAGCAAGCGCGCAAAATCGTACTCCACCTGAGCAGCAGACGGAAAACCAATTTCAATCTCTTTAAAACCAACCGCCACAAGCAATTTAAAGAACTTTAACTTTTGCTCAATGGTCATCGGGTCAATCAAGGCTTGGTTGCCATCTCTTAAATCCACACTCGCCCAGATTGGTGCTTGGTCAATCACCTTATCACACCAAGTGCGGTCAGGCAAATGTGGCGCAAAGGCAAAGGGGCGGTACTTTGTGTGGTCAAAAGCTGGATTTTTGGGAAGAATATGTGGCATAAGGCTACGTTCCTAATCTTAACTTAACATTGTGTGTTGATTACATCTATAGATGACAAATGCGTCTATATCATACCAAAAATCGCCAAGCGTTTTTCACCAATTTGTCCAAAATCTCAGACAAAAAAATTGTAAAACTACCAAAAAATATCCATTTTATAGTAAAATCAACTAAAAACATAAATTATTTTACGTTATGAACGCCCTAGATTGTACCGACCGTGAGATTTTAGAACTATTATGCGCCAACGCCAAATTGACGGTGGCAGAGATTGCCGAGCAAGTCAATTTGTCCGCCACACCCACCACTCGGCGCATCAAACGCCTAGAAGACAACAAGGTCATCACCGGCTATCACGCCCAAACGTCGGCGCAGGCACTGGGGTATCATATGTCGCTGTTTGTGGCGGTGAGCATGGACAGACACACCACCGAGCGCTTTGCCCATTTTGAACAACAAATCAGCCAGTTTGACGAAGTACTAAGCTGCAGCCTAATCACAGGGCGCTCCGAAGATTATCTGCTCAAGGTGGTCGCCAAAGACACGTCCCACTACGAAGACTTTTTGGGTCGGCTAAGCAAGATAGATGGCGTCAGTCAAATCCATACCAGCGTTGAGCTGCGCGAAGTGCTTCACCGCTCAGCAACCTAAGTGGACAACTTGCGTTTTGGTGGCGCATTTGGTTGGTTATTGGTGGGGTTGGTGCTATAATGAAACAGTTTGCGACATAAGTTTAACTTATGTTTATAACTTGTTATCATTGATTGCCAAAAGGTAAAATATGTTTAAGTTTGCCCACACACAAAGCCCCCTAAGAGATGCCATTACTGGCGCTTACCGATTGGACGAAAAACTTGCCGTTCAACATTTGGCTAACACACTTCGTTTTAGCCCTGACGAGACGACCAACATTCAAGCGCTGGCTCGTCGTTTGATTACCCAAGTGCGCGCCGACCGCAGCAAATCGTCAGGCGTGGACGCGCTGATGCACGAGTTTTCGCTCTCTAGCGAAGAAGGCATTGCCTTGATGTGTTTGGCAGAAGCACTGCTGCGCATTCCTGACAACGCCACTCGCGACAAACTTATCCGCGACAAACTCTCTGATGGCAACTGGAAGAGTCATGTGGGCAACAGCCCATCCATGTTTGTCAATGCCGCCGCTTGGGGTTTGGTGCTCACTGGCAAACTGACCGCCAACGTCAACGAAAAGTCGCTTGGCTCAACCCTGACTCGCCTGCTCCAAAAAGGCGGAGAACCCTTTATCCGCATGGGCATTAACTACGCCATGAAAATGCTCGGTGAGCAGTTTGTTACAGGACAAACCATCACCGAAGCGCTGACCAACGGCAAAGCGCGCGAAAAACTGGGTTATCGTTTTAGTTTTGACATGCTTGGTGAAGCGGCGATGACTGCCGACGATGCCCAGCGTTATTTTAACGATTATGTAACCGCCATTCATGCCATCGGCAAAGACAGCAAAGGTCGCGGCGTATATGATGGCAACGGCATTTCGGTCAAACTCTCTGCCATTCACCCGCGTTATTTTCGTGCCCAACACCAACGCGTGATGGACGAGCTGCTGCCCAAACTCAAAGAACTGTATTTGCTCGCCAAAAGCTATGACATTGGTCTTAATATTGACGCCGAAGAAGCCCATCGCCTAGAGTTGTCGCTGGATTTGATGGAAAAGCTGGTGTCTGACCCAGATTTAGCGGGCTTTAACGGCATTGGCTTTGTGGTGCAAGCCTACCAAAAACGCTGTCCCTTTGTGATTGATTATCTGATTGACCTTGCTCGCCGTAATAACCAAAAACTGATGATTCGTCTGGTCAAGGGCGCGTATTGGGACAGCGAAATCAAATGGGCGCAGGTGGACGGCATGGATGGCTATCCTGTTTATACCCGCAAAGTCCATACCGACATCGCTTATTTGGCGTGCGCCCAAAAGCTGCTTGCCGCCCAAGACGCCATTTTCCCCCAATTTGCCACCCACAACGCCCAAAGCCTTGCCACCATTTATGAGCTGGGCAAGGACAAAGACTTTGAATTTCAATGTCTGCACGGCATGGGCGAAACGCTGTATGACCAAGTGGTCGGCGATAAGCTCGGCAGACGCGTGCGCATTTATGCCCCTGTTGGCACACACAAAACTCTGCTTGCTTATTTGGTGCGTCGCCTGCTAGAAAATGGCGCCAACTCATCGTTTGTCAATCGCATTGTTGACGACAAAGTCAGCATTGACGAGCTGGTAACATCGCCCCTAGACAGCGTTGACATCAATGACATCAGCAGCAATCCTTTGACCCCAAACCCACGTCATTTGTATGGCTTGCGCCCAAATTCCAAAGGCTTGGATTTGTCCAATGAACACGTTTTATCGTCCCTACAAACAAACATGAACCAAGCGGCGCAGATTGACGTTGATGTTCAATCTTTGACCACCGTTCAGGTTCAGCACACCAGCGCACACCACGTGCTCAATCCTGCTGACCGTCGTGATGTGGTGGGCAAGGTTTCGTTTATTGACCCAAACAGCGTGCCCGATGTGATTGGCGCTGCCGTCAATGCCCAAAGCGCTTGGCAAAAAACCACCCCCAAACAGCGCGCCGACATGCTGCGCCGTTTTGCCGACTTGATGGAAGAGCCACAGCGCATGGCACTCTTGATGATGATGGCGGTGCGCGAAGCGGGCAAAACACTGCTAAATGCCATTGCCGAAGTGCGTGAAGCGGTGGACTTTTGTCGTTATTATGCTGACGAAGCTGAGCGCCTACAATTAAACAGTCCTGTTGGCACGATTGTGGCGATTAGCCCTTGGAATTTTCCGTTGGCGATTTTTGTGGGTGAAGTGGTGTCAGCGCTGGCAGCAGGCAATACAGTGGTTGCCAAACCTGCCGAACAAACCAGTGTGATTGCCCATTTGGCGGTCTCTTGGCTGCACGAAGCAGGCGTACCAAAAGACGCATTACAACTGGTGCTTGGTGCTGGCGATGTGGGCGCTGCATTGACCACCGACATGCGCATTGACGGGGTAATTTTTACAGGTTCAACCGACGTCGCCAAACGCATTAACGCCATCTTGGCAAAACGCACCGACAACCCTGTGCTCATCGCTGAGACAGGTGGCATGAACGCGATGATTGTGGACAGCACAGCACTGGCAGAACAAGTATGTCTTGATGTGCTGGCTTCGGCCTTTGACTCAGCAGGTCAGCGCTGCTCGGCACTGCGCATTTTGTGTTTGCAAAAAGACATTGCCGAGCACACCATTGCCATGCTAAAAGGCGCGATGGACGAACTGGTGGTGAGCAACCCTGCCATGCTAAACACCGATGTTGGCCCTGTGATTGACCAAGAAGCCCAAGAATCCTTACTGCACCACATCAACACCCTAAAACAAAGCGCGCCCTATCATGAAGTCGCCATCAAAAACGGTGAGCATGGCACATTTGTATCGCCCATCATGTTTGAGCTCAAAAACTTGTGCCAACTCAAAAAGGAAGTCTTTGGGCCTGTTTTGCACGTTGTGCGTTTTGAAGCCCATGAGCTTGACGAGTTGATTGACAGCATCAACAAAAAAGGCTACGCCTTGACACACGGTATCCACAGCCGCATTGATGACACCATCTCTTATGTCGCCAAACGCATTGAAGCAGGCAACATTTATATCAACCGCAATATCGTTGGTGCGGTGGTGGGCGTTCAACCCTTTGGCGGTCATGGATTGTCAGGCACAGGACCAAAAGCGGGCGGACCTTTTTATTTGCAGCGCCTAAGTCGCCTAGACACATGGCACACCCCAAGCGTTGATGTGGCTGGTACGGTCAATGATTTTGCCCTGCAACAAGTACTCAAAGTCGCCAATCAACGTTTGTCTGGTCAAAACTTAAACAATATTGCCCACAACATCAAACAAACCTGCCTAAATCAGGCAAGCCTAACGTTAACAGGGCCAACAGGCGAGACCAACACCCTATCGTGGCACGCACCCAAAGTGGTAACCATGACCGATGGCGACATCAACCAAGCCACCAACGTTTTGGCGATATTGGCAGCCAGTGGCACCAAAGTACAAATCGCTCCCAACCATGCTTTGGCGGCTTGGGCAGACGAATTGGCAGGCATTTTGGAAGTGGTTGAAACCGACGCTTTGGATCACAACCCCATTGTCGTTGCGCTTACAGCTTTGTCCGTTGATGAGCAGCTACGCTTGGCAGGGCTTGATGGGGCAATACGCCGCGTGATTGACGCCAGCAAAGGCTTTGACATGGCGCGTTTGTATCATGAAATCAGCCAAAGCCACAACACAACAGCCGCTGGGGGCAACGCCAGCTTGATGGTGTCCGCTTAACAACGACAACAAAACAACGCACTCATGATGGGTGCGTTTTTTATAACAAAAATTATGTATCACAAAAAAACAAAAACAAATTTTTATTAAAAAAAATTGCCTGCTTTGGCAATAAGATAACACGGACGCTTTTTGATGGGGCAAGTTTTTTGGCAAAACGCGCCATCATAATCATAATTCACCACAAAAAACAAGCTAGTTTTTTGCAAAAATTTAGGATATATTGTGCTCCTTTGATTATCACACACTATATATAGTGTTTAATCGCGCATATCTTGGGTTTGTTATTTCATTGAAAAATAAATCAATTTTAAAACACAAAGGCAGCAACATGACACATATTGATAACATTAAAGTAAAAAAACGCAACGGCACTTTTGAGCCAATCAATCTGGACAAAATTCACAAAGTCATCACTTGGGCGGCAAAAGACTTGCATAATGTGTCGGTTTCACAAGTAGAGCTGCGCTCACACATTCAGTTTTATGATGGCATTGCCACCCGCGACATTCACGAAACCATCATCAAAGCAGCCGCCGATTTGATTTCTGCCCAAACGCCCGACTATCAGTACCTAGCAGCGCGTTTGGCAATTTTTCATGTGCGCAAAATTGCTTATGGCGAGTTTGAGCCACCACACTTATACGACCATGTCAAAAAACTGACTCAAGCGGGCAAATACGACAAACACATTTTAGCAGATTATGACGCAGAAGAATTTGCCCAGCTCAATGACCACATTGACCACAATCGCGACATGAATCTGGCTTATGCCGCTGTTGAACAGATGATGGGCAAATATTTGGTGCAAGACCGCGTCAGCAAGCAACTTTTTGAAAGCCCACAGTTTTTGTATATGCTGGTTGGTATGTGTTTGTTTGCCAGCTATGACAAAGCGGTGCGTCTTGATTATGTCAAGCGCTTTTATGACGCCACCAGCAATTTTTATATTTCGTTGCCCACGCCCATCATGTCAGGGGTGCGCACCCCCACCCGCCAATTCAGCTCTTGCGTGCTGATTGAGTGTGGCGACAGTTTGGACAGCATCAACGCCACAACGTCAGCGATTGTGCGTTATGTTTCCCAGCGCGCCGGCATTGGCATTAACGCTGGCGCCATTCGCGCACTCGGCAGCCCCATTCGTGGCGGTGAAGCCCAGCACACAGGGTGCATTCCTTTTTTTAAGATGTTTCAAGCGGCGGTAAAATCTTGCTCCCAAGGCGGCGTGCGCGGCGGCGCGGCAACCTTGTTTTATCCTTTGTGGCACTTAGAAGTTGAAAGTTTGCTGGTGCTTAAAAATAACCGCGGCGTTGAAGACAACCGCGTGCGCCATATGGATTATGGGGTGCAAATCAACAAAACCCTATACACCCGCCTGATTAAGAACGCAGACATCACCCTTTTTAGTCCTTCAGACGTGCCGGGTTTGTACGAAGCCTTTTTTGTCAATCAAGAAGAGTTTGAGCGCTTGTACACCAAATACGAACAAGACGACAGCATTCGCAAACAAAAAGTCTCTGCCCGTGATTTGTTTAGTGCCATGCTCCAAGAACGTGCCAGCACAGGACGCATTTATATCCAAAATGTGGACCATTGCAACACGCACAGTCCCTTTGACCCAAGCGTTGCACCCATTCGCCAGTCAAATTTGTGCATGGAGATTGCCCTGCCCACCGCCCCACTGACCAACATCAATGATGAAAACGGCGAAATTGCTCTTTGTACATTGTCTGCAGTTAACTTAGGCAAAATCAATCACTTAGAAGACATCAAAGAGCCTGCTGAGTTGATTGTTAGGGCGCTTGATGCGCTGCTTGATTATCAAGACTATCCAGTGGCTGCCGCCCAAAAGGGCAGTATCAACCGTCGTACGCTGGGCGTGGGCGTGATTAACTACGCGTATTATCTTGCCAAAAATGGCACGCGTTATTCAGACAATGCCGCCATTGGGCTGACCCACCGCACCTTTGAAGCCTTGCAATATTATTTGTTGCAGGCGTCCAACAAACTTGCCCAAGAAAAAGGCAAATGCCCTTGGTTTGACCAAACCACTTACAACCAAGGCATTTTGCCGATTGACACCTACAAAAAGGACTTAGACAAGATT
This sequence comes from Moraxella sp., assembly GCA_030528385.1. Lineage (GTDB taxonomy): Bacteria > Pseudomonadota > Gammaproteobacteria > Pseudomonadales > Moraxellaceae > Moraxella. Next base: position 50,118 of record JAUMYZ010000014.1, read on the forward strand.
TGCCTTGAACCTTTGCATTTGGACTGGGAAAGTCTGCGCGCCAACATCAAGCAATACGGGCTGCGCAACTCAACCGTGTCGGCGCTGATGCCATCAGAAACCAGCTCACAAATTGCCAACGCCACCAACGGCATTGAGCCGCCTAGGGGGTTGGTGTCTGTTAAAGCGTCCAAAGACGGCATTTTAAAACAAGTTGTGCCAGAGATTGAGAAACTGGCGGGTCAGTATGAGCTGCTTTGGCAAATTGGCGACAATGACAGCTATTTGCGTTTGGTGGGCGTCATGCAAAAATTTATTGACCAAAGCATTTCTGCCAACACCAACTACGACCCAGCAAAATTTGAAGGCGCAAAAGTGCCCATGAAAATTTTGATTCAAGATTTGCTCAATGCCTACAAATACGGCGTCAAAACCTTATATTATCACAACACCAGAGATGGTGCTGACGATTCCCAAGATGACGTGGACGGCTGTGAAGGCGGCGCCTGCAAACTCTAAACCCCACCAACACAAAATCCCCGTTATGGGGGATTTTTATGGACAATAACAAGGTCGTATATAAATTTGACAACTTTATATACGTCCAACAGGAAAAGGTCGCAATTTGTCGGCATCTATCCACGCCTGCACCCAAGCGTCGGGCGGCATGGTTACATCTTGGTATCCTAGCGTGTCCATCACGTCTTTGGTGGCGATGGTTTTGCCAGTTTTGATGTTGGTAACTGCGGTGCGCAGCAGCGCCGTACAAGTACAAACATCCTTTACCCACATGCTTTGTTCAATATAAAACCAGCGCTCATCAATGGCGCTGACTTTGGTTTTCATCACCACCTTATCAAAAGCGCGAATGCGTTTGCGGTACTGAATGGTACTGCCAGCAACCACCAACCCCCAGCGTTTTTGGAGCAGTTTTTTGCCCAAGCCCGTACGAATGGCAAAATCGGTGCGCCCAAGGTCAAACAACGTAAAAATGCGCCCATTATTCATCTCCAAAAAATTATCAATATCGTTGATGTTGGCAGTAAAATAAAACTCGCCCACATCGGTTAGGTGTAATGTGTTGCCCTTTTTAAAACGCAAAGAACTTTTTAAAATGGTTTTGGTTAAACGTAGAAATGGATACATGGCACTGTCTCTACAAAAATAAAAGGTATTATAACAAAATTTTGATGGGCATTGCTGCCAAGAAAAGCACGAGCAACCAAAGAAGCCTTGTTCGTTACTCAAAACATCGTCAGAATTGTTCTGCGCAACTTTGGCAACGATTGGTGGCTTTGGCGAGTGCCTGCATCAGCAAACACTCCACCAAAACAGCTTTTTAATTTGGTTTATGTGATTTTATACTTGCCATTTTATCGGTATATAATCAAGCCATTTAATAAGGGGCAACCATCATGATAAAAAGTTTTAAATGTCGCGACACTCAAGCGTTGTTTGAAACGGGCAACCGTCGTGTGTTTTCTAACTTTTTATCGGTGGCTAACGCAAACTCACCGTGCTTGATACAACCAATATCAACGATTTGCGCTCACCACCTGCCAATCGCTAAAAACGAAAGTCAGTACAGCATTTACATAAAGCTGCCCATGCCTAATCGCCGTCCTTTTTTGCCAGCTTTGCCCACACTCTTCACGCACGCTTAGTCTGCCATGTGGGTGGTGTAGGATTGGGCTATGTTGCCGATGGCAGGTGGTGTTTGCTCACTTTGCAGCTGACCATTGCCAATAAATCCCCATATTGATGTCCAATTGGATTTGGCAGCAAACAAATAAACACCGCTCCAACACCAGCCAAGGCAAAAATGCAGTGCAAATCCGTGCAAAGTGCCACATCGTGCTGTTATGGTTTTTTGTTGGCTTTGACGCAAACCAAATTATCGCGCTTGTCTTTGTTGACCAATGTGCAGCTGGGCACCAAACTTTGGTAGATGGCTAGGGTGTTGGCGACCATCTGCTCAATGGTGTATTCGTGCGTTAGGGCGGGACGCAACGGGTTTTGTAAATGAAACTTGATGACTTTGCACAAAGCAATGGCGGTTTCTTCTTTGACCAAACCTTGTGGGTACAGCGCACTTAAGATATCCGCAAAAGCACCTTTTGCCCAGCCAACCACAGGCGTGCCAAGATGAATGGCTTGTATGGCGGTCATGCCAATACTTTCAGGACGACTTGCCAGCGCCAATACGATGTTGGCAGACGAGAGCCACTCTTTCATGTCGGGCGGTCTGCGACCAATGAACGTTACACGCTGCGCCAAGTCAAGCGCCACCAGCTTTTGGGTGAATTCTTCTTGGGCAACGTCTTGGTCGCTTAGATTGAATTGTTCTTCTTCCATGATGACGGCATGAATGTCGTCAAATTTTTTTTGTAAATTGCCCAAAATGTCAATCAACCAATCTTGTCCGTATTCGGCGCCAATAGGCGTGGGGAAAACCAGCCATTTTTTGTGTTCAAGCTCTGGATACTGAGCAAAGACGCTGTTAAGCCAATGCACAGATGAATGATGGCGATAAGGATATTTGCGTGTGTCTACCCCACGACGCACACAGACGATTTGTGGCTTTTGTATGGGGCTTAAATAGTCATGCTTTTCATCAAGTTTTTCTCTTAGGTATTTATCAATGCTTCTTGAAGCGCTGATGACGATGTCGGCATCAAACAACGCTTTGGCATAGGTGGTAAATGGATAAAAACCATAAACGGTGGCGACGATTTTGGGTTTTTTGTCATTGGGCAATGGGTATAACGCCCAACGCAATATCCATGCAGGGGTGCGCGAATGAATGTGAATGATGTCTGGTTCGTGTTTGGTGATAAGGTTTCTTAGTCTAAAGATGTGCCGAAGCGCCCACCACGATTTTTTGGGCATGGGCAAACGATAGTACAAAGTGTCATCACGCAGCAGCCGCCCAACCAGCTCATCGTCATCGCTGGCACTGCCAATAACAATGGACTGGTGTCCAGCTTTCATCAAAGCGTGCGTGATGGCATAAATGCCGCGTTCTGATTCGTCGTGTTTTAATGACGAAGACAAATGCATGACTTTCATAAAGATTTATAACATGGCAAGCAGCTGTTTGGCGTGGTCTTTGGCCTTGACATTGCGAAATGCGCCAATCATTTGGGCATTGCCATCAAACACGAAGGTTGAGCGCACCACCCCAAGATGGGTTTTTCCGTAAAGCATTTTTTCTTTGATGACGTCAAAATGTTGGCACAGCGCTTCATCGGTGTCGCTGATTAAGCCAATGCCCAATGCTTTTTTAGCGATGAAGTTTTGGTGCGACTTGATACCATCGCGCGAAACCCCGACCACTTGATAACCTTTTTGCAAAAATTCTGGCAACAACTGACTGAATTCTACAGCTTGTACAGAGCAGCCTTGGGTGTTGTCCTTAGGATAAAAGTACAAAATCAAACCCAGCTGCGCATCTTTGATGAGTTGCAATAAGCTAATGCTGCTGGACGCGTCTGCAGACACAAGTTGCACCGCAAAATCTGGCAAAGTGATGGTTTCGTGAGTGTTTTGCATAATCGTTTCCCAAAATAAAACCATTTTACTTAAAAAAAACAATTATCTCAAATCACAAAAAAGCAAACGCCTACCTAAAAAGGCAAATAAATGCAAATTGTCAAAGATATTGCTTTACAGTAAAATAACCAATTTTATTTTGTTTCATTGGGTAACAATTTGGGTGTTTTATGTCTTTATTTTCTTATTTAAAAGTAACAGAGCGCGGCTCGTCGGTGCGCCAAGAAGTGATTGCAGGTTTGACCACGTTTTTGGCGATGGTTTATTCGGTCATTGTTGTGCCAAGCATGCTGTCGCAGGCAGGGTTTGATGCCCAGTCGGTATTTGTGGCGACTTGTTTGGTGGCAGGATTGGGATCAATTTTGATTGGTTTGTGGGCAAATGTGCCGATGGCGATTGGCTGCGCCATCAGTTTGACGGCGTTTACTGCTTTTAGTTTGGTCGGACAAAATGTCAGCGTGCCTGTGGCGCTGGGGGCGATATTTTTGATGGGAGTGGCGTTTACCCTGATTTCTGTTACTGGCATTCGCGCGTGGATATTAAAAAACTTGCCAAGCTCCATTGCGCACGGGGCAGGCATTGGTATTGGACTGTTTTTGCTACTGATTGCCGCCAACAGCGTGGGCTTGGTGGTCAAAAATGACGCAGGATTGCCCGTTAAGATGGGTGAATTTACTTCCTTTGGTGTGGTGATGTCGCTGATTGGTTTGGTGCTGATTATCGGGCTTGAAAAACGCCAAGTCAAAGGCAGTATTTTGTGGGTGATTATTGGCATTACCTTGGTTGGCTTGTTGTTTGACCCAACGGTGAAATTTTCGGGGTCAATTTTTAAATTGCCCACCCTTGGCGAAAATTCACAGTTATTTGCCCTAGACATCATAGGCGCACTAAATGCGGTGGTGCTTCCTGCAGTGTTTGCTTTGGTGATGACGGCAGTGTTTGACGCCACAGGCACCATTCGGGCGGTGGCTTCACAAGCCGAACTGATTGATAAAGACGGACAAATCATCAATGGTGGCAAAGCGCTGACCGCCGACTCTTTGTCCAGCATTTTGTCGGGGCTCTTTGGCACAGCGCCAGCGGCGGTGTATATTGAATCGGCGGCAGGCACAGCGGTTGGCGGCAAAACTGGGTTGACGGCCATTGTGGTGGGTGTGCTGTTTTTGTTGATGTTGTTTTTTGCGCCATTGGCATTTTTAGTGCCAAGCTACGCCACCGCGCCAGCGCTGATGTATGTGGGTCTTTTGATGCTTGGCAATGTCTCAAAACTGGATTTTGCCGATTTTGTTGGGGCAATGAGTGGGCTGGTGTGCGCGGTGTTTATCGTGCTGACCGCCAACATTGTTACTGGTATCATGCTGGGCTTTGGGGCATTGGTGGTCGGTCGCTTGGTGGCAGGCGAACACACAAAACTCAATATAGGCACGGTGGTGATTGCACTGGTGTTGGTGCTGTTTTATGCGCTAGGCTATGCCATTTAGTTGTCTAACTTGCTGTGGGGTTGGTAGCGGGTTGGGTCGTCAATGTTGGCTTGTATAAAACCTTGTCGGCGCAAAACGCAGCTGTCGCACACGCCGCACGCTCTGCCCAGCGCGTCGGCTTGATAACAAGAGACCGTTTGGGCATAATCCACCCCAAGCGCCAGACCAAGCTGCAAGGTTTGTGATTTAGAAAGGTGTTGTAATGGCGCAACAACAAAGAGCTTATTGCCCTGCCGCCCTGCCACAGTGGCAAGATTTGCCATCTTCTCAAAGGCATGTATGTAGTCGGCGCGGCAGTCTGGATAGCCAGAATAATCCACCGAACTGACACCAATGACGATATAATTTGCCCCAAAAACTTCAGCAACCGCCAACGCATAAGACAAAAAAATGGTGTTACGCGCTGGCACATAGGTGGCAGGAACGCTTTGATTATTGGCATCATAGTTGGGCACATCAATGTTTACATCAGTCAGCGCTGAGCCGCCAAGCTGAGCGATGTCAATGTCAATAATACGGTGATGCACACCAAGCGTGATGGCGATATTTTGTGAAGCGTGAAGCTCACTGTGATGGCGTTGCCCATAACGAAAGCTGATGGCGATAACGTCAGTAAATTGTGATTTTGCCCAGTACAAACAGGTGGTAGAATCAAGTCCGCCTGACAAGAGCACAACGGCGCGCTGCTGCTGATAAACGGTGTTTGGTTCAATAAGTGGAGTGAGAAAATCGCTAAGCATATCAAGTTGCGCTCAAACAAAACGCAAATTCTATCATGAAATCTTGGGTTTTACGAACAAATTGCTCAGTTTGCCAAGATTTTGATGGGGCATTATGTTACAATAACTGGCTATTTGGTGTGAATTTTGGTAGAAACGTGATTGATGTTACTGAAATTGTCAAAATCTTTTTGGCATTTATTGTGCTGATTAATCCATCTGGTGCATTGGGCTTGTTTTTGCAAGTAACCAAAGATTATGACGACAAAGAAAGCAAAAAAATCGCCCAAATCGCTTGTGTGGCGGTGTTTGTTGCCATTGCTGTCTTTGCGGTACTGGGCGAGCTTTTGTTAAAGGCTTTGGGCATTTCTCTTGGTTCATTTAGAGTGGCTGGGGGCATTTTATTGCTGTTAATTGCCATTGGCATGATGAGTGGTGGCAGCAATCCTGTCAAACCCAAAGGCAACGAAGTGGATGTACAAACGTCGTCGCTGACCGCTGTGGCGGTTGTGCCCATTGCCATTCCTATGATAATGGGCCCTGGCGGCATTTCAACGGTGATTATTTATTCAAGCCACGTACAGGGAATTGTGGGCATAGCGATTATCTTGGCAATAGGGTTAGTGATTAGTGTTTTTTGCTACGCATGCTTGATGGCAGCAGGCAAAATTAGCCGTTTTTTGGGAGAAACTGGGTTAAATATTCTAGGGCGCATCATGGGCATGCTTTTGGCGGCAGTGGCGGTTGAAGTATTTATTGCAGGTCTAAAAATGATTTTTCCACAATTGGCATAAATAAATAAAACCATAAGGCTTGCCAGACATTGTTATTTTTGTTATAATAAAAGAATGGGGATGTTCTGGCTTCGACGCTGGTAATGAAACTCAATGATGCATACCAAGAGCGTATGTCTCTTGTAAATCAACGTACAATTAAAATAGTCGCAAACGACGAAACTTACGCACTAGCAGCCTAAGGGCTGCTTGGGTCGGCACAGATTGCCTTTGGTCTGGTTGCTCACCCCGATGCGAATGCACAAAGGATAGTCTGACGTAGCGTTGCGATGCGTTGGGTGAACTCTTAGCAAATCGTCCAAGCCTACCTGACTGTCGGTTCGGTGCGGATTAAAGCCATAGACAGATTCTAAGTATGTAGAGTCATGGGCGTAGTGCTGGCGGACGCGGGTTCAACTCCCGCCATCTCCACCACCTATCAAAATCACTAAAAATCATCAAATATTTTTAAGTGTCATCAACCATCAAAAAAGCCTTGTAAATCAAGGCTTTTTTTATTGTCTTATTGTATCTCATAAAGTCATCATGTATCATAGTAAATCAACGAACATCAAACGATTTTACACACACAGCAACACACAGCCACACACGAGATACACACAACAATGCTCACCGACAACAAAATCAAAGGGCTAAAACCCACCGAAAAACGCTGCTCGCTATCAGCCGGCGAAGGCTTATCCATTGATGTCATGCCAACTGGCAAAAAGTCTTGGACACTTGAATACACCAAAAATGGCAAACGCACACGTAAAAAACTGGGTGATTATCCACTAATCAGCTAAAAGAAGCTAGGGTCTTGGCAGAAAAAGAGAAACGCTTAGCAATACTTGGCTTAACAGATGTTACCTTGCAACAAGTGATAGATGAATGGGTGAATCTGCACACGCCACAATGGACCAGCGAAAAATACAAATATACCATCATGCACCGCATTGAACTGGTTACTGCCAATCTTGCCAACCGCCCCCCGATAAGGCGGTTTGGGTCATTCCAGCTTATCGCATGAAAATGAGACAAGAGCGTCTTGTGCCACTTGCACCACAACCCCTTGCTATTTTGCGTGTATTACTTGACCTCCCCTCCCTATCGTTCGGGAACTCCCAATATCACTACTGGGTATTTCCTAAT